>JBPCSO010000090.1:0-12993 GCA_051007055.1 Roseomonas sp.
GCTCGGACGTGACCCAGGATAAGATCCTAGAAATAAACCTCTTTGGCGCCTGCACCATCCGCTCCCGGGAGGCGGGCGTCTTCGAGGTTGCCGGCGCTAAGCATAAGGCTCTTTTTGCCTTGCTCGCCACAGCGCCCTTCGGGAGAAGGACGCGGTCTTTTCTTCAAGAGACCCTATGGGGGGTCGCTTGCTACGACACCGGGCGACAGAGTCTCCGTCGGGCATTGGCCGACATTAAAGCGATCCTGGGACCTGTCTTTGCTAGCGTCATTACGAGCACTAATGCCGAAATCACCCTGGATCTAACGCGCGTCCACTTCGTCGGACATCCGAGGCAGGGTCAGTTTCTTGAGGGGCTGGATATACGGGAAGCGGGATTTCAGCAGTGGCTGTCCAGCATTCGTGCAAACCCGGCCCAGCTTGAAGGTCTTTTTACTTTATCAAGGCGAGGCGAGACGCGGTCTATCCTGCCTGTAGTGGCGGTTCTCCCCTTTCGCGCGGTGGGTGGTGAACCAAATGATATCGCTGTAGGCGATTGGCTGGCTGAGGAAATGTGCCGCTCGCTCAGTCGGTCCCGTCTATTGGCGGTGATCTCACATCTTTCCACCCGTGAATTGGCTCACGGCGGCCTTGATATATCGCGGGTGAGGCAGCGGCTCCATGCAGACTACTGCATATCCGGCAGTATCAGGCGTAGCGGCGGCGAGTTTATACTTGATACTGACTTTATAGATGTGGGTTCTGGGCGCATTCTTTGGACGCGCCAGTTTGCCACTCCGATTGACAGGATAATGCACGTTACTGAGAGCGGCATTGGCGCCGTTGTCGCTGCAGTCGGTGCTGCCATTGCTGATGAGGCTCTTACGCATGTGGCTGATCGCTCGATCGCCAATATTGACGATCACCGGCTCGTAATCGCTGGTGTGAGGCTGATGAATCGCACAACGCTAAGAGAGCTTGCGCGGGCCCGCCTTCTTCTTGAAGAAGCCGCTAGGCGCGATCCTTATGCCTCCGAAGTTCATGCATGGTTGGGTAAATGGTATTTTCTGAGTGTCTTTAATGGTTGGAGCGTAAACGCAAAGGAAGAAATACAATTTGGCCTTGATTGCACAGCGCGATCGCTCGATTTATCTCCAGACAATGCCTTCTGTCTTGCCATTGATGGTTTAGCTCACACGAATTTGGTCAAGCGTCTTGATATTGCTGAGCAGCGTTATGAATCTGCTCTAAGCCTTAACCCTAGTGAGGCACTATCTTTATTGTTACGCGGGACCCTGCATGCATTTCGCGATGAGGGCCAAAAGGCGGTTGAGTTTGTGGATCAGGCGCGGAAAAGATCTCCGATTGACCCGTTCCGCTATTTCTATGAATCCTTGAGTGCCACAGCTTATCTCTCGGCAGGACGCTATCAGGAGGCGCTTAATTTTGCTGAAACCTCCCTCGCCCTTAATAATCGACACCTCTCAACATTACGAGCCAAGATTATCGCGCTGCACAATCTTGATCGAGGTGACGAATTGCGTCAGGCGGGCCAGCAGCTGATGCGGGCTGCACCAGGTTTTACGGTAGAAAATTACCTCTCGGAACATCCGGCGGCAGGCACGAAGTTCGGAGCGAAGGCAGCCGCAGCCCTGCGGGCTGCAAACATCAGATGATATAGGAGATCAGTTATGGCTGGGTTAGGCGGTATCGGCGGTATCGGTGGAATAGGCGGGATAGGAGGCATTGGCGGCATAGGCGGCATGGGTGGCATCGGCGGCATTGGCGGAATTGGGGCCACTGGCATCGGGGCTTTTGTTCCTTCCGATGCTGTCAGCCCTGCCATTTCTCAGGGCTTGGTCATCGCCTCCCAGGCTATTGCCCACGCCGCTGGCCCCGACGACGACGGCGTAACTGCAAGCGGGACCTACAGCGACCTGCCATTCTCTGAAGCCTCAAACCTTGCATTATGGGCGCCATGGGTCAGGGCCTCGCTTTATCTCACCGATTTCCTTCAGCATCTCAAATGGACGGCAGGTAAGCGCCGCGTTAACAATGAACTCATATCCTTCACCGGCGTTGAGCTTTCATATCAGGATCAGTGCTTCCTTACACTACATCGGCCGAGCGCCGAGCTTTTCCGCAAGCAGCTTAGGCATTTGCGCAGCTATGCGGACCAACGAGCCGATCGCGCCGCCGAAATCCTGACCCAAACGGGCTTTCCGTCAGACTATTTTGCAAGCATCCTTGGCCTCAATGGCGGGACGAACAGGCATTGCTTCGAATTGATCGGGATCACTCAGGTTATAGCGGCTCATGTCGCCATGATCACCAAGCACCATCTGGCCTGCCTCCGGCCCGATCGTCGGGGTGCGACGGTAATGCCGATGATACCAACACCTGCCCATGGTAGCTTCCCTAGCGCGCATGCAGCAGAAGCCTTCGCAGTGGCCACGGTGCTGACTGGCCTTTTGGAAACCTTGGCGTCGCGGTCGCCTGACCGCCAACCATATCCGCTGACAGAACGGTTAGTTGCATTGCTCTACAAACAGGCGGAACGCATTGCGGTGAATCGTACCGTTGCCGGTGTGCATTACCCAATCGACACTTGGGCTGGCGCAGCTTTAGGTGAGGTGGTTGGACAAATCATTCTGGCCAATTGCAAGAATGGGACGGCAACTTGGCGCGGGTATGACGCTGAGGATAGCGATTTCTTGCTTGCGGATTTTCGTAACCCCAGCTCCGGGAAAGATGGCCACATATTCACGAATGGACTCAAACGCGCTGCTCAAGGCCACCCGATCTCCGAGAGCCCACTTTTTGCCTGGCTCTGGAGTCAAACGCTCAACGAATTCAAACCGTGATGTATAGGATCTCTGGCCATGACCCCTGATTCCCAGAGCGATCCAACCTCTCGATATATCGGAAGTTATGAGGGATGGCTGTATGGTACAGGACTAGCCTATACTGGGCTTACTATTGAGCGGGAGAAGATGCGCTATATTGTAGGAGTGGTGCGCCTTCCACAAACCGCATTACCAAGAGATTTCGGTGAGTATGGCGAACCTTCCAATAAGCCCCGTCTGCTCTGGAGCGAAGCTTCGCTGGCTACTCAGGGACGAAGTGACGCATCAACTTATTGGCCATTCGTGCTGGATCTGGGCGATCCTGCTAGGCGGCGCTCTGCCGACTTCGGATACATCAGCGAAACGCTGCGCCTACTTTGCGCGCCGCTAGAGAGCTATCTTTCTTCAAAAGGCATTACCTGTAAGCCATTCTTCAGGCTCAATGCACCCCTGATTGACACCTGTGTAAATCCTGCATCAGAGCGATCAAAGGTGCGCGGGCTTGAAGCCACTTCTGGCGTAACGAAAAATGGCCTACCGGTAGTGGTGGCTGTCATTGACGATGGTATTCCCTTCGCTCATCGAAACCTTTTGGACTCGTCAGGCCGCAGCACAAGGGTTGAGTATTGCTGGCTGCAAGGCGCCGCATCTGACTGGCGGCTGCCTTATGGGCGCGATCTCACACGCAATGATATTGATGCTTTGCGCGCTGAGCACGGCCCTGATGAGGATACAATCTATGCGCATTCCGGTGCGCTTGACATCGTCGCGCGACAGACACCGGCGATGTTCCGATTTGGCACTCATGGATCCCATGTACTCGATGCAGCTGCCGGCTGGCGTCCCGGTATGCAACCGCAAGAGATGGACCGTATTCGCGTGGTTGCCGTGCAATTGCCGCCTGCGGTGACGATTGATACGACAGGCATAGGCAAAGACGCTTTCATTCTTGATGCATTAGACTATATTTTCCTTTGTGCACGGAAGATTGCGGGGGCCTATTGCGGTGATCCGAACGCACAGCTGCCCGTAATCATCAACCTAAGTTATGGCTACACCGACGGTCCCCATGATGGCAGTAGTATTCTGGAACAAGCCATTCGTGAGCGCATTGTTATGCGTGAAAAAACGGGAAGCCCCACACAACTCGTCATGCCTGCGGGCAACAGTTTTGGTGATCGGGTTTATGGCGAAATTCCCGCAGAAGCTATCAATAGCGGTAAGCCCTATTCTATTCCCTGGCGCCTACAGCCTACAGATCGGACGCCAAATTATCTTGAGGTTTGGTTACCATTCATGGCCGATGAGCCTGCGGCTTTTTCCATTTCTATCAGATCACCGATTGGGAGGGAGTGTTCTGCAACCCAGGCGCTCAATTTTGATTTGGCACCGCAGCCCGCCACTACCATCATCCTAGATGCGGCCCTATCACTTGAAGGGCGGATCATCGGCCGATGCAGCGTCGAGGCATATAATGAAAAATGGGTCCGTATTCTCGTTTCTTCTGCTGCAACAGAGACTCTTGATAATGCACTGCCAGCAGCGCCATCTGGAAGATGGCAGGTAGCGCTATCAAAAGCTGGGGGCGGCAGCCTCACATTGCCAGTTTCCTGCCGTATCCTGCGCGATAATGATCCATTTGGATATACGAGAGGTGGACGGCAAAGCTACTTCGATGATCCGCTTGCTTCTCGGTTTAATGCGAGGGGTGAACTCACCCGTGTTGAGACCAAGGGGCCTGCGTTTGTGAAGCGGTTCGGGACGCTCAATGGCATTGCGACACATGAAAAGGTTCTCGTCGTCGGCGGGTATTACGGCAACACGGGCCGTGCCACCGAATATTCAAGTGCTGGGACAAAGCATTCAGGAAGTGTTTTGCCAAGCGCCGGCAATGTGCATGCCTCGGCTATCTCGGATGACTCGACAGCTCTTCGCGGGGTCAGATCGGCCGGTTCACGTAGCGGCTCTGGGTTCCGTCTTTCCGGCACAAGCGTGGCCGCCCCGAAGGTAGCGCGCCTATTGGCACTTGGTACATTATCGGAACAAGCTGATTCACCTAGTGATCTAGCCACTGATGAACAGGCTGAGTATGCTGCTCGACTTGCAAATCGTATAGGTATGTGAGGTTGAAGTGAACAATTCCAAGAGCCGCGTTCACTAAATCATTCGTCTTGTGCAACCCGACTGCATGGCTGTTGGTGGCTGTAATTTTGTCTAGTTCGCCAACTAATTAATCACGTGGGATGAGTGCCTTGATTGTACCTAACACCCGCCGGTTCAAACCTGGACAAGAACGATGTTTTTCTATTTTTTCCTGCCCTATCAAGGTAGTCCAAAAAATCAGCCTGTCAAAGGAACCGGATCGTTGAAGCGTAGTTTCTAATTCGTCCGATTTTTTGAGGATCTTTTTCGCTATAAGAATTTTGAAGATCATCCATGGACCCTTCACAGTTTAATCACTCACGTGAAATCTGATTTTTGGCTTAAGGCAGTCATCTACGAGAGAACAGCGCCAACCAGTCGAAGGCGCATCCTGTGAAACGGGGTGCTTCACGGCAAGTGTTGGCATTGCAGGCAGGATAGGAAAGATGGTGTCGTCTGGTCCTTCGCTTTCATTGTTTGGCGGGGTGCTGCTAAGGGCAGCGAACGGAACCGCGATGGAACTGCGCGGACGCAAAACCCAACGCCTTCTTGCGATGCTTGCCCTCGGACCATCCCGTGGTCTGTGCAGGGAGGCTCTAGCTGAAGCGCTTTGGCCGGGTGCTGATCCCACCTCAAGCCGTAAGGCACTTGCTACCGAGTTATGGCGGCTCAAAGCCTCGCTTGAGACGGTAATGCTTGCAGACTGGCTCATCGCTGGCGATGGGCGTATCGGAGTTTCGGCGGTCGCTCGTGCGTCAACTGATGCGGTTGCCTTCGAAGCAGCCGTGGCCGTTGCACGAGCAGCCACCGTACCCGAGGACAGGCGTCGGTCGGTGATGCTTGCAGAAGCAGCCTATGCCGGTGACTTTATGGCGGGTGACGGTGACGAATGGTGCCTCGGACGGCGCGCTTATTACGCTGCGCTTCGGGCCGATCTAAACCTTATCGGGCTAAAATGCGCTCGTGAAACAGGAGACTGGACGGAGGTGGTCCGCCGCGGCCATGCACTCGCAACCGCGGAGCCGCTGCTTGAGGAAGCGCAGCAGGAAGTGATGCGCGCATATTTGGCACTTGGTAACAAGGCTGCTGCACTCTCTACCTACCGTTCCTTTGAGCGCAATCTTCGCGCCGAACTTGATCTGGCACCATCGGAGGAGACAAGGCGCCTTCGGCTACTTGCGCTGCCGTCTCGGTTTCGGGCACGCTCCGCAGAGCGGCCCGAGCCAGCGATGATGGCCGCGAGGTTGCGCCGTATCGCCGATGAACTTGATGCACTAAGCCGGTAACTGAATTCGGATCGTGGCGCGCCGATCAGCCTGGTCATTCGAGTGCTGGCCAACTGACTCACGCGATCCCTGGCCCTGGAACCGGATGTCTGCACCTGGGCCAACCAACCCACGCAGTGCCTCTGCCGCTGCACGCGCGCGCTGCGTTGAAATCTCCATGTTCCTGACCTCATTGCCGCTGCGGCTCGCGTGTCCAGTCACGAATACGGGAATTCCGCCGTTTCGGATCTGCTCTACCACCGGGGTGCCAAGTTGGTTCAACCATGACTGCAGCCGGTTCGTCTCACTCACTGTGAGGGCCATGGCCGAGGTGAGAAAGAATATATGCGTCTGCGTGGGGCTCATTGGCAGTAAATGCCGACTATCGGGATAAGGTGCTGATCTCCCGCCGCCTCCTGAAGGCAGCGGAGCGAGACGACCGCTATCTGGCGGTGCCACAGGTACCGGGTTGGGCGCACTTGGATCAGCGGCAGTAGGAAAAGGGCAGGAACGTGCCGCGCCGAACCTGCTCGTTCCCTCGACGCGGACGCGCCCACCGGGCGCCTGGATGGAGAGTTCCATTGATCCATCGGCCTCAACCAGTAACCGCCCAGAGAATTCTTCGTTACCGGGACCGCTCGGATCCCAAAGGCCTGTAATGTAGAAGGGTACGTTGGGGCGCACCCTGCCACGGTCCTGCTGGGTGCGTGGCTGGAAAGTCAGCGATAGCGCCGAGTTGATGAGGAAGGCAGATCGGGACTCATCGCGTACGATTGAGATATTGTAGATATTGGCACAATCCGCATCAACGGTCACTTGGAATGCCATGATGTCATCACTCAGAATAGGCTGCACGCACCGTAGGCGGAAGATGCGGCTTTCAGTAAATCTTGGTCCGAGACCTATTCGAGATGGGGTTACAGACGCAGCGGTGGCAGTCAGTGAGAAAGCGCCGGTGAAAACACGGCGTTGCAAGAAGTCTATTGTCTTGTCCAGTCCAACAACCGCATCGCCCACTGCACCCATGGCGGCGCCTGCACGGGCCAAGCCAGCGATCACCGCCGGATTTTCGGGGAATGCTGAGTCGCCCATCCAGGGGTGCGTGGTGCGTGTAGGATAGGCCAGAAGGCTACGTGTCATGTTGATCTCCTCGGTTGCTGGTGGAATGCGAAAGGGAGTGGAACGTGCTAGAATGCGGGCTGCATTCACGGCAGCCTCGGGGTCCAGAAGTCCAGCCCCAGACCGCAAGGGCTCTTGCAATAACGACGGGTCGAGCATCGCTGTACCGATGATGGCTGCTCGTGTTTCGTGAATTGATAGCGGCCGCTTGGCTGCTTCGAAAATCAGCGCGATTGTCCCCGCTACATGTGGTGCAGCCTGCGAAGCGCCGCTCTTGTGGGTTAGACCGCCGGTCGGCGCCTTGGGCGATCGTGAACGCGCCGCAAGTATGCCAACACCTGGCGCAACAAGATCCGGCTTTTGGCGGCCATCACGCGTCGGCCCGCTACTCGAAAACGGCGCGATACGCAGCGGATCATGACGCATATCGGCTGCGCCTACCGTGATTGAAAGCAGACCATTACATACCGAACCAAGCGTGCCGCGTGATTTAATCAAGGGGCCGTCAAATATTGCCTGGCATGTCGCACAGCTGCCGTCCCGCTCAACAAAGGCGTCCCATCGCCCGTCTGATACGGCAAGCCCAAGCAGCCGTAGACTCCAGGTTCCGGATGGTGCTCCGCGACGCAGGAAGACGTTGATGTGGTGGTCTGGCGAGTTTGGGTCAAAGGCCCGGTGGTAGATGCGCCCAACTTCCCGATTGTCCAGCAGGATTGGTTGGCTTTGGCCTAATGAAGCTTCGATGCGTGGTGTGCCATTTGGTCCTTCAAGGACCGCGTGCAGACGATCAGCATTGGGGTACCAGATTTCAACTTCGCTGGCACTGCGCGCCCGATCTCCGACCTGCCAAGCCAATGTCTGTTGCCCGCCTGGGCGGATCCGTCCGCCGGCATGCGCGCGCGCAAGCTGGTAGTTGCCCGTGGACATAACCACTGCACGCCCCGGTGCTTCACGCAGTAGCGCGTCAATTGCGCGTTCGACCAGTGTAGTACCATTCTGCGGCCCCGCGTGTCGCCCAAGGCTCATGTTGACAACGAAAGGGCGTCCGCCAGCGATACGGCGGATGAAATCCAGCCCTTCCAGGATACGCACGCTGTCGCCCAGCCCTGCCAGGCCTGAAAGACTGCCTGCCGCCAAATGCACGAAAACCAGATCCGCATCCGGGGCCACGCCACCCTCGCGGCCAGGTCCAGGAGTTCCCGCTGCGATGTCTGCTACATGCGTGCCATGCGTACCGCTGCCGGCATCCGCATCGGCAGCGCGGTAACGCAACACCGCTTCAGGATCACGCTGTCGTAGAGCATTGTCTATCGCAGCCTGGTCGTGCACGACGCCGTAGCCGTAAGGCTTCGGCGCCGCAATTTCCGGAAGGCCGCGCTGATCCCAAAGTGAGAGGATGCGGCTACGTCCATCCCGCGTACGAAAGGCAGGGGAGGCGATGTCGAACCCCCAATCGAGGACACCGACAATAATGCCCCTTCCGGTTTCCTTGAGGTCAGCTGGCCGCCGCGCCGCAGCCGATATCGGCCCAGTTTCCAACTGTTCGGCACTATCGGCATATTCAAGTAACCGCGGTGCCTTGAGTGATACGACACGCGGATCGGCCCATACCCGCTGAATATCGCCACGCGCCAGGCGCGCCGATATTACTTCACCGAAACGGGCGATAGACGTAACGCCATCAGGCAAGCTGGAGGGATCCTCGAGGCGGAGCAATACCTCGAGGACGTCTTCCGGCGGTCCCTCAATGAGTTCGGCGAGTGCTGGGTCCATGACGCTCTCCCTAGGGGCAACAAAGCGCCCCAGTTCTTTCTATGGTGCGGCGATTGTCATGGGTTGACTATCAACCGTCACCTTTCCCATTTGCGTCTGGAACTCCTCCCGCAAGAATACTTCTTTACCCATCTTCTTTACGTCCGGTGTGAATTCATCGCCGATAGGTTGGGGCTTTCCTTCAACGACCCAAGAGCGCGTTTTCTTTGAGTCCTTCTGACTGCCTTCGTACTCGCCCCAGGCGGCCGTGAGCTTTTGACCCACGATTGCCTGGCTCGAGATCTTGGGATGCTCCAGAATAACCAAATGCTTGAGGAGTCTATTTTTCTCAGTCTCGCTGTCTCGCTCGAGACCCTTTAGCTTCGTATCCTTCTCCGCGAGCTCCGCCTTCAGTTTTTCGATCTCCTTATTGAGATTGGCGTTCTGACCCGACGCGTTCTTGAGTTTCTCCTCAAGCGCTGCACGAGTTTTCAGAACTTCGGCGATCTCATCAGCCGTTCGCATGTTGAAGACGAGCTGTGCGGCAGCATTGCCGCGCAAAAGAGGGGAGAGCGTTAGTACATCCCGCAATGGCGCAGCGTTCGGAATATCACCGAGCCGTTGCGAAATGAGCATAGTGCTCGCGAAATCAATCGGAAGGCTCATGGCTATCTTCCTTTGTTCATAGCTATAAGAGCCACGGTCAGAAGCATCATGTCATTCTGACCGGCGCCTTGGCCTGTTCCGCTGCCGCCGCCACCAAGGCCACCGCCAAGCAGAAGGGGCAGCATCATCATCATCATGTCGGGACGTTCGAATTCGACTTTTGTCGGAACAAGGGCCTTGTCGGCCTCCACGTTGCCATCCTTGCCGGGTAGCGTGATGCTCGTGATCTTTGGCGGTGGCTGTAGCAGCGGTAGCAAGGTTGTCAGCATTGAATTTTGCTGCATTGCGCCGATCCGATCATTCGTCGCCTTCAGCCGCTTGTCAGTATCGCTGCGCAACTTCACCATATCCCCGCGCACTTCAGAAATGGCGCGTTGCGTGTCCTGCTTCAGCCGTTCAATCGCGGCGGCGCTGGCCACCCGCTGCTGGAAGCGGACTGGCATTGGACCGCTCCCAGTATTTACCTGCGCGCCCCCGATACTCGGTGAAGCGCGGAAGCGGGCGCGCCCGCCGAAGCGTTCATCAAAGCTTTCATAGTCACTGTCACCGAACAGGCCGGCATCATCATAGTCGCTCTCATAATCCTCGGCGAGGCGGCGAATAGATTCGTTTTCGGAACTCATGTCAGTTCTCCTTTGTGTTGCGTTGAAGGGTGAAATTCGGCACCCATGTCCCCAAGGGGGCTGAAGGGCGCCTCTGCACGGAAGCAATCCGCGCCGACATGGCGCGGACCACGGGCAGGACAAAAGCCTCAAAGGCCAAACGGTTCGGCGGGAAGAAGCCAGGGTGCCCTTCGCCATTGCAGGTGCTGCAATCAGGATCCGCGCCCCAGCACTCGTGGCAGGCGCCGATAGCGCCAGCCAGCTTGTCCATCATGCGCAGAAGATTTCGATTGGCTCCCGCAAGACGTTCAAGGCGTTCACGCTGCTCATCCACTTCTTCGCCGGTGGCGGTCGTCTGCCCTCGGCTCATCGCAAGCTTCAGGATAGCGAGTGTCTGGGGATCAATATCGGCGCTATCCAGAAGTTCGAGCGCGGACGGGGTTGCAGCCGTTTCCATCAGCGGCGTGCCCCCTGAACGGCACCAATAAGGCGGTGTGCAAGTGCGCTGGTTCCATCCGCATATTCACTTTCAGCAACACTCTCGCCCGCCACTTCGGCCGCCGCTCCGCCCGCAAGCGAAGCCAAACTGTTCAGCAGGGGGGCGAGCGACGCCCCCCCACCAGGCATCGCGCCCGCACCGCCCAGCGCTGCATTTGCTAAGCCGCCGAGGAGTTGGGGATTATTGAGCAGGCCAAGCAGCTGCTGCGCAGCGCTCGACATAGGTGCTGCCGTTGCGCCCGCCATCTGCATCGCCGTCTGCATAGCTGGCGCGCCCATACTCTGTGGGAAGGGCATCGCCTGCGGGCGGGGCATGGTAAAGTTTGGCCTGGCGGGTGCTGGCATCCGTGCCCGCTGTGGTGCAGGGCGTTGCGTAGTTGCCTTGCCGACAAGATCGCCTGCAACGCCGCCGAGCGCACCGCCAAGCGCGGTTCCGATCCCCGGGGCGACGACACTGCCGATAGCGCCGCCGGCAATGGGCAAGGCCACCTTTGCGACTTGGCCGAGTACGGGCAGCGCACCTTGCAAAGCACGGCCGATACCACTGAGGAACTCGGCGGCCTGCGCAGGTTCCATGCTGTCGGTGATGCGTTCGAGAATCTGGTCAACCTCAGGGTCTGTGAGCGATTCCCCCTCAGGGCCAAGAAGCATTCTTACGCCGTCCTGGTAGGTTACGCCTGCACTATAGAGCCGTGACCAGTCCTCCGATTCAGCAAGGAAGGCTGGCGGCGGTGTGGCCCACGCTTGCGCAGGGTAAGCCTCAAGCTCTTGCCAGCTCTCATCTGCTGTCATTGTACAACGGCAGCTCTCCGCCACCCCAAAGCCAGCGGCGTAACTGTTATGTCTCGTCTTCATCGGGTTCTCCTGTTGTCTGCTTCGAGTTGGGTTCCACTTTGGCGGTTTAGAAAACTGCGGATGATTACCGAGATCTGGTCGAGGGACTGAAACCAGCGCTTTGGCGAAGGCGAAGTGCCTGCAGCAAGCACTGGGATGATGCATCCGCGCACTGCGTCGTCCCCACCGCCGGTTCTCACCGTCACGACAAAAACTGCTGGGTCTCGGGGCTCTTTGTCATTCATTCCTCATCTCCAATGCGAAGCGAGGATGCAGCGCTGCGATCTCGGCGCGATCACAAGGGGATCACAAACGCATCACAAACGAGCCCTGCGGGAAGGCACATCCGCGCTTGCTTACGCCCGTTTCGGAAATTTTTCGGATCGAGTGGCGAGGGAGTTTTCGGATTTTCGATGCGCAAAAATTACGAATATGTGCCGAAAATCCTTGCATATTCGGAAAAGCTACGGGGGCGGTTTCTCTGGCTGGTCGCCTGGGCAATGATTCGATTTTTGGCGGCAACGGTACGGATTGGGCTTCCTATGCTGCTGCGGATGGCGCGGTTACGGTTGATTTGAATGGCGGTTTGCAGCTTGCCTTTGGTGCGGATGACAATGACACGCTTTCATCCATTGAAAATGTCCAGGGCGGTAATTCTGCGGGCCTTTTGATTGGCGATAGCTTGGCCAATAGCCTTGAGGGCGGCATTGGCGCTGACAAGCTGGTGGCGGGCTTGGTAATGATTCAATCAGCGGTGGGGCCGACAGTATCGGCGATATTGCAATCTACCAGTTGGCGTCTGATGAAGTTACTGTTGAACTGACCCTAGGCAGAGCCTGAGGCGCCGATGGCAATGACTGGCTCGTAGGCATTGAAGATATTGTAGGCGGGGCTTTCTGTGACAGTCTGGTGGGTGATGGTTTCGATAACCAAATAAGTGATCGCGCAGGCAAAGACACGCTGGATGGCGTTGCCGGCAATGATACCCTGCGCGGTATCACCGGCGGCGATTCAGTTGTGGGCCGCGCGAGTAATGAGTGGTTCGATGTTACCGGCGCTTTAGGGGCGCTTACCCACAAGTGTGTCGTTATGATTGCCGCCATCAAGGATGTCGTTGCCGATGGCACCTGTCAGGCTATCATTGCCATCAAGCCCAAGCATTGTGTTGTGGCCACCAGCCGTAGCAACGGTATCGTCCCGAGAACTGCCGGAGATCGATTCATTTTTGTTGAAGCCGAAGATGCCCTCAAAGCCGGAAAGCGTATCATTGCCGAGGTTGCTTAGAACCGT
>JBPCSO010000091.1:0-86750 GCA_051007055.1 Roseomonas sp.
ACCGGGGACAGGTTTTCGCTTTGCTTTTCCATGCTTCGCAAAACGCCGCCCCCTTGCATTCGCAAAATATCAACCCCGTTGAACCACATCATGCGGCAGAGAGCACGACAATTTCAATAACAAAAAACCCTTGCGCGCAAATTTCGAAAATTCATTTGCCGTGCCGCAAGCTGCACGCAAAACAGCTTTCACGCAGGGCAAATTGCCCTGCGCAGCATTCAGAATATCAAGAGCATCAGAAGAAAGTTTAGGGCGATCAGGCGCCCAAATTCTTCACCCGCGCAGAAAGGCGGGACAATTTACGCGCGACGGTATTGGCATGCACCACACCCTTGGTTGCGGCGCGCTGCATTTCAGGTTGTGCCGCACGAAACGCTTCCTGTGCCGCAGCCTTATCACCACTCGCAACCGCTTCTTCAACCTTGCGCACGAAGCTGCGCACACGTGACTTGCGCGCCTTGTTGCGCGCGGTGCGCTTTTCGGTCTGCCGAATGCGCTTACGCGCAGAATCATTATTTGCCATGATATGTCTGTTCGAACCTGGGAGGAATTGGGGCACCAAGCCCCTTTCAAGAGCCGCGTAACTAGCGCCGGAGGCCGCCCCGCGTCAAGCGGCCGGGACCTTTCAGTTCAGGCCCCCAGCACGTGGCGCTAGCCCCCCACCCAATCGCCTGATTTCCCTTCAGCTTCAATCGCGTTAAAGCCTGTCTTATGAAACGTTTCTGGGAAGCGGCCATTGCCGCGCCTCGGCCCGAAGCTGGCCATGGTGTTCTGTTGGATGGGCGGCCACTCCGCCTGCCTGGCGGCGGGGTGCTAGCCACCGAAAGCCGTCCATTGGCTGAGGCCATTGCCGCCGAATGGCATCAGGCCGGCGGGGCCAAGGGCGGTGAGATGAACCAGGAAGACGTGCCCCTGACCAGGCTTCTGGCCACGGCACAGGAACGCATCGCCCCCGACCCCCAACCAATGATCGAAGGCATTGCGAAGTATGGGGATACGGATCTGCTCTGCTATCGGGCCCAGGATCATCATCTGGCCGCACGCCAGGCGGAACACTGGCAGCCCATCCTGGATTGGGCGGCGCTGGCGCTGGACGCACCGCTTGTGGTGACCCATGGCGTGATGCCGGTGGCGCAAATGCCCCATAGCTTGGCCGCCCTGCAGGCCGCCGTCGCGCGCCATGATCCAGCCGGGCTGGCGGCGCTAGGCCTCGCCGTGCCTGTGCTTGGCAGCCTGGTGCTTGGCTTGGCACTCACCCTTGGCCGGTTGGACGCCGATGAGGCGCATCGCCTTGCGATATTGGATGAGGTTTTTCAGGAAGAATTCTGGGGCCTTGATGCCGATGCCAAGGCACAGCGTGCGAGCCGGCTTGCTGATGTGCGGCTGGCGCAGCGCTTTATGGCGCTGGCGCATGGATAAGCGTATTCAGACAAAAGGAGTATCCAGCCCTTTGTACACAGCCCAATTCAAGCGGCCTTTCCAGTGAAGCCTGACGATGCGGTGTTCCGTTCGTTCTTTTCTAAGGCTGGCACTGGTGGCCCTATCGCTGGGCGTGCCGTTACTGCCGGCACATGCGGAAAGCGAACCATTATTGGAAGACCCTTTCGGCCTTATCGGCGTGGCACCAACCGCCGCGGGTGGGCAGACCGCGAGCCTGGGTTTTGGGTTTTCACGTTTTCGTGCAGGGGCCAACCGCAGCCTTTATGGCGGCGCGTTGGAAGCGGAAGCCGGGTTGTTGCCAGGGCTGGATCTGCGTTTCGCGCAGACGCTGGAATATGGCCCAGCAGCGCCTTACCCAGCTGATGAAGGCGCACGCCTATGGCAAGACCAGCGCGCAATCGCAAAGCGGGCAGATTGTTGGTTTGCTCAGCAAGACCATTATCGAGGGGCCGCGGCCACTTGCCTTGTCGTTCAATGCCGGATGGTCTGAATTGTTCGATGTGGCACCAGGCGAAAGGGCTGGGCGCTATGAATTCGCGGCCGACCTCGCGCAGAACCTCGGCCGGAATACCTCCCTTGGTGTGAGCTATCTGCGCAACCAACAGGATCATGGGTAGCAAGACCAGAACATCATCGCCGCAGGGTTTTGGCACAGGCTGGGTGAGGCAGGGCCTATCTTGGGTGGCGGCGCAGGTGCAGGGATCGGCGATGATTCGCCGGGCTTTGTGATTTTCACTTCAGTCAAATGGCCATTCGCGCGGCGGCCCCATAAGTGATTGAACGGGCAGGGGTAGCGCAAGCCTCAAGCCATTACCCAATCACGAAAGAGCGTAAGATCAATATTGCCGCCGCAAAGAACAACACCAGCGCGCTTGCCGCGCATGGCATCACGTTCCTGCAAAAGCGCGGCCAGCGGTGCGGCCCCGGCGCCTTCCGCAAGGTTATGCGTATCCTGCCAATAGGCGCGGATCGCCGCCGCTACTTCATCATCCGTCACGGTCACGATGCGTGCAGCACCCTTGCGGATGATTTCAAGCGCACCGGCATCGGGCAGGCGCGTTGCCATGCCATCGGCGCGCGTATTGGCCGAAGGCGTCGTGACCACGCGCCCCGCCGCGAAGGAAAGCGCATAGGCAGGCGCTTCGGTGCTCTGCACGCCAATAATCTCGGTGGAAAGGCCCAAAAGGTCACGCGCCAGGATGCAGCCGCAAATGCCTGAGCCAAGGCCGATGGGGACATAAAGCGTGGCGAGAGGTGGTGCGGCTCGCAGGAATTCCAGCGCGTAAGTAGCCACACCAAGCACCAGATCCCGCGCAAAGGATGGCGCAAACAGCAAGCCTTCTGCCTGGGCAAGCCTTGCGGCTTCCTCCCGCGCTTCGTCAAAATCTACGCCATGTTCAATCAGCCGCGCGCCTTGCGCGCGCATGGCGTTATTCTTTTCCGCGCTATTACTGCGCGGCACCAGGATGGTGACTGGTATTCCGTAGCGCGCACCGGCATAGGCAAGCGATTGGCCATGATTGCCGCGCGTGGCGCTCACCACACCCGCAACATGTGGGTTTTCGCGCTTCAGCCTTTCCATGAAGACCACGCCGCCGCGCACCTTGAAGGCACCGGTCGGCGTGTGGTTTTCATGCTTTACCCAAATCTCCGCCCCCGCACGTTGCGCGAGCAGCGGCCAAGCATATTGCGGCGTCGGCGGGAAGGCAGCGTGGACAAGCCGCGCTGCATCTTCCAATTCACCGAGCGTGAACACGCAGCGTCAATTCCGCGCGAGTTGAATCTCCCCTTCCGGCTGCGGGGATGAAAAGGCGCTATCAACAAAAGCTTCTTCCCAGGAACCGGCAGTGCTCGCCTTGGAATACTCAGTGGCGCGATTTTCGAAGAAATTCGCGTGCTCCACCGCATTCAGCATCTCATCCAGCCAAGGCAGCGGATTCTTTTCGATCTTATAGAGCGGCTCCAGGCCCAACTGCTGCAAGCGACGATCCGCGATGAAGCGGATATATTGCTTGGTGAGCGAGGCATCCAGGCCCTGCACGCCGCCCAATTCAAACGCCAGATCAATGAAGGCGTCTTCATGATCCACGATGGTGGCGCAAACCAGGTAAAGATCGCGGCGGAATTCCTCGGTCCAGATTTCCGGGTTTTCCTGCACGAAGGTGCGGAAGAGCCGGATCACGGAGAGGCAATGCAGGGTTTCGTCGCGCACAGACCAGCTCACGATCTGGCCCATGCCCTTCATCTTGTTGAAGCGCGGGAAATTCATGAGAATCGCGAAGGAAGCGAAAAGCTGCAACCCTTCGGTGAAGGCGCCAAAAGCGGCCAGCGTCTTCGCGATTTCGGTCTTATTCGCAACGCTGAAGCTATGCATATAATCGTACTTGTCCTTCATCTCCTTGTATTTGAGGAAGGCCGTGTATTCGATTTCAGGCATGCCGATAGTGTCGAGCAAATGGCTATAGGCCGCGATATGCACCGTTTCGATGTTCGAGAAGGCCGAGAGCATCATCAGCACTTCGGTAGGCTTAAACACCTGCGAATAATGCTTCATATAGCAATTATTCACTTCCACATCCGCCTGGGTGAAGAAGCGGAAAATCTGCGTCAGCAGATTGCGCTCCGACGGCGTCAGGTTCTTCTGCCAATCCGTCACATCATCCGCCAGGGGCACTTCTTCCGGCAGCCAATGGATGCGCTGCTGTTGCAACCAGGCTTCATAGGCCCAAGGGTAGCGGAAAGGCTTATAGACGGGGTTCGAGGTCAAAAGATCGAACTTCACCGGCAATTCATCCTGCACCATGCCATCGGCCATTGTATCGAATCCCATCTTGTTTGGTCGGCGTCGCTTTTACCACAATTGGTGGGTCGGGCAATCACGAACCGCAAGATATTGTGGCAAAGCTACTCCACCCGGATATTGGATTCGCGCGCGACCACGATGTTTTCAGCCAATTCGTGGGCAATACGCGCCGCGAAAACATCAGGCCCCTCACCCAGAATGACACCGCCCTGATCCAGCAACCTTTGGCGGATGGTGGCATCCCGCAGCAAGCCCTGCACATCACGCGCGATGCGCTCCACAATATCGCGCGCCAAGCCCTTAGGCGCGATGAAACCGTACCATGGGCTGGTATCCGGAATGCCCATGCCAAGTTCATCAAGTGTCGGCACATCGGGCAGCACCGGCACGCGCTGCGGCCCACCAATGGCGAGCGGGCGGAGCTTGCCATCACGCGCCAAGCCAATCGCGCCGGAAAGGGTGCTGAAAGTGCCAGGCACGCGCCCCGCCACCACATCCTGAAGGGCCGGCGCCGCGCCGCGATAGGCGACATGAGTCAGGTCAAGCCCCATTTTCCGGCGGAACATTTCCAAGGCGAAATGCCCCGAAGACCCATTGCCGGATGAAGCGAAGGCCATACCCGGTTCACGCCGCGCTGCCGCCACCAAATCCTGCGCGCTGCGGAAGGGTTGCCCCGCACCGGTGAACAATACCGTGGGCGAAGCATAAATATTCACGATTGGCGTGAAATCATTGATTGTGTCGTAAGGCAGGCGCGCATAAACCGCTGCATTACTGGCATGCGTGCTGGCTGAAAGAAAAATAGTATAGCCATCCGGGGCGGAACGCGCGACCGCTTCGGAAGCAATTACCTGGCTGGCGCCGGGACGATTCTCGATAACAATGGGCTGGCCCCACAGCCTCTGCAGCGGGTCCTGCAATAGCCGCCCTGGAAAATCCGTGGGCCCGCCCGCAGGATAGCCGATAATCATCCGCACCGGACGATCAGGCCAAGTGGCCGTTTGTGCTTTGGCTTTGGTGATAATGGTGCTGGCCATCCCGACGGCCAGCAGGCTGCGACGCGTTAACATTCCAGACTTTCCTCCCTTGCCCATTTCGGGCTTACCGCCCCCGAAGCCGGGGGCGGGTTGGAGTAAGTCTAACGCAGCTTTACTGGCAGGCCAAACATTCTTCGTAATTGTTGCTGGTCGCCGGTACCGCGGCCACCAGCGGCAATTGCGCCTGATCATTGGCCGGCGCCGCCACGCCAAGGGCCGCCTGCGGCGCCACTTTTTCACTGATCGCATCCGCGCGCTGGATCGAAAGGCTGCGGCAGTAGTAAAGCGACTTCACACCTTTCTTCCACGCTGACATGTGGATCTGGTGCAAATCCCGCTTATGCACATTGGCCGGAAGGAACAAATTCACCGATTGCGACTGGCAGATATAGGGCGTGCGATCTGCCGCATGTTCCACCACCCAGCGCTGATCCAATTCAAAGGCCGTCTTGAAGGTGGCCTTTTCCTGTTCGGTCAGGAAATCCAGGTGCTGCACACTACCCTTATTCACCGTGATGGTGGTCCAGGTATCGTCATCATCCCGCCCGTGCTTCGCCAATACCTTCTTCAGATAGGGGTTACGCACGATAAAGGACCCGGACAGCGTCTTGTGATTATAGACATTGGCCGCGATTGGTTCGATCCCCGGGCTCGCACCACCGCAAATGATGCTGATGGAAGCGGTGGGGGCGATGGCGATCTTGTTGGAGAATCGCTCCATGAAGCCGTATTCAGCAGCATCCGGGCAAGGGCCACGTTCTTCGGCGAGTAGGCGGGAAGCCGCATCGGCCTGGGCGCGGATATGCTTGAACATCCGCATATTCCACACTTTCGCCACCACGCTTTCGAAGGGCACGTTCAGTGCCTGCAGGAAGGAATGGTAGCCCATCACCCCAAGCCCGACCGAACGTTCCCGCATGGCGCTATAGCGCGCGCGTGCCATGGAATCGGGCGCCGTATCAATGAAGGATTGCAGCACATTATCCAGGAAACGCATCACATCGGGGATGAACTGCGCTTCATCCTTCCACTCAAACCAGGTCTCGAGATTGAGCGAGGATAGGCAGCACACCGCAGTGCGTTGTTCCCCATGCTGATCAATCCCGGTCGGCAGGGTGATTTCCGAGCAGAGATTCGAGGTTTTAACCTCAAGCCCCGCCAGCTTCTGATGCTCCGGCCGCGCATTATTCACGTGGTCGGAATAAATGATGTAGGGCTCACCGGTTTCGATGCGCGCGGTCAGAATACGAATCCAAAGGCCCCGTGCGGAGACCTTCTTCATCAGCGCGCCATCCTTGGGGGAGACCAGCGCCCATTCTTCATCTGCTTCCACGGCGCGCATGAAGGCATCGGGGATTAGCACGCCGTGATGGAGATTGAGCGCCTTGCGATTCGGGTCACCGCCGGTTGGGCGACGCATTTCCAGGAATTCTTCGATTTCCGGATGATTGACCGGCAGATAGCAAGCTGCCGAACCGCGGCGGAGGGAGCCCTGTGAAATCGCCAGCGTCAGGCTATCCATCACGCGAATGAAGGGAATAACGCCCGAAGTTTTGCCGTTGCGGCCAACCTTTTCGCCAATGCCGCGCAGATTCCCCCAATAGGAACCGATGCCACCGCCCTTGGCCGCGAGCCACACATTCTCATTCCAAAGCCCGACAATGCCATCAAGGCTGTCAGAGGCTTCGTTCAGAAAGCAGGAAATCGGCAGGCCACGAGTCGTGCCACCATTGGACAGCACGGGTGTCGCCGGCATGAACCAAAGCCGCGAGATATAGTCATAAATCCGCTGCGCATGCGCCGCATCATCGCCATAAGCGGATGCAACACGGGCAAACAAATCCTGATAGGACTCGCCCGGCAGCAAATAACGATCATCTAGTGTGGCCTTGCCAAAATCGGTCAGCAGCGCATCGCGCGTGCGATCAATGCGTACCTGGCCATGGCCTTCAAGTTGAACTGCGTCGAACACGGATAACCCCCTGAGAACTCCCCCGAAGCCGGATCATGCCCCAAGTTACGGTCTGACTACAAGATGTAGTCTTGCAACACTAGTGGCGCCACTAGATGCGGTGCATGAATCAGGGCTTGCAAAGCGGGGGCACTTTGCGGCAGGGCAGTTTTGTTCTCGTTTCGTGCCAGCTCAAGCCCCCCTTTGCAAGACCTCTTGCTTGCCGCAACATCGCTTGGCAGTTGGGCCAAGCCCCGCATTAAACAAGAAATTTCAATCGCTAAGCCGCAAGAAGGAACACCCCCTTGGCCAAAATATCTCGCCGTAGCCTGATTGCCACCCCGCTGGCGCTGACCCCGCTGGCCTGCCCAGCCTATGCCCAGGCGCCCTGGCCCAGCCGGCCCATCCGCATTGTGATACCCTTCGGTACTGGGGGCGGGACGGATATCACCACAAGGCTTTTGGCGCCGAAGCTTGCCGATATTTTGGGCCAGCCCGTGGTGCTGGAAAACCGCCCCGGCGCAGGCGGCGTGGTGGGCACGGATTACGTGGCGAAGCAGCCCGCGAATGGCGATGTTTTTGTGCTTTCCACCCTCTCCCCCATTGCGCTGGCCCGTGGCTTGCCCGCCCCGGTGCCTTTTGATGCGCGGACCGATCTGGTGGCGGTGGCGCCGACCGTCTTTGTGCCCATCGCGCTGGCCGTCACCACACGCAATTTCGCGCCCACCACCGCGGCGGAATTCATCGCAACCCTGAAGGCAGCGCCCGGGCGCTATCAATATGGCTCCTCCGGCATTGGCACTTCGGGCCATATCGCCTCGGCCAGTTTCTGCGTGCGCACGGGGACGGATGCCGTGCATGTGCCCTATCGTGGCGGCGGGCAGGTTTTTACCGCGCTGACTGCTGGGGAGATTCAGTTCTGTTCTGATATCCCCTCTCTCCTAAAGGGGTTTCAGGATGCCGGGACGGCGCGTGTGCTGTTTGTCGCGACCGATCAGCGGTCTTCCCTGCTGCCTAACGTACCAACGGCGGCCGAGGCAGGAATCGCCGGCTATAAATCCCATTCCTGGTATGGTTTCTTTGCCCCGCGTGGCACGCCGGTGGCCATTGTGAACCGCATGGCAGCGGCCACCGAACAGGCGCTTTCCGATTCGGCGATCAATCAGCGTTTTGAGGATATGGGCACGCCCGCCATGCGCGGCTACACGCCCGAGCGCTTCGCCGCCTATGTGCGTGACGAAATCGCCTTTTGGGAACCCGAAGTACGCGGCCTTGGCATCAAGGCCGAATAGAAGTCCCAAATACTGGCGGGGTCCGGGGGGGCACGGCCACCCCGGCGGAGGTTCAGGAGGCGGAGCCTCCTGTTTTTTGTCTAGTCGCATTTTCCGAGTCGCCAAGCTTACCGCTTGGCTTGAAAATGCTCCGGGCAGAGCCTCCTGTATTGACTTGGCTAAAGCTGCCCGCCCTTCCGCCCTGCCATCGCCCCCAGCCGCAGCCGAAGCGCATTCAGCTTGATGAACCCTTGCGCATCAAACTGATCATAGGCCCCCTGGTCATCTTCAAACGTCACATGCTTCATGGAATAGAGGCTATTGGGCGATTGCCGCCCGGTGACGATGGTATTGCCCTTATAGAGCTTGAGCCGCACCGTGCCTGAGACGCTGCGTTGGCTTTCATCAATCAGCGCTTGCAGCATGCGCCGTTCGGGCGCGAACCAGAAGCCGTTGTAGATGATTTCAGCATAGCGCGGCATCAGGCTGTCCTTCAAATGCGCCGCTTCGCGGTCCAGCGTGATGCTTTCCATGGCGCGATGCGCCACGTAAAGAATGGTGCCGCCCGGCGTTTCATAGCAGCCGCGGGATTTCATGCCGACAAAGCGGTTTTCCACCAGATCAAGCCGGCCAATGCCATTTTCCTTACCAAGCGCATTCAAGCGTGTGAGCAAAGTGGCAGGCGAAAGCCTTTCGCCATTGATCCCAACCGCATCGCCGCGTTCGAATTCAATGGTGATCTCGGTCACGCGGTCCGGCGCATCCATCGGGCTGATGGTGCGCTGCCAGACCATTTCATCTGGCGCGTCCCAAGGTTCTTCCAGGATTTTGCCTTCGCTGCTGCTGTGCAGCAGATTGGCATCCACGCTGAAGGGCGCTTCGCCGCGCTTATCCTTCGCAATCGGGATCTGGTGTTCTTCGGCGAATTGAATAAGCCGCGTCCGGCTGGTGAGGTCCCATTCGCGCCAGGGGGCAATCACCTTCACATCCGGCTTCAGCGCGTAATAGCTCAGTTCAAACCGCACCTGGTCATTGCCCTTGCCGGTCGCGCCATGCGCCACCGCATCGGCGCCCATGGCTTCGGCGATTTCTATCTGGCGCTTGGCGATCAGCGGGCGGGCGATGGAAGTGCCCAGCAGATACATGCCTTCATAAAGGGCATTGGCGCGGAACATGGGGAAGACGAAATCGCGGATGAATTCTTCGCGCAGATCATCCATGAAAATGTTTTCCGGCTTGATACCCAGCAGCAGCGCCTTATCGCGCGCCGGGCCCAATTCCTCACCCTGGCCAAGATCGGCGGTGAAGGTGATGACTTCGCACTTATAGGTGGTTTGCAGCCATTTCAGGATGACACTGGTATCAAGCCCACCGGAATAGGCGAGGACAACCTTCTTCACATCTTTGACGCGCATGATCTTTCCCTTGGGAAGTGCAAGACAGAGCGGCGGTATGCCCCCCGCCCGCAGCCAGGGCAAGCGGGGCTTGCCCAGGCGGTTGGGCTAATTGCTTGAGATTGGGCCGGGTTTCTGATGGCGGCGTGAAAATTTTCATGGGTTACCTCAATTTGATGAGGTTTCTCAATGCCTTCCGTGTCGATTCCGGATCACGCCTCTGCCGTTGAGGACCCTCGCCAGGCCTGGAAGCTGGACCACCCGCTGCCGCAGCGGTGCGGAGCCATTGGGGCGTCCAAAATCGCCTGCATTGGGTAGGCCAGGTCGTCTTTCACGAAGACCTGGCGCGGCTGACAACCGGCAACAGACCCCATAACATGGCCTTGGAGATGACCTGCAACGCAGACGACAAACCCATCCCCAAAATCCGCTGAAAAAAGCCGCCATGAACCAAGATTGTCTGGGCTCATGGCTATTCGGGCCGCAGCAATTAAGGCTCTCAAGCGACCCCCATAACGCGCCGCTAGCCGTGATGAGCGCCCCAGGGGGGCAGAATATCGCCCCCGGTGAGGAAAGGCTCCATCAAGGACGTCCCCATGGCTGAAGCCCCACGTCACCCCTCCCAACAACGCCCACCAAGGCGCCTTCATTACGCCTTGTCATGTTGGGAAGAGAGCATAGAGATCAGCCAGCGTCAGATTGGTCCCCACCATGATCACATCATCGCCAGCGCCGCCATTATAGGTGTTTGAAAGCCCATTGCCGATCAGCGTGTCACCGCCAGCGCCGCCAGTTACCGTAATACCGGTGACCCCGGTTGCTATCGCAAGCATTTCGACATTCACCGGCAGGGTTAGATCCACCGAGGTCATGATGGTATCCGCACCAGCGCTTAGGTTTTCAATCACTGAATCCAGCTGGTTGGCCACGTGATAGAAATCATTGCCCGTGCCGCCTTCCAGCCTATTCGTACCTGCAGAACCATAAAGTGTATCGTTACCCCCTGCGCCGAGCAGCGTATCATTCCCGCCATTACCATAGATTACATCGTTACCAGCGCCGCCTTCGGCAATATCCGCGCCATCCCCGCCAGATAGAAGGTCGTTACCGTCATCACCTTGAAAGGTGCTGTTGCCAGATTGAAAGGCGTAAAGACTGTCATCGCCATTTCCGCCGATCGCGAGATTGCTGCCCTGCCAGCCATAGAGCATATCATTGCCATCACCGCCGCGCAGGCTGTCATTGCCTATATCATCCTGGCCGCCATTGAGCGTATCGGCCGCGGCACTTCCCAGCAGGCTGTCATCGCCCGCGCCACCATCTACGACCTGCGAGGCGCCGCCGCCAGCAACCAGCGTGTCATTTCCTGCTTGACCCGAAATGCCCTGATTAGTGCCTATGCCGCCAACAAGACTATCCGCCCCGTCACCGCCTTCACCACCACTCCAGCCACCCGTCCCAATAACGATCGTATCCGCGCCTTCTTCCCCTTTGTAGACATTACCAGTGTTGGAGCCGCTCCATAGGCTGTCATTGCCCGTACCGGCGAAGAAGTAGTGATCCATGCCAGACCCGTCACTTAGCGTGTCATCGCCAGCTCCACCATAAAGCCAGTGATGAACGCCCGTGCCGGCCACCAAGCTGTCATTGCCATCATCACCGAAAAGGCCAAAGCCATTGGCGATGCCGGCGATCAGCGTGTCACTGCCGTTGCCACCGAAGAGATCCTTTGTGCCGGTATCGCCCGAGGAAAGGCTGTCATCGCCATCCCCGCCGGAATAATCGTGATTGGTCCCGCTGCCCGCAAACAGGGTATCGTTGCCCGCATCCCCGTAGATGCTCTGGTTGTTTCCGGAGCCGCCCAGGATACTATCCGCATCATTGCCACCATAGACATACTGGCTGGAGCCACTACCGGCGGCCAGCGTATCCGCACCCGCGTCACCATACACATACTGATTTCCGCCGCTGCCACCACGTACACTATCAGCATCATCGCCGCCTGAAATGAGCAGCCATTCGCTCCCAGCACCAACTAGCGTGTCGTTGCCAACCTCGCCCCAAAGGCCCTGACCATTCGGGCCCGAACCAGCCTGGAGGCTATCGTTCCCCGTACCACCATAAAGAGAGTCATTGCCGCCAAGGGCCGCAGCCAGCGTGTCATTGCCTTCATCGCCATAGAGCCGCTGCGTATTTCCAGAACCAGCCAACAGACTATCGCCAGCGGCCCCACCGCTCAGCGTCTGGTTATTGCCGCTGCCGCCAACAAGCGTATCGGCTAGGTTACTGCCGTTGATAACCTCGATGCCTTGCAGAACTTCCGCGCTACCATAACCATCACGGCCCGTGCCCGCAGTAAGGTCAACACTCACCCCAGCCGTTGCCGCAGTGCTGTTGGTAGGGTTGAAGGCATAACTTACTGTATCAATGCCGTCTCCGCCCACAAAAGTATCGGCGCCAGAAGACCCGACGAAAAACTCATTGCCAGCACCGCCCAACATGCTGTCATTCAGGGTGCTGCCCCAAATCTGTTCAATGCCAATCAGCGTATCCGTGCCGCCCTGGCCATCCTGGGCGATACCAGCGGCCAAGTTGACCGAAATTCCAATTGTGGCGTTGCGGAAATCCGCGACATCAGCACTGCCGGCCCCGCCATCTATCGAATCATTGCCGGCATTGCCGCGCAGCACATCATCGCCCAGGCCACCGATTAGCGTGTCGGCGTAAGCGCTGCCCCAGACATGTTCGATATTCGCCAGAGTATCAGTGCCACCCGTACCATCACTCGCGCGACCAGCCCCTAGGCTCACGCTGACACCCGCGCCCGCAAAAGCGTAATCCACTGCGTCAGCCGAACCTGCGGCGCCATCCAACAGATCATTGCCGGCGTTGCCACGGAAAGCGTTATTCTGATCATCGCCAAAAATGGTATCATTTCCAGCGCCACCGCGCGCTTGCTCAATGCTGATCAGCGTATCGGTGAAGCCCATGCCATCATCCGCGCGCTGACTGGCAAGATTGACACTGACTGCCTGGCTTGAGGCATTCTGCGAGTAATCAATCATATCGCCAGTGCCGCCGCGACCATCAACCAGGTCATTGCCTTGCAAGCCACGGAAACGATCATTGGAATTGCTACCAAGAAGCGTATCCGCGAAGGAAGTCGCGTTGATGGCGGTAATGCCAACCAGGCTATCAACCCCTCCCAGGCCATCATTAGCGAAACCGGTGATCAGATCCACCGATATGCCCGCGGTCAGTGCTGCCGAAGTGGTATTGTAGTCGGCAAAGACGCCATTCTGACGATAATTATCAATGATGGTATCATTGCCCTGCAAACCCGACAGAAAAAGATTTTCAACGGCCGTCGCAGCGGAGGTTACCGTAATGCTGTCATTCAGACTGGACCCAACAAGCAATTCAAAGCCGATGATGCTGTCGGTGCCCTGAGTGGCCGTTGTCACGGTGGCGCGATTAACGCCGCTCGAACTACCATTATGGGTGATGGTCGCTGAAATCGCTTCCCCATCTGTCTGATTGTAAAGGGCGCGGTCCGTATTGCCCCCGCCAAAATCTATTGTGTCGCTGCCGCCGCCGCCAGTGATCCTGTCACCGGAATTGCCACCTAGAATGCTGTCATTGCCAAGGCCGCCCAAAATTGTATCCGCACCATCACCACCCGAGATAGTGTCGTTGCCACCGAGCCCGACAAAGCTGTCATTCCCCCCCAGCAGGTCAATCACATCGGCGTCATTGCCGCCAGACAAGGTCTCGTCGCCGTCTGTCGGCCCGGATACCAATGATGGCGCAATACCTTCCGAAGCCATCACGGTAGCCGCACCATTCGTGTAGGTCACTAAGCCGCCAGAATTTGTGCCACGAATCCAGCCGGAATCTTCAAATAGAAGAACATCATTACCGCTGCCGTAAACACGCAGCACATCGGTATCTGAAAGCGCCAGCACGCTGGCCGCGGTCAGACCAAGCGCATGGCCAGAACCGGCGAGATCAATCGCCTCAATACCTGCGCCGCCGCTCAGGTCTCCCGCGCTTGCAGAAGTTGTCTCAACGCCGCCACCCAGCATCGAGATCGTATCATTACCGCCGGAGTCGATGATCCGGCCATTACTCATACCGGCCACTAGGTAAAGGTCATCCCCGGCGTCGCCGCTTAGCGTGTCATCAAGCCCACCCGCAATAAGCGTATCCGCACCATCCCCGCCAAGAATGCTGTCATTACCATCCCCGCCAGAAAGCGAGTCATTGTTCGCGCCACCCGCCAGCGTGTCATTACCTGCGCCGCCAGCAAGCATATTCGCCTGGCCATCGCCTAAGATAATGTCAGCGAAACTGCCGCCCTGGACATTTTCGATTTCGCCAAGCGTATCAATGCCCTGGCCCGAGGCCGTACCAGCGCCAAGATCAACCGTCACCGCACCCGACGCGGTTAGAAAGTCCGCCGTATCCGTACCGGTCCCACCAAGAAGGCTGTCATTACCAACCCCACCCGAGAGGGAGTCATTATCCGCACCACCCAAAAGCGTATCATTGCCCGCCGCGCCTGTTATTGTATCTGCGCCATTTTCACCGGACAGATGATCATCACCATTGCCGCCCTGAACCAGGTCATTGCCAAGGCCACCCAAGGCGATATCCGCATCATCACCGCCATCAAGTCTGTCATCACCCTGGCCGCCGAGAATACTGTCATTGCCGGCAAAGCCGCCGATCGTGTCGTTGTCATTGCCACCATCAAGGGTATCTGCACCGTTGGAGCCAAGAACGGGGTCATTCCCATCACCGGCATTGACGACAGAACCTGTTGATCCAGACATGGCGATTCCTTGTGTGTTAAGCTGCCTTAGCCAGCGGCAGGTTGAAGGGAATGGGGCAATCGCCTCTCCACACCGCGCCGATTGAGGCTCTGGCTGCGGCGATAGGCCCAGCCAACGCCTCAAATTCGCGGGATTGGAGATCGGTCAAAACGCCCCCTTGGGGTAAGAACGGAATTTATGAATGAAAGGTTAACAACGCATTTGTTACTTCAACAAGCCTTAAACAGGCCTCACGATCTGGTTTTCACAGTTTTTTCGCAGAATTTCTGACATTCAGATGCATGGGTACAGCTATTAGTTGCATGATATTCAACCTGGGATTTAACGAATCGCTGGTCACCGTTGGCCCTTACTTTCGCAGAGCGAACTACCCCCGCTCCGCCAAGGACGATCAATTCTGACAAGAAATGTCATGGTCATGCCAAGGCAACGCCGTTTGCTAAGCCATCAAAAATGCTTCTCTCCCCCGCAGTAGCGGGGGCCCCATCACCCAACAGCGCTCCTGTAGCCCATGATGGGCTGCCGATATTGCGCTGCGGGCAAGGCTTCGTTTTGTCCAAACATGCTCTACACCCCCATGCCCGTAGCCCGGGCAAGCGGGGCTTGCCCGGGCGGTTGCGCTGCGGGACAACGGACGCAGTAAGCAAGGAACAGCCATGCGGCGCTTTGGGGGCTTTGTTGGTCCGGCAGCGGTGCTGATTGGGCTTGGCGTGGCCCCGGTCAGCCATGCGCAAGCGCCCATCATGCCCATTCTGGAAGCGCCAGCCATTCTGGACCTGCCGGAAGCGAGCCATGCGAGTGTTCGGCGCTTTCTCAATCTGAATACGCCGCGCGCACTCGCCTTCGGCCCGAATGGCGTTTTCAACTGGCAGGCAGGTGGGGGTGATGCGGCCTTTGTCGAACAGACCGCGCTGACTAATTGCGAAAGGCGTGCGAGGCTAGGCGCCTGCACCATCGCGCTTAGGGACCTTACGATTGTAAAGCCCGGGCGGGAATGGGCGCCGATCCCCCCGCCTGAGGGCATGGCCATCACCTCCGCCAATCACGCCACTCTGCCGGATGAACGCTTCATCTGGTGGGGGCCGGCAGAAGCGCGCGGCGTGCTGGTCTTTGCCCATGGCAAGGAAGCGTTGACCGATATGCGTGGCCGCCAGCCGCATAGCTGGACCCGGCATTTCAACAATGCGGGCTTTGACATTTGGCGTTTTGACCGGGAACCCAATGCCGATAGCGCGCGCCGCGCCGCAACTTGGCTGCGCGATGATCTGGTGGCCTTGCGCCAGCGTGGCTATCGGCAGGTCATTGTGGCGGGGCAATCACGCGGCGGCTGGAACGCGCTGATGGTGCTGAACCGCCCTGGACTTGCCGATGTGGCCATCGCGATTGCCGCCGCCGCCCATGGCAGGCCGAGTGAGGAAAATAACCGCCTGCATGCCCAGATCGCGGAATTGGATGCGCTTTTCGCCGAAGCCGCAGAGGCGCGCCGGATACGCCTGGCCATGGCGGATTTTCGGGATGATCCTTTTATGGCGGAACCCGAAAGGCGCGCCGCGGCATTGCAGCGCCAGCGGGAACGCTTCGCCGCATTTTTGTTGATTGACCGGCCCGAGGGTGTCACCGGCCATGGCGCGGGCGGCACCACGGCCTTCAATGACCGCTATGGTGCCTGTCTGCTGCGCTTCGCGACCGTGCCCAATCCACCCGCCGCGTGTTGAAGGATGCGGCAAAAAGGCGCGGCAGAAAAACCTCAACGGCTCTCCCGCAGCAGTAAATCCCGCTTCCGCGTCACGCCCCAGCGATATCCCGTGATATCCCCATCCTTGCCGACAACGCGATGGCACGGCACGGCAAGGGATACGGGGTTTTGCGCGCAAGCCCGGGCCACGGCGCGGGTTGCGCGCGGCGCACCCATCTCGGCAGCAAGCGCGCTGTAGCTTCGCGTTTCACCTGGCGGAATATGGCGAAGCGCCGCCCATACCCGGCGCTGGAAGATGGTGCCGCGCAAATCCAAGGGCAGGTCAAGCGCGGCGCGCGGTTCCTCGATAAAGGCAATCACCCGGCGCAGTGTCTCAGCCAGGGCCTCAGGCGCGGCCACCAGGCGCGCGGCGGGAAAACGCGCAGCAAGGTCACCGCGCAGCGCTTCCGCCGGCTCACCAAAGCCAAGAAAGCAAATGCCCGCGGAGGTCGCGCCAATCAGCAAGGGGCCGAAGGGGCTTTCGGCTTCGGTGATCCTGATCTCCTCACCCGCGCCGCCGCGCCGGGCGGCGCCGGGGGTCATGCCAAGATGCTTGGTGCTGTTTTCATAAACCCGGCTTTCGCTGCCAAAACCTGCCCCCGCCACGGCTTCGGCCACGCGCGCCCCTTCGGCCAAAGCCGCGGCCAAGCGCCGCCCGCGCACGCCTTCAGCATAGGAACGCGGGGTGACGCCGGTGATGTCGCGAAACATCCGCTGGAAGTGATGCGGCGCATAGCCCGCGCGCGCGGCGAGGTTCGCGAGTGATGGTATCCCCTCCGAAGCCTCAATCATGGCGCAGGCAGCACGGACGGCTTCCGCTTGCAGCCGGGCGCGATCACCGCGCGGGTCGCAGCGCTTGCAGGGGCGAAAGCCCGCTGCCTCAGCCGAGCCCCAATCGGTGAAGAACCGCACATGGCGCCGCAGCGGCGGGGGAGAAGGGCAGCCAGGGCTGCAATAAACCCCCTGGCTGGTCACGGCGTAGAGGAAGGCGCCGCAATCCGGCGCGGCATCGCGCGCCAGCACGGCGACGAAGCGGGCATCATCAAGCTTCTCGGGGCTTTGGTTCATGGCGCTATTTCCGGCCAAATCGGGGCCAAGCGCCATCCGCTTCTTGCTTTCACTTGATCATGCATTTGGCCGCCAAGTGCGATGATAGGGATGCCCCGTGCGGATCGCCTGCACGCGGTAAAGCTGTTCCGCCAGCATCCCGCGCACCAAAAAATGCGGCCAGGTGAGCGGGCCGAGCGAGAGCCGATATTCGGCCCGCGCCTGCACAGCGGGATCAAGCCCTTCCGCCCCCCCAATCATGAAGCAGGCAGCGCGCCCGGCTTCATCCCAGCGGGTCAGCAGCGCGGCCAAGCTTCCCGTATCGGGCATCGCGCCCCCGAGATCGAGCGCGATGGGCGCAGCGCCGGCAGGGATGGCGGCCAGGATGGCGGCACCTTCCCGGCGGCGGATTTCGGCCGCGCTGCCGTGTGCTTCGGGGATTTCCACCAATTCCGGCGCCGGGCGCAGCCGCGCCGCGTAATGGGCGTAAAGCGCTGCTTCCGGCCCGGGCTTGATGCGCCCGATGGCGATAATCTTACTCGCGCGCGGCGTCTGAATTCTCCGTCACACTTGGGCTTTCCGGGCCCCACATGCGTTCCAGGCGATAAAGCTCTCGCGCATCGGGGCGGAACAGATGGATGACCAGATCGCCCGCATCAATCAGCACCCAATCAGGTGAGGCCTGGATGGCATCCCGCCTTAGGTGCAGGCCAGCCTTGCCGAGGGCTTCGTCCAGATGGGACGCCATGGCTTGCAATTGGCGCTCAACCTGGCCGGTCGCGATGATTAGCCGGTCCGTGTAATCGGCGCGGCCCGTGACATCCAAAACCAGAATGTTTTCGGCCTTGTCATCTTCCAGGCTTTTGCGCGCGGCTTCCACAAGTATTTCCAGCCGGTCCGGTGGAAGCTTTTCGCGGCGCTTGCTGCGCGTGCGGCTGATGCGCGGGGTCGCGGGCTTGGCTTCGCTATTGGCCTTGGATGGCACCTTTGCTTTCGGCGCAGCTTTGGCAGCCTTCGCCGCAGGCTTGGGCGCCGCGGCCTTGCTGGTGGCGCGCTTGGGCGCGGGCTTGGCGTCGGGCGCTTTGGCGGCGGCACGCTTTGCAGCAGGCTTCGCGTTGCCGGTCTTGGCGGAGGCCTTGGGCTTCGCAGTCACCTTGGCTTTGGTGGCGGCCTTCGTTGTGGCTTCGACCTTGGGCTTGGTAGCTGCCTTGGCCTTAACGGCGGCGGCCTTGGGAGCGGATTCGGCCTTGGGCTTGGCAGCCGCCTTGGTTTTGGCAGCGGCGGCGGGCTTTGGCTGCGCGGCGGCGCGCCGCTTCGGGCTTTCTTCAGCCGGGGTGGGTTTGCGGGCTATGGCCGCCTCCTCTCTCGATAGGTCACGGGTGCAGCGCTGCCGCCCTTATCGCGGTGGCGGACGCAGCGTGTTCCCGGGCGGAAACGAAACACCATTTCGCAGGGCACGTAGCCCGCTTCGGCCTGGCAGGCAACGCGCCGGGGTGGCGGCGCTGGCGGCGCAGCACGGAAGCCGCGGCACCACGCAGCGCCTGGCGCGTCCAGCCCGGGCGGGGAAGGACGGCAAGCGGGGTCAAGCGTGCCATGCGTTGCCATGATTTCCAGTGCGGTAGCTGAACCAGATTATCCGCGCCAATCAAAAACACGAAAGCAGCACGGGGAAAGCGTTGGCGCAGTTTTGTGAGCGTATCCGCGGTGAAACGGGTGCCCAGAACCCTTTCGATATCGGTCGCGATCACGCGCCGCCCATCCGCCAAAAGCCGCGCACTGGCCAAACGCGCCGCCAATGGCGCCATGCCCGTACGGGGCTTCAGCGGATTACCGGGCGAGACCATCAGCCATACCTGGTCCAACCCAAGCGCCCGCATGGCATGGCGCGCGACATGGATATGCCCGGCATGGGCCGGGTTGAAGGACCCGCCCAAAAGGCCAATGCGGCGGCGGCGGCCATCGCCAAAACGGGATGGGTTCATGAGGGGAGCATAAACCGCTCAGGCGCCAAGGTGAATTGGCCTTCCATGCCGCGGCGGCCCGTTACTTGTAGACAAAAGCAGCGTCCGTCAGGTCTATTTTCGGGAATTCATCTTTTTCGGCCCAATAATCCTGATTATGCATCCATTCGGGCTTGTCGCCGCGTTGCGGCAGCAGATGCATGCCGCGCATCAGATAGCCCGGATTGAAATTTTCCGGGTCAATCCAGGGCAGGATGGGCATGTTGTGGTCTTCTTCCCGCAGCGCCACTTCCACCTGATCCTTGCCTTGCGCATCCATATGCTTAAGCAATTTGCAGACAAAATCCCCCACCAAATCAGCGCGCAAAGTCCATGAAGCGCGGAAATAGCCGAAGACCCAAACCATATTGGGAATGCCGGTGAACATCATGCCGCGATAGGTCACGGTTTCATGAAAATCGAGCGGCTTGCCATCAATCTCGAACGCGATGTCACCAAGCACATTCAGGTTGAACCCGGTGGCAGCGACAATGATATCCGCTTCCAGTTCCTGACCGGATTTGGTCAGAACGCCTTTTTCAGAAAATCTCTCGATCTCATCCGTCACCACGCTGGCCTTGCCGCTGGCGATGCCATGGAACAGATCGCCATTCGGCACAAAGGCCATGCGTTGCCGCCAGGGGCGATATCTGGGGGTGAAATGGGTTGCTATATCGTAATCCTGCCCGACAATGCCGCGAATACCATCCAGCAGCGCTTCCTTGACCTGTTCCGGTTGCGTGAAGGTCAGTTTTGCGAATTTAGCCTGCTCAAAGAGAATTTTGCGGCGCGTGATTTCGTGTATCCAATCTTCGGAAATGCCAAGCGCGCGCAATTCCTCAGCGATCTCAATCGCGTTACGGCCCACGCGGAAATAAGTGGGTGATCGCTGCAGCATCACGACATGCGCGGCTTTGGCTGCCATTGCCGGAATGATGGTGGCCGCGCTGGCCCCTGAACCAATGACCAAAACACGCTTATCGGCATATTCCAGCCCTTCGGGCCATTCTTCGGAATGGACCAAGCGGCCCTGATAGGCCGCCATATTTGGCCATTCAGGCATATAGCCCTGATGTTGGCGGTAATAGCCTTGGCACATATACAGAAATTTGCATGTGAAACGGCGGGGAAGGCCATTGGTTTTGTCCAAGACTTCCAATGTCCAAAGTTTGGTCTGACTATCCCAGTTTGCATGCGTTATCTGGTGACGATAGCGGATATGCCGCGCTAGGTCATTTTCGGCGATGACTTCGCCCATATAGCGCAGGATTTCTTCGGCAGTGGCTATAGGCGCGCTACGCCAGGGCTTGAACCGATAGCCGAAGGTATGAAGGTCACTATCCGAACGGATGCCGGGATATTTATGCGTCCACCAGGTTCCGCCGAAGCTTTCCTCATTCTCCAGCACAACGAAGCGCTTATCCGGGCATTGGGTGGTCAGGTGATAGGCCGCGCCAATGCCGGAAATGCCGGCACCCACGATCAGCACATCAAAATGTTCGACGGAAAGCGGATTGCTAGCGCTATGGAGAGGGGCGGTATCGGGCATGCTTCCGGTCTTTCCTGATCGCCAATAGATTAGATTTTCACCATAGCAGGGGGCTGCGCTTCAGCGAAGCGCCGGCCTTATCTGAAGCGCACCACCACATCCTGCGACTGACCCAAGCCCTCATAACGCGCGGTCCAGACCTGACCCGCCACCACTGGCTGAGGCGGCGAAAAAGACCCGAGTGAGATCATATCCCCCTCACGCAACGGGCGCCCCTCTCGCGCCAAATCACGCGCAATCCAGGCGAGCGCATTCAAGGGATGGCCCAGAATAGCCGCGCCGGGGGCGCGCGAAACCTCCCGCCCATCCTGATGGAGTGAAATGCTCATCTGCCCAAAGGCCGCTATGAATTCAGCGCTTGGCGTCACGGTAATGGGCCTGCCCACAACGCCAAGCCGCGCGCCGACATTGACCGCGAGCAGATCACCAAGGCTTGGGCGATGATCTGGCGCATAAACAAGATCAGGCAATTCAATGAAGGGGATCACCTGATCAATATGGCGGATCAGCGCGGCGTGATCATTGAGCGCAGTCTCAACCCCGCCCATCCCAATCCGCACCAGCATATCCGCTTCCAGCACCGGCACCGCGCCGAAGCGTGCTTCGATCTCAGCGCCCGAAGATGCGCGCAGGGTGGCTTGGAAGATCGCACCGCGGATGGGGCGGTCAATGCCGAAGCGCTGCTGGATTGCTGGGTTGGTCAGGCCAAGTTTGAAGCCAACGACATCGCCCGGAGCATTTTCAAGCCAAGTGGAATCACTTGACGGTTCGGAAAATGCGACCAACGGAAAACTCCGAGGTTGGGCGAAAATCGCTATCAGCTTGTCCTGCACACAACGCCCATCAGCGGGTGAGAGCGCAGCGAAAGGCGTGGGTGATTGGCGTTGCAGAATCTGAGCGGCAAAGCGCGCTATCGCCGCATCATCCGGGCAGGCAGCACGCGCAGCAGGCGCCAGCCCCAAGCCCATCAGCAGCGCGGCGAAAAACCGCTGCGCCATCACGGCCTGATCTGCCCCGTGCCGAATATCTTGTAGCGATAGGTGCAGAGTTGTTCGAGCCCAACCGGACCCCGCGCATGCAGCCGCCCGGTTGCAATGCCAATCTCTGCGCCAAAGCCGAATTCGCCGCCATCGCAGAATTGCGTGGACGCATTCCAAAGCCCGACAGCGGAAGCAATGCCATCCAGGAATTGCTGCGCAGCTGCGGCATCTTCGGTGATAATTGCTTCCGTATGTTCGCTGCCAAAGCGGTGAATATGGGCAAGGGCTTCGCCGATACCGGAAACGACTTTCACCGACAGGATCGCATCAAGCCATTCGGTGCCGTAATCCTCATCGGTGGCGGCGGTAAGGCCCGGCACAAAAGCGCGGGCTTCCTCATCGGCACGGAAATCGCAGCCAAGGGCACGCAAATCTGCAATCAGCGCGGGCAACAGCGCGGGCGCGATGGCGGCATCAATCAACAGGGTTTCAGTGGCACCACAAACGCCGGTGCGGCGCATTTTGGCATTGGCAAGAATGGTGCGCGCCATGGCGTGGTCCGCGCCGGCATGGATATAAGTGTGGCAAAGCCCTTCCGCATGGGCCAGCACGGGCACGCGCGCTTCTTCCAGCACGCGCGTCACCAGCCCCTTGCCGCCGCGCGGCACGATCAGGTCAATCAAGCCAGAAGCGCGCAGCATGGCGCCGACAAAGGCGCGGTCAGCGCTGGGGGCCACTTGCACCGCCGCTGCCGGCAGCCCCGCGAGCTTCAGCCCTTGCGCCATGCAGGCGTGGATGGCGGTGGCGCTGCGCAAGCTTTCCGACCCGCCGCGCAGGATCACCGCATTGCCGGATTTGAGGCAAAGCGCAGCCGCATCCGCCGTGACATTGGGTCGGCTTTCGAAAATCATGCCGATCACGCCAAGCGGCTGCGCCACGCGTTGCAGGCGCAGCCCATTGGGGCGCTTCCATTCCGCCAAAATCCGGCCCACCGGGTCTGGCAGCGCGGCCACTTCTTCCAAGCCCTTTGCCATGGCTTCAATGCGCGCAGCATTCAGCAGCAGCCGGTCACGAAAGGCGGGCGAAAGCCCAGGTGCGGCCGCCAAATCTTCAGCATTGGCGGCGATAATCTGGGCTTCGTGTTCGCGCAGCGCAGCGGCCGCCAAAAGCAGCGCCTGATTCTTCACCGCGCTTGGCGCAACCGAAAGCGCGCCTGATGCAGCACGCGCGGCACGTGCCGCTTGTTCCAGGGCCTCAGCGGGATCGGGGGGCATGGCGTTCACGGGCAAAGTTTCCTTTCTGCCCCCTTATACGCCAATTAAGCCTGACGCCGCTATTCGATCTTGATGCCGCTTTCGCGAATGATCGGTTCCCATTTGGTGCGCTCCGCCGCCCAAGCAGCGCCGAATTCTGCCGGCGTTGAGGGCATGGCTTCAAGCCCATTGCGGTTCAGGATGCCGATTACATCCTTGTCTTCCAGCGCAATACGCATGGCATGAGCCAAGCGTTGCACGGCTGGCTCTGGCGTGCCGCGTGGCGCCACCACCGCATACCAGGATGGCACATTGAAGCCAGGTAGGCCGGTTTCCGCGACCGTCGGAATATTGGGCAGCAGACGCGAACGTTGTAGCGTTGGCACCGCAAGGCCGCGTAGCTTGCCGCTTTCGATATGCGTCATGACAGAAGGGGAGGTCGGGAAGCCATAATCCAACCGGCCCGAAATCAAATCCGTCGCAACCAGCCCGCCACCGCGGTAGGAAACCTCAATCGTCTCAATCCCGGCCATTTTGGCAAAAAGCAAGCCCGCCAATTGGGGCGCGCTGCCAATGCCGCTATGCCCCCAGGAGAGTTCGCCGGGCCGGGCCTTGGCGGCGGCAATGATATCAGCGGCGGTGCGCCAGGGGCGTTCCGCCGGTACAGTCAGGATATTGAACAGGTCAACGGCGATGGAAACCGGCACCAAATCTCGCGCCGGGTCTATCGGCAGGCGCATCACCATGGGGCTGATCACCAGGGCGCCCAGCGTTGCCAACAGGATCGTATAACCATCAGCCGGGCTACGGGCGACGATTTCGGTCGCAAGGTTGCTGCCCGCGCCAGGGCGGTTTTCCACAATCACCGGCTGGCCCAGCACTTCCGACATTTTGGGCGCGAAGGCGCGGGCCGAGATATCAGTCGCCCCCCCTGGCGTGAAACCGACCACCAGACGGATAGGACGATTGGGAAAGGGCGCCTGCGCCAGGGCGGGGGCGGCAAGCAGCGGGGCCGCCGCCATCAGGGCGCGGCGCGAAAGAGGATTCTGAAGCATCAGGCTTCGTTACCAGATTTTGCCCTCGCGTGCAGCCCGCCTGCCTTACCTAAGCGCAAAATCCTTCAGCACTTCTGGCTTGAATTCCAAGCCATGGCCTGGCGCCTCTGGGGCCGTAATCATGCCATTGGCGATCTTGGGCAGGCGGATGAAGGCATCATCCAAAAGCCCCATCTGTTCCGCCCAAATGCCATTCGGAATGCTTGCCAGCAGATGCACATTCAATTCCGGGAAAAGATGCGGCGCGATGGTGATGCCCCAGGTATCGGCGACCGTCGCGATTTTGCGCAGTTCCGTCATGCCACCGCGCATAGGATCAGGCTGCAAAATAGGCAGGCGCGGATTTTCCAGGAAGGGCTTCAGATCAGCGCGGCCAAAATGCGTCTCTCCACCCACTACGCGCATATCAAGCGCCTCCGCACAGCGCAGATACCCCGCGTAATCATCCGCAAGTACGGGTTCTTCCAGCCAATAGATATCATATTCTTCAAACTTGCGGCCCATGGTGATGGCGATATCCGCAGTCCAGCCCATATTCACATCAATCATGATATCAATATTGGGGCCAACCGCTTCGCGCATGCGCCGCACATTGGCAAGATCAGTGTTGAGATCACCAATATGCGCGACCTGCATCTTGATGGCAGTATAGCCTTGTTCAATGTAATGCTTGGCTTTCGCAATCATGCCATCGCCGCGCGCGCCGCGAAAACAGCCGCTGCCATAAATCGGAATCTCGGAGCGGAAATGCCCCCAAAGCCGATGCAAGGGTAGCCCCGCCGCCTTGCCCAGAATATCCCAAAGCGCGATATCAATGGCCGATTGCGCCATCATTGCGACACCACCGCGCCCGCCTGTCAGTGTCGTGCGCCACAAATCACGCCAGATCGCTTCAATGGCCGAGGCATCGCGCCCGATGATGCGCGGTGCCATGCCTTCCGCGATGCAAGCACCAATGGTGCGTTGCAGCGGCAGGTTCAGCAAATGCAGATACCCCATGCCGGTGATGCCCGATTGGGTGGTGATTTCCACCACCACCAGATCACGCATCGGCCCCAGCGCATGGCCCGCAAGCCAGGGGTCATCCGCCCACGGCATTTGCAATAGCGTGGTTTTCACCTCGCGTATCGTGAGATCGGTCATGGCCGCTTCCCTCCCTGGGGCTTCGGCCACAAGCATCGGGCGATATGGCGTTGATGGTCAATCGCCTCACATGGCCAAGCTGGTCTAATCTTTCAGTCTATGTCCATTCGATTCGCCCTGACCCATCGCAGCACCTATCGCTATGCGCGCGCGGTGGGGCTTGGCCCGCAGCTCATTCGCCTGCGCCCGGCGCCGCAATGCAGCACGCCGATCCTGTCCTACGCGCTCAGCATCGAACCTGCAGCGCATTGGCTGCATTGGCAGCAAGACCCGCTTGGGAATTTCATGGCGCGTGTGCTGATGACAGAGCCGATCACGGAATTCAGCGTCAAGGTTGAAATGGTGGCCGAAATTTCCGTCATCAACCCCTTTGATTTCTTCGTGGCACCCGAAGCCACCAATTGGCCCTTCACGCCCGAACCTTGGCTTGCCGAGCAGCTTTTGCCCTATCGCCGGCTTGATCCGCTGGGCCCTTTGCTCGACGCTTTTTTGGGCGAAATACCGCACACACCACAGGGCACGGTTGAATTTCTGGTCAAGCTGACCGCCCTGCTGCATCAGCGTATCGCCTATGTGCAACGCCCAGAACCCGGCGTCTGGGAGTGCGAACAGGTGCTCCGTGAAGGGCGCGGTTCCTGCCGCGATTCCGCGTGGTTACTCGTGCAAATCCTGCGCCGGCTTGGCTTTGGTGCGCGGTTCGTTTCTGGCTATTTGATCGAACCTGTCATGCTCGGGCGCGATGACGCGGAATTGCATGCCTGGGCGGAGGTCTATCTGCCGGGCGCCGGTTGGGTCGGACTTGATCCGACCTCTGGCCTATTGGCCGGGGCTGGGCATATCCCGCTTGCCGCCGCGCCTGACCCCTCAAGTGCCGCGCCGATTTCAGGCACGGTAGAACCGGTTGAAACCGCAACCAGCTTTGAGATGGTGCTGCGGCGCCTCAGTGAAGGGCCGGATTTACCGCCCCCGCCGGCGCTTCGGTAACCACCCTGTCATGCCCGTTGCTGAAGCCCCGCCCTATTTCGGCCAATGGGAAAGCCCAGCACTGATTGGCGCCATCATCTCGGGCGCATACCGGGCAGAGGATGATCCCGCCTGGGCTGCCTCCGGCGCCGAAAGCCCAGAAGACTATGCGCGCTGGGCGGAACATCTTTGCGGGGTTGCGTGTCTGCGCATGGCGCTTGCCGCGCGCGGCATCACGCCACCCCGCGCGCGGGACTTGGCGCGGGCGCTCACCGGCTATGGCGCTTATGTGGAGCAGACGGATGGCTTCATTCGCGGCCTGATTTACGCCCCTGCCATCACCTGGCTTGGCGAAGCCCATGGCCTTCACGCTGAGGTCATTCTGGACCGCGCGGCAGAGGATATCCCGCCCTTGCTGGCCGATGGCGGGCTTTTCATTGCCTCGGTCCATCCTGCCATTCGTCGCCCGGCAGAGCCCGCCCCCGGCAAGGGCGGGCATTTGGTGCTGGTCTTTGGCGCGGAGGACGGCGCGCTTCGGCTGCACAACCCTTCGGGCCATGATGCGGCTTCGCAGGTGGATGCGCGCGTGGCGTTGGCGGATTTCGCGCGCTTCTTCGCCGGGCGGGGCATTTGGCTGCCCGGGGGATGAGGGGCTAATAACCCCCTTATGGTTTTCCTCACGCGCTTATTGCTGTTGCTGCTATGCGCGCTGGCATCCTTGCCGGCGGGCGCGCAGAATGCCGGCCGTGTTAAGACCGGCATCCCCGGCTATTCATTGCAGCAAACCGCGAATGGCGTGCTTGGCCTGCTTGGCTATAATGTGGTGCCGGATGTCACCGCATCATCGCTCAGCATCAGCCGCGGGACGCAGAGTGAGACCGAATTGCAAACCACGCAATTCGGCCTGGGCTTCACCGTGGATCCAGATTTTCCGCTCTATCTGGAAGGTTTTCTTGGTTATTCGCGCTATGATCCGCGCTTTATTTTTTCGGCTGGGGCGGAAGACACAAAGCTGCCAACCCGTTGGAATAATGTTTCCGGCACCATTGGCGTTGGCTGGGATTTCCCGATCATTGAAGGATTGGTCTTTCGCCCCATCCTGAATGGCGCGCTTGGGCATGTGGAAAGCGATGTATCGCTGATCGGGCGCCTTCTGGAATGGAAGCTTGATCGGGAATTGGCCTTTCTCGATCGTGGGCGCATGAATGCCTATGGCCTGGGCGGGTCCCTGATGCTTGATCTGAACATCCCCCGCCCTGGCTACGAAGTTGATCTGGAACTGCGATACACGGACATAAGGCTTTCCACCTTCGGTGATACGTCGTCCCTGGTGCGCGGCGAATCTGAGGCGAAAACCTTCAATGTCTGGGGCCGCGTGCGCTGGCCCATGGAAGCGGAGATGTTTGGCCGCCCGCTCCGTTGGGTGGTGGATTTTTCCCATTCACGCTTTTTCGGGGACCAAGTGGCGCTTGGTTTTGACCACCTGACCAAGGTGGGCGGCGGGATTGAGATGAATGTCGGGCGCTATGAATTGGGGATTTGGGATTTCAATATGCAATCCATCCGGATCGTGGCGCGGTATCTGTTCGGCCAGAATGTCTCCGGCGCCTCAGTGGGGCTTGCGGTTTCCTTCTGAAACCCGTCCGGGGCGGGGCAGGGGGCACGCCATCTTGACGCCCCGGCCCATGGGTGATGCTTTGCAGCCATAAAGAAGGATAAGCCTCCATGGACCATAACCCCTTGCCATTCGCCCCCACCGAAGAAACGCGCATGCTGCAGGATCTTGTCGCGCGCTTCGTGGATAAGGAACTTATCCCGCTGGAGCCCGCGATTCTGAAGCGCGAAGCCGAAGGCAAGGGCTTTAAGCTTTCGGAAGAAGAAGAAACGCGCTTGCTCGCGCGCTGCAAGGAATTGGGCCTTTGGGGCCTTGATGTGCCTGAGGAATTCGGCGGCGCCAACCTATCACTCAGCGCCCTTGCGGCAGCCGAGGAAGAATTAGGCCGCGCCTGCGTCCCCTTCGTTATTCCGCCCGATAGCCCCAATCTGCACATGATGCTCTCGGTCGCCAATTCCATGCAGCGGGAGCGTTATCTGGCACCCTATGCCGCCGGCACGGCGCGTTCCGCCATGGCGATTTCCGAACCCGGCGCGGGCGGTGACCCCGCCGGCATGACGACCCGCGCGGTGAGGGATGGCAATGATTGGGTCATCAATGGCCGCAAGATTTGGGTCAGCAATGTGCCGCGCGCGGATTTCATCATCCTGATGGCGCGCACCGGTGAAGGGAAGCGCCAGGAAGGTGTCACCGCCTTCATCGTGGAAAAGGGCACGCCCGGCTTCATTATTGAACGCGAAATTTCCATGATTGGCGGGCGCAAGACCTATGAATTGGTGTTTGAGGATTGCCGCGTGCCGGAATCCCAAGTGCTCGGCGAATTGGGCCGCGGTTATGCGCCGATGCAGTTGCGCTTGAATGTGCGCCGCCTGCAAATGGGCGCGCGTTGCGTGGGCATGACGCGCCGCGCTTTGGATATGATGGCTGATCAGGCACGCAACCGTGTGACCTTCGGCGTGCGCCTTGCGGACCGCCAGGCCATTCAATGGTGGGTCGCGGAAGCCGCCACGCGCATGCATGCCTGCAAGCTGATGGTCGCTGATTTGGCGGCGAAGCTTGATGCCGGCGCCGATGTGCGGATGGAAGCATCCATGCTGAAGGTGGAAGGCACGGAAATGGCGCAGGATATCCTGGACCAGGCCATGCAGACCTTCGGCGCCATGGGCGTGACCAAGGAATTGCCCCTGCAATTGATGCATCAGCAGGTCCGCCTGATGCGCGTTTATGAAGGCCCGTCAGAGGTGCATCGCAGCGCCATCGGCCGGCGCATCCTGGGTTCCAAGGTCTGATCCGGGATGGCGGAGCCGCATCGCCCGCTGGATGGGATTCTCGTTCTCGATCTCGGGCAGATTTACCAGGCGCCTTATTGTTCCTTCCTGATGGCGATGGCGGGCGCCACCGTCATCAAGATTGAACCGCCGGGCGGTGAATCATTGCGCCGCCGTACCATGGTCTCCGGCGGGTCCGTGCCGCAGGCCATGCTGAATTCCAACAAGCTTGGCATTTCGATAGACTTCAAGAATGAAGCGGGGCGCGAGCTGTTCCTTTCCATGGTGGATCGCGCCGATATTCTGATTGAGAATTTCGCGCCCGGTGCCATGGATAAGCTTGGCCTGGGCCAGGAAGTGCTGCTGGCCCGCAACCCGCGCCTGATCTATGCGGCGGCTTCGGGCTATGGGCGTTCCGGGCCGGATCGCGACAAGTTGGCGATGGACCTGACCGTGCAGGCGGCATCCGGCATTATGCACACCACGGGTTTCCCGGATGGCCCGCCCGTGAAATCCGGCCCGGCGGTGGTGGATTTCCTGGGGGGCACGCATCTTTACGCGGCCGCCATCACGGCGCTGTTTGACCGCGAACGCACCGGGCGCGGGCGCTTTGTTGAAATTGCCATGCAGGACACGGTTTATCCCTGTTTGGCTTCCGCGCTTGGCATGCATTTCGGCGGGCTGCGTGGCAAGATTCCGCCGCGCACGGGCAATTCCCATGCGGGTTTGGCGATGGCGCCATACAATGTCTATCCGACCAGTGATGGGTATCTGGCGATCATTGTGGTCAAGGAAGACCATTGGAACCGCCTGCTGCGCGCGATGGGCCGAGAGGATTTGATGGGCGATCCGCGCTTCGCGACCAACCCCGCGCGCGTGCAAAACATGGCCGAGGTTGATGCCATGGTGACCGCCTGGCTTGCCGGCATGACGCGCGAAGTTGCCGTGGCCGCCACACGCAAATTCGGCGTGCCCGCCGCCCCCGTGCGCGATTTAGATGAGGTGATCAATGATGCCGGCATGCATGAACGCGGCATGCTGCATTGGGTGGAACATCCGGAAGTGGGGCGCGTGTGCCTGCCATCCTCACCACTGCGCTTCACCGGCGCGCCGGCACCCGCGCTGAAGCCGAGCCCGTTTCTGAACCAGCATGAGGAAGAAGTGCTGGGCGGGATTTTTGGGTTTTCCGAGGAAGAACGCGCGGCATTGCGGGAGGCGGGGGCGATCAGTTCGGCGGCGCAGGTGAAGGGGTAGGTTTTTTCCCGATCGAGCCTTCAAGATGATTGTCTGGGAAAGTCCCGCTTTGTCCCGGTTTTCGGCTTGCCTCAAGGCTTGCGGGGGCGAGACGCGAGGACACGAGGTAAAAAACGCCACATGATTCGAGCCTAGTAGTGGGTATTTTGAATTTTTCAGAATTTTCTTGATATTTCTTGCGTGCCTGTACACAAATTAACTTTCGATGTTTTTAGGAGATAACCTTCCATGAAGACGCTGGCTATTTTAGCCCGAAGCTTTGCTGGCTCACGATGGTTTACCCTCTTCGGTATTAGTCTTTTCGCTGTTAGTCTTTCTTGGACGGCCGACGCTGCCTGTTGGCGCGTTGGGGAGTTTGCTGGGCACGCAGCAAGGTCAAGCTCGTCCTTCGATATCGAAACTGACGGATTTACGGGGCAGATTTTTCAGATGACCGTGCATGAAAATTCGGCTTCCCTCAGGACGAGCACGGGTCAACCTTTTCCAGGCATAAGCTGCAATCGACTAAACTCTACGTCAGTAATTTGTATTGGTGCCAACGGTGACGCGGTTACAGTTGAGACTTGGGTTGTTGACGCAAAAACATTGCGCGCTTTCCACACGAAAACCATAAGTGGCTATGGCCCCTTTGATGGGGGGAGGCTTTTTATTGGACGCGTCTTGGGTAGATGTTGAAACGAGCCAGCAAACTGTCGCCGAACAAAAAAATGTTTGGCACTGACTTGGGCATATAGGCTTTGATCAATTCTGAAGCCCACGCACAAAAATGAAGTAACCGCTGGTGCGGGCGCCTAGCTTTGGCGCAGAGCCATTTTCGTGATTCCCGGCGGCGCTTTGTCCATGATATTTCGCGTACCATAGCGTCGCTTAAGCCGCACCTCTGCAATGTTGTGAAGATGTACGTGATTGATGATATGCTGAGGGGGCTGACCGTAGAGGGTACGATATGAGCACGATGCTGGAACACAAAGGGTGTCTAGGGTCGGTCAAATTCAGCGCTGAGGATGGGGTGCTGTATGGCCGCCTTGAATTCATCCGTGATCTGGTGACCTATGAAGGCAAGGACGCCGAGGGGATCAAGGCCGCCTTCCAGGAAGCTGTCGATGATTATCTTGAACTGTGCGAGGCCGAAGGCCGCAAGCCCGATGTGCCGCTGAAGGGCAGATCCAATGTGCGCCCCGGACACGACCTGCATCGCCGCAGCATGCTTTAACCGAGAGGCCGAGAAGTTAACCTCAATACTGTCGTCAGTGATGTACTGCGTCGCTATCTCGAACGCGAAGACCGCGCGGCTTAAAATATCGTCCCAGTAACAAAGCTGCCTGAGGCCTGCTACTTATACAGGCAATGTTAGGGTGTTTTCGTATTTTTACAGGTGAAAGCTTTCGTTTTGGCGTGACAAAGTCCAAAGACTATGCTGGTTTTGACAGTATAAGTTTCACAAGATTGGCGGAAGGGATCGGTTCATGATTAAGTATTTGGCCTTGGTGTGTTTGAACCTCCTTCTCGCAGGTTGTTCGTCTAGTGTGACTTATATTAGTCGCTCGACGGGCACGGTAGGTCGGGGAACCGCTGAAGGCTTTAGTCAAACATTGCAGGCGAACATTGGTTCGAAAACGTGCAGAGGCGAGTACACTACGGTACCGGCTGGAGGAAGTATGACCCTAATTAACGCTTATGGCGTAGGGCCACGCGGGGCAGCCTCAGTCAGCGGTACTGCAACCACTGTAGGACTCGGCGGTACGGCTGCTGGCTTTTTGCAGTGTTCAGACGGTGATGTCTTGCGCTGCGAAATCAGATATGCCGGTACAAGAGGGGTAGGCGTTTGCATTGGTAGAGATAACGAGGTCTACGATGTAATTGCACGGTGATTGCTTCATTAAAGGGTTTAATTTTACACCTGTGGTACACTTACGATATGCGTCTGTCAGCAAGTATATTTGAAGCGGCCCACGGGTCACTTTGTTTTTTGTAACTCCTGCCTTTCTGCTCGATTGCGAAACGCATGCCCAGCGCCAAACAGCTAAACCACCCCCCTACCCCTTATCCCGCATCAACCGCGCCTTATCCCGCTGCCAATCCCGCGCCGCAATCGCGGCCCGCTTGTCATGCTTTTTCTTCCCCTCAGCCAGCCCAAGCAACACCTTCGCCCGCCCGCGTTCATTGAAATGAATATCCAGCGGCACAAGCGTCGCCCCGTCGCGTGTAATCGCGCCAATCAATTCGCGCGCCTGCTTCCGATGCAATAGCAACTTGCGCGGGCGCCGAGGTTCAAACCGCGCCATGAAGGAACCCGCCTGCCATTCTGGGATATGGGCGTTGAATAGCCACATCTCCCCATCGCGCTCCCCGGCCCAGGCTTCGGTCAGCGTGGCGCGCCCGGCGCGCAAGGACTTCACCTCAGGCCCCACCAGCGCAAGCCCCGCTTCGATGGTTTCATTGATCTTATAATCGAAGCGCGCCTTACGGTTCTGCGCGGCGATGCCGTGGGAAATCATCCCCTTTTTGCGCGGTTCAGCCATGTCTCAAGCGCCCTCCGCGCGGGCGCATCCCTTCAGTTCAACAGACCAGCCGAGACCATCGCCTCACGCACCCTTGCGCGCGTCGCCTCACCGCACGGCGCCAGCGGCAGGCGGCAATGATCGCTGCTTTTGGCCAGTAGGCTCGCCGCATATTTCACGGGGCCCGGAGAGGTTTCGGAAAACAGCGCATCATGCAGCGGCACCAGGCGGTCCTGAATTTCCATCGCCTCATCCACGCGGCCCAGGCGCCAGGCCTTGTGCATTTCCGCGCAAAGCCGGGGTGCGACATTGGCGGTGACGCTGATGCAGCCATGCCCGCCCGCGGCCAGGAAGGAAATGGCGGTATGATCCTCACCGGAAAGCTGCGCGAAATCCGGCCCGCAGGCGCGGCGTGTGTGAAGCGGGCGCACCAGATTGGCGGTCGCATCCTTCACGCCGACAATATTCGGGTGCTTCGCCAGCCGCGCCATGGTCTCGACACTCATGTCAATCACGCTGCGGCCAGGGATATTGTACACCACCATCGGCAAATCCACCGCATCGGCAATCGCCTTGAAATGGAGAAACAGGCCTTCCTGAGTGGGCTTATTGTAATAGGGCGTGACCACAAGGCAGCCATCGGCGCCGGCCTTCTTGGCGTGGCGGGTGAAATCAATCGCCTCGGACGTGCTATTGCTGCCGGTGCCGGCAATCACGGGTACGCGGCCGGCGGCGGCTTCCACGCAAAGCTCCACCACGCGCTTGTGTTCATCATGCGAAAGCGTGGGGCTTTCGCCGGTGGTACCAACGGGGATCAGCCCTTCCGTGCCTTCCGAGATCTGCCACTGCACCAATTCCACGAAGGCTTTTTCGTCCACGGACCCATCCGCGCGCATGGGCGTAATCAGCGCAACCATGGAACCCTTGAACATGATGGCATCCTCCTGGAATTGAGAAACCCGAAGTTAGGCGCGGCGCGGCGCCGCGACAAGGCGGGAAGTGGGGCTTAGCCGGCGGCGCGGGCGATCGCCAGGAAATCCTCGGCGACCAAGCTTGCCCCGCCCACCAGCGCCCCATCCACATGCGGGATCGCGAGGATCGCCGCCGCATTGCCGGGCTTGACCGAACCGCCATAAAGCAAGCGGAGCCCCGCGCCTTCAGCCGGGAAGGCCTCGGTCAGCTTGGCGCGCATCATGGTATGCATGGCTGAAATATCGGCCTCCGTCGGGGTGCGGCCGGTGCCAATGGCCCAGACGGGTTCATAAGCCACCACGCCGCCGGCGGCGCCAAAGCCCGCGGGCAGGCTTTCCGCCATTTGTTCGGCCACCACTTCCTCGGCCCGGCCCAACAGCCGGTCATCCTCAGGCTCGCCCACGCAAACCACCGGGATCAGGCCGGCGGCCAAAGCCGCTTCGGCCTTGGCGCGGATACGGTGGCTGGTTTCCCGATACGCCATGCGGCGTTCGGAATGGCCCAGAATAACGTAGCTGGCGCCGGCATCCTTCAGCATGGCGGCGGCGATATCCCCGGTATGGGCGCCCTTGGCGGCCTCATGGCAATCCTGCCCGCCAAGCGCCACCACCCCGGCGCAAGCCTGGGCCAAGGGGGCAATCAGCGTGGCGGGGGGGCAGATCAGCACTTCCGCCTTCAGCCCAGCGGCGCCGGCGGCAACCGCCCGGGCCAAAGCCTGGGCCTCGGCGGCCAGCCCATGCATTTTCCAATTGCCGGCGATCAGCGGGCGCACACCGGGGGTCATGCTGGGGTTCCTCCTGGGCTTCGGGGGGTCATTCTTGCGTGATTGGCTAGCCGCCACCCGGGGGCTTGGCAAGCATCGGGCCTTTCGCGCCGCGCCGCGTGGCGGTAATCACCTTTTCCATGATCACCTTCATGCGTCGCCTGGCCTCTACCTGGGTCGCCAAGGCGCTATTCATTCTGCTCGTCCTGTCCTTCGCCGTCTGGGGGATTGAGGATGTTGTGCGCAAGATTGGCCGCGATACCGCGGTGGCGACAGTGGGCGGCATGTCCATTGAAGCGGAAGAAGCGCAGATGGCCGCGCGGCGGGAAATGTCGCGAATCGCGCGCCAGCTGGGCAATCGCTTTGAACCGAATGAGGCGATCCGCCGTGCGGTTGCTGCCGGCGCTTTGGAAAACCTGATCGGCGAACGCGCCATGATGGCTGAGGCGCAGCGCATAGGCGTGGTGGCGCCTGAGGAAGTGGTGCGCGACACGGTCTTTGCCATCCCCGGCCTGCGCGGCGCGGATGGGCGTTTTTCGCGTGAGATTTTGACACAAGTACTGCGCAGCAATGAATTATCCGAAGCGCAATTCCTGTCCTTGATCAAAGGCGATCTGCTGCGCCAGCAATTGCTGGGCGCCGTGCGTTCCGGTGCCGCCGCGCCCGATGCCATGACGGCGCCGCAGTTGGTTTGGCAGACGGAACGGCGCATCGCTGATGTGGTGCTGCTGCCCTTCTCCGCCGCGCCGGAACCGGAAGCGCCGACGGAAGCGCAATTGCAGCGCTTTCTGGAAAACAACCCGCAGCGTTTTTCCACGCCGGAGTTTCGGCAAATCAGCATCGCGGTGCTGTCGGCGGAAACCTTGGCGAATGAGGTTGCGGTTTCGGAAGACGATATCAAACAAGCCTTTGATGCGCGGCATGGTCAGTATGACAGGCCAGAGCGTCGGCAAATCCGCCAGGTGGTGCTGGCCGATGAAGCCCGCGCGCGGGAAATCTCGCAGCTTTGGCAAGCGGGCGCTGATTGGGAAACGGTTGAAGCTGCTGCGACTGCCGCGGGCGGTCAGGCCATGGCGCTGCCGATGGGTGACAAGGCAAGCCTGCCCATTCCTGCGCTTGCAGATGCCGCTTTCGCAGCAATGCCGCAAAGCGTGACAGACCCGGTGCAAAGCCCCTTCGGTTGGCATGTGATTGGCATTGAAGCGGTGGAACCCGCGCAGATTTTCACGCTGGATCAGTTGCGTGATCAATTGCGGCGCGATGTCGCGAAGGATCGTGCGCTCGATCTTGCGTATGAGCGTGGCAATAAGGTGGAAGATGCGCTGGCGGGTGGCATGACATTGGCCGAAGCCGCGCCACGTTTTGGCCTGGCGCTGGTGAATGCAACGCTGGATCCGGGCGGGCGCAGCCCCGCCAATGAAGCCGTGGCGCTGCCGCTGCCGGCGGATCAGCGTAATGCCGTGCTGCGTGCGATTTTCACGCAGGATCAGGGGGCTGCGCCGCGCTTGCAGGAATTCGGTGAGGCTTTTGCAGCGATTGAAGTGGCCGGCATTACGCCATCTCAGCTGCGCCCCTTTGCCGAAGTTGAACAGGATGTGCGCCGTGCCGTGATAGCCGATGCGCGCCGGCGCTTCACCGAAACCCGCGCGGCTGGGCTTTTGGCCGCGCAGCGCGGCGGCAAGACATTGTTGGAAGCGGCGCAGGAATTGGGCCTGGTTAGCACTCGCACGGCACCCTTCGGGCGTGATCCGGCGCAGGGCAGCCCTGTGCCAGCGGAATTGCTGCCGCCCTTGTTTGAAGCCAAGCGCGGGGAAGCGACCATGGCGGAAATCCGCGGTGGTTTTGCCGTGGCCTCGGTCGCGGAAATCCTGCGGATTGATCCTGCCTCTGATCCGCTTGGCATGGGCCGTGTGCGCGTGGAAATCGAACAGGCTGTGGGTGATGATCTGGAACAGCAATTCCAGGCAGCATTGCGTGTGCGGGCCAATGTGCGCATCAATGAACGCGTGCTGGAACAGGTGACAGGCCGATGAACGGCGGCGGTTTCGCAGCGTTTCGTGCGGCTTTGGAAGCGGGGCGGGGGCAGATCCTGGTCCGCGAACGCGTCGCTGATCTCGATACGCCGGTTGGCGCCTTCCTGAAGCTGACAGGCGGCGCGCAGGCCAATGCGTTTTTGCTGGAAAGTATTGAGGGTGGCGCCGCGCGCGGGCGCTATTCCGCCATTGGCATGGCGCCGGACCTGATTTGGCGTTGCCGTAATGGCAAGGCGGAGCTCAATCGCCACGCGCTTTCCGCGCCGCATGGCTTCGTGCCGGAATCGGCACCCGCCTTGGATAGCCTGCGCGCCATTATCAATGAATGCCGCATGGTGGTGCCGGCGAATTTGCCGCCGATTGCAGCGGGGCTTTTCGGTTATCTGGGCTATGATCTGGTGCGGCTGATCGAAAAACTCCCCTCCACCAAGCCGGATGTGCTTGGCATTCCCGATGCGGTGATGACGCGCCCAACCCTGATGGCCGTGTTTGATCATGTGCGCGACACACTTCTGCTCTGCGCGCCGGTCTGGCCAGGTGCTGATCCGCAAACCGCCTGGGAAGCGGCGAATACCAGGTTGGATGAGGCGGAGGCCGCGCTTGATCGCCCGGTGCCACGCCCGGCGCCGCCTGCTGACTTGCCTGCTTTGCCACAGCCTGACAGCAATTTCACCGAAGCCAGCTACATCGCGGCAGTGGAACGCGCGAAGGATTACATCCGCGCCGGGGATTGCTTTCAGATCGTTCCATCGCAACGCTTTTCCGCGCCCTTCGCCTTGCCGCCTTTCGCACTTTACCGCGCCCTGCGCCGCATCAACCCGGCACCCTTCCTGTTTTTCTGTGATTTCGGCGGCTTTGCCGCGGTGGGCGCGAGCCCTGAGATTCTGGTCCGCGCCCGCGATGGTGTTGTCACCGTGCGCCCGCTGGCCGGCACGCGCCGGCGCGGCGCGACGCCCGAAGAAGATCGCGCGCTTGAAGTTGAATTGCTGGCCGATCCGAAGGAACGCGCCGAACACCTCATGCTGCTTGATCTTGGCCGGAATGATGTTGGGCGCGTTTCGGAAATCGGTTCGGTGAAGGTTACCGCGCAATTCCAGGTGGAACGCTATTCGCAGGTGATGCATATCGGTTCCGAAGTGCAGGGCCGTTTGCGCGCGGGGCTGGATGCGCTGGATGCCTATTGCGCGGGCTTCCCCGCCGGCACGCTGACGGGCGCGCCCAAAATTCGCGCGATGGAGATTATCGAGGAACTGGAACCATCGCGGCGTGGTCTTTACGCGGGTGGCGTCGGCTATTTCGGCGCTGATGGCGGCATGGATACCTGCATCGCGCTGCGTACTGCGCTGGTAAAAGACGGCGTGATGTATGTGCAGGCCGGCGCCGGTGTGGTGGCCGATAGTGACCCCAAGGCAGAATATGAAGAAACGCGCCAAAAGGCCCGCGCACTTTTTCGCGCGGCGGAAGAGGCTGTGCGCTTCGCCTCAGGCCGGCGCTAGAACCTAGGCCATGGCGGAAGCCCTCGACATCGGCCCGATCCTTGCCTTGCTTGAGGATGCGCGCGATGCCGGGCGCTGCATGGAAGCGGCGGCGGCCTTGCGCGCCTTGTCGCAGCTCCGCCCCGAAAATTTGCAGGTAAAGGCAGCGCTCGCGCGCGCGCTATTTGGTGCCGGGCTTTGGCAGGAAGCCTGGGACGCTTACGAAGTCCGCTTCGATTTGATGCCGGAGGTCTTCACCAAGGTCACGCGCCCTGGCCCCAATGGTCCCGAACCCATGCCCATGTGGCGTGGCGGTGCGCTGCCGGAATCAGTTTTGGTGATGGGTGAACAGGGGCTTGGCGATACCATCCAATTCGCGCGTTTTCTGCCTATGCTGCGTGCGCGCGGCGTGCGCGTGCATGCAGTGCTTGACCCGCGCATCTTGAAGCTGCTGGCCCCTGTGCTGGAAGGGATTGAAGCGCGCCCGAGCAATGGCGGTGGGCGTGTGCAAGGCGTGAAATCCTGGCTGCCTTTGCTCAATCTGCCCCGCGCGCTTGGGCTGCGCCCGCAGCAGTATCAAGGGCGCGTGCCCTATCTGGCGGCGGAACCAGAACGTGTGGCGCGCTGGCGCCAGCGCATAGGGGATCAGGGCTTTCGCATTGGCATTGTCTGGCAGGGCAATCCCCAGGCACCGGTGGACCGCAATCGCTCTGTCCCGCTGCCCATCTTCGCACCCATCGCGGCTTTGCGCGGCGCGCGGCTATTCGCCCTGCAAAAAGGCCCTGGCGAGGATACGGAAGCGCCCTTCGCCCTGGAACGCTTGGGGCCAGAGATGGATAACAGCCCCGATTGGTTCCTGGATACCGCAGCGGCCATCATGGCGCTTGATTTAGTGGTGACAGTGGATACGGCCGTCTTGCATTTGGCCGGCGCGCTTGGCCGCCCTGCGCTAATGCTGACCCATGGCCGCAATTCCGATTGGCGCTGGCAATATGGGCGAGAGGATACGCTCTGGTATCCCTCCGTCCGGCTAGTGCGCTGCCCGGATGGCAATGCGGATTGGCGCGGTGCCGTGGCGCGCGCGGCGTTTATGATCCGCACCGGCAATATCCCCCCCGCCGCATGAAGCGCCGCCGCCCGCGCCGCCTGGGCTTTGGGTTTTGGGCGAAGCGGCTCGGGCTTTTTCTGGTAGCGATGATCCTGCTGCTGCTGGGTGGCATTGCCGGCGCACTGTGGTGGAGCCTGCCCGCGCGCAACATTGAATTGGCGCTGCCGGGGCTTGCGGCGCCAGTTGATATATCGCTCGATACGCATGGCATTCCGCATATCGTGGCGCAAACGGAAGAAGATGCCTGGGCCGCGCTTGGCTTTCTGCACGCGCGCGACCGGATGTTTCAGATGGAAATGATGCGCCGTGGTGCGCGCGGCCAAACTGCGGCGGTGGCGGGCGCGGCGGCGCTCCGGCTTGATCGCTTCATCCGGCTATTGCGGCTGGAAGAACGCGCAACGGCCGATTTGGCCGCGCTTGATGCCGAAACCCGCGCAGCGCTGCGTGCCTATGCGCGCGGCGTGAATGGCTGGATCGCAGCGCGCGGGCGTTTTGCCGCGCCGGAATTCATCGCGCTCGGCGCGCCGGAACCCTGGCAGCCCGTGGATAGCTTGCTTTGGGGCAAGATGATGGGGCTTTGGCTCGGTGGCAATTGGCGGATGGAATTGGAACGCGCACGGCTGGCAGCGCGGCTTTCGCCCGAACAGCTTGGTGATTTGTGGCCGGAAGATACAACAGCGGGCCGCCCCGATGAACCGCTGATGCAGACTGAAACGAAGGCAAGCGGCGCGCTGCATGGGTCGGCCCTGCATGGCGCGGCATTGGCCGCACTTACCCAACATCTACCACGCTTTCCGGAAGATGCGCCGCTGCCGGAGATTGCTTCCAACGCCTGGGCAGTCGGGGCGGGGCGTAGTGCCTCTGGCGCGCCTTTGCTCGCCGCCGATCCGCATCTTTCCCATAGCGCGCCCATTCTTTGGTATCTGGCGCGCATCACGCTGCCGGATGGGCGCAGCCTGATGGGCGCGACCGCCCCTGGCGTGCCGGGGGTTGTGATTGGGCGGAATGAAAACCTGGCTTGGGGCTTCACCACCACCCATGCGGATACGCAGGATATCTTCATCGAAAAATTGACCGATGATGGGCGCTACGAAGCCCCCGATGGTCCGCGTGATTTCACGTGGCATGAGGTGGAAATCGCCGTGCGCGGTACGGCGCCGGTGGCTTTCCGCTTTCGCGAAACGCGCCACGGGCCGGTGATTTCCGATCTTGATCCAAGCTTTCAGGGCCAAGCCGGCACGGTATTGGCGCTCACCATGGCAAGCCTTTCAGCGGGCGAGACCTCAGCGCGCGGTCTGCTGCGGCTCAATCGCGCAGGGAGTATCAGGGAAGCGCGTGTGGCGGCGGAGGATATCTCCAGCCCCGTGCAGAATCTGATGCTCGCGGATCGCGCGGGCGGGATTGCGATGTTCATTGTGGGGCGCGTGCCGCAGCGCCGTGGTGGCGATGGCGCGCTGCCGCGCCCAGGTTGGGATGGTGTGGCGGGATGGGATGGGTTTCTGCCTTTTGATGCCAAGCCGCATATCGAAAGCCCAGCCAGTGGCATGATTGTGAATGCCAATAACCGCGTGGCACCGGCGGATCATCCGGTATTCCTGGGGCGGGATTGGTATGGCGATTGGCGCTTTCGGCGCATCGGTGCCGGATTGGCCGCGCAGCCTCAACACACGCCGGCGGATTTTGCTGGCTTGCAGATGGATCGCTTCAGCCTTTTCGCGGCTGAGGCACTGCCGGCCTTTCGCGCCCTGCCACCCATGAAAGGGCCGGCAGGGGCAGCATTAACCCTGCTGCAAGCCTGGGGTGGGGAAATGGCGGCCTCGCGGCCCGAACCGCTGATCTTTCACGCAACCTTGCGCAGCTTTGGCCAGGCGCTTTTGGCGCGCGCCAAGCTGCCGCCGGATGGTTTTGCGCCATCCCCCGAATTCCTTCGGCCCCTGCTGCAAGGGGTTGATGCGGCGGCGCGCTGGTGCGGGGCAGAAGGCTGCGCGCCCATGCTGGCCGCGGCTCTGACTGAAGCTGCGGCGGCGCTGGCGGCGGAATACGGCCCCGATCCTGGGCAATGGCGCTGGGGCGCTGCTCATATTGCCCGGTTTGATCACGCCATGCTGCGCTTCATCCCGTATCTGCGGGATTGGCTGGGCTTGCGCGCCGCGCCAGGCGGGGATGGTGAAACCGTGGCGCGCGCCGCTTTCCGGGGCGCGGGCTTTGCCGCGGTGCATGGCGCCGGGTTTCGCGGCGTGATGGATTTGGCCCAGCCCGATGCCGCCTTTGCCGTGATTGCCACCGGCCAATCGGGCCACCCCTTCAACCGGCATTGGGGCGATATGCTCCCGCTTTGGCGCGATGGCGCGCTTCTATCACTGGCAGCACCGCGTGAGGTGACGGGGCGCATCAGCCTTAAGCCCGCGCCATGAGGGGCCTATCTTCAAGGTGGTTGATTCTGGCGCGCGGGAAGGCGAAAATATAACCACATGCTGCATCGCCCACCCCGCCGTCCGCAATTCTTCTATACGACCGCGCCGCTGCCCTGCCCCTATTTGCCGGGCCGGACGGAGCGGAAGATTGTGACCGAGCTTTCCGGCACGGAAGCGGAAGCTTTGCATGAACGCCTCTCGCGCGCTGGTTTTCGGCGCAGCCACAATATTGCCTATGCGCCGGTTTGCCCCGGCTGCCAGGCCTGTGTGCCTATCCGCGTGGTGAGCGAGGATTTCGCGCCAGACCGCACGCAGCGCCGCATCCTGCGCGCCAATGCGGATTTGACCATTTCCGAAATGCCGGCCCGCGCCACGGCGGAACAATTCACCTTGTTCCAACGCTATCAGAAAACGCGCCATGCCGATGGCGATATGGCCGCCATGGGCTATTACGATTACCGCGCGATGATCGAAGATACGCCGATCAGCACCGGCATTCTTGAATTCCGCGATGCGCGCGACCGGCTTTTGGGCGCTTGCCTGACCGATTGGCTGGCCGATGGGTTATCTGCCGTTTATTCCTTCTTCGATACGGAGGAAGATAAGCGTTCGCTTGGTACTTTCGCGGTGCTGTGGCTGATTGGCCGCGCACGATCGCTTGGCCTGCCTTATGTCTATTTGGGCTATTGGGTGCCGGAAAGCCGCAAGATGGCCTATAAGGCGCGCTTCCGGCCGAGTGAGATTCTTATGAGCGGCGCTTGGCACCGGCTGGTTGATGGCGCGCAGGTTAGCTCCGCGCAGCGTGACATGGTGCGGGTGGGATAAGCCTTAACTGGCCGCTGCCAAAACCAACACTGGGCGCGTGGCACGTATTGGCGGCGCGGTGATATCCTTGGCGCGATAGAAGCAAAGTCCGCCAATTTCGCAAATATTTGCCTGCCCAACCGCCCAGGCGGGCAGATGCGCCCCATCATGCCAAAGCGTGGCACCCCCCGTTGGGTCCGGCAGCAGGCCGGAAGCAGCGCGTTGCGCGATGCGCCGGCATACCGCGAAGGTGGCATCACCAGGCGGGATGGCGCGCAGCGCAGCGTGGCGCGGATCATGCCTGTTCCAGCAGGAAAACAGGAAGGGCGCGCGGCAAATGGCGGCGATGTGGCGCGCATTGGGGTCTCGGCCTTGGCGCAGACGGTTCATCACCAAGGCGGCCAAGGCTTCAATGGCGCGCACAGGCTTATCCGCGCCTTCGGCCCAAAGTGTCATGGCCAGGATTTCGATATCAATCGCGCGCGGCGGGGGCAGCTTGGTCATTCCCGTTCCTCCATCCGGCGCACGGCTTGTGCGGCGGCGACACCGGTGCGGGAGACTTCTTCAAGCTTTTCCTCGATCCTTAGCAGGTGATCTGAAAGCCTTCGATCCAGATCGCGAATGAGCGAAAGCGGCACATAGGTGCGCGCCACTTCCAGCTTGAATTGCGCCAAATCTTCGCGCGTGCGGGTCAGCGCATCCGAATCGCGTTCATCGCCGCGTTCAATGCGCGCGTGCAATTCGCGCCTAAGCCCGTGGATCATCCAAAATAGCCCGGCGACCACCGGCGCCTCTATGGCAGTAAACCACCATTGGGGATCAATCTGCATGGACATGCTGCTTGGCCTTATGCTGAAAGCTTGAAGAACAGGCGCAGCCACCCCAGAACAAAGGGACGGCGAGACGCCGGAAAGGAAAGCCGGGCCCATGTGGAATGAGCCTTATCTGGAAACCTGCTGCCGTTCGGCGCTGCATCGGCTGACGCTGGTGGGCCCACATGGCCGGCCCGATGGGCTGAAGGATGGCCCCTGCCTGCTGCGCCTGACCGGCATGGCATTGGTGCAGCAACGCGCAGATGGACGGTTTGAAATCACCGATGCGGGCCGCGCGCGGCATGCTTCAGAAATCCTGAAGCAGCCGGCGGCTTAACTACCGCGCCAATAGGCTGCGCGGGGCGGCGGGCCGGCACGCGCAAGCCGCACCGGTTCCGCCAGCAAGCAACCCGCCAACGCATCCAAGGCGTCATCACGTGCGCCTGAGATATTTGGCGCCCATTCTGCCATTTCGGCTGGGAAATGGGTGCGAAACACGCTTTCATGCGCATGCAGCCGCCGTGCAGCCAAAGCTGGCTCCAAGGCACCCAGAATACGGTCAGCCTTGGCGCGATGGTTATTCTGTTCCACCACCGCACAAGCCGCGCCCGCCTTGGCCAATTCGCGCCTGAGCAGCGCTGGCAGGAAACGCCCAATGCCATTGGTTTCCACGCGAATAACCGGCAGCAGCAAATCCCGCGCGATTTGCGCGACTTGCCGGCATTGCTGCGTGGCAGGATCATCCGCTGCATCCGGGTCATGCGTCAGATAGCGCAGCCGATGCAGGAAGTGATTGCCTTCCTGATCCGCATAACAGGCGGCCAACACAGAAGAATCGCCGCTGCCAGGCCGGCCATAGGCAGGGTCCCAATAACCGCCACCGGAAACCAAGCGCCGCCCCAGGAGCGAGAGTTCCGCCCGCCCGCCGGCTTCGCGATACTCCGGTTCATCGGCATAGCGAATAAGAGCCGCGGGATCGAGCCGCGCTGCTTCCGCAGGCAGGGCCTTCAACATCATCTGCCGTTCGAAATGCAGCGCGCCGACACGTTGGCGAAGCGCTGCAATCGCTTCCTTCGGGAAGCGTTCCGGCCAGGTGCTGGCACCGGCTGAATTCATGATGGGCAGCGTCAGGCGGCGATAGGATCGCAGGAAGGCGTCTTCATGCTTTGGGTCGCGGTAGAGGCTTTCTTCACAATGCGGCGTACCGACGAAAAGGATGGTGCCGCCCGGTGTCAGGATGAATTCCAGCTCCGCCAGACGTTCACGCAGCGCTTCACGCTTGCCCGGCGTGTCGCAATTGCCTGCAACTTCGACATCATCGCAAATGATCACATCGGCGCGGGCGCCGGTGATATTGCCGGCAATGCCCTGCGCCAGCATGGATGGGTCTCGCAAAGCGCCGGGGCGGGCGACGGTGAAGCGGTCCGCCGCCCAATTTTCTGGTACATCGGGCAGCAATTCAGCGCAGAGCGGGTGGGATTCCAGAATGCGCCGGACGGTTGCGGCCATGCGTGTGGCAAGCTGCGCATCGGCAGCCACCACCAGGATGCGCGTTGATGGGTTGCGCAGCAAAAGCCAAGCGCACCAAAGCCCGATCAGCGTTGATTTACCGCAGCCACGAAAGGCCATGAGCAGCAGGCGGCGATCACCGGCTTCACGCCGCGCCATGAGCCAGCGCGCTATGCGCCGATGAATGGCGGGCGTTTCTTGCGCGCTGCGCTGGTTCCACAGCCAGAGGAATTCCAGGAAATCGGGGTCATTCCTCATGCGGGACATCATCGGGCAGGGGGGCAGCGGCGAGCGCCTGACGAGCTTCGGCCAGCAGGCGTTCGGCTTCAGTCACTTCACGCGCGTCAGCTTGATGTGTGGCGCGCGCCAAGCGGATTAGCGCTTCCAGATGGCCAAGCGCGGCACGGCACAGTTGGATGTGGTTGCGATGGGCGCGCATCAGCGCCTCATCTTCTACCAGCGGATCAAGGCTGAGCACCGCTTCATAGCTGGCGCTGACGCGCTTGATCGCCTCTCGCAGATCAAGCCCGACATCAATGCTGTTCTTACGGCGCCTCATGCCTTGGTCACCCGGGCGCGGACGATGCCAGCAGCAAGGTTGATGGCGATATTGCTACGATTCCATGCGGTGACGGTGACGATATTGGTGGCACCGACTTGGGCAAGCATGACAATGCCGGAAGTGGCGAGGCTGAAGGCGGCCGTCGCGAAATCACCAGGCCGCGCGCCTTGCAACGGCACATTGATCTGCGCCGAAGCGCCAGCGGCGATGGCGCCCGGGTCCCAGGGCCGTTCAGCGGCCAATTCACGCGCGCCATGTGGCAGGTCCGGCAAGCCATAGAGCAAGGGTGGCGCATAAAGCGGGTCGCAGCCAAGGCGCAGCGCACGCACTTCATAATCACGCCCGATGCGTGCGACACCAATGATGGCGTAGGCGACGTTATCGGCAAGGCGAACCACCTGCGGGCGCGTCAACGTTTCATCATCCATATCGGCGGAGCTTTGCCACCAGCGACCGGTAGCATTCCACATGAGGGATTGACCCGAAGCGCGCACCACGGGGGTGGCACCTTCGCCGATCAGATAGCGGTCCTGGTCGAAACACATCACCACCAGGCGCGCGCCATCCGCATCCACGGCAAGGGCGAATTCACGGCAATTGCGGCTATCCACCACGAAGCCAAGACCGCGTCCGCCGGTCAGTAACACGCCGCGATCAGTGAAGGCGAAATCATCCAGGCCGGGGAGGGCGAAATCTTCCAACCGCGTCGGGGAGAAGGAAACATTACTGGAAAGGCAGGCAAGCTTTTCAAAGCCCCACTCCTGCACAGACCAACGAAACCGTGCGGCACGCAAATTCGGCACGGCGGCAACTTCGCGTGAGGCATCACGAAACGCGGCCGCCTGATGGAAGCGCCGCACGGTGGCACCAATACGCGTGGCGCTTGGCGTATAATCCACATCCACAAGATAGGCTTGGCTGGCCCAAGCCACTTCGTAAAGATGGTCCTGCGCGCCTGCGGTATGTCGCGCGACAAATGGGCTGCAGCCTTCCATGCGCATGGCGCGTGCCCAGACGGCGCGGCTATTTACTTCACACAAAAAGGGGATGCCGCTGATCGGTCGATTTCTTGCCTGCAATTCAAAGCCTGGCGCATCGAAGATATGGCGATTATGCGCAATATAAGCACCAGGCGCTGCGGAGAAGCGCACACCATAACGATCTTTCGATGTATGCAGGCTGGAGGCGATGGCGAAATGCCCACCGTAATAGCGCACGGATGTATTCCAGCCGGCAGCGCTGGCAGTGCGGATATCAAGCCCGATGCGGTTATTGACAATACGCCCAAGCGTCAGTGTGGTATCCTCAAATCCACGCTCTTCGCCAAGCGTGCGGATACCGATGGTGAAGCCTTCCACTTGACGGATTTCCACCTGGCATGAATCGAAGTTACGCAGCACCAAGCCGATATCGGCCTCATTCTCCCAATCGGAGATGCTGGCGCGGATGATGCGTATGCCCATGTACAGCTTCGTGGCATTGCGGGTGGTGCCACCATCGCCAATGGTAAGCGCGGCCTGACCCGATGGCCCAGCATAAAGCAAGCTGCCGCGCATGATCAGCCCTGCGGCACTACCGCCCAGCAGCAGCGGTTGACCAGTACGGTAACTGCCTTCACCAATCTCCAGAAAGCGCCCGGAGACCACCGCGGCATTCATCGCGGCTTGCAACGCGGGACCATCATCGGCGACACCATTGCCGAGCGCACCGAAATCCCGCACGGAGAGGCGTTCATTCAGCTTGTCTTCCACCGCACGGGGTACCGCACCCGGATAGGGCAGAGTGATTTCCGGCCCGTCGCGATCGAAAATCGCGATATCGCCGAGCGAATCAAAACCTAGCAGGCGATTACCGCGCGCGGCGCGCAAGGGCAGCAGCATATTGCCATCATCGGTGGGGTCTGTGCGGATGGCCTGACGCAGATCACTCGCCACTTGTTGCAGCGCGGCCATCTGGAAATCCAGCTCATCATTCAAGGCACTGGCGCGCAGCAGGCTGTTTTCCTGAAAATCAGTCATACGCTCCAGGACAAGGCAGCGACGGAGCATGATGCGCGTGCCATTGGCCGGCGCTTCGGTGAAGGTGACAATGCCGCCATCCGATTCACCCGCCCCCGTAATGGTGAAGCCGGTTGGTTGGATCAGGCCATCAATACGGATTTCAAGGTCGCTGTCATTGAAGATGGGAAAGGCGAAAGTGAAGTCGCGCTGCGTTCCATTGGCGATGTAAAGCGCGCGTGGCGACACATCGCCAATGGTGATGTGTTCGGACATGGCTGTTCCTTGCAGCTGAGGGGATATGGAGGCCGGGATCAATCAAGCAGGTTGCGTGCAATGGCGCCGAAGGATTGCGTGGCGCGCACAAAACCCTGAAAGTTGCCATTGGCATTCAGCAGGGACGGCCGGCCCGCAGCCAGGCGGAGCCGCAGCAGATCGGCGCTTTCCGCATCATTCTGCGCGGCATCGGCGCGCATGCCTGCCACCAGCGCGGAAGCGGAACCCTCATCGGAGGAAAGGCCACCAGCGGCAAGGCGCGCGCGTGTGGTGGCGATGCTGCGGGCCAGCACATCCTGCCGTGCGCGTTGCTGCGCGGCTTGTTGGCTGGCAAGATATTGCTGCTGAGCGCTTTGCTGCGCTGCACGCGCCCGCGCCTCTATCTTGCGGTCTTTCGCATGATTGAAGGCAGACGTGCCGGCAAGGGCAAGCGTGGCGATGGAGGCGATTTGAGCCATCAGTCATTCATCCTGATTTCGGTTGTGACGGAAAGCAGCTGGAGCGGCAGCGGCGCATTGCCGGTAATGCGCCAAAGCGGCGCAAGGCGATCCCGCCGCCAGCCAAGGCCACGGAGAGAGACATCCCCGGTAAAGGGGGTGAGGGGCGCATTGAAGTGATCATTGTTGAAGCGCCTGAAGGGCACAGCGCGCGCCCCTTGGCCAAGATCCACATTCAGGGCAGGAGTATCCAACAAACGAAAAGTCACGGCGACAAGGCGGGATGGTCCGGTGGCGCTACCATTCGGCGTAATCACATCAGCAGGCAGGGGTTCAACTTCATGCGTGAAGCCAAGCCCGATGGCGATCTGCGTGGCCGGCGCGCTGAGCGTGACAGACCCGCCAGCAACAATGGCATTAGGGCGCACCGCACCATCAGCCAGAACGGTTACCTCACGCCCGTTCAGGTGGGCCAGCCCCGTCCAGATGGATTTGGGCGTGATGGAACTGCCGGTAAGCGCGGCATCTAGCATCAGCCCATCTTCAAAGCGCTCTAGTGCCATTCCACTGGCGCGTTCAACAACACACCAAAGCGTGCCTTCAACTTCGGCAATGGCACGAAACGCGCCGTTGGTTTCCTGCCGCGTCCAGGCCGTGACCTGTTCCGCACGATAGAGCGTGAGTGTCGCCAGCGCGCCATCTTCCATCACCAGGTGCAAAAGCCGTGCGCGTTGCTCATAGGCCATGGCGCGCGGAGCTTTGATCAAGTGCCGCGCCAGAATGGCCAGATCATTGGCCTGATAGGCCTGCTGCACCTGGGTATAGGCGAATTCATAAACGCCCTGGCCCGCGCGTGAGACGAAAATGGTAGACCCATCTACATCCACGGGCGGCACCAGCCGATCTACGGGGGATCCCACGCGGGTTTGGCGGTTGATTTGGATATTGGCAGGTGTCAGCGGATCGCCCGTGACCATCCATTCCGCGCCAGAGGTAAAAAGTTGCAAATGCTGACCAGAAAAAACGCCACGAATGGCATTCACCTGATCGGACAGCAGGCTGAAGGCAATCGCCTCATCGTCCAGGCCCGTGCCGGGATCGAAATTAAATAAATCGCCAGTGCGGGAGAGCCAGAGCTGATTGGGCAGGTCGCGGGAGCCACCAATCACCAACCTGTCCTGATGAAAACAGCAGGTAATGGGCCAGCCACGTGCAGCGCTGAAGGCGGCTTCATCCCAATCTTTGGTGGCGGCGGTTGCGGTCAGGGCTTGTTCGACAGTGGCGATGATGGTGCTGGGTGAATTAACTGCCGAGACCAGCACGCGCTTGCCGCCGATGCGAAGCCTGACACCGATATGTTCCACCGCAAAGGCTGGCGCGCTGGCGCTGATGGTGATGGTGCCATTCAGTGCGCTTGGTGTCAGTGTCACTTCAGGTGCGGCAAAGCGATAGAAGGCATTCTGCGTGAAGGACCAGGGCGTGATGGACCAACCGGCATTACTGCGCTGCACTTTTTGTGGATGCATATCCGGATGCGTCAGCAGAAGCGTATCGGCATTCTGGGTGAAGCCGATTTGCGGCAGCATGGTTTCGGTCCAGGGTGCGATCAGCTCCGCGATTTTCAGATCGGCGGCGTAGACGGAAAGCTTCCCGGCGGTAAGCACCATCAGATAGGTTTGTTCGGTATTAAATTCGAAAGGAAGCAATCGCGCCATGCCGGGCAGCGTCGCGACATGGCGAAGGCCGGGGCGGCGCGCCAAGCCGCCGGTTGGCTGGATCACCACATTACGCAAACGCTTCGCGCCATTTTCAAAGGCGCGCAGATCGGCACGGCCCAGTAGCTCAGGCGTCAATTCGCCGGCGGTGAAGCTTGTTTTGGTACGCTTGATGATCGGCATGGATCAACCCCTGACCGAAATCAGCGGGAAAGTGCCAAGCGCGGTGGCGCTGGCCTGCTGGCTATCGGCGCGGCGTGCACTGCGTAGTTCCGCTTCCGCAAGACGAACGAGCATATCCGCTCGTGTCGCGCTTTCTGTCAGTGGCAGGCAGAATTCGGCGGCTAGGCGTGCTACCAAGGTGGCAGCGAAGAAGGGCGGGAAGGTGCTTTCATCAGGGCGGAAGATATGCGTGAGCGCCACGGCTTCCACATCCGTCAGCAGCTTGCTGCCCTGGATGCGATAGAGCAGCCCGCTCGCCCTGCCCGCGGTGCCGGCGGAAATGGCCCGCAGGAAATCCGGCGGCAACTGAAAGGCGTAGCGGAATTCAGCGCTTGGGCTTTGCGCGAGGCGCGGCAGGGATGCCTGGGTGGTGGCAAAGGACCAGGGGTGGGATGCGAGCAGGGCATCGCGTATGCCGGGGTAAAGGCTGCTCGCGACTTCTCCCTCGGCGGAGCCATCCTCGAAGGAGGTGATGGGCTGCGCGCCAAGCTTGGTCAATGCGCGTGCGCATAGCGTGATGGCGGTCAGCGCCATGGGATGCTCTCCGATGTTGGGGGAAGGGGGCGCGGGCGGCGAATCCACCCGCGCCAGCGATCGCGCTTATTCCTTGGCGCGCATCCGCGAGCTTATTCCTTAGCGCGCATCCGCACGACCCCTGTCGAGTCAATCATGGCCGCGCCTTGGGACATCATGTTGTTCACGAAATGCGCGGCGCGGTCGCCATGCCAGGTGATGTCGGTCATCACCTCGGCGGCCACCGCATGGCCGATCGCGGTCTTATGATAGAAATAGCAGTAGCGCAGCGTGCCGGCCTTTGTCAGGCCCGAATGTGGCATCCACAGCGCGCCAAGCCAGCGCTTGGCCTGCGTGCCCTTCCAGGGCAGCGCATCATCGCCCACATATTGGGTATTTGCGAATTCAGGGATCTGCAGCAATTCGGACCATTGCTTCCAGCCCACCACGGCAAAGCGCTGGCCATCATCCGGCACATCGGCCGCGCCCAGCATCTCGAACGCCATCAATACCTTCTGCTTGGTGAGGCCATCCGTATCGGTCAGGCCAATACCGGTGCCACCCACTTCTTGCGTGGCGTTATCCAGTGCCGCGATAATCAATTCGTCCGTCTTGCGGCCAAGCGCATAGGCGCCCGCATTGGCGATGACGCTACGTTCATCAATACTGCTTTTGACCTCATCCAGCTTGTCAATCCATTCGCCAGCGTAATAATCTTGTAGGAAGCATTCTGCATTGCTGTAGGTAAGGTTCATCACCGGCACAGCGCCGTTACGCGCCTTGGCGGCAGCAATACCCTTGCCTACGCGCGGGAAGATGGTGGATGCGCCGTTCACACCTGTTTTGCTGCGTACGGTGGGGCGCAGCTTGCTGCCTTGGCGCTGATAGGCTTCAGCGATTTCGGCTTCGAATTGTTTGACAAAGGCTTCTTCAATGGTTCCGGACATGCGTTTGCCTGTCTTTCATTTGGGGTTGGGGAAATCGCCGCGCCGGTTGACGCCATGGGCCGGTGTGGGGCGAAGGCACGCCACGCCCTTCTGGGTTGTGTGGCGGCAAAGGGGTGGGGCGGGTGCGTGCTTAGCGAATGTCTATGAAGCCCTCGCTCAACAGGCATTCGCTAGATCTTTTCTTGGTCGTATTTTCCGAGCTGCCAAGTGAGTCTACTTGGCTTGAAAATGCTCCAGGGATTAACCGCACCCGCCTCCTTCGGTCAGGGCGAGCGATTTGCTGCTCAAGCCCCGCCGGATCCTGGATCAGCCGCCAACCATGCGGCGGAAGCCATCGGTTACGCGCTTGACGAATTCCGGTTCGCGGGTGCGCCAGTAACGCGGGTCGCGCATCATTTCGCGCAGTGCGACCTCATCCGTTTGCGTCGCGGCATGGGCCTTGCGCGTAATGGCGGGTTCGCCCTTTTCCATCATGCGGTAAAGCGCCATCACCCCTTCGGATGTGGTCGAAAGCGCCTCAAACACGGCGTCCGGCAAATTGGCGCGGCCCCAGGCGGAAAGCTGTTGCGCAATGCGGCGGAAGCGTTCTGCGCCGCCGAAATGGTCGCGCAGCTTTTCCACCTGCCGATCCGCTTCGAATTGCGCCGCGGCTTCCGCAATCATGGGTAGCAGGCGCTCAGCCGCCAGATCATAGACAAGCTGCGCTTGGGTCGGCGTAAAGCCTGCTTCATGCAGGCGCTTATTCACATCAGCATCGGCGCAGCAAAGATCATGCTTGGGCGTTATCTGATATTCATCGGGGCTGTCTGGAACGCCAAGGCTGCGACGGAAGCGCTGAACTTCTTCTTCCGACGCGTCGGTGTTGGGGGGCGCGATGCGCTGCGACAGGCGGCGTTCCAATTCGCGATAGGATTTCAGAAGCGCATCCACACGCAACATGCCGGTTTCCTGATCCCAGAATTTTTCTGGCACATCTTGGGGGCGCGTTGCTGGTGTGGCCTGGTCGGCAAGCGCATTGGCCAGCAGATCCTCGGGCATGGGTCTTACTCCTGATTGGGGGATGAGAGCATTTCGGCGGGGGTGCCGAGGGTGCGGGAAAGCCAACGGGTCGTGGCGGGGATGTTGATTTCGGCGATGGCTTCCGGGCCAAGGCCGCGCAAAGCTTCCAGGAATAGCAGCGCATTTGCGGCATCAGCACGGCCCTGCACTTGTGCCAGCGGGCTGCGATAGCGCAGCACTGCTTCGCGGCCATCCAGCAGTAGCGGCGCGATATCGCCACGCCGGCGCAGGATGGAAAGGCAACGCGCAATCAGTGGGGTTAGCAATTCTGCCTGCAGCCGCCCGTAGGTCGCGCCCAATAGGCGTGATGTTTCGGCGGCGCGTTCCAGCACTTCGGTCGCGGTCATGCGCTGGTCGCGCTGCGGGCCAAGCCTATCGGCCAGCAAGGCGGTGCGGATGCGCGCACGCAGATCATTCAGCACCAACTGCGAAACATCGAAGCTGCCGGGCGCGGCCAATGGCGTTAGGCCGGAAGAACCAGGCGCTTTCGGGATGATGGCGCCCGGCACCAGTCGCACCGTGGCGGGGTTCAGCACGCCATCATCTTCCGCCTGCCAAATACCGGTAACGGCGATGGAGGCATTGGCGAGGACAAGTTCCACCACCTTATTCGCGGTGCGGATATCGGGCAGTGCCTTCGCTACCGGCCCGCGACCATAGCTTTCACCCGGCGCTTTCAGCCAGCGGAAGGCGATGAAGGGATTTTCCGCGAAGCTGCCCTCAGCCAGAAGGGCCGGTGCATCTTGATCAGCCAGCACTGCGGCGAAGCGATAGCCGGCACGATCGGGCCAGATGGCTTCGATCACGCGGTGCTTGGCCTCATTTGCAATGTCGCCTTTCGTCTGCGGTGGCATGCTGGCCGGGAAGCGCGCAAGCAGCGCGGTGTCATTCAGCCTGATGGCGCGGAATACCGTATCCAGCCGTCCGGATGGGCCCTCTTCCAGCACTGCATCCTGCATGGGGATGGCGGTGAAACGGAGTGCGGAAGCCTCACCTGCTGCCGCTTCTTCGACCAGCATCAGGCCCGTGCCGGTGATCACCAGATCAAGAAAGGCCTGATGCATTTCAAGCGCGAAGTTGGAGCGATCGAGATGCGTTTGCAGCATCTCTGCCGTTTCTTCCAAAGCGGCGGCGGCGCGCTGTTCATCCGTATCCTGAGGCGGGCGGCCGGGGGCAAGGCCAAACCAACGCGACCAGGGCGGTGTGAGTTCCGCAAGCAAGGAGGCAGAAAGCTGTTCCGCCGCATCGGCTGCTGTTGCGTCAAACAGCGTCGCACCACTGCCGGTGGGCGGCAGCACATGATTGTAGCAATCACGCCAGATGCCTTCATGGCGCTGGCGCATGGCCAACGCGGCTTCATGGCGCGCGAGAATTTCTTGCGGTGTCATGCGCTTCATTCCCCCAGCAAGGAACGGCGTGTGGTGAGGAAATCCGGCATGGTACTGAGCAGGCCGCGTGCGGAGGTGGCGATGGTGCCCGGCAGACCGCGTGAGGCGCTGGCGCAGTTTTCGATGCGCGCTTCGGAAGCCACAATCTCAGGCACTGGGGCGGGCGGCGCAGCGGGCTGAACGGTGATTTTCGGCTTCGGTGCTTCGAATAGGCCACCCATGCGCGCGCTTCTCCGGGAAAGGGTTGGCGCCCCCGCCAAAAAGCCATGAGCCCGGCGCCTTCTTGTGGAAGAGGCCGGGCCCATGGAAGTTTCGGGAGGAGCGAGAGAGGAAGACCTTCAGGCGCAATTCGCCCGTTGGCGTGAGCTTGATAACCTAATGCAGCGTCTTGGTCAAGATATTTTTCCTAAAAAATTTCCGGACATGTTTCTGCAACCTACGATAGAGACTAAAGGGGGTTAGGGCGTGCGGTGCATCGGCGCCCAAAAGGGCGCGACATAGCGCGACGCAGCTTAGCCCAAAGATCGGCGGTAGCAGGCGCGGTGCGGCTGGGCTGGGGGTGAAGGGGCCCGTCACGCGCAGCCCCGCGCGGCGGTAGAAGCGTGGTAGATCGAAATACGGCTCCAGCGGCAACCGTGCCACGACCAGGCGCCCTGAAAGCGGGTCCAGCACGGTCCAGCCGGTATTATCCTGGATGGCGGCGAAGCAATGGCGAAAGCCTGGCCGTAGGGGATAAAGCCATGGCTGATCCGCACGTCCGCCAAAGATGATCCAGATCGCTTGCGTCGAATCCTCTGTCTGAACATGGGTAATTCGCGGATTCATGCGATAATTCCTTTCACGCGAAGCGGCCATTCCAGCCGATCCAGCGCTTCACGCCACAGCCGCCAATCATGCTTTTCGGATGGGTAGCGCGGATCGGGTGCGGTGCCCCTTTCGCCCCAAATGCGAAGAATGCGCGCATGCGTCAGATCAATGCGGCGATGGCGATAAAGCCGATCAAGGCACTTCACCACATCATCCGGTTCGCAGGGGCGTTGCTTGTCACCCTTGCCGGCGACAATGCGTGCGCCATCGCGCCGCGCGGTCAGCGCTGCCATGGTCCAGAACCAAGCTTCTTCGCTGGAGCAGAAGGGTTCTGCCTTGCTGAGGGAAGCAAATCGGGGGCTGTAATGGGATTTCTGTGCTGCGATCATGGGGGGGTATCGCCTTATGGTTGTGTAATACGGACAAGTTAACCGCAAAAATTGCTATCCGCAAGCAAAAAAAGGAAAACTGACCTATTGAAATTTGACACAAGACCTAGGATATATTGCACAGAAACCAGAACTATATCTGGAGTCGGGACCCCCGCGGACCCACGGGACAATGAGGAGCTAGCCCATGCGGCATGAGGATATTTGGCGTGCGCTGGATGCGCTTGCGGCGGAATACGGGCTTTCGGCTTCGGGGCTCGCGAAAAAAGCCGGGCTTGATCCGACCGCCTTCAACCCTTCGAAGCGCATCGGCGCTGATGGCCGCGCGCGCTGGCCTTCCACAGAAAGCATCGCGAAAGTGTTGGATGCGCTTGGCGCGCGGATGGATGATTTTGCGTCGTTGGTGACCGGGGCTGCCGCGATTTCCCGCGGCGGGCGCGGTGTGGTCAATCGGCGCATACCCTTGATCGGCCTGGCTCAGGCGGGTGGTGAGGGGTATTTCGATGATGGTGGCTATCCGGTGGGCGGCAGTTGGGATGAAATCTCACTGCCCGATATCGGCGACCCCAATGCCTATGCGCTGGAAATCTCCGGTGATTCCATGGAACCGGTGTTTCGCGACGGGGATGTGGTGATTGTCTCCCCCGCCGCGCCGGTGCGCCGGGGGGATCGCGTTGTGGTCCGCACGCGCCGGGGCGAAGTGATGGCCAAGGAATTGCGCCGGCATTCGGCGAAGCGGATTGATGTCGCGAGCCTCAATCCCGCGCATCCAAGCTATAGCTTCGAATTACCGGAAATTGCCTGGGTGCACCGGATTGTCTGGGCGAGCCAATAGGCTTTGCGTTAGAGGCCAATCGTCTTGATCGCCAGCCCTAAGGCGCCTTGCGCAAAGCAGCGCATATTGGCGCGGCGATCCGCGCAGCCGGTTTCAAGTGTGATCACGCGTTCAATGCCAGCGCCCACTACCGCGATGCAGCTATGCCCGGCGGCATCGCCGTAGCGATTGCCGGTGGGGCCGGCCGCGCCCGTTTCGGCAATGCCCCAATCAGCACCATGCTTTTCGCGCACACGCCGCGCCAGAAGCAAGGCATAGGGTTCGCTTGCAGATCGCATGCCCGCCATGTCAGCAGGCGTGATGCCGAGCAGCGCTTCGCGCGCCTGCGCGGTATAGATCACGCCGCCGCCGAGGAAATAGGCGGAGGCACCTGGTTCGGCGAGCAAAGCAGCCGCGATCAGCCCGCCGGTTGAGGATTCGGCCACCGCGATCCGTTGGCGATTGGCTTTCAGGCTTGCAGCGAGTGCTGCCGCTGAAACATGCAATTCTTTCATGCCGATTATCCTTCACCCGCCGGAGATGTGTTTCCAGTAGCGATGCGTTGCCGCCAGCGCTAACAGCCCTGAGCCCGCCATGAGTGCGGTCGCAATCGGCGCGCCCAACAACTCGGCGGCGACGCCAAGGCCAATGAAGCCAATCGGTCCCATGCCGATGCAAACAGAAAGCAGGCCCAGCACGCGGCTCCGCAATTCTGGCGGGGCCGCCAGATAAATTAGCGTGGGCTGCATGATGCCAAAGCCCGATCCGCCAATGCCCACCAGGATCAACGCAAACCCTGCCAGCCATGGATGTGGTGTCATGGCAAAGGCGATCACCATGCAAAGATACATGGTGAGGCCGCCAACGTAGCAGCGGCGATAGAGTGCCGGGCCGATGAAAACTGTGATCAGCACCGCACCCACCAGCGCGCCCACACCATCCATGCTGGCCAATACGCCAACACCTTCGGGCCCTAGCGCCAATTGATCCTTGCCGATCACGGGGATCATGCTGGTGAAGGGCCAGCCGAATAGGTTGAAGATCAGTGTGATCATCAGCGTGCCGCTCAAGCGCGGATCGGCGCGCACGGCGGCGAGCCCCTCCGCAATGCGGGCCAGCACGGGAGCGGGGCGGCTTGCTGCGCTGCGCACTGTTGGCGGCAGCTGCATGGCCGCGATCAGCGCTGGCAGATAAAGCAACGTTGCCAGCACGAAGGTGCCATCAAGCCCAAGCAGCGCGAGCAGCACGCCCCCAAGCGTTGGTCCCAGCATGCGGCTGGCATTGCTGGTGCCGACATCAATGGACATGGCGGCACCCATGCGCGCTGGCCCCACCACGGCGCCAATCATGGCGCGGCGCACGGGATTATCGGCGGCCCAGCCAACACCATTGATGAAGGCCGCCAGCGCCAAATGCCAAACGGCAATCAGCCCGAGCAAAGCCAGCAACGCAATCACGGCCGAAGCCAAAATCTGCATCACCAAGATCAGGATTTGTACGCGGCGCAGATCCATCCTCTCCGCTGCCGCGCCCAGAAAGGCGCCAAACAACCCCATGGGCAAAAGCCGCAGCATGGTCAGCATGGCAACAATAAAGGCTGATCCGGTAGCGTTATAGGCGAATACACCCACCGCCAGCATTTCCAGCCAGCGCACCACGAAAATAGAAAGCCCTACCATCCAAAGCCGACGAAAGTCGCGCTCCTGAAACAGGCTTCGCCAATGGGTTTCGGTCAGCGCCACGGCGCCTCAAGCATCTTGCAAGGCCGGTCAGGGCAAGCCTGACCGGCCTTCAATGTCATAAGCCAGCCTGCGAGACGAATTTGGTATTGAGGTAAGCCTCAATCGCCTCAAGCCCACCTTCCGAGCCATAGCCGGAATCCTTGATGCCGCCGAAGGGCACTTCCGGCAGCGCAAGGCCCAGGTGATTGATCGTCATCATGCCGCTTTCAACACGCGTGGCCACCGCATTGGCGGTTTTGGCGGAACGGGTGAAGGCATAGGATGCCAAGCCATAGGGCAGGCGGTTCGCTTCCTCCACCACCTCATCCAAATCCTTGAAGCGGGAGATCATCGCCATGGGGCCGAAGGGTTCCTCATTCATGGCGCGGGCATCCTTGGGCACATCGGTCATCACGGTGGGCTCATAGAAATAGCCTTTGTTGCCGATGCGCTTGCCGCCGGTATGCAGCTTGCCGCCCTTGGCCTGCGCATCCTGCACCATCATTTCCACCCAAGGCACGCGGCGGTCATGCGCGAGCGGGCCCATGGTGGTATCCGCCGCCATGCCATCGCCGACTTTCAGGGTTTTGGCGTGCGCCACGAATTTTTCGACGAAGCCATCATAAAGTTCTTCCTGCACCAGGAAGCGTGTCGGGCTGACGCAGACCTGGCCGGCATTGCGGAATTTCGCAAAGGCCAAGGTTTTGGCCGCCAGATCAAGATCGGCGTCGTTGAAGACAATCGCCGGCGCATGGCCGCCCAATTCCATCGTCACGCGCTTCATATGCTGGCCGGCCAGTGCAGCAAGCTGCTTGCCGACCGGGGTGGACCCAGTGAAGGTCACTTTGCGGATGATTGGATGCGCGATCAAATAGGATGAAATCTCCGCTGGCACGCCATAGACCAAATTGGCCACACCAGCAGGCAGCCCGGCATCAATGAAGGCGCGGATCAATTCCGCGGGCGAAGCGGGCGTTTCTTCCGGCGCCTTCACAATGATGGAGCAGCCCGTGGCAACCGCGGCCGAGAGCTTGCGCACCACCTGATTGATCGGGAAATTCCACGGCGTGAAGGCGGCGACGGGGCCGACCGGTTCCTTGACCACCAGCTGATAAATGCCCTCAGCGCGCGCGGGCACTACGCGGCCATAGGCGCGGCGGGCTTCTTCGGCGAACCAATCAATGATGTCGGCGGCGGACATCACTTCCACCTTGGCTTCGCCGAGCGGCTTGCCCTGTTCCAGCGTCATCAGCCGCGCAATCTCATCAGCGCGGGCGCGCACCAGATCAGCGGCCTTGCGCATCAGCTTGGAACGGTCATAGGCGGAGACCTTCTTCCAGACCGCAAAGCCTTTCTCGGCAGCGGCAAGTGCCTCATCCAGATCAGCCTTTTCGGCATGGGCGACGGTGCCGATCACTTCCTCATTCGCCGGGTTCAGTACATTGATGGTCTTGCCACTGCGCGCGGCGCGCCATTCGCCATTCACGTGCAATTGGACATTGGGGTAGGTCATGCGGGCTTCCTTCCGGCTTTCATTGCTTGAAAGCCTGACCCTAATCGGCCTTGGCGCGCTGGGCCAGATGGACGGGGCGGGCAGGGGTGCTAGAAACGCCTCAAGCATCATTTTCTCGGGAGGAAACCTCATGCGCCTGTCGCGCCGCACCATTCTTGCTTCGGGCGCCCTGCTCGCCGCGCCGGCCAGCCTCAGTGCGCAGCCGGCCTTCCCAAGCCGGCCCATTACCGTGGTGGTGCCCAATCCGCCGGGGGGCGGCACGGATTTCGCCGCAAGGCTGTTTCAGGAAGCCATGAGCCAAGGGCTCGGCCAGCCGGTGGTGGTGGAAAACCGCCCGGGCGCCAATGGTAACCTTGCGATCAATGCGGTGGCACGCGCGGCGCCGGATGGGCATACCATCCTGCTGCAATATAACGGTTATCACGCCGGCAATCCGGCGATGATGAAGAACCTGACCTGGGACCCGATCAAGGATTTGGCGCTGGTTGGCATGGCGACCATGGCGCCGCACGCCATCATTGTCGCGCCCACGGTGCCGGCGAATAATTTGCAGGAATTCATCGCCCACGCGCGGGCCAATCCGGGCAAGCTGAATTACGCGTCCTCTGGCAATGGTTCCATCCAGCATGTGGGCGGCGTGCTGTTCAGCCGCGCCATTGGGGCCGAGATGGTGCATGTGCCTTATCGTGGCGCAGCACCCGCGCTGCAGGATGTGGCCGGTGGGCGGGTGGAGCTTTTCATCACCACTCCATCATCGGCGATTGCCCTGGTGCAAGGCGGGCGGGTGAAGGCGATCGCGATTGCAAGCGCCCAGCGCGCTGCGGGCCTGCCGGATGTGCCCACCACGGCTGAAGCGGGCCTGCCGGGCTTTACGCTGGATGCCTGGTTTGGCTTTGCCGTGCCGGCGGCGACACCCAGGCCCATTCAGGAAAGATTGAATGCGGTAATCAATGCCGCGGCTGAGCAGGCTTCTGTCCGGGAAAGGGCGCAGGCCGGTGGGGCCACCACCAAGGCCATGAGCCTTGCCGCATTGGATGCGCTGGCTCGGCGAGAGGTGGAAGAGCTGGGCGCCGTGATCCGTGCTGCCGGGATCACGATAGATTAGGTGAGGCAAGCCCTTGGTTTCGCGGGGATCAGGGTTTAGGTTGTTTTGATGGCATCCTCCTTCCCGCCCCGCCGCCTTTGCCTATTGGCCGCTGCGCTGCTTTCGGCCTGCGCGGCCGGCGATAACGTCGATCGCCCCGCGCTGCGTGGTGCCGCGCCGGAAGTTACTGGCGCCTTCGGGTCCTATTTGGCCGGGCGTTACGCCACGAATGAAGCCGATACGAAGATGGCCGCCGATAGCCTGCTGCAGGCGCTACGGCGCGACCCCAATGAACCCGAAGTCGTGCAGCGCGCCTTTATTGCGACCCTGCTGGATGGGCGTTCAGAAGCGGGGCGGCTGGCGCGTGCGATTCCGAATGAGCCTTTGGCTGCCATGCTGCTTGCCGGGCAGGATGCACAGGCCGGGCGCTATGACCGCGCTGAGCAGCGCTTCCGCAACCTGCCGAACCAGGGATTATCTGGGCTGTTGCGGCCTTTGCTCATGGCTTGGGCGCAGCAGGGCAAGGGGCAGACCGATGCGGCCCTGGCCACGCTCCGCCCGCTTACGGAAACCGGCCGGCAGCGTGGTATTTATGCGCTGCATGGCGCCATGATTGCCGATATCGCCGACCGCCCGCGTGAAGCAGAACGCTTGGTGCGCCTGGCAATGGCGGATGGCCCTGCGCCCAGCCTGCCACTGGCCCGCACCATGGCTGGGATTCTGATGCGCGCCGGCCAGACTGCGGAAGCAGAGCGCCTATTGGACCGGCTGGGCCGCGGCCAGGATGATGCCGGGCTTTTCGCCGATACGGGTGGGCGGGACGCTTTGGCGACGCGGCGCGTGGTTGCCTCAGCCACTGAGGGCATGGCGGAGGCTTACCTGGCACTCGCCACCGCCTTGCGCGGACCGCAATCGGGTGAGTTCTCATTGGCGCTGGTGCGGCTTTCCTTGCAATTGCGCCCGCGCTACGGGCCCGCGCTGCTGGCGGGGGCTGAGGCGCTGGGTGATGAAGGCCAGTATGAAGCGGCACTGGCGCTGCTGGAACGGGCCGATCCGGCTGACCCCTTCGCCCCGGTATTGGCATTGCGCCGCGCGGGCTTGCTCGATCGGCTGGACAAGGTGCCGGAGGCAGAGGCGGAGCTGCGCCGCTTGGCCGCGCAACATCCGCGCGCCTTCCAGCCCATGGCGCGGCTTGGGGATTTGTATCGGAGCCGGCAGAATTGGGCGCCGGCGATCACGGCCTATGACGGGGCGATCAGCCGTATCGGCGTGCCTTCAGTTGCACATTGGCCGCTTTTCTACGCGCGCGGCATAGCGCTGGAACGCGCCAAGCGCTGGCCAGAAGCCGAGGCAGATTTTCAGCGAGCGCTGAGCCTGAGCCCGGAACAGCCGCTGGTGCTGAATTACCTGGCCTATAGCTGGGTGGAGCTTGGCCAGAATCTGGTGGAAGCGCGGCGCATGTTGGAACGCGCGGTGGAGCTTCGCCCGAATGATGGGAATATCGCCGATAGCCTCGGTTGGGCGCTGTATAAGCTTGGCGATATTCCAGGCGCGGTGCGTTGGCTGGAAAAGGCGGTGGAACTTGAGTCACAAAGCAGCGTGATCAATGACCATCTGGGCGACGCCTATTGGGCCGAGGGCCGCCGGCGGGAAGCGTTGTTTCAATGGCGCCGCGCCCTGATGCTGGGGCCGGAAGGCGATGAGGGGCCGAAGATCGAAGCCAAGATCGGCAATGGCTTGGGCACCCAGCCAAGCGCGGAGACGCGGCGCTGAAAATCTCGGAATCGGCCCCGGCCAAGATTAATCTTTTCCTGCATGTCACTGGGCGCCGGGCGGATGGCTACCATCTGCTGGATAGCTTGGTTGTCTTTGCGGGCATGGGCGATTCTGTCAGCGCCTGTTCGGGCGAAATCCTGTCCCTGGCCATAGAAGGCGCAGAAGGCGGGGCGCTGGCCGCGGAGCCCGATAACCTGGTGCTGCGCGCGGCCCGGAGGCTGGCGGAGGCTGCCGGGATGGAAGGCCAAGCCTTATTGCACTTGCTGAAGCGCCTGCCGGTGGCGAGCGGCATTGGCGGCGGCAGCGCCGATGCCGCGGCCACGCTGCGCGCGCTTGACCGGCTTTGGGGGCTTGGCTGGCCGGAAGCGCGCTTGGCCGCGCTTGGCGCAGGCTTGGGCGCTGATGTGCCGGTTTGTGTGGGGTGCCGCCCTGCCCGCATGGAAGGGGTGGGTGAGGTACTAAGCACCGCGCCCAATCTGCCGCGCTTTGGGCTTTTGCTTGCGAATCCGCGCCTTGCTTTGGCCACGCCCGCCGTGTTTCGCGCGCGTCAGGGCGGGTTTTCGGCGCGGGCCGAATTGCCGGAAGCCTGGGGGAATGCGGCTAGCATGGCAGCGGATTTGGCGCGGCTTGAGAATGATTTGCAGGCCCCCGCGATCAGCCTTTGCCCCGCGATTGCTGAGGTTCTGGCGGCAATTTCCCGAAGCCCGGGCTGCCTTTTGGCGCGCATGAGCGGTTCAGGTGCCACCTGTTTTGGGGTGTTTCCCAATGCGGCGGCAGCGGCGGCGGCGGCGGCCGCTTTGCCCCCCGCCTGGTGGTGTTGGGGAGGGGGGCTTCACGGCGCCACCGTTTGAGGGTTATTAGCGCGGATCCGTTGGGGCGTCGCCAAGCGGTAAGGCAGCGGTTTTTGGTACCGCCATTCCCAGGTTCGAATCCTGGCGCCCCAACCAATTCTTTGCCCGAGTGGGTCCAGAGCATTTTCAAGCCAAGTGAAAAACTGGGCGGCGCGGAAAATGCGATCAATCAAAAACTGAGAGCGATTGCGGCGAACGAAAGCGAACGGGAACCGCTTCAGGCCCCCATCAGTGCCAGATGTTCTTCAATAATCGGCAATTCCGCTGCCGGGACCACTTCTCGCCAATGGTCCACGCCGGGCAGTTTTCTAGGATTGCGGCGAATAAGTTCCGTTTTCAGATAGGGGTAGCCCATGCCTTCCACCAATTCCCGCCATAAATCATGGCAGGGGTTGAAGGGTACGTGGGCGAAGGCTGCCGCGCTGCTGTAACGCGGCGCAATCCGCGCGCGGGTTGCCGCGTTTGCAAACGCGGCAAGCCTTTCCTGCCCGAATAGCGCCCAGCAGGGCACGCCGGCGCGAAACATGCGCTGGCTGAGGCCGATTTCGCCCCGTTGAACCAATAGCCATTTGCTGCGGCTATCCTTCAGGCTGGCGAGGTGGCCTAGCATTTCCGCAACGGCTTTTTCACCCCGGCCAAGCAGTGCATAGGATTGCAGATGCGCCCCGCCGCCCAGACTTTCCGTGAGGCCGAAGAAACCATCGCCCCCCGCGCGCCAGGCATCCAGCAGGGGGGGTAAGGGCAGGAAGGGGCCAAGCACGCTATCATTCGTCAGCAGCAATTCCTGCGGGGTGCCAAAGCGTTGCAGGGCAATGGCCGCTGCATCCCGCCAGGCGCCAAAATCCCGCCCGATATTGGCGCGACGGATGCGGAGCACTGTATCCGCCGCGATGGCGCCCCAATCTTCCGCGGGCGGGGCGGCATTGGTGATGAAAACGCAGGCAAACCCCGCTTCCCGCCAGAGCCTGACCTGCCGGCGTACCATGCGGGAGATGCGGCCATCTGGCGACCAGTGAAGGTAAAGTGCCAGGGAGCGGGTGAGGGGGGCTTGGCCTTCTGAAGCTTTGAAGATTTCAGGCCGTTGCGGCGCGAAGCGGTCCCAAAAAGCGGCTGAGCTGTTTTCCCAAAGGACTTCAGCGACACGCCGGGCGAAGCGCCCCGGGGTGCGCGTGGCAAGATTTTGGGCCAAACGTTCATGATGGCTTCCGGGCGCTGACATGGGCGAAGGTTCTAGTGGATACATAGTAAGAATCTTTATAAGACAAAGAGTGCAAATCAAAAAGCATAATTTAGATCAGGCGTGGTGACGCCAAATTCCAGAAATGCGCTGCGCCTTGATGCGTGAACGCCAGGGCTGCGGTTGGGGGGCGTTTAGAGGCGCAGCGGCAAAAATCGTATGATCTCGGGACGCAGATTCGCTCGGCGACGGGATGGCAGAAAAAGCGGCGGAGTACCCCATTAAGCTCAGCCTAGGTCACAGGAACTCCGTCCAAGGTACCGCCCGCCTCGATTGTTGCGCGATGTTCCGAGATGCATCGTTCAGCGACAAATTCGGGTTCCAATAGGGGTCCGCATCCAGCACTCGGCCCCATCGCTGACGCATATAACCCACTTCCTTTTGGAAGCGCTTTAGTTTCTCGCCACTCATATCATCGCCACGTGAAACACTCTCGTAATGATACAATTCCGCAAATGGGGTCCAGACGTTACGGTAACCAAGCTCGCGAATGCGTAAGCAGAAATCAACGTCATTGAAGGCTACCGCGAGATTTTCTTCATCTAAGCCGCCAACCGCATCATATGTGTCCCGTCGCACGGCTAGGCAGGCTCCAGTGACAGCCGAAACAGTCCGCAAAAGGGCCAAACTACCAAATGGCCCAGGATCATCCCTCGAAGCTCCTAAACCAAAATGGCCGGCGACACCGCCGGGCCAACCCACACCCAAAACAACGCCTGCGTGCTGGATGGTATTATTTCTGTAGAGAAGCTTCGCGCCCACAGCACCTACATCTGGCCGGATAGCATGAGATACCATTTCTGTGAGCCATCCCGGCGCAATGACATCGATATCATTGTTAAGAAGTAGAATGATGTCCCCTGAGGCTTCCTGCCTAGCCCTATTATTCAAGCGCGAATAATTGAAAGGGCCTTGGAGATCCAGTATTTTCACATTCGGTAGATGTCTTAATTTTTTGAATAATCGGAAAGTTGATTCCTCAATGCTCCCGTTGTCCGCGACAATAATTTCAAGGTTTGGGTAGTTTGTTCGATGTAAAATTCCAGTTGTACAGGTATCAAGTAGGTCAGCGCGATCGCGCGTTGGGATTAATATCGAAACCTTTGGTGCTGGCGTAGGAATCGGAAATTCGACACGATTATAATGTGCGGCGAGGGATGCAGGGGAAACAAGAGCGCTGATGCCTTGCCCAAGCAAGTGTTCAGTTACCGCGCGTCGTGAAGCCAAAACGCAGCTTTCTAACGCTCGTTCAGAAAAAGATGCAGGCCCAGCTTGCTGCCGCCAATGATACAGCACTGCCGGAATATGCCTCACAGTACCTTGAGCACAGGCTGCGGATGCGCGTAGAATCAAATCATGATCCTGCGAGCCTTCTAAACTTTCTCTGAAGCCGCCGATAGAAACGATAAGTTCACGACGATATGCGCTGATGTGATTTATCAAATTCTGGCCCAACAATAGATCTGGGTCGAAATCTGGTTTGAAGTATGGATTAGATCTCCTACCGCTTCCGTCGATATGATCTTCGTCACTGTAAATGACCTGAGCGTCAGGGTGCCTGTTGATCTCAATAACTATTTCAAGAAACGCAGACATATCCAACAAATCGTCATGGTCCATGAGAACTATCCAATCCCCACGAGACATTTCTATGGCAGTATTTGAGGCGGCCGAAATGTGACCATTTTCTGTTCGCCTCTTCACAAGAATACGACTATCGTTTTTGGCGAACTCCGATACTACCGGAAGAATTTGATTGGAGGGCGACGCATCATCAACAAGGCACAACTCCCAATGAGGGTAATGTTGTGCCTGGATTGACGCTATCGCCGCGCGCAGAAACAGTGGAGGTGTTTCATAACACGGCATTATTATTGAAAGCAAAGGATGGTGCTGCAGTGTTTTAATTACTTCAATTGCCTTGTCCACTTCGAGGCGATTTTTCTCTTCTACTTGTCTGATCCAATTGGGGTAACTTGTCGAATCAATTTTAAACAGAATTTTCCGCAGAGTGGGAAGGGCGGGACGCAAAAGTGCAACTAGCGTGGCGCGTACGGTTGGATATTTTCTGGCCCAACGCCAAATATAGAGTGCTGGCCTGTATACATAATGTTTCAATGGCCTAAGCATCATGATTGCAAAATCCTCTACGAAATTTGAAAGGAACAATAGTGTATCCGATATTTGACAATCAGAAGATGGGCGGCTAGTCAAGTTTTTAATATAGTGGGAAAGTGATTTCACATGGTGTCTTCGGGTGTTCCCTCCTCGATTACGCAATTTTTGGAGGCCGATATCAGTTCCTGGTGGCCGCGCCACATCGATGAGAGTGCTTGGTTGGAGCACACACCATTTGCGGCATGGTTAATGAGGTCTCTTCGTCCAACCCTCTTTGTAGAACTTGGGGCGCATCGGGCCGTGTCCTACATGGCCTTCTGCCAAGCAGCCTCTCTGTTCGCCGATCCCCCTCGTTGCTTCGCTGTCGATACCTGGAAAGGGGACGCACATTCTGGATCGTATAGTAATGCTATATTCGACCAGGTTAAAACGTTTAACAAAAAATATTACTCGGAATTCTCGGTTTTGATCCGGAGCACCTTTTCAGAGGCGCTGACTAAATTTGAAGACAAATCTATTGATCTTTTACATATAGACGGTTTTCATACCTACGATGCCGTATCGGACGATTTTAATTCTTGGCTTCCAAAGATGTCCAACAGCGGAGTTATTCTGTTTCACGATATTGAAGTTAGAGAGCGTGATTTCGGTGTTTGGAGATTTTGGGACGAGGTAACGCAGCGTTATCCTCACTTTTCTTTTCTTCATGGCCATGGGCTTGGTGTTCTAGCCGTTGGCAACATCATTCCTGACGGCGTTAAATTTTTATTTGAGGAAGCGGATAAGCGCTTGTACACTAAAAGCCTGCGCGAACGTTTCAGTGGTCTTGGGGCGTGTGTGTCAAAAATATATGAGTCTAGAGTGCGCGCCGGCCAAGGTACATATTCTGCCAGCACTGCGACTGGGAGAGCGTTGAATTCGGCACAGCGTCGTAAAGACATACTCCTCGCTGGAGCACGAAAAGATTGGCAGATTCTTGAGATCGGTCCGAGCCATGCCCCCATTGCAGATAAAAAATCTGGCTGGAATACTACTATAGTTGATCACGCAGATAAGAAAGGTTTGATTCATAAGTATGAGAACGACAGGACCGTCGATACAAATTTCATCGAAGAAGTAGATTTCGTTTGGTCTGGGGAAAAACTAGAACAGCTGATCCCGCGCGAAAAGCACGGTAAATTTGATATAGTCATTGCAAGTCACGTCATTGAGCATTTTCCTGACCCCGTTGGTGTTCTCAAGAGTGCGGAGACTTTACTGCGTTCTGACACTGGTTTGATAAGCCTTGCTGTTCCAGACAAGAGGCTTTGTTTTGATTTTTTCCGGCCCCTTAGCACTACTGGCCAGTTACTAGCTGCCCATCGGGATGGTCGTATGGTGCATTCAGCGGCCGATCGGTTTGATTCGGTAGCATATTTGGCTGCACTACAGGGCGATACCAGCTGGGGCTGGCGTAGAACCGAATCGGTCCTGCCATTGTATCGTCTAGAAGAGGCCTATCGCCATTTTCTTGAAGCTTATGGTACCAATAAGCATAAGTATCAGGATTGCCATGGCTGGATATTTACGCCGGCGAGCTTTGAACTTTTGATCCTGGAATTGTCGGCGTTGGGCGTTTTAGATTGGCACATCCAAAACATTCTGCCACAAGCAGGAGTTGAATTTATCGTGCATCTTGGGCGCGGAAAGGCCATTTTCGAGTCAGATGACGCACTCGAAGCGCGTCGGGCTGTTCTGTTGAAAGACATTCAACGCGATTTATATCAGCAGGCATGTTACTACTTCGACGGTGTACCCTGGGCTTCCGAGAAATCCTCGATGTCTCTCGTGAAGAACGCTTGGCGCGCGGTGGTACCTTTTACGATTAGGCAAAAAATTGCGAAAATCCGCGGGAAGGTCTGAACTGCTTCGCGCATGATCCCTTATTTTGCGCGGACACAGCCCGGGGGTGAGGCCCAGAACACTGCTAGTTAAGCGAGCAATGACATTGTCAATTTGCGATGCTCATTCCAAAGCTCCTCGTTCTTCAATGAGTTATCTCTTCCGCGCAAGATATCCATGCTCCCCATCTTTGACCTAGGTGGATCTATGCGCGCGTGGAACACTTGCCCCCCCCCTCATACTCCCAACAAATCCAGCGTCCGCCCCACCACCTTCGCCTCATCAAACCGCTCCAGCGCCCGCGCCCGCCCGGCATCACCCATGCGCTTCCGCAGCGCAGGGTTGGTGGCTAGGCGCGAAAGCGCCTCGGCCAGGGGCGCAATGGTGGCAGGCGGCACCAGCAGCCCGGTCTCGCCCCCCACCACCTGTTCGCGCGGGCCGCGGATATTGGTGGCCACCACGGGCAGGCCGGTCAGCATCGCCTCAATCACGCTCATGGGCAGGCCCTCGAAATGGGATGGCAGGCAGAATACATCTGCCGCCGCCAGCAGCCGCGCCACATCATGCCTGTAGCCAAGCCGTTGCAGCCTTGGGCCAAGGGCCGCGGCGGCGCGGGCGAAATGGGGTTCCATATCCTCCCCATGGTCGGAAGCCAGACGCTCTCCCACCACCCAAAGCCGAGCGTTCTCCGGCGCGCTTTCCATGGCGCGCAGCAATTCCGGGTAGCCCTTGTGGCGCACCAGGCGGGATACGGCGATGATCACGCAATCATCATCCTGCGCGCCCAATTCGGCACGCAAGCTGCGGCGCGCTTCGGGATCGGGATGGAATTGCGCCGGGTCACGCCCATTCAAAACAGCGATGGCGTTGGGGTGGATGCCAAGCCGGCCTGCATCGGCGGCTTCTTCTTCGCTGACGGTCAGATAAACATCCGTAATGCGCCCGGCAGCGCGTTCAAGCTGAAGCGCCAAGGCTCGGCGCCACCAGGGGCCGGGCTGATTGAACAGAAACCCGTGGCAGGTATAGGCAATGCGCGGCACGCCCGCCGCGCGCGCCGCCGCGCGCCCAATCAAGCCGCTGATCGGCATATGCGCATGCACCAGGTCGCAGCGCTCGCGCTTCAGGAAATCACGCACGGCCTTGTAGGCTTGCCATTGCGCCAGCGGGTTCATGCTGCGCGCCATAGGCATGGGCTCAATCCGGAAGCCCTCGGCGCGGGGAATTTCAAGCAAGGGGCCTTCGGCGCAAAGCCCCACAACCTCATGCCCGCGCGCGCGGGCGCCACGCATCAGCGGCAGAATGAAATGCCGCATGGCGAAATCTACATTCGCGATGAAGCAGATTTTCATAGAAGGTTCAGCGCGCTCACGCGCTTGGAACAGGCGTCGCGCCGGGCAGGCTGACCCGCGTGATCGCCCATTGCAGCGAAACCTCATTTTCCTCAGCATAGAGCACGATTTGCAGGCTGCGCCGTGCCTCACCGCCCAGATAAATGCTGTCTTCCAAGGCAACGCGCGCACCCTTGGCACGCAGCTTCCAGCCCGCCCCGGAAGGCAGGCGCAGCAGCACGGCACTTTCGTCCTGCAATAGATTGGCCGTCACGGCGGGGTGCAAATGAAACCGCGCGACGAAAATCGGCACCGGCGCATCGGGCGGCATTTCCAGCACATCCTCGCCCCGCAAATCATCGCCGGATTCGGCCAAATAAAGCCGCCGCCGATGCACGGCGCCGAAGGGGCCGCGCCAGCCATCATGGCTCACTTCCAGCCATTGCGCACCGGTGGCTTCCTGGCGCTCCACCTCAACCGCCTCAGGCTTGCGGCCAATGCCTTCGGGGCGGAGTTCGCTGGAATTGGTGTCGGATAGCACAAGCGTTGAATGGGCGGCGGTGGCGCGGAGCGCATCGCGCCAGCCTTCCTCGCCCGCCGGTGCGGCGCCGCAATTCACGATCAGCCGATCCCGCCCGATGGACATTTCAAAGGAAAGCGTGCCGGCATGGGCGAAGCGATCCGCGCCGCTTGGCAGGCCATCCGGCCCCGTGGTGGCCCCGCGCCCGCGTGGCGGCGGCCCGGCATCCATGATGATGACGCTGCGCCCGGCTTGCAGGCGCTGAAACCCCGTTTCCGGCAATTCCAGCGCACCCCGCCCCCGCGCTTGGCCTTGCGTCAGCACCAGATCAAGTAGGGCGGAGTTTTCCTCCCGCGCGCCATTGAAAAGGGCCAAGCAACCATCGCCATGGCGGAATAGCCTGAGCGCGGGGGCAGCACGGTCCAAAGCCGCCAGTAGATGGGGCGGCGCTTCCACGCCAATGCCATGCAACAGGTTGCGTATTTCGATCAGGTCTTGCAGTGCCGCGAGTTGCTGCGCGGGTGAACGTTCCACATGCCCGCCATCTGGCAGGAATTGGCGTTCAATCTCGGCGGGCAGGAAGCGGATGGCGCGTTGCAGATAGGCGTCTTCTTCCAAAGCAACGGCAGCAGCAAGCGCGCCCTTCAACGCCACCAGCGCGCCGCGATGTTCTTCCTCGGCCGGCAGGGCGCCGACCAAATCGCGCGCATCCTGCGCAAGCCGCTGCATCACCTGGCGGCGGAAAACATCTTCCGCCGTGGCGGCAAAGAAATCCCAATGGCCAAGCCAGGCGGAAATGCGCGCGCCTGCCACTTCCGGCGCATCGGCGATGTCTTCTTCCCAGCCCGTTTGTAGCCAATCGGCGGTCAGCGCGCGGGCGCGCAGCCGTGCGGCATCGGTGCCGAGTGCCCGCAAATCCCGCATCCACGCAAAGCCATGGGCAGAAGCGCGCCAAGCGGGGGAGGCGCCTTGGCCCCCCCAGGGCTCATCGCCCTCAGCTGCCAGGCGCATGGGGCGGATGGTGCCGGCGAAATCGGCTTCTCCGCGTAACAAACGCGCGCCGCGGGCGGCATCGCCGGGCCAAAGATCGCGAAAGGGACGGGAAGGGGCATCGGGCACGCGCACCGGGCGAAGCCGGGCCAGTTTCTGCCGGGCGCCGCGCAACAGGTTGATCATGCCGCGCCCCCGCGCAGTGCGCGGATCGCCGCCGCGTAGTCTGGCGCGCCAAATACCGCCGTGCCGGCCACCAGCACATCGGCGCCGGCATTCAGGCACAGCGGCGCGGTTTTGGCGGTGACGCCGCCATCCACCTGCAAGCGGATATCACGGCCCGAGGCTTCAATCAGCCGGCGCAGTTTTTCGATTTTCGGTAATTGGCTTTCCAGGAAGCTCTGCCCGCCAAAGCCGGGATTGACCGACATCACCAGGATAAGGTCGCAAAGGTCCAGCACGTGTTCGATGGTGGCGATTGGGGTTGCCGGGTTCAGCACCACGCCGGCTTTCTTGCCCAGGCCCCGAATGGTTTGCAGTGACCGATGCAAATGCGCGCCCGCTTCGGGATGCAGCGAAATCAAATCCGCCCCGGCATCCGCGAAAGCCTGCAAATAGGGGTCAACCGGCGCGATCATGAGATGCACATCGAAGGGGATGGTGGTGTGGCGGCGCAGCGCCTTGATCAGCCCCGGCCCGAAGGAGATATTGGGGACGAAATGCCCATCCATAATGTCCAGATGAAGCCAATCCGCACCTGCTGCGGTGACGGCGCGCACTTCATCACCGAGTTTGGCGAAATCGGCAGCGAGAAGCGACGGGGTGATGAGTGGTGGGGGGTGCACGATTCCCTTTCTAACCCTCAGCCCTTGTGGGGACAACCACTCACTAGGCTTCAGGGCTTCCTCAATAAGGCGCGCACCACCTCCGCATGGCCTTGATGGCGCGGGCCTTCATCCAGCAGCACGGTGCCTTCCAGCAATTCCAGCACTTCAAGCCCCGGGAAGCATTCTTCCACAATCGCGCGACTCCAGAGCAATTCGCGCAACTTCGGCCCGCCGCTGCGGCGCCCTTCCTGCGCCGGGGTGAAGCATTCCAGCACCAGCAAGCCGCCGGGGGCGAGCGCCGCGATGGCGCCTCGCGTGGCCCGCGCCCGGTCTTCGGGTGGCAGATGCACATAAATCCAGGCAATCAGATCAAACCGCGCGCGCGGCCATTCCCAGGCAGCGATATCAGCCGTGACGGTTTGCAGCGCCACGCCGCGTTGGCGCGCCAGCGACGCTGCCTTGGCAAGACCCACGCCGGACCAATCAACCGAGGTAACCTGAAGCCCCTGCGCTGCCAGCCAGACGCCATTGCGCCCTTCGCCATCCCCCACGGCCAGCGCGCTCATCCCTGGGCGCAACCGATGCGCCTGGGATTGCAGGTAAAGGTTCGGCGCCTCACCGAACTCAAAGCCGCCATTCTGGTAGCGTTCATCCCAGGCCAGGCTTGTGCTCATGAGTTTCCTCGCGGGGTAGGGCGCCAATCGGTGGGCGCCAGTTCAAAGCCGGCGAAATCAAAGGCGGGGCTGACGGTGCAGCCCACCAGCGACCAGCGCCCTAATGATACCGCGCTTTGCCACCAGCCCTTCGGCACCAAAGCGAAGGGGCGCTGATGGCGCGAAAGATCGGGGCCGAGATGCACGGCCCCTGCATCATGGCCATCGGGGGAAAGGCTCAGCGCCAGCGGCCCGCCCGCATACCAATGCCAGGCTTCGGCGGCATCCACGCGATGCCAATGGCTGAATTCATCGGCGGCGAGCAGGAAATAAATCGCCGTGCCCGCGCCGCGCCCGCCACCCTCTGGCGCATCACGCCAGATTTCGCGGTAATGGCCGCCCTCCGGATGGGGCTGAAGGGCCAGGGCGGCAATGACCTGCGCGGCGGTCACGCCCGGATCGCGCAGGTCAATCATGGTTCAGCCGACCGGGACGGTTTCGGCGAGCGGGGCGAGTTTGGACACATCTGCAAACCAAGCGGCGAGCTTCGGGCAGGCATCGCGCCAGGGTTCATGCGGGAAGCGGAAATCGAGGTACCCAAGCGCGCAGGCAATGCTGATGGCGCCGATATCACCCAGCCCGCGTGGCGGGTCCTTTTCCAGCACGGCCAAGGCGCGTTCCACCGCCGCTTTCTGGCGCGAATCGAAGGCCTTCCGGCCATCATCCTGCGGCTGGCCCATTTGCAGGCGCCGGCCCACGGCGGCATCCAGAATGCCATCGGCGGCGGCTTGGCGGATCATGGCCTTCAGGCGCGGTGCGCTGCCGGTGGGGGGGAATAGCGGCGCGGCGGAACCGATCGTGTCCAGATATTCGCAAATCACTGGGCTGTCATAAATTGCGATGCCGTCATTGGTGACCAGGGCCGGCACCTTGGACAGCGGGTTATCGGCCAGCAGATCAGCCGGGGATTGATGCGGGTTGGTGGAGACCTTCTCCAAAAGCCCGCCAATGCCACGCGCAATGGCGCAGACCATGACTTTCCGCACATAGGGGCTGGCTGGGGAGTAATGCAGTTTCATCGGGCGTTTCCTGATCTGAGATTAACGAAAACTGTCCTTGCCAGCACGGATGCGGGCAAGTGTGGCGATATCCGGCGCGCGCATAAAGGGATTGGCAGCGCGTTCCGAAGCGATGGTGCTGGGCAGCGTCGGCTTGCCGGCTGCCCGCTGCGCCTGGGCTTCCGCGATGCGGGCCTTGAGCGCGGCATTGTCGGGTTCCACCGTGATGGCAAAGCGTGCATTGCTTTCGGTATATTCATGCCCACAGCAAACGAGCGTTTCACCCGGCAGGGCAGCAAGCGCGGCGAGGGACGCAAACATCTGTTCCGCATTGCCCTCCAGCAAGCGCCCGCAGCCGAGCGAAAACAGCGTGTCGCCGCAAAGCAAGATATGCGAATCGGCGATATGGAAGGCGATATGGCCGCGCGTGTGGCCATCACTCGCCAGCACTACCGCCTTGCTGCCCAGCACATCCACGATGTCGCCGGGCGCAACCGCCTGATCGAGTGGCGGCAGGCGGTGCCTATCCGCCGCCGCGCCCACCACCTTGGCGCCATAGCGCGCCACCAGGCCCGGCACGCCCGACACGTGATCCCCGTGGTGATGCGTCAGCAAAATCAGGTTGAGCTTGCCGCCCATGGCCTCCACCGCCGCGGCTACCGGGGCGTCTTCCGCCGGGTCGCAGACCGCAAGCCTGCCATCGGCGGCGCGAAGCAGCCAGGCGTAATTATCGGACAGGCAGGGAATCGGGGTCGCGGTTAAAGCCATTGCGAATACCTTATCAGGGGGCCATCCCATGCGGGCCCGGAAGCGCCTATATCTACCCGTATGGCAGAGGAAATCCATGGCCTGGCCGGATTCTACGCCGCGCCGGCGGGCGGGCTGACCGCGCGGCTGCTGCGTCGGCGCTTGGCAACGCTCTGGCCACGCCTGACCGGGCTAGATGTGCTGGGCATTGGCCATGCCGAGCCTTACTTGCCGTTGTGGCGCGAAGAAGCGGCGCGCTGCATTGCGCTCGCCCCTGCGCAGCTTGGCCCGGCGCGCTTTGCCCATGGCGGGGTTTCATCCGCCGTGCTGGCCGAGGAAGATGCGCTGCCGTTTCCGGATTTGAGCTTTGATCGCATCCTGCTGGTGCATGGGCTGGAAGCGGCTGAGAATGCTGGGCGATTATTGCGCGAGTGTTGGCGCGTGCTGCGCGATGATGGGCGCTTGCTGGTGGTGGCGCCCAACCGGCGCGGCATCTGGGCACAGTTTGACCACACGCCCTTCGGCCATGGCCGGCCTTATTCGTCGGGACAGATTTCCAAGCTATTGCAGGCGCAGATGTTCCGCGTGGCACGGCGCGACGCCGCGCTTTACGTGCCGCCCTTCACCCCCCTGATGCGCGCCGGCACAGCCTGGGAAAAAGCGGGCCGCACCATTTGCCCCGCGCGTTGGGCAGGGCTTTGTCTGATTGAGGCGGAGAAGGACATCTTCGCTGCCATGCCCGCCGGGGCGGTGCGGCTACGCCGGCGCGTGCTATTGCGCGCCTGATTGGCCTTTCTCGGCGCTTGGTCCATGCTGGGTTGATGGCCCAGGGAGAAACGCCATGAACCAAGATCCTCGGTGGCAGCAAAGCCTGCGTTATCCGGACCCTTCCATTGTTGCGATGGATGCTTCCTTCAAGAAATATCACCTGCCGCTTTCCGCCGTTGAGCGGTTGTATCACGGCACGCGCTGGGGTGAGGGGCCGGTTTGGCTGGGTGATGCGCGCTGCTTGTTATGGTCTGACATACCCAATAACCGCGTGTTGAAATGGGATGAGGAAACGAGTGCTGTGAGCGCCTGGCGCAAGCCCTCCAACAACGCCAATGGCCATACGCGGGACCGCCAGGGGCGTGTAATTGCGTGCGAGCATTTTGGCCGCCGCGTGGTGCGCTTTGAATATGATGGCGCGATCACGGTGCTGGCCGATAGCTTCAAGGGCAAGCGGCTGAACATCCCGAATGATGTTGTGGTGAAATCCGACGGGTCCATCTGGTTTACCGACCCGCCCTTTGGCCTGATGGCGAATTACGAGGGCGAACGCGCTACACCCGAATTGCCGCACACCAATATCTATCGCATTGATGGCCAAAGCGGGGAGATCACGCTGGTGGCCAATGATGTAAACCATCCGAATGGCTTGGCCTTCAGTCCGGATGAGAAGATTTTATATGTCATCGAAAGCCGTGCCGACCCGCGCAATATCTTGGCCTATGATGTGGCGGCGAATGGCAAAAGCCTGCGCAAGCGCCGGGTTTTCGTGGCATGTCAGCCTGGCGAAACGCCGGATGGTTTCCGCGTGGATGTGGATGGCAATCTTTGGTGCGGCTGGGGCATGACCGCCGAGTTCGATGGTGTGCGCATTTACAACAACGCCGGCGCGCCGATTGGGCATATTCATCTGCCGGAACGCTGCGCCAATCTCTGCTTCGGCGGGCGTTATCGCAACCGGCTGTTCATGGCCGCTGCCCAATCCTTGTATTCGCTGTATGTGAATACTGAAGGCGTCAAGGGCGGTTGAGCCTTTCGTGCGGCACTTCGATGGTCATGGCGAGCAGCCGGAAGGAATGGCTCTTGCCATGACCATCAAGATTGAGGCTGCCATTGACGCCGCCTTCCAGGACATCATCAATCACGAAATTGAAGGCGTGTAACAAAGGCAAATCATAGCGCTTGCAACCCGTCGCACCACGATGGCGGAATAACGCCAGCACCTTGTCCGCTGTGACCTGTTCGGCGAGCAGATCATAATGCGCCGGATCATAGGGCATAAGCGAAAGATTCACGCGATTGCCCTTATCACCAGCGCGGCTATGGGCCATGTCATGCAGGGTGATGGTGGTGGTATTGCTCATGGCTTCAGGCTGCTTTCAGCTTTGGCACGCAATGCACCCAGCGCATCAGGAAGGGACGACTTTCGGAACAGAGCAGCCAGCGATCGTTGTCATTTAAGGATGCGACCTCCGGTATCGGAGAGAGATCACGCTTTCCCATTGTAAACAAATCACAATCGAAAAATTCTTGTAATTGCTTAAGAAAGCGCGCTTCCAAATTCGGATCCGCAGGCACGAAACCGCCGTGTAATTCAACGATCATTTCCGCGTCCTTGAGCCTTAGCAGGAGATTTCTGCTCAAAAGACTGAATTCACCACCTTCAATATCAATGATCATAAGGGTCTCGGCAAGATTGAGCTGCGGCATTTCAGGTAGGTCAAGAAAATTGCCCTCGGCACGTCCCAGGATGGTGATGCGGTCCGTGACGCCATTGACTTCAGCTGCGTGCTGCAACGCCGCTTGACTTTCAACGCTTTGTTCAAAGCAGACGCTGCGCTTCGCAATGCCCGCCTTGACCAGGCCGATTCCGTAATAGCCATCACCAGCGCCAAGATTGATGACCCATTCCCAAGTTTTCTGCCGATTGCTGATCCGATCAAGCACATCCTGTTCATAGAGCCCAAGCAGCCTTGGCCCCAGATCAGATGGTCCCCAGATCTGATGTTCGTTCAGGCGAAACCCCTTAAGGGGACCATGGGCAACAGTACCCCCAAGGCGGTTATACATGAGTCGTCCCAACATCAGGCGCCGTGCCTCAATCGCCTGAAGGGTCAGTTGGTTGAGAAGCTGGTCGTTATTCATGTCATCTCACCCTTCAATTCCACTCGCGCGCCGCGAGCACACGTGTTTCGGTGGGCACCTGGTCACGCGGCACCAGGAAGCTTCTTGTCAGGATGCGTGGCGTGACACGCCAGCGCGCGCCGGATGTGCCGGCGGTGCCGCAGCACAGCAAGGCCAGTGCTTCACGTGATGCCTGATCTGCATCATCGCGCGTAGTAGCCTCAACCGCGAGCCGAATGCGGATATCCTGCGGTGCCGGCCCGTCATAGCCGCGCCAGAGCGCGCCATCATCCGAATCATGCACGGAAGCAACGCCAATCAGATCAGCCCGCGCGCGGCGTGCGAGGCCGCGACGCTTGACGCGTTCCAGCAATACATCCGCGGTCGCCTTGGCGCGGGCGAGTGCATTGGGGCCGGCGATGCTGATCTCGCCTTCACCGAGCCAAGACCCCTCATAACAGGCAGTGACTTTCAGCAGATCAGGGCGCGGATTGCCACGCAGGCCATGGACTGCCACGCGATCCTTGCCGGCCATATTCAGGTGCGCGCCGGTGATATCCAGCGTGACATCTGGCGTGATGTAGCAGGCTGGGTCATGCACCTCATACAAAAGCTGTTCCTTCACGGTGCGAAGATCAACAATGCCGCCAGTATCTTCGGGCTTCGTGATCAGCAGCGACAGATCGCGCCCGACTTCGGCGATGGGGAAGCCGATATTGGCGGGGTCTGGAATATCCTTGAAGCCTGGGTCCCAAAACACGCCGCCCGTCACCTGGCTGCCGCATTCCAGCAAATGCCCTGTCGCGGCCCCAACCGCGAGCGCCTGCCAATCATGCTCGGCCCAGCCAAAATGATGCATCAGGGGTGCTATGGCGAGGGCAGGGTCCGACGTGCTCCCCGCCACCACCACCTGAGCGCCTGCCGCCAGCGCTTCGGCCAAGGGCGCGGCACCGATATAGGCATTGGCGGAAACGAGCTTCCAGGACGACATATCAAGCCCGGCATCGGCTTCATGCACGGCCATGCTATCCAAATTGATGCTGGCCGAAACATCATCACCAGTGACAAGGCCGATACGCAGTTCCGGCAAACCCAAACGCTTTGCAAGCCGTGCAATGGCGCGCGCGGCAGCGAGCGGATTGGCCGCGCCAAAATTGCCCAGAATGGGAATGCCCGCGCGCGCCGCATCGGCGAGTATTGGTTCCAGCAGGCGTTCCAGCATGGGCTCATAGCCCGCTTCGGGGTCTCGGCGGCGTTCCAACTGCGCGAGCGCTACTGTGCGTTCGCCCAGACATTCAAAGAACATGGCCGCCGGCAGGCCGCGTTTGATCAGGCTGCGCATGACAGGGATGGGGGCGTCTATCCTATCACCCGAAAAGCCGGCGCCATTACCGACAAGGAAGGTATCACTCACCGCAGACACTCCTTGATTGCAGCGCCAAGCAGCGCGGCGTCGTTATCGTCAAAGGCAATCGGGTTAATGGCAAGCAGGCCCTGGCCGATGCGCCCGGCATCAAGATGAATGGCGGGGCGCTGGGCGCGTAGCCTGGCATCCGCAGCCTGCGCGGCGGCAGCATCGGGCAGACGCCATTCCAGCATGGGCAGGCCAGGCTTGGCGCCATCCGGCATAAGGCGAAGGCTTGGCGGATTGCCCGCCGCCGCCAGCACCGCTTCCAGCCGCGCCAGCCAGCGCGCGCTGCGCTCAGCCGGATTATCTGCCACAAAACGCCGCAAGGCGACGATCAGCCCAATGATTTCTTCCTTGCCGATCTTGCAGGAACGCCCAATGCCGTGATGCGGCAGGCCGCGCATTTGAGCGAGTGGCGAGAATTCCGGCGGCGCGATGAAATCCGCTTCCGGCATGTCAAGATCAAGCATTTGCGCGAGTGCAGAGGAAACCAGATCACGCCGCCCTGCGAGGATGCCGGAAGATTGCGGCCCGCCCAAAGCCTTGCCGCCCGAAAAACAGACCAGATCGGCGCCTTCGGCGATGAAGCGCTTCAGGTTCTCAGCGGGGGGCAATTGCGCCGCCGCATCCACCAAAACGGGGATGTGGCGTTCACGCGCCACGCGCACCACATCACGCAAAGGCGGTTCGCTATTAGTGCCCGCCAGGTAATAGATCGCCGCCGTGCGATCCGTGATGGCATCAGCGATCTCCCAAGGCGCGGCATCCCGCACACCGGGGCCAGAAACGCGGTCCGGAATGCCGATTTCAATGATGCGCCCGCCCGCCACACGCAGCGCGCGGTCATACATATTGCGCTGGCTGCGGATGGTGATGAATTCATCTGGCATGCCGCGTGTGTTGGGCAGGCGGTTCATCGCACCCGGATCAAGCCGCGCCATGCAGGCCGCCGCGCCCAACAAGACAGCGGCAGAAGCGCCTGAGGTGACAATGCCCGCTTCCGCACCGGTGGCTTTGCTGATTTCTCGGCTGGCAGCCGCTTGCAGATGGTGCATTTCAACGGTAGCGCGCGCGGCTTCCGCCATGGCGGCCAGCACTTCTGGCGCCATCAACCCGCCGGAAAGCCGCGTATTGGTGCCATAGGCATTGATGATGCGCGGCACGCCAAGATCATCGTAAATCATGCAGGTTGTTCCGAAAGGGTGCGGTGGAGCGCATCACGCCAAAGCGCGTAGCGACTATCCGCTTCGGCACGATTCATTTGTGGCGTGAAACGGCGTTCCAGGCGCCAATGTGTCGCCCCGGCAGCCCCAGGCGGCGCGCAAAGCCCGGCCTGCATGCCGGCCAGATAGGCCGCGCCAAGGGCAGTGGTTTCCAGCACCGTCGGGCGATCCACCGGCGCGCCCAGCTGGTCGGCCAGGAATTGCATGGTCCAATCGGAAGCAACCATGCCGCCATCAACGCGGAGCACGGTTTCCTTCTCGCCCTGCCAATCTGCATGCATGGCTTCGATCAGATCGCGCGTTTGAAAGGCGACACTTTCAAGGGCCGCGCGACATAACTCGGCACGGCCAGCACCACGTGTGAGGCCATAAATCGCGGCCTGAGCCTTCGCATCCCAATGTGGCGCGCCAAGCCCGGCAAAGGCGGGCACCAACACCACGCGCTGCGCGGGATCGGCCTGCGTGGCTAGAACGCCGGCTTCCTTGGCTTCCTTGATGATCCCAAGGCCATCCCGCAGCCATTGCACTGCGGCCCCGGCGACGAAAATGGCGCCTTCCAGCGCGTAATGGCGCTTACCATTCAGTTGATAGGCGATGGTGGTGAGCAGCCGATTGCGCGACGCCACCGGCGCATCACCGGTATTGAGCAGTGCAAAACACCCTGTGCCATAGGTGGATTTCACCATGCCCGGCGCGAAGCAGCCCTGGCCGATTGTCGCGGCCTGTTGGTCGCCCGCCATGCCGAGGATGGGGATGGCGGCGCCGAGCAAACCAGGTTCAGTCACGCCGAAATCGCCCGCACAGTCACGCACTTCCGGCAGGATAGATTCGGGGATGCGAAACAGGCGCAGCAGATCAGCATCCCAAACCCCGCGCCTGATATCAAACAGCATGGTGCGCGCGGCGTTGGTGGCATCTGTTGCATGCACGCGCCCACCGGTCAGGCGCCAGAGCAAGAAGCAATCCACCGTGCCGAAAGCGAGCGCACCGCGCCCCGCCGCCGCACGCGCGCCCGCGATATTGTCCAGCATCCAGGCAAGCTTTGTGGCGGAGAAATAAGGATCAGCCAGCAGCCCCGTGCGTTCCGTCAGCAGCGCTTCATGGCCCTCAGCGCGGAGTTTCGCGCAAGTATCCGCCGTGCGGCGATCCTGCCAGACAATGGCGCGATGCAGGCAGCGCCCCGTGGCGCGATCCCATAGCAGCGTAGTTTCGCGTTGATTGGTAATGCCGATGCCAGCGACATCAGCCGCGCTGCCGCCCGCCTTCGCCAGAGCCTGCCGCAGCGTGGTGATGGCGCCTTGCCAGATATCCTCGGGCTCATGCTCCACCCAACCTGGTGCGGGGAAATACTGCGGCAATTCAATCTGCGCTGTTGCACGCGGTGCAAGGTCCGCACCGAAGGCGATGGTGCGCGTGGAGGTCGTGCCCTGATCGAGCGCAAGCAACAGGGGGTTCTTCATGCCATGGCCTTTCCTTTCGGAGCGGAGCATAATGCGGGAAAGGAGATTGCGCGATGGCCATTCAGCTTTTCGAGCTCTGCGGTGCCGATCCGGCCCGGCGCTTCAGCCCCTATTGTTGGCGGAGCCGCTTGGCGCTCGCCCATAAGGGCCTGGCGGTGGAGACTATCCCCTGGGGCTTCACGGAAAAGGCCGTGATTGCCGCGCATGGTGCACAGAAAGTACCAGTGATGCTGGATAATGGCCGCGCGATTGTAGATTCCTGGGCCATCGCGGAGTATCTGGAAAACACCTATCCGGACCGGCCTTCGCTGTTCGGCGGGGTGGGCGGGCACGCGCTGGCCCGCTTCATCAATGCCTGGGGCGATGCGGTGCTGCATGCCGGTATCGCACGGCTGGTGGTTTCCGATATCCCGCAGCATCTGACGCCTGAGGATGCGGCGTATTTCGTGCCAGATCGGGAAAAGCGCTTTGGCATGAAGCTTGAAACCGTCACGGCAGATCGCGCCGAACGGGTGAAGGGCTTTCGTGATAGCTTGATGCCGCTGCGGATTGCGTTGCGCTCCGCACCGTTTTTGCACGGTGATGCGCCGGGCTACGCGGATATGATTGTCTTTGGCGGCTTTCAATGGGCGCGCTGCGTCAGCGCCTTCCCGCTACTGACCCAAGATGATGCAGTTTATGCGTGGCGGGAGAGGATGCTGGATGCCTATGGCGGCATCGCCCGCGCCGCGCCGGCCTATGTGGAAGCTTAAAGCGCGGCTTCTTTTCGCTTGAAAGGCGGCGCGCTTCGGGCTTGGCTTGCAGTATTCGCTGCGATCCAGAAACCAGGAGGCCGCTATGCCAACATCCACCCTGATCCGCAACGCCGCCTGGACGGCCGAATGGGATGCAGTGGCGGGTAGGCATTGCTACGGCCAGGGCAGGGACGTGCTGCTGGCCGATGGGCGCATCGCCGCGATTACGCCGCATGACCCCAATGCGCCGCCACCTGCGGGCGCTGAGGTGATTGATGGCAGCAAGCTTTTGGTCATGCCGGGGCTGATCAATATCCACACCCACCCGACAACAGAACCCGCCGGGCGCGGCGTGCGCGAAGATCACGGCGTGCCAGAACAGCAAATGACCGGGCTGTTCGAACGGCTGCAAGCCTTCAAGCTGGATCAGCAAGGCCAGGCCGCCGCCATGCGCCTTGCCTATGCGGAGCTGATGTCGGCCGGTGTCACCAGCGTGGTGGATTTATCGCCTCCTTTTCCGTCCTGGCTTGCCATCATGGCAGAAAGTGGCCTGCGCGGTTGGGCCGGGGCGGGTTATGCCGCCGCGCGTTGGGGCATGGAAGCGCCACAGACCGTGACCTGGATGTGGAACCGCGAAGATGCACGCCGACAATTCGACGCTGCCAAGCAATTCATGAAAGAAGCCGAAGCAGATCCTTCTGGCCGACTGACCGGCATTGTCTTCCCCGCACAGATTGACACGGTGGAGGAGGAGATGCTGCGCGAAAGCATCGCCTATGCTGCCGAAACTGGCCGACCCTTCACCACCCATATCGCGCAATCCGTGGTGGAGGTGCGGGAGATTATTCGCCGCCATGGGATCACGCCCATTCAATGGGCGGCGGATATCGGGCTGCTTACACCACGCAGCATTCTGGGCCACGCGATTTTCGTGGATGAGCATGTCTCAATCGGCTGGCACACGGCGAAGGATGTGGGCCTGATTGCCGATATGGGGGCGACGGTGGCGCATTGCCCATCCCCTTTTGCGCGGTATGGGGAGCATTTGCGCCATTTCGGCAAGTACCGCGCACGCGGCGTGAATTTGGGTTTTGGTACCGACTGCGCGCCGCATAATCTGATTGAGGAAATGCGCCTTGCCGTCATCCTGGCGCGCAATGCCTGCCGTGATGTCGCCGCTGCTGACACAGGCAGTGTTTTTCATGCGGCCACCGTGGGCGGCGCTGATGCCTTGGGGCGGCGTGACCTTGGCCGCCTGCATATGGGCGCTTCCGCCGATATCGTGCTGGTGGATTTGGCGCATCCACTGATGACCCCGCCGCGTGATCCCTTGCGCGCGCTTGTCTTCCATGCCGCCGATCGCGCCGTGAAGCGTGTGCTGGTGGGTGGCGAGACGATCTACGCTGATGGCCGCCCCACCAAGCTGAATGTCGCGGATGCTGCCGGTATTCTGGCCGAAAGCCAGGCCAAGATGTTGCGTGATTCAGTCGGGCGGGATTATCGCGGGCGGGGTGGTGATGAAATCGCGCCGCTCAGCCTGCCGATCCATTAAGGCTTATTGCACAATCGCGATCTGCTGCGGGTCTATGCGCAACCAAAGCTTCGCGCCCACCGCGTGGGTGGCAAGTGGCGGCGCCGCGGCACGCAGGCGAAGCTCCGCCCCTTCCGGGCACAGCACATAATCCCAGGCTTCGCCCAAATAGGTGCGTTCCAGTACAGTGACCGGCATGATCAGCGCAGTGCTTTCACGCGCTGGTTCCGAGACATGCAGGCTCATTGCTTGCGGGCGGAGTGAGAGCAGAATATCCCCCGAGACGTCTGGCGCGATCCCCGCTGCAGCCGCTGGGCCGAGTGACATTCCACCAAGCAGCAAGGCGCTGCCTTCCACGCGCGCTTCCAGCAGATTGGTGCGCCCGACAAAGCCCGCGACAAAGCGCGTGCGCGGCTTAGTATAGAGCAAATGTGGCGCATCCACTTGTTCAATCCGGCCGGCATTCATGACTGCGATACGGTCCGATGTTGCCATGGCTTCCGCCTGGTCATGCGTGACATAAACCGTGGTGATACGGAATTCATCATGCAGGCGGCGGATTTCGAAGCGCATTTCCTCCCGCAGATTGGCATCCAGGTTGGAAAGCGGTTCATCCAACAATAGCACGGCGGGCTTCACCACAATGGCCCGGGCAAGCGCCACGCGTTGCTGCTGGCCGCCGGAAAGTTCCGCCGGGTAGCGCGCCGCCAGGTGGCCCATTTTTACCACATCCAGAATTTCCGCCACGCGGCGCTTGATTTCATCGCTTGGCAGTTTACGAAGCGTGAGGCCAAAGCCGACATTCTCCGCCACTGTCATATTCGGCCAAATGGCGTAGGATTGGAAAATCATGGACATGCCGCGGCGTTCCGGCGGCAGCACGGCGCCGGGGGCAGAAAGCACCTTGCCATCCACTGCGATGGTGCCGGCATTGGGTTCCACAAAGCCCGCAATCATGCGGAGCGTAGTTGTCTTGCCGCAGCCGGAAGGGCCGAGAAGGGAGAGGAATTCGCCTTCTTCTAGTGTCAGATCAATGGCGTCCACCACAATATTCTTACCATAGGCCTTGGTGAGGCCAGAAAGGGTCAGGCGCGGCATTTCAATCCCTCCGCAACATGAAATCGCGGCCGACAAGCTTCATGCCGATACCGACAAAGACCATGGTAATCACCAGCAATATGCCGCCAAAGGCGGAGACGAGCTCGAAATTGCCTTGCTCGCTCAGGTCATAGAGCAAGACAGACATGGTGCGCGTGCGCGGCCCCACCAGGAAGATTGCCGCCGATAATTCCCGCGAGGCAACAATGAAAACAATCAACCAACCACCCAGCAGGGATGTCTTCAGTAAGGGTGCGGTGATGCGGCGGATGGTTTGCAGGCGACCGCTACCCAGGATGCGCGCGGCTTCTTCCATTTCCGGATGCACCGCGCGGATGGAGGCTTGCGCATTGGCATAGGCAATCGGTAGGAAGCGCGCGGTGAAGGCCAGAATGATGAGCAAAGCGCTGCCGTAGAGCATGAGCGGCGGCCCGGCATAGGCAGCGTAAAAGCCAATCGCCATGACAATACCGGGAATGACGAAAGGCGCCATGGCAAGAAAGGCGAAGCCATCCGCAAACCGTATCAATCGCCGCACAACAATATAGGCGGCCAGTAGTGCAAGGATCAACGCAAGCCCAGCGGAAGCCGCCGAAAACCAGATGGTATTCCAGACCGATTGCAGCGCCATGTCATGTTCAAACAGCAGCATCTGGTAATTGCGGAGGGTCAGGTTATCCAGAGAAAACCCTCGCCCCCAGGCCTTGGCAAAGGATGCTTGCAACAGCACGAGCAAGGGCTTCAGCACAGCAAGCAATGCCACGCCAAAACACCAGGCAAACAGAACCCAACGCCAAGGGCCGAGCTTGATCTGCCGCCTTTCGCCGCCTTTGCCAGTCTGTGAGACAAAGCCCTTGCGGGACAGCATCAGTTTCTGAACGCCGATCAGTGCAACTGTAATCAGCAGCAGCGGAATGGCGTAGGCCGCAGCCACTTCCACGCGCACCGGGTCTTCAAAAAACTGCCAAAGCTGCGTGGTCACCACATTGATGCGAGCAGGGATACCGATGATGGCCGGCGTGCCGAATAGTGCGATGGTTTCAAGAAAGATCAGAATGAACCCACCCAGGATGGAAGGCCACACCAAAGGCAACGTCACCTTCCGCATGGTGGTCCAGGTGCCCGCGCCCATGATATTGGCGGCATCTTCCATTTCAGAGGAAATCAGATCAAGCGCGGATTTCACGAAAATGAAGACCAGCGGGAAGGAATGCAGCGCGATAACAAAGGCAAGCCCGCCGAAGGTATAGACATTCATCAGCGGGTCCTGCGCACCAGTTACGGCGCGCCAGACCTGATTGATCCAGCCGGCATTTGGCCCCGCCAGCAAAATCCAGCCAATGGCACCAAGATAAGGCGGCATCACAAACGCTGCCAGCACCATGGCCCAGGTGAAACCCTTGCCCGGCATATCGGTACGCGAAACCGCCCAGGCCATGGGTACGGCGATGATGGTAGAAATCGTGGCACTCAACAGCCCAAGCAGCAGGGAGTTGCGCAGGGCATCCAGATAGCGCTGCCGGCCATAGGCAGTCGCGTAATTCAACAGCGTGAAGTCGCCGGTTTCCTGTTCCTCAAAGCTGATCAGCAGCATTTTGAGGAGTGGCGCCGCAATCAGGAAAATCAGCGCTGCAACCAGCAGAAGCCAGAGCAGCGTGACGGGTTCCAGCATCCGGAGCCGCGCACGCAAGCCTGTGCGCTGCGCCGTGCCCAAGACAGCGCCTTCAGCCATGTGGCGCATCAGACGCCGAAGGTTTCGCGCCAGGCATCGCGTACTTCCGGCACACCTTTTTCGGCATCCTCAATCGAAGGGGCCAGCATCTTCACCTGATCCAGCGGGCGGGAGCCTTCCGGCGGCGGTACATCCGGGCGAATGCTTTCATTGAACAGCAGTCGGATAGCGGTGGAAAGCCCAACGCCTGTCTGGAATTCCATGAACAGCTTGGCGGCATTTGGATGCGGTGCATTGCGGATAATGGCGGAAGGCGAA
>JBPCSO010000092.1:0-12770 GCA_051007055.1 Roseomonas sp.
TGCGCTGGCGGAATTACTGTCGCGTGATTGGCCACGCGCGTATGGAGGCGCGATCCGCATTGCCAAGGCCTGTGTTGATACTGGCGGGCGCGATACCGCTGCGGTCTATGGCCATCTGCGGCGCCTGCGCGATCCGCGCATCGCGCCGACCAAGGGGGTTGATGGTTGGAACCGCGCGCAACCGGTGCAGGGGCCAACGCCCGTTGATGCGCTGGTGGATGGGCGCAAGCTGCGGCGCGGCTTGAAGCTTTGGACGGTGTCGGTCTCCACCTGGAAGGTTGATCTCTATCGCCGGCTTTGGCTCGGGCGCGGCGAGGCAGCGGAATTCCCGCCCGGCTGGGTGCATTTGCCGCAGGGGATTGAGGTTGAATGGGTCAAGCAGTTGGTGGCGGAGCAGCTGCATCAGATAAAAGACCGGCGCGGCTTTGTGCGCCAGGAATGGGCGAAGCTGCGGGACAGGAATGAGGCGCTGGATTGCGCGGTGCTGGCGCGCGCGGCGCTGTGGTTGCTGGGTGCGGATCGGTATGGGGAGCGGTTCTGGCAGAGGCTGCGCGAGGATATCGCGAATGCGCCGGTGGCATTGCTGGAACATCCCCGTCCTGCGCCAGCGCCGAACCCGGATCCACCGCCATTAATGCGCCGGCCCGGCTGGCTGGCACCGCGCGGCGGTTGGTTGCGATGATTTTTTGGGTGATCCCTTACACCGATGAGGCAGGTGACTAGGGTAACTATTCTCACCAGAATTTGGTATCAATTGTCGAGGGCTGGGGGATGCAAGATGACGAGAAAAACGTCCATTTCACTCGATGACCATTTGACTAAATTCATCGACCGCCAGCTTCAATCCGGCCGCTACGCTACGGCCGATGAAGTTATGCGCGCCGGTTTGCGTCTTTTGGAAGATCAAGAGGCTAAGTTAACGGCGCTGCAGCAGGCACTGGTTGCCGGGGAAGAATCCGGCCAACCAGAACTGTTTGAAAATGGCACATTTCTCGGGCGCATGCGCAGCAAACATGCAGGGTAAAACGGGAAAGACTGGTCCCTCGCCTCGTTTTGGCGTTAAACTGCTGCTGCTCAACTGTATCAATCTACCGTCACGGAAGAACACTCGCATGCGCCTTTGCGTGATGACAGCGCTGATTTCATTCGTCGCCGTTTCCGCCATGGCGCAGGGCTTTAGCGTGCCTGGCCTGGGCGGTCAGGGCGGGAGTGCGACAGATGCGCTGCGCGGTGCCTTTGCCGAGCAGACACCGGAACAGCGCCGCGCTTTTTGTGGCCGCGTCGCGCAGGCAGCGGCAAGCTGCGGCACGATCGAAATGGCCGCCTTGTCAGCATGTCTTGTGCGCACCTTGCCTCCGCAGGATTCTGCCCGCGTCGCTCGCGTTGCCAATGCCACCCGCGGGAATGTCGGCGGGCTGATGCAGGAATGCGGCATCACATTGGGCCGCTGATCACCAAAGCGGACGACCGACGCGGCTATCTGCCACGTCGATCCAGTTTCGGGAGAAAATCATGAGTAACGGTGAACTCCACGCGCGTGAGCGCGAGGATCTGGCGCTGCATGTCGAGCGCTGTGCCGAACGCTACACGGCGGTGCGCGCGGAGATCTGTGGCCTCCGCAAGCAGACGCGCCGGATTGAAGGGGCGATTTGGGGCATCGTTGCCGTGCTGCTCGCGCTTGGCGCGGGTGGCGCGCAGATCGTGCCGATCCTACGCGCCCTCGCGCGCGGCGTTGGAGGATAGGAAGGCATGCACGACTGGCACGGCCGGAAATGAGCAGCGCTGAACAGCGCCTACCCGGCTGGCAGGGCCCTGTTCTTTGGCGAGGTGCAGGGGCTAGAGCAATAGGGCCAAGCTGCTGAATTTGCGTATTATGGGGAATTTGTGCATAATGGGCGCTCAAGAGGAGGCGCTCATGTCCATCGTGACATCGGCAGAACTGCAAAAACACTTTGGGCCGGTTCGGGAAAAGGCGCTTAAGGAACCCGTGACCGTCACCCATCATGGCCGACCCAGCTTAGTTGTTCTTTCATTAGAAGAATTCAATCGGTTGAAGGCCCTAGACACACGAAAGCACTATTATGCTTGGGAGCTGCCTGATGACTTGGCGGCGGAACTCGAGAAGGCGGTGCCTGCCCCGGAGTGTACCCAGTTTGCCCATGAAGATGTGCCTTAGGTTCAAGCTTGGCACTGCCTGAACCAACGCCCGGTCTTGTCATCCGCTATGCCTATCTCTGGGGCCGAGAAGCCGACCAGCGGGCGGAGGACGGTTCGAAGGATCGTCCTTGTGCGGTGGTGCTCGCTGCGAAGCGGCAGGGTGAGGAGACACGCGTAGTTGTGGCGCCGATCACTCACGCGGCGCCGGGGCCTAGCGCCGCTGCCATCGAAATCCCCACCGAAACCAAGCGGCGCCTTGGCCTTGATAATGAACGGTCCTGGATCATTACAAGCGAAGTGAACGTCTTCGAGTGGCCGGGACCAGATGTGCGGCCCCTTCCTGCGCGACCAGGGGCCGACGCAGGTTTTGCCTATGGCTACCTGTCGCCGCGTACCGCGCAGGCGATGCTTGATGGCGTGCGCGAACAGCGCCGGCTTGGACTCTTGCGCCAAGTGCTGCGGGAGAATGATACACAGATGGCACCTGCCAAGCGTTCTGCGGGTCGTACCATGCAGACGCGCTCGCGGCTGACAGGGCAGGCGCAAATTGCCGGTACACGCGTGCGGGGGAAGGCACCAGACGACGATGAGCGCGGTCAGTGACCGGCGAGCATAGATCCGCTTCCTCGAATTCTTGGCATCAAACACCCTCCCCGAAGCCGTCGCAGGAGGGTTTGGGCGAGGAATAGGAAAAAGAATTTTTATCATTAGGTGGGAAATTCTGGGTGCAATCGGATGTGATTCCGGGCTTTTCTAATTGGGCTTATTTGGGTGTAATTTCGGGTATGTCAGATACCGCCCTCAATACCGAAACTATTATCATCACTCCGGAATTGCTCGGGCTGATTGCCGAATTTGATGAGTTCAAAGGGGCATGGCGCGCGCTCGGCACGCTCGCCCCCGAGAAGCTTTTGGCGCTGCACCGCGTGGCCACCATCGAAAGCATCGCTTCGTCCACCCGCATCGAAGGCAGCAAGCGTTCCGATCAGGAAGTTGAACAGCTACTGGCCAATTTTGAAATCAAATCCTTTGTAACGCACGACGAACAGAAAGTGGTCAGTATGGGCGAAATCATCCGGCTGACAGGCGCCAGTCGAAACACGCTGAAGCAACAGCTTCGCCAGCTTGTCGAAAAGGGTCATCTGGTTCGGTATGGTGGTGGCCGCACAACCCGGTACACGCTGACGTAAAGCTGACCACTCCGAGGGACAACCTATGGATTCTGCAACACTCGCCTGGGCATTAGCGCAGCCTGCGGGTAGCCGCGCTGCCGTGCTGGCCTCGGCCTATACCGGCGGCGTCATGCGCGTGACTTTCGAAGGCCGCACTGTGGAATATCGCAGCCAGGATGAATTGGGCCGCGCCATCGCGGCCCTTTACGGCGCGGAGAATGCCACCGCACGGCGACCGGGCGTGACATTCGCCCAATTCTCTCGTTTGGGGTAAAAATTTACGATGGTTTGTGCCGTCTATTTAAAGTTTGATGGAATTAGAACATCAACTCGCGATCATTAAGCGTTAGATGTCTACTCCGCTTATGCCACACTCTCTCCCATCAAGGAGACTAGCCATGCGCAAGGTCGCGATAATCCGCGTCCGCATTGAGCCGAGCCTTAAGGTCGAAGCCGAGGCTGTGCTGGCTCAGCTCGGGCTAAGCCCAACCTAAGCGATCCGTTTGTTTTATCTCCAGGTTTCACTTCAGGGTGGTTTGCCTTTCGAGGTACGAATTCCGAATGCAGAGACGCACGCTGCAATGAAAGACGCCCGTTCGGGCAAGCAACTCAAAACCTTTAAAGGCGCTGCTACTGTCATTCGGTCGATTGATGCGTGAAGGCGGTAAAGCCCCCCCAAATCGGGCTAGTGCGGCGTTATTTCTCACGCCGCATCAGCGACATGATTTCATCCGTGCTCATGCCTGAAATGCTGCTACCACGCAGCGCGGCGAACCGGTTGGGCTGCCCTCTGGCAGCGCTGCTTTCACCGAGCTTGCTGAGCGTGACACCACCATCCTCGGCAAGCGCAAAAACAACCTTGCTGCCTGGCTCAATGCCAAGCAGGTCACGGATCGCTTTTGGAATAGTCACCTGACCCTTGGCTGTGACTTTCATCGCCATTGCATTCCCAGAAAAGATCGAACCAGAGCGGCTTCTTTCATAGCGTGCCGATGGCCCGGCCATCTATCAAATTTACGGAAATCACCATGCCCCAAACCCAATCTTGGCAACCTGCCACGCTGGCGGCCGCGATTGGCGTGCCGGAGGAGGCCTTCCGCGCCTTTGCCCGACTGCGCCAGATCGCCTGGGAGGAAGAACTCTCGCCTTCCGAAGCCGCCGGCCTCGCCCTCGCCTGGGTCGCCGCCGATCGCACCGCCTGCCATGGCCCGATCGCCGAGGCGGCTGGCGCGCTGCTTGATGCCGTGACCGAAGCCCCCGCCGCATGAAGCTCCACCTGCGCGCTGCCTGGAAGGCCCTCAGGGGCTATGCCGCCGCGCAGGAGAACCGTGCCTCGACTTGGTCGCCCTCGGGCGGCAGCGCAAATGGCGAAGTCGGCATGGCCGCTGCAAGCGTCGCACGGCGCGCGCGCGATGCGGTGCGCAATGACCCCTATGCCGCGCGCATCGTGGACCTTTGGACCGGCAATGCGGTCGGCGCGGGTATCACGACGCGCTGGCCTGAAACCGCGCATCGCAATGCCTGGCAGGAATGGGCGGAGAGCACCGCCTGCGATGCTGAGGGCAAGCTTGATCTCTATGGCCTTCAGGCGCTGGCCATGCGCGCGGTCGTCGAAAGCGGTGAATGCTTCATCCGGCTACTAAGCGTGCCGACATCGCCGCGGAACCCCATCGGCCTCAGCTTGCAGGTGCTGGAAAGCGACCACCTGGATACCGCGCGCAATGGCGTGGTGAATGGCGCGCCGACCATCCAGGGCATCGCCCTTGGATCGGCGGGTGAGCCGATTGGCTACTGGCTATTCCCCACCCATCCCGGCGCCTGGATGCTCCCGGGTGCGCGGCTGGCGAGTAACTACATCCCCGCGCGCGATATGCTGCATGTGTTTCGCAAGCGCCGCCCTGGGCAATTGCGCGATGTCTCCTGGCTCGCGCCCGTGCTGCTCCGGCTGCGTGACCTTGGCGATTACGAAGCCGCGCTGCTGATGAAAGCCAAGATCGAAGCCTGCCTTGCGGCGGTGGTGACCGATGATGGCGAGGAAACACTCACTAAGCCCAGCGACAGCAATTCTGGCCTGCTGCGCGATGCGCAAGGCCGCGCGGTGGAAAGCTTCGAGCCTGGGATGATCCTCTATCGGCGCGGCCAGGGTGATGTAAGCGTGGTCAATCCCTCCGGCGGTGGTTCCCACACCGCCTTTGCCCGGCGCTCGCTTGAAGCTGCTGCCGTCGGTGCGGGCCTCACCTATGACCAGGTTTCCGGCGATTTAACGCAGGCGAATTACTCCAGCCTCCGCGCCGGCAAGATCGAATTTCGGCGCCTTTGCGAACAGATGCAATATGGCATGCTGATCCCGATGCTGGTGCGGCCCATCGCCGAGCGCTTTCACGCGCAAGGCTCGCTGCTTGGGCTTTGGGCGGACGCCATGCCGAAGGGTGTCGCGCATGTGCCGCCGGCGCATGAAATGATTGATCCGTTGAAGGACACGACCGCGCTGATCGCCCAGGTGCGTGCGGGCTTTGTGCCGCAGCCTGAGGCCGCCGGCGCCTTTGGCTATGATTTCCGCTCTGCGGTCGAGATGATCCGCGAAGCCAATGCAGCGCTGGATGCGGCAGGCATCTCACTTGATACCGATCCCAGGCGTGTCGCCAAATCAGGCGGCGCGCAGGATGCGGCGCAAATGGCGGCGGTTGAAATCGCCGCGACCGGCGCGGCAGCGCCGCCACGCCCAGACACGACAGCGGGAGCAGCACCATGACCGCAGGCGGCTATGATCCCATTGAGGACATGCTCAAGGTAAAGAGCGTCCAAAAGAAATGGCGCGACAGCTTCAACGGCAGCGAGGTCAACCCCGGCAAATGGACGCAGCAGATCGGCAGCGGCGCCAGCCTTGGTGTCGCCAACGGCGTGCTGACCATGGCGAGCGGCATCGCGGCGAATGCCGAGACCTGGCTGCTCAGCACCGAGGTTTTCACCATCCCCTTTCGCCTCTCAATCGCGGTGACGCTATCACAACGCATCGCCAATCAGGGTTTTCTGATTGAGGCGGTGAGTGTGAACCGCGAGACTGGCTTGCCCGATGGGCTGCATGCGGCGGCCTTGCTGTTTGATGGCACCAACCCTGCCCAGGCGAAGTATGAGGTGCAGAATGGCGGCCTTGCGCGGCTTTCATCGGCGGTTTCGGCGTTCCCCTCCACCGCAAGCAATGGGATTTATGAGATTGAGGCTTTTGCCGATGAGGCTTGGTTTCATGGTGGTGCGCTGGATGCCACTACAGGCCGGGCCAATTCCTATCGCCGACATCAGCAGATCCCCGATCCCAATGCGCTCTACAAGGTGCGGCTGCGCTGGCTGAATGGCACAACGCCGCCTGCCAGTAGCAGCAACGCCCTCGTGCAATTCCTGGCCGTGCAGGATTACGCGGAACTGACGGCGGAAATCACTGCCGGGCGCGGGCAATCCGTCGCGGGGCAGAGTGTCGCGGTGAATGTGGTCGGCATGCCAGCGGCACCGGCCATTATTGGTCAGGCTGCGCATGACGCGGTGACTTCGGGTGCGCCGGTGCGCGTTGCTGGGCGGGCCGCCGCAGCGAATTATGCGCCGGTCGCCAATGGCGACGTCGCGGACTTGGTTACAACGCTGGTCGGTGCGCTGATCAGTAAGCCATTTTCGATCCCTGAATTGGACTGGTCCTATGCCGGGCCACTTGCCGGGCTTGCTGCTGCTGCCGATACGGCGGCCAAGGCTGCGGCGGGGGCTGGCATCCGGAATTATGTCACCGGGCTGCAAGTGCAAAATGCCTCGGCCACCGCGACTGAGTTTCAGATCAAGGACGGTACGGCAACGGTGCTGTGGCGCTGCCTGCTCCCGGCCAATAGCGGGCTGCTTGGCATCAGCTTTCCAAGCCCGCTCAAGGGCACGGCGAATGCGGTGCTGAATGTCCAGGCAGTCAGCGCGGGCAGCGTCGTGATTGCCAATCTGCAAGGCTACGCCGCGCCTTAATCTCCACGATCCAGGAATACCCCATGACCGAAACCACGGACCCGGGCGGGAGCGATCCCGCGCCGGTTGATCCCGCTTTGCCCGATCGACTTCCCCCTGATGGGCGATCGATCACCGCACGCCGTGCCATCACGGCACCGGCCACCGTCGATCGTGCCGCACGCACGGTGGAGGTCGTCTGGTCCACCGGCGCGCGGGCGCGGAACTTCGTCCCATCGCTCGGCGGCATTACCGAGGAACTGGATATGTCGCCCAATGCGGTGCGCATGGCGCAGCTCGGTTCCGGCAATGCGCCGGTGCTGAACACGCACCGCAGCAGCGATGCGCGCGATGTGCTGGGCCGTGTCATTGCCGCACGGCTTGAAGGCGGGCGCGGCCATGCGCGGCTGCAATTCTCTGCTGCTGCCGACGTCGAGCCCCTCTGGCAGCGCATTGCGGATGGCACGCTGCGCGCGGTCAGCATCGGCTATCGCGTGCATCGCTATGACCAGCGCCCCGATCCGATGAGCGGTGAGATGATCTACCGCGCCGTGGATTGGGAACCCTTCGAGATTTCGATCGTGCCCATCCCGGTTGATCGGGATGCGCAAGTGCGAGGCGCGGCGCCGCAGGGCGCGCCGTCCTTCGCCATTGAACCTGCCCTGGAGAATGAGGAACCACCCATGACCGAGACGACGCCGGAAACCCCGGCAGCCCCTCCGGCGCCGCCCGCCGCGTCGCCCTTCACAACTGCAACGGTGGAAACGCCGCCTGATCTTGAAGCCTTGCGCAGTGAGGCACAGCGCGCCGAGCGTGAACGCATCGCCGGTATTGATACCGCGATCGAAGCCGCCCGCGCCCTCGTTGGCACCGAGACCGCCGCACATATCCGGCGTGAGGCGGTGGAGCGTGGCTGGCACCCGGACCAGGCGCGCCGGTCCCTGTTCGACGTCATGGTGAAAAGTGCCGCACCGCCTTCCGTACCCGCGCGACCGGAAACCGGGCCTGGGCAGGATGCGCCATCCGAAATCCTGGAGGCCATGGCGGAAGCCTTGGCCGCGCGCAGCATGCCGGGCTACCAGCCGCAAGGCACGGGGCGCCATGCCGAATTCATGGGCTGGCGGCCTTCCGACATGATCGGCGAATTGCTCAGGGTCCGCGGTGAACGCAATGTCCCGCGCAACCCGACGCTACTCGCCGAGCGCGCCTTTCACACGACGTCTGACTTTCCGCTGCTGCTTTCGGCTGCGGCGAACAAGATGCTGCTGGCGGCCTATCAGCCGGCGGCACCAAGCTATCGGCAGATCTTTCTGCGGCGCGACTTCCGCGACTTCAAGCCGCACCGGCATCTGCGTGTCGGGGATTTCCCGACCCTCATGCCGCTGATGGAGAATGGCGAGATCCAGGCCGGGACCATGTCGGAAAGCCAGGAAATCGTCCTGCTGCAAACCTTCGCGCGGCGCATCCGCGTGACGCGGCCCATGCTGGTGAATGATGACCTTGGTGCCTTCACGGATTTCGCCGCCGCCATTGGCCGTCGCGTGGCGGATTTTGAGAATGCCACCGCCTACGCGCTGCTCAATCAGGCGAATGGCGATGGCCCGACGCTGACCAATGGCCCGGCGGCGGTCTTCGGCACGGCGGCCGCGCGCGCCAATAAGGCGGCGGCAGGGAGTGCCTTGGACATCAACAACCTTGCCAATGGTCGCGCTGCGATCCTGCGCCAAAAGACGCTGGACGGTCTGCCGATTTCCGTCGGCAATGCCATGAAGCTCCTGGTCGGTCCGAGCCTTGAACTCAATGCAAGGCAATTGACCGTGAGCGTTGCCGCGAACCAGACCAGCAATGTGAACATCTATGCCGGCTTCATTCAGCCGCTGGTCGAACCGCTGATCCCGAATAACCGCTGGTACCTGTTTGCCGATCCACCGACCGCGCCTGTCTATGTCTATGGCTATCTGAATGGCGCCGAGGGACCGCAAGTGACCACCGGCCCGGTTTCCGGCGTCGATGGTGTCGAGGTCAGTGTGATTTTCGACTTCGGCGTCGGCGCCATTGATTGGCGCGGGGCCTGGTTCAATCCGGGCGTGTGATCGCTCTCCGTCTTTCTCATCATCGCAATGTCGCAACGGGCGTCCTTCGGTGCGCCTGTTGCGTTTCAGGAGAACCCTTCCATGCGTAACTTCATCCAGCCGGGCAATAGCCTGGCGATTGCCGTGCCTTATGCGACTGGGGTTTCCGCCGGTCAGGGCGTCTTGGTCGGTGCGCTGTTCGGCGTGGCTGCCGTGGATGGCGTGCAGAACGCCATGATCGAGGCCGCGACCCAGGGCGTATTCGACCTCACCAAGGAACCGGCGCTGGCCATCGCTGCCGGGGTACGCGTCTTTTGGGATAATACCAACCGACGCATCACCACCACCGCCACCGGTAACTTCCAGGTTGGTATCGCAACCCAGGCCGCGCTTGCCGCCGATGGCACCGTGCGCGTCTGGCTCAATCGCGTTCCGGCGGCGGGGGCGTGAGGATGGCAAGTCTGCTGCAACGTGACCAGGAACGCCTGCAAGGCGTGCATCCCCATCTGGTGCGCGTGGTGGTCGAGGCGCGCAAGGCCGCACCCTTCATTGTGCTGGAAGGGCTGCGATCCCGCGAGCGTCAGGCGAAGCTGGTCGCGCTTGGTGCCTCGCGCACCATGAACAGCCGGCATTTGACGGGCCATGCGGTGGATCTTGGCTATTGGATCGATGACGGTGATGGCGTGCCGGAGAATGGCGAAATCCGCTGGGACTGGCCTTTGTATGCGCAACTCGCCAGCGCCATGAAGGGTGCCGCGCAAAAGCTGGGCGTCGCCATTACCTGGGGCGGTGATTGGCCGAGCTTTCCCGATGGCCCGCATTTCGAATTGGACCGGGGGAAATATCCATGATCGGCGCTTTGCTCCCCGCGCTAGTGCCGATCCTGGGCGATGCACTCAAGCGGCTATTCCCCGATGCTGAGGCGCGGCAGCGTGCGGAGGCGGAACTGAATGCCGCCTTGCTTGCGCGCGCGGGGGAATTGGAAAAGGCCGCCGCCGATATCATCAAGGCTGAGGCGCAATCGGAACATTGGCTTGCCGCCTGCTGGCGGCCGATCTTGATGCTGACCTTTGGCTTGCTGATCGTCGCGCGCTGGCTGGGCTGGTCGGCGCCCGGAATCACCGAAGCGGAAGCGCTGAAACTGTGGGGGATCGTAGAGATCGGCCTGGGTGGCTACGTCATTGGCCGTTCCGCCGAAAAGACGCTGCCGCGCATTGTCGAGGTGCTGAAACGATGAGCGCTTTCGACGGTGCCATGGCAGCGCTGCTGGCGGATCCCAACATGGCGGTCGCTGCGGAATGGCGTGCAGCAGCGGGTGGCCCTTGGCGGCCTTTGCGTGTGGCGCTTACCTCTGCCGCGCAGGAGATCGGCGCCATTGGCGCACGCGGGGTGGCGCTGGAGGCGGTGCTGCGTGTCGCGGCCCTTTCACCCAACACACCAAAGCGTGGGGATTTGCTGCGGCGTCTCTCCCCGCCTGAGACCTGGCGCATTGAGGAGGTGGAGCCCGATGCGCTTGGCCTCACCTTGCGCCTGAGCCTGGCACGCGCGCCATGAGTGGCACACTACCACTCCGCGAAGCGGCCCTTGCCGCGATCGCCGAGCGCATCATCACCGGCCTGCCCGATGTGGCGCTGGAACGCGCGCGGCGTGCGCCAGTAGATGTCGAGGCAGAACCCCTGCCGCGCCTGGTGCTGCGCGGTGAGGAGATTGAGGCCGACGATACCGAGGAGCCGGGCCGCACCCATTATCGCATTGGCTTTGTGGTTTCCGGTTTTGCGGCAGCAGCGAGTGACCCTGCTGCCGAACAGGCGCTGACAGTCTTGCACGCGCGCCTGGTTTCCTTACTGGCAGCCTGGATACCCGCCGCACCGGGGCTAGGCGATATTGTCGAGCAGGGCGCGGAATTCCGCATGTATGACACCGAGGAATCTGCCCTTCCCGCCGGGGAATTCCTCGCCCGCTTCAGTATCCTCGCCATCGGGCCCAATGGCGGCCCCTGGTCTGCCTGACCGCCATCCTTCCCATCCCATCCCGAAAGGAACCGCGACATGAGCCTTGATCTCGTGCGCATGCGCTTTGCTGCCATGGCCGCGAAAATCGAAATCACCCCAGGGCTGGACGCCATTGGTGGCACGCCGGCTAATGCCGATTGGCTCGCTGCCGATTGCGAGATCGATTTCGATCCGATCACGGTGGAGAATAGTGAGCTCACCGGCTCGCTTGATCGCTCGCCCGCCATTGTCGGTGGCTTGCGCCCGCGTCTGCGGCTGCGCGTGCCGCTGCGTGGGTCAGGCACGCCGGCAACGCCACCCGAATGGGGAAGGCTGCTGCGTTGCTGCACCATGCAGGAAGGCATCACCAATGCTGCGATTGGCGCACCCACCGCTGCCGCAAGCGGCACCACGACCAACTTGACGCTCGCCACACCCTTCGTCGCCACGGCGCAGCTTTATCGCGGCATGCCCCTGTTGCTGTCGGGCGATCGCAACCTTGTCACAGGCATCATTGATTACACCGCGGCACGTGTCGCGAGCCTCGGCGACACAATGGCCACCCCTGGCGCAGTCGCGACGCTCGCGCAAATCCCGGCCAATGTGCTCTACAGCCCGACATCGGATGAGGCTGTCTATAAAACCGAGACGCTCTATTTCTATGCCGATGGGCTGCGCTGGCGCTTTACTGGTGCGGTCGGCAGTTGGAGCCTGGAGCTTTCCACCGGCGGTATTGGCTTTCTGGTTTTTGATCTGCGCGCGCAATTGCTGGATAAAACGGTGGCTGCGCTGCCGACCGGGTGGAATACCGTCATTCGCCCGACGCCGCCGCGTTTTGTGAATGGCCGCTGCCAATTGAACCAGCAATTGGCGCGCGCGCGGCGCCTGACGCTGGATGCCGGCGTCAATGTCATCCTGCCCGATAATCCCGAAGCGGCTGAGGGCTATGATCCTGCCGTGCCGACGGAGCGTGATGCGCGCGGCGCGATTGATCCCTTGATGAGCACCACAACCGCCGTTGCACTGTTCAACGCCTTTCGGCTGGGCACGGCGATGCCCTTGATGGCGATCCTGGGCGCCAATCCGGGGAATCGCTTTTGCGTCATCGCGCCTGCCGCCAAGGCGACCGCGATGCGGCCTGGGCAGCGTGATGGGCTGGGGCAATTCGACATCGGCTTTCAACTGGATGGCGCGGATTGCCCGTTGTTTCTAGCGCAGTTTTGAGAGGACGTGGTTTATTCCGCTGCCTGGACCGAAAGGCGAAGGCCAAGTGAACGCATCACAAAAAGCAAGGTCGTGAGCCGCGGGTCACCATCCTCACTCAGCGCGCGATAGAGCGCTTCGCGTGTAATGCCAGCGCCGCGGGCAACTTCTGTCATACCGCGCGCGCGAGCAATGACGCC
>JBPCSO010000093.1:0-8704 GCA_051007055.1 Roseomonas sp.
GAGCGATGCGTTCAATCGCGCGCCGATCGGAGAGAGATTCCATCCAGCTTGCGAATACGTCGGTCTGACGAACTTCTCTCATGCGTAACTTATAGGTTACATGCCCCCCTTTCGTCAAGTGAAAGCGGGCTCCCGACAAACATTCCCGCAATGGAGCAACCCCATGAACGTTGTATTTTCCCGCCGCGATACGGAATGGTTCTCGCCACCCCATGCGCCAGAGCGGCGCTACCTGATCGCGCCGCTGACCTTCCGTGAGCGTCAGGCCTTTCGCGCTGATCTTGCGCGTGACGGCGGGATCTATCCGCCGCAGGCGCAGATGCTGGAGGCACTGCGCCTTGCCATTACCGAAGCGGCGCCCGGCAATGCTGAGGAACTCGCGGCCGCGATTGCGCGCGCCGAGGCCGAGCCGGATGATCCGGAAGCGCAGGCGCCGCTTGCGATGATCGAGGCCGCTTGTGCGACCATTCCAAGCTATGCCGGCCTGCTGGCGGCGCGGCAGCGCTACATCGGCATGCTGCCGTGGGTGGCGGCGCGCCATGCTTTGCGCGGCTGGGAGGGTGCGGATCTGCCGCCGTTCAAGCGTGACCGCGGCCTGGTCTCAGAAGCATTGATGGATGCCTTGCCGCAGGAAGACATCGAGCCGATCGGCTGGCGCGCGAGCGCGCTGATGCAGCCAAGTCGGGATGCGGAAAAAAACTCCGCGGCGCCCTCGCCATCGCCCGCGAGCCCAGCGCCTATGACGGCGGATTGAAACCCGCCGAGGGTGGCGATTGGTTGGTGGGCGGCGATACCTGGGCGGAGAACCCGCGCTTGGTGATTGCCGAGCCCTGGCATGGCTTTGTGCGGCTTTGGGCCGCGTGTCGCGGCGGCTTGGGCGGCATTGCGCATTGGCCTGATGCGGGGGGTGTGAATGATCAGGCCGCCTGGGTGGTGGATGGATTTGCGGTGCTCGCAGGCGCGGAGGCGGTGCTGGGCAATTCGTTGGCGTTCTCCAAAATGGAATAATGCATGCCCTTTATCCCAGGTACCAATTACAGCAATCTTTGCGCAGTCATGAATGCCGAGTAATGATTATCGGATAATCGAACCACGCGCTGCAGCCACGGCACGCTCACGCTGAGCCGCCGTGATGGGCGGCGGTAATGGTGATTTGCCGAAGTGATTTTGTACGAAAGACAATTGGCTATCATCGACGCCCCATACAAACTCGACCGCCTGTCCAACAACAGCGAGATTAATCTCTCTGACTATCCTGTTATGACTCCATGATGCGATGATGTTTGAAGCCTTGTGAGTATTGGAAGCCAAAAAGAGGGCATCGGGCGAAATCGGTAGAATGATATATGCATCCGGTTCATTTAAGCCTAAAGGGCGTATCAATGGACGGTCAGAAAGTAGAAGCGTGAAACGACTTCTAGTAGGTCGGATCACTGACCAGTTCATCTTCGCGATATCGGTCATGGCACGAGGATTGCTGACAATCTTCGTCATAAGTTCTGTGGCACCAACCTGCGCCGCTGCTGGGCGGTTATGTGCAAAAAAATCTGCGAGGGCGTCTGGATCGTTTGGGCGGCGATGGTTTGCGTAGTCCGGCTCAAGACTGGCAATACCCTCACGCCAAATAGCTTTGGATTGATCTTTCACGATTGAGACGGTTTCAGGGTGACGATACATCAGAGACATTAAGTAGTGCGTCCAATTCTGCCGCAGTTCAACGGGCCACTGCTGTTTGTTGAGATCAAGTAAACAGTTCAGAGCCTCACTCGCCTTCATGTCTATTGGTTTGAAGAATTCCGTCTCAAGGTACTGGGCCTTGTCATCGGGAATTCCTTCCGTCGTGTAGAGTCTACGCCTATAACCGCTGGCGTTGGGATGAACCCGCTTCGGTTTCACCTGTCGGTTGACTAATTTCATCTCGCAAATCGTACTATCCGTGCCCATGGTCCATGGTTGCTGGTGGAAGGCTGGGAGAAAATGGTGTCTCTCAGGTTGGTTGTTCGGCATTCTCAATTTCCTGACCTGTGTTACTCTGGAAACATGGCGGGAGCATCGTAATTAATTACCCAATCATATGTTTTAAATAGTTGTCTTTGCATTTTTCATCCAAATCTACTGCCTGCGATTGAGGCGGTAACACCTTGTGTTTCTAGCCCGCCATTTGTTTTCGCCAAGCTAAGCACGTTGCTAATGAACAAGACCGAGATCGGTGCGCTAAGAATGCCCCTCCTCCTCGCCACCATCCGCGGTGACCTCCGTGCTGCCATGGAGGCCGAGATCCGCGATGTCGCGCGCGCCATGCGGCGTGGCGTGGAGCGCGCCGGGCGAGAAGTACAATCCGAACTCCGCGCCCAGGCGCGCGGCGCAGGCTTCTCCGACAAGGGCCGCGCGCTGGCCAATAGCTGGCGCCTGAAGCTCTACCCGCCGCCCGGCGCCGCACCGCGCAGCTTTCGCCCGGCAGCGTTGGTGTATTCCAATGCGCCAAAGCTCGTGGAAGCCTTCGACAAGGGCCAGCCCATCACCGCCAAGGGTGGGCGCTATCTTGCCTTCCCAACCGGCTATAACGCCACGCGTGGCCGGCGCGGTGCCTCATCGCGCGGTGGGCTGCGCGTCACCCCGGCTGAGATGAAGGCCGCGCGTGGCGAGGCTTTCATCATCCGCGCCAAATCCAACCCGGCTGTGCGGCTGTGGTGCTTGCGCGTGCGTGGCGCAAGCGGCCTCGGTAGGCGCCGTCGCTTGCGGCTTTTCGTCGGCGCGAATGTCGAAGTGCTCACCGGCCATCGGCGCGGCCAGCAGCGCCTCGCGCGTGCCACACTCGCCCAGGGGTTTGTCCCGATGTTCTTTCTCATGCGCCAGGTCAGGCTCGACAAGCGGTTGGATGTCGCGGGCGTGCGCCGCCGCGCGGGCAATATCCTGGCGCGCGCCATTGTCGCTGAATTGGGCCGCGACGCATGAGCGGCGCAGCACGCACCATCGCCATTCGGCTTTCGGCAGAGAATGCCGAGACCGTGCGCCGGTCGCTGGAAAAACTCGGCGCTGATGGCAAGAAGGCGCTCGAGCAAATTGATAGCGCCAGCGCCAAGGCGCAGCCGGCGATGCGCGGCTTGGCCTCTGCGTCGGACGCGGCAGTGCGCAGCTTTGGAGCGCTGGGCAATAGCCTCGGCAGTGCGGGTAGCGCCTTTGTCAGTGTCGCAGGCCGCGCCGGTGGTGCGGCGGCAGCGATGGCGGCAGTGGCGGTGGGCGCGGCGGCAGCGGGCAGTGCCGTGGCGCGTGCCGGTGATCAGGCAACGGAATCTCTGGCACGCTTGCAAGCAGCAACCGGGTCCTTCGGTGCGGCCGAGAAGGTCTACCAAAACCTCTATGCGCTATCGCAGCAGACCGGGGTTGCGATCAGCGAAAGTACCAACGCCTTTGCCCGCTTTGCCATCGCGGCGCGCGAGATCGGCGCCACCAATGATCAGGTGCTGGCCCTGGTGCGCACGGTGCAACAGGCCGGGATTATCGCCGGCGCCAGCACGGCGGAAACCTCGGCCACTGTCATGCAGCTTGGCCAGGCGCTGGCCTCGGGCCGCCTCCAGGGCGATGAGCTGCGCTCAGTGCTGGAGAACATGCCGACGCTTGCCGAGGCCCTGGCGCGCGAATTGGGCGCCAGTGTTGGCGAACTCCGCAAGATGGGCGAGGCCGGCAAGCTGACGGCCGATGTCGTAATGCCCGCGCTGATCCGCGCCGGGCAATCGCTCAATGCCGAGTTCGAGAAAATGCCCCCCACCATGGGAAGGGCTTTCTCCATCCTCGGTGAGGCCATGTCGCGCTTTGCCGGCGATCTGGATCGCGCGCTTGGGTTGTCTCAGGGCATTGCGCGCGCGGCGCAGGCGGCGGCAGCGGCGGTCAATCAGGGCCGTGTCGCGGTCGGGCTTGGCACGCCGATGGAACAGGCGAGTGCTGGCTATGATCGCAGCCGGGATCGGCTGGCGGTGCTGGACCAGCAAATTGCCAATGCCGAGGCAGCCCTTGCCGAGACCGCCATGCCCGGCGGCACGCGCGGCATCATGCGGCGCAATCTGGAAAACCTGCGCGCCGAGCGGGAAGCCGCGCTGCGCGAACTGCAGAATTTCATCACCCGCCGCAGCCAATTGGATCGTGAGGCACAGGAAGCTGGTGAGGCGGAATCCTACACCGCCAGCCAGCGCGCCATCCTCGCCGGGCGCCGGGCCGATCAGCAGCGGCTTGAGGAATTGTATAAGGCGCTCGACAAGGAACGCGGCATTCGCGCCGAACATGCCGAGCGCGTGCAGCAGATTGACGCCCTTGCGGCGCGCGGCGCGATTGAGGCAGAGGAAGCCACCCGGCTGCGCACCGCCGCCGATAAGGACCGTGACGAGGCGCTGGCACGGCTGGCGGAGCGTACCGACACCACCCGCACCGCAACTGAACGCCTGACCGAAGCCGAGCGCGCGCATCAGCGCCTGGTGGAACGCGGTACATCCTTGGCGGAAGGTGCCGCGACCGAGCAGGAGAAATACGCCGAACAGGTCAAGGCGCTGGATGCCGCGCTGGCCGCCGCGCGCATCACGCAGGACCAGTATAATCGTACCCTGACCCAGCTTGACCCCGCCGCACGCGCCGCGCGCGAAGCTTCCTCCCGCGCCGAGCAGGAGGCCGAGCGTTTCGCCGAACGCTCGCGCGAGGCTTTGGCCAGCATTGGGGAGACAGCGCTTGATCGCATTGGCAATGGCATTGTCACGGCCTTTGCACTTGGCGAACGTGCCGTCATCAATTGGGGCACCATCTCCCGCCAGGTGATCGCGAGCGTCATTACCGACATGGCGAAGCTCGCCATTGTCAATCCGCTGGTGAATGCTGCCTTTGGTGCGGCGCGGCCAACATTGGTCGGGGCGGTATCCGGCGCCCCCATGGCGAGTGGCGCGCAGCAAACGGCAATGCCTGCGGCGGCGGGCGGCCTTATTCAAACCTTCGGCTTGAACGGGCTTTCCTCCTTTGGTTTTGGCGGTGGTGGCGGCGCCTTTAGCGGCTTGGGCAATGCGCTGGGGCTGAGCGGTGCGGGTGGGTTCTTGTCCACGCCGCTTTGGACAACCAGCGCGGGGGCGATGGCTACCGCGCCTTTACCCGCCGGTGTTCAGGGGCCTGTCTTGCCGGCCTCGGCGCTAGGCGAGGCCGGCATGGGGGCGACCTTTGGTAATCTGCTTGGCGGGGCTGGCGCTGGCTTTGCTGCGGGCGGCCTGACCAGTTCCATCGTTGGCGGTGCGCGCGGCACGGTGGGTCCGAGCGGGACCATCGGCGCGGGTAGCGGTGCGGTGATTGGCGCCGTGATCGGGTCCATCATCCCAGGCATTGGGACCTTGATCGGTGGGTTGATCGGCGGTGCCATTGGCGGCGGCGCAGGCGCCATGTTTGGCCCGACACGCAAAGGCATGGCGGCGCGCGCCGGCGGCGATGTGTTTCTGGGCGTGGATGATGCCGGGCTGCTCACCATCACAGGCGCGCGCGGCAAGCGCTGGGATCAGGCCGGCGCGGTGGCCGAGGTGCAGCAGCAGCTTAATGCCATCAACCAGCAAATCGCCGCGCGTAATCTGAGCTTTGCCGCACCGGGTCAGGCAGCGGTTGGTTTTGGCCAGGCCTCGGGCTCACCGCGCGAATTGAGTCTGACTGCGCTGGTCGGGCAGCTACGCAGCGATAACGCCAATCAGATGACCGCCTTTGGCACGCTGGCGGCGCGCGGTGGTGATCTTGAGGAAGCGCTCTCGGCCGCCGATTTCGTGACGCAGGTGTTTGAGCCGCTTGGCCGCGCCGTGGAGAAAACCAGCGCTTTCAAAGCGGCGATGGATGCGCTGACCAAAACTTACGACGACGCCATTGCCAAGGCGAAGGACCTCGGCCTGTCCGAGGCCGATCTGAACACCCAGCGTGCCGAGCGCATTGCCAAGCTGGAATCCGATCGTGCGCGGGATCTGAATATCATTGACCGCAGCCTCGGCATTCGCCGCATGGCGCTGAATGGCGATAGCCGCGGTGTGGCGCTCGGCCAATTCGATCTCAGGGCCGAGGCGGAACTGCGCGCCTTTCGCGAACAGCTATTCCAGCTTGGGTTGGAGGAGACGGGCGAGGAATACATCCGCCGCGTGGTGGCGCTGGAACAGACCATCGCGGATGAGCGCCTGGCGGTGATGCGCGAATTCGACCGTCAGGCGGAAGCACTCGCCGCCCAGATGCGCGGCATTGCGCGCGGCCTTTTGGAAAACCTGACCATGGGCGATCTGGGCGGTCTGCCGTTGGAGGCGCGCTATGGCGCGGCATTGTCATCCCTCGCTGCGGCGCAAGCTCCCCTGCTGGATGGTGCCACGCCGGAAGAACTCGCGGAATTCTCCCGCGTGGCGCAGATCGCGCTGCCGATTGCCAAGGATTTTCTCGGCATCTCGACCAGCTTTGCGGAACTGGTCGCCGATGTCGCGCGCACGCTCCGCACCGCCGCCCCCGGCAGCGATCCGGCCAATCTTGGTGCGCTGCTTGAAGCGCAGGTTGCAGGGGCGGATCGGCTGGAACTGGCGGTGCTGAGTACCGGTCAGACACAGACAGAAGTGCTGCGCAGCCTGCTTGCCGAGCTGCGCCGCCTGACCGCGCAAAACGAAGCCATCCTGGCCCGCGCCAGCACATGACGGGGTAAGACATGCCAATCATCGCCTATCGCGCCAAGCAAAGCACCGATACCGCCGGCACCGGCACGCTGGTGCTGAATGGTGCCGCAAGCAATGCACGCAGTTTCCAGGCCGCCTTTGGTGCGACCGCGCGACGCATCCAATACTGCATTTCCTGGCAGACAGGGTTTGAGATTGGGCTTGGCGATTATGATGGTGGCGCGCCCGGGTCACTGACGCGGGCGACTATTCTCGCCTCCTCCAATGCCGGGGGGCTGGTGGCACTACCTGCGGGCACCAAGGATGTATTCAGCGTGGTGGATCCCGCCGCGCGGGAAGTGATTGCCATTGCCGGCACGGCCAATCTGGCGCTGGCGGATATCGGCAATACGGTGGTGTTTTCAGGTACTGCGGCGGCAACGCTCAATCTGCCTGCGGTTGCTGCCGTCGCCTCCGGCGCCGGTTGGATGGTGATGAACCTGGGCAATGCGGCGCTGACGATTGATCCCAATGCCAGCGAGACGATCAATGGTCAGGCGACCATCGCGCTGCAGCCGGGGATGACAGCCAACATCCTGCGCTTGGGTGGTGCGCAATGGGTGGCGAGCATTTATGGCCACGGGCGGTTGATTGGCGAATACGTGCAAGTGGCGGGTCCCAACCTGCCGCCATTCTGCGTTTGGCCGAATGGGCAGAACCTGTCGCGCAGCGCCTATGCGACGCTGTTTGCCGCGATTGGCACCACCTATGGTGCGGGCGATGGCAGCACCAGCTTTGGCACGCCTGATGTGCGCGGCCGCGCGCTATTCGGCCTGGATAATCTGGGCGGGGCGGCGGCAAGCCGCATTACCAGCGGCGTTTCGGGCATCAATGCCGCAGCGCTTGGCAATGCGGGCGGTGATCAGCGCATCGGCACGCATGGCCATGCTGCGACGCAGGCCGCGCATAATCATACCGGCACGACCGACACGCGCGGCGGTGCCGGGAGCATCTTTGGGCTGCGCTATACGGATTTGCGTGGGACGAACGGGATTTTCAGCTTTGCCGCAGGCGGCAATAGCTGGGATGCGAATAATGGGCAGTCCAATACCTGGTCGGCAAGCCTGGATACGACGCATGCCCATAATGTCACCATCGGCAATGCCACACCGCCCATCACCGTGAGCGATTTCACCGGCGGCGGCGCAGCCAATATGCCGCCGGCGCTGATTTGCACGGTCGCCTTGTTTGCGGGGGCGTGAGGGCTTCAAACAAAAACTCAAGGAGTCCAATCATGGACAACGAAACTGAGGACACTATCCAGGCACCATTGCTGCCGCCTGAGGAAGCTGCCGATACCTTGTCGGCGCCAAAGCTTCGCCTGCCCGCCGAGGTGATCGAAGCCTTTGGTCCCGATCTCGCTGAGCGAGTGGCTGCTTATGTTGCTGCGCTTGCTGCGCATCGGCTCAGCATTGGTGAACCTCGCCCGGTGGAGCATCCACTGGTCGAGGCTATCGTTGCTGCAGGCGGCATGGAGGCGGTTGACATCATCCCCGCGCCGTCGCCCCCTGAACCGGAAGTCTCCCTACCGCCAGCGCTACCCGAGGTTTCGGTGCCACCCCCTGGCGAAATCACCAAGCTTCGGTTGGTCGAGGCTTTGGGTGCCACAGGGAAGCTGCGCGACGCCATGGCGCTGCTCAAGCTTGAAGCGCCCGCCACCGATCTCACCGATACCGAATTGCTGCTGCGGGAGCGCTGGCTTGCCGCCCAAAAGCTGAATGTACTCGCGCCAGAGGTGGCCGCGCTGCTGAAGGCCATCGGCTTTGATACCTCCAGCCTGATCGCATGATCGCATCCGATGCGCCCGCGATGGATGCGCCGGCCTTTCTTGGCGCCGGCCTGTCCAATGCGGCGCTGGCAACACGGCCCGGCCTGACGCTTGGCCCGCAGCCCAGCGCCGCCGTGCTGCTCCTGGAATGTGATGTGCGCTGGCAAGGCGAATTGCCGCCAGAACCACCGCCGCCGCAACCGAGCATCATCACCGATGGCCTTGCGCTGCATTTCGATATCGC
>JBPCSO010000094.1:0-3981 GCA_051007055.1 Roseomonas sp.
TGGTATGGGCGGAAATCCGGGCGCGGGTTCTACGACTACAGTACAACACCGCCGACGCCGACACGCTGACGCGTCTTTCCCATGCAGGGGGTGACGCGCTTTCAGGGCTGGCGCCTCAAACTGCGGGAGCTTTACTTTGGCAGTTCCGCGACGGCACGGCGCTTTCGCTATGGTATCATCTTCTTTGATTTGCTGACGCTGCTTTTCGTGATCAGCACATCCTTCCTGCCGCGCGAGCCCTGGATCGGCATGGTGGATGTGGCGATCGGGTTGGCGCTGGCGACTGAATACATCGCCCATCTTGCCGCGCATCGCGCGCCGGGGCGTCAGGCGCTGCGCGTTGCCAGCCTGATTGATCTTGTTGCGGTGCTATCCTTCCTGGCCCCGCTTGCCGGGGAGGGCTTTGCCTTTTTGCGGGTGCTGCGCACGCTCAGGCTATTGCATACCTATCGCACGCTGATGGAATTGCGTGAGGATATGCCGTTCTTCCGCCGGCATGAGGAAGCGCTGATTGCCGGCGTGCATTTGACGGTCTTCGTCTTTGTCATGACAGCGTTGGTGTATGAAACGCAGCGCAGCATCAATCCGAAAATCGCCGATTACGCCGATGCGCTTTATTTCACCGTGACAGCGCTGACCACAACTGGGTTTGGCGACATCACGATGGAAGGCAAATTCGGCAAAATGCTCTCCGTCTTCATCATGATTTGCGGCGTGACTCTGTTTTTACGCCTTGCGCAGGCGCTGTTCCGCCCACGCAAGGTACGCTTTCCCTGCCCAAGCTGCGGGCTGCAACGCCATGATCCGGATGCGGTGCATTGCAAGGCTTGCGGCACAAGGATCGCCATTCCGGATGAGGGCCGCGACTGAACAGAGGTTCAAACCGGCGTGCGCCATTCCGCATGGGCATTGGTGGTACCGCGCACGACGGATTCGTAAGCTTCCTGTAGCCGCATAGTGATGGCACCCGGCTTGCCATCACCAACGGGGAGGCGATCCACACTGGTGATCGGCAGTAATTCCTGCCCTGTGCCGCAGAAGAACAGCTCATTGGCGATATATAGTTCCGTTCGGTCAATGATATCTTGTTCCACCGCCAAGCCATGTTCGGCGGCAAGTTGGATCACCGTATCGCGCGTGACGCTTTCCAGAATGTCATTCTCACGTGATGGCGTGATCAACTTGCCATCGCGCACCATGAACAGGCAGGCGCCGGTGCCTTCGCTGATCTTGCCCGCGCGCGTCATCAGCAGCGCATTGTCATAGCCATCCGCCTTGGCCTGCAGCATGGCGATGCGCCCGGCATGGTAATTCGCTGTCGCCTTGATGCGCGGCGGCATGCTGGTGTCCGAAATACGCGTCCAGGAGGAAACATGCACGGCAAGCCCGCTGCTGCGTTTGGCATTGCGTTCGCGTGGCATGGCACCGCAAGCCCAGCCAATGCTGCCGGTGGAAGCCATGGAACCCAGGCTTTCGATATGCACCTGAATGCGGATATAGGCGTCATCATCCGGTTCATTGGCGCGCACCGCTTCCAGCACGGCTTGCCGCATTTCATCGCGCGATGGCGGATTGTCGAACCGCATGAATTTCATGCCCTGATCCAGCCGCACCAAATGTTCTTCCAGCCGAAATACCGCCAGCTTACCGGTGCTGTAATTCATATAGGCGCGAATGCCTTCAAACACTGTGCCGCCATAAGCATGGCCGACTGAAAACGGATGCACACGCGCATCATCAAAGGCGATCTTCTTGCCGTTTTGGATGATATATTTTGCTGTCCAGGCCATTGGTTTCCTCATTTATTCTTGGAAGTTGTCGCGAGCACTTCGTCAAATCCACCTTGGCCGGTCAGCGCTGCCCAGGCCCGGTAGCGGTCTGAAGCCGCAACCTTGCCGCTTTCAATCATGCCGCGCCAAACGCCGCAGGCTTCAACAAAGCGCGGGATGGAACCGGGGAACATCGCGAGCGTAATGGCCTCGGCGATCTCATCTTCCGGCACGTGATCCGCATAGGCGGCTTCAATCTGCCATTCCAACACACGCCAGCGCGCACGGCAGACCTGCACGGCGCATTGCGCCAAATGCACCAGGCGGCGCGGTGCAGCGGGCGCGATGGCCGCCACAGCTTCCAGATAGGCAGCGCGTGGATCAAAAGGCGCCAATTGCGCGCCCCAGCGATGCGCGGCGAAATCAAAGGCCTCGGCCCCGATGGCGAGTGCAGTGGCAGCGAAAGCCGCACCGATCAGCGTATCATCCCCGCCAGCAGCACGGAACTTGGCGATGTGGTGTGTGGCAAGCGCTTCATCCGTTGCGGCCAAAACGGCAAGCCAGACGAATTCGCGGTCATGATGCGTGAGCACGCGATCATCCAAAGCCATGGCGGTATAGGCAGCGTCATAGCCCTCCAGTAGGCGGGGGAAGGCCAGCGCCAGCAGCCCATGATGCGGCAGCAAATAGCCGCGCTTGGCCTTGACGGCGGCGAGCCTAGCTTCCAGCGCCTCGGTAGTCTCGGCGCCGGTGTTTTCTTCTTGGTCATTCATCCTGGGGTCAGGCTATACCGCTTCCTGGCCCTTGTAATCCCCCGCCTGGGGCAGGAATATTCCGCGATGTCCAAGCCAGAGCTGCAAAACGCCCCCACCCTGCTGCGTGAAGACCGCGCAGGCGGGATATGCGTGATCACGCTTAACCGCCCCGCCCAGCGCAACAGCCTCTCCCGCGCGCTACTGCAGGCGCTGGAAGATATGCTGGCTGACATCGCGGCGGATAGCACCTGCCGCGTGGTGGTGCTGGCCGGTGCTGGCACGGTGTTTTGCGCCGGGCATGATTTGCGCGAAATCACCGCGCATCGTGCCGATCTGGATGGCGGGCGCGGCTTTTACGCCGATGCCATGGCGGCTTGCGCGCGGGTAATGCAGGGGATTGTGGGGCTGCCTCAGCCGGTGATTGCCGCAGTGCAAGGTGTGGCGACTGCCGCCGGCTGCCAATTGGTTGCAAGCTGCGATTTGGCGGTGGCGGCAGAAGATGCGCGGTTTTGCACGCCGGGTGTGGATATCGGGTTGTTCTGCTCAACGCCCGCGGTGGCTTTGGCGCGCGTGGTGCCCCGCAAGGCGGCGATGGAAATGCTGCTGCTGGGTGAGATGGTGCCGGCTGATGGAGCGCAGCGCCTTGGCCTGGTGAACCGCCTGGCGCCACGTGAGGCTTTGATGGAAACCGCGCTGGGCCTGGCCGCCCGCATCGCATCCCATTCGGCGATTACGGTGCGCATGGGCAAGCGCGCCTTCAACAGGCAAATCGAATTGCCGCTGGCGGAAGCTTACTGCGAAGCAGCTGCGGTGATGACTGAAAATCTGATGGCGCGGGATGCGGCGGAAGGCATTGGTGCCTTCCTGGAAAAGCGCCATCCGCATTGGGAAGACAGGTGAGAGAAATGTCAGCTGGCAAATACGAAACCGCGCTGGATCGCAATGCGGCCAATCATCAAGCGCTGACGCCGCTTTTGTTTCTGGAACGCGCGGCGCATGTTTATCCGGATTACCCTGCCGTGGTGCATGGTACGGTGAAGCGCGATTACGCGAGCCTGCGCAATCGTTGCGTGCAATTGGCGCATGCGCTGACAAAGCGCGGCATTGCGCGCGGGGATACGGTGGCAGCGATCTTGCCGAATATCCCGGAAATGCTGGAATGCCATTACGGCGTGCCCATGGCGGGTGCCGTCTTGAACACCATCAATACACGGCTGGATGCGCCAACCGTGGCCTATATTCTGGATCATGGCGAAGCCAAGGCCGTGGTAGTGGACCGCGAATTCATGCCGGTGCTGCGCGCGGCACTCGCCGAATGTGCCGCGAAGCCGATCATCATCGAAGTGCAGGATGCGCTGGCGCCGGAAGCGGTGCATGGCGAAAGCCTGGGCGGGCAGGAATATGAAAGCTTCATCGCCGAAGGCAGCGCCGATTTCGCTTGGCCGATGCCAGGCGAT
>JBPCSO010000095.1:0-51344 GCA_051007055.1 Roseomonas sp.
CCACATCCGACACGAAGGCGGCGATCCCCGAATAGACGATAAGTTGCAGGATAGTGACACCAACCCAAAGCCAAACCGGGAAGACCCCCGGCAAGGCCAGGAAGCCAAGCGGCAGGAAAAGATAGGCATAGGCCTCGGCCACCTGCTGCGTAACCTGTTGGGTGCCCTCGTAAATCATCTGGCCAGCCACATAGAGGATGATAAACAAGCCGACCCAGGCAATCCAACGATGCTTATCAAGCAACCGCGCAATGAATGTGGCCGCAACCCCCATCAGTACCACGGAAACCGCAAGACCAATAATCAAAACGTATGGATGATCTTTGGCGGCACCGGCGACGGCAAGAACGTTATCGAGTGACATGGAAACGTCAGCCACCAGGATTTGCGTAATGGCTTGGCGCAACGTCTTTTTCGGCGCCCCTGAAACGGCGCCATTTTCCAGTGCTTCCACCCCGTCATGCTGTTCGGTGATGCTGGGATCACCATGGCTGCCACCATCGCGCAATTCGCGATACATTTTCCAGCAGACCCAAAGCAGCAAAACGCCACCGGCCAGAACAATACCGACAATTTGCAGCAGTTGAACAGTGATGGATGCGAACCCAATACGCATCAATGTTGCGGCAATGATACCCCAGAAAATGGCCTTCTTGCGCTGATCCGCCGGTAAGCCGGCGGCGGCCATGCCCACCACAATCGCATTATCGCCCGCGAGCACCACGTCAATGAACAGGACCAGGAGCAGTGGTTGAAGCCACTCAGGGAACATTTCCAACATTTTGAATTTTCCGGCGAAGGTTGCTTTCTGTTACATTGCTCAATAGCGAGGCCTTGGCGATGCCGCAAGCCCAAGCCCCATGCTTGCCTTGCGCGGCTTATGGGGCCAGAGAAAGCCGCCTTTTCGGAGTCTCCGCCATGGTCCCGCGCTATTCTCGCCCGCAAATGGAAGCCATCTGGGCGCCTGCCAATCGCTACCGCATCTGGTTCGAAATTGAGGCCCTGGCAGCCGAGGAAATGGGCCGCATCGGCACCATCCCGGCCGAGGCCGCCAAGGTCATCCGCGAAAAAGGCGCCCCGCGCGCGGCGGGTATCACCGAGGCCGATATCGCGCGAATAGACGAGATTGAACGCGTCACGCGCCATGATGTGATCGCCTTCCTCACCTGGATGGGGGAAGGCATTGGGCCAGAAGCGCGCTTCATGCATCAGGGCATGACATCTTCCGATGTGCTGGATACCTGCCTTGCCGTGCAAATGACCCAGGCAGCGGATTTGCTGATTGCAGATATTGATGCGCTGCTGGCGGCGCTGAAAACCCGCGCCTTTGAGCATAAATTCACCCCCACCATTGGCCGCAGCCACGGCATCCATGCGGAGCCCACGACCTTCGGCCTGAAGCTTGCCGGCTATCATGCGGAATTCGCCCGCAATCGGGCGCGTCTGGTCGCTGCCCGGGCTGAGGTCGCGACTTGCGCCATTTCCGGCCCTGTCGGCACTTTCGCGAGTGTTGATCCGCGCGTGGAGGCCTTTGTCGCTAGCAAGCTTAGCCTTTCGGTGGAACCGGTTTCAACGCAAGTCATCCCGCGCGACCGCCACGCGGCGTTTTTCGCGGCCCTCGCTGTAGTGGCGACGGGCATCGAAAGGCTGGCGACCGAAGTGCGCCATTTGCAAAGAAGCGAAGTGCGGGAGGCCGAGGAATTCTTCCACGCCGGGCAGAAGGGTTCTTCCGCCATGCCGCATAAGCGCAACCCGGTCTTGAGTGAGAACCTCACGGGTCTCGCGCGGCTGGTGCGCGGCTATGTCGTCCCAGCCTTGGAAAATGTCGCGCTTTGGCATGAACGCGATATCAGCCATTCCTCCGTGGAACGCGTGATTGGCCCGGATGCGACGATTGCGCTTGACTTCGCGCTGATGCGCCTGACCGGCATGATGGAAAAGCTCACCATCTATCCGGCGCGCATGCAGGCCAATCTGGAAAGCCTGGGCGGCGTTGTGCATAGCCAGAAGGTGCTGCTGGCGCTGACCCAGGCGGGCATGAGCCGTGAGGATGCCTATGCCACTGTCCAGCGCTGCGCCATGGCAACCTGGGAAGCTTTGGGCAGCGCGGGTGCCAAGGATTTCCGCACCAATCTGTTGGAAGATGCCGGCGTAGCCGCGCTGATGGATGGCGCGGCGCTTGATCGCGCCATGGATCCCGCGCGCGATTTTGGCCATGTCGAGACCATTTTCGCGCGGGTTTTTGGTGGGTAAAGGCGCACCCGGCGCCGTGCAGCGCCGGGGGTAAGCTTCAGAACCTAAGCGGCGTCGCATGCACCACATGCGGTAGGCGACGCACTTCGGCCAAAACTGCTTCCGGCATGGGCGCATCCAGCCCTACCAGGCAGATGGCGTCACCACCTGGCACCGCTCGGCCCAGATGCAGCGTGCCGATATTGATGCCCGCTTCCGCCAGCGCCGTGCCGAATCGCCCGATGAAGCCGGGCTTATCCTGATTGGTCACATAAAGCATATGCGGCGCGAAATCAGCTTCCACCGCAATGCCCTTGATCGCAACCAAGCGCGGCTTGTTTTCCGCAAGCAAGGTCCCCGCAATGGAACGCTGCCCCTGATTGGTGTTGACGGTAATGGTCAGCAGGGTTTGATACTCGCCGCGCCGTTCCATGATGGTTTCGGCCACGTCAATGCCCCGTTCCTTCGCCAGCACCGGCGCATTCACCATATTCACCGCGCCCATTTGTGGGGTGAGTACGCCAGCCAAAGCAGCGGCGGTCAGGGGGCGGCGATTAAGCTCCGCCGCATGGCCTTCATATTCAATGCGGATCGCCTTGATCGCGTCATCCTGCCCAGCCGTAAGCTGCCCCGCCATGGAACCGAGCATGCGCGCCAGTTCCATATAGGGTTTGAGGCGCGGCGCTTCTTCCGCGGTGACGCTTGGCATGTTGATGGCGTTGGAAACCGCGCCGGTCAGTAGGAAATCCGACATTTGTTCGGCAACTTGCAGCGCCACATTCTCCTGCGCTTCATTCGTCGCCGCACCCAGATGCGGGGTGCAGACAACATTCTCAAGCGCGAAAAGCGGGCTGTCGGTGGCGGGTTCAACCTCGAACACATCAAGCGCCGCGCCGGCCAAATGGCCAGATTGCAGTGCCTCCGCCAAAGCCACCTCATCCACCAGGCCGCCGCGCGCGCAATTGATCAGCCGCGCGCCCTTTTTCATGCGCGCAATATTCTCGCGTGAAAGAATGTTGCGCGTCTGTTCTGTCATGGGCGCATGCAGCGTGATGAAATCAGCGCGCGCCAGCAATTCGGGCAGTTCCACCTTCTCCACACCAATTTCAACGGCGCGTTTTTCCGAAAGGAAAGGATCGAAGGCGATGACCTTCATCTTCAGCCCATTAGCGCGATCAGCGACAATGCCGCCGATATTGCCGCAGCCAATCAGGCCAAGCGTTTTCGCGAAAAGCTCCACCCCCATGAAGCGGTTCTTTTCCCATTTGCCCGCCTTGGTGGAGGCCGAGGCTTCCGGCAATTGCCGCGCCAAGGCGAACATCATCGCAATGGCATGTTCGGCGGTAGTAATCGCATTGCCGAAGGGCGTATTCATCACAACAACACCACGCGCTGTGGCGCTGGTGACATCCACATTATCCACGCCAATGCCGGCACGCCCCACGACTTTCAGGCGCGGCGCCGCTTCCAGCACTTCGCGCGTGACCTTGGTGGAGGAACGCACGGCAAGCCCATCATATTCGCCAATAATGGCACGGAGTTCCGCCGGCGTCAGGCCGGTCTTCACATCGGCATCAATGCCGCGTTCACGAAAAATCGCGACCGCGGCGGGGCTGAGTTTGTCTGAAATCAGAACGCGCGGCATGGCTTTCACGCCCCCGCCATTTCGGCTTGTACGCTGGCCAAAGCCCAATCCAACCACGGCAGCAGCGCCTTGATATCGGCGGTTTCAACCGTCGCACCACCCCAGATGCGCAAGCCAGGTGGCGCATCACGATAAGCGCCGGCATCCAGCGCGACACCTTCCTTTTCCAGCAGGGAGGCAATCTTCTTCGCCGCCGCCGCCTGGGCTTCCGCTGAAAGCGCCGCGAACCAAGGCGCGGTGATGGTCAGGCAGATGGAAGTGCAGGAACGCGTCGCCGCATCTTGCGCCAGAAAACCATAGCCACTGCCCGCCGCGACCCAGTCCGCAATGGCGGCAAGATTGGCTTCGCTCCGCGCAATCAGCCCCTGCAGCCCGCCAATGCTTTCTGCCCAACGGAGCCCATCCAAAGCATCCTCAACGCAGAGCATTGAAGGCGTATTGATGGTTTCGCCCTTGAACACACCTTCGCTCAACTTCCCACCACTGGACAGGCGGAAAATCTTCGGCATGGGCCAGGGCGGGGAATAGCTTTCCAAGCGCGCCACGGCGCGGGGCGAAAGCGCCAGCATGCCATGCGCCGCCTCGCCCCCCAGCACCTTCTGCCAAGACCAGGTGACCACATCCAGTTTGGCCCACGGCAAATCCATCGCGAAGGCCGCGCTGGTCGCGTCACAAATCGCGAGCCCTTCGCGATCCGCGCTGATGAAATCCGCATTGGTAAGGCGCACGCCGCTGGTCGTGCCATTCCAGACAAAAACCACATCGCGCTTGGGATCAACCGCGCCAAGATCAGGCAGCTTGCCATAGGGCGCATCAATCACGCGCGCATCGGCAAGCTTCAACTGCTTCAGCACATCAGTGGCCCAATCCTTGGAGAAGGATTCCCACACCAGCACATCCACCCCGCGCGCGCCGAGCATGGACCAGAGCGCCATTTCCACCGCGCCCGTGTCAGACGCCGGCACAATGCCAAGCCGCCAATCGGCAGGCATGCCCAGGATGGATTTGGACAGCGTAATCACTTCCGCGAGCTTCGCCTTGGGCGTCGCAGCGCGATGGCTGCGCCCGAGCAGCGCGCCTTCTAGCGCTGCCAGCGACCAGCCAGGGCGCTTGGCGCAGGGACCGGATGAAAATCGAGGATTGGCCGGGCGGATTCCCGGCTTGGTGGCGCTTGCCATGATGTGGCTCCCTTCCAGAAGCGAATGCGCCCCGGTGGGGGGGCGTGGCCCACCAGTTCGTTACGCCCGGGAAGGGGCCGGGATCAAGGGAAAAGCACCTGGAAGTGAAGCGCATCGGTGCGGGCAGCACGGCGCAATACCCCCTTTTGCGTCCCGCCCAGGGATACGCCATGCTGTCGCCGATAAGGGGCGCCATGACCCCAAAGCCAGGGAGGTTCTCAATGCTCGACCGTCGCCGTCTTCTTGCGCTTACAGCGCTTTCACCCCTTGCCGCGCCCGCCATTCTGCGCGCTGCCACAAGCCCAGCCGCAGCGCAGGCACCCTGGCCCAACCGGCAAATCCGCATGGTGATTCCATGGCCGCCGGGGCAGGCCACAGATGTGGTCGGGCGGCTGGCCGGGCAGCGCCTGTCCGAACGGCTAGGTCAGGTGGTGGTGCCAGAAAATCGCCCCGGCGCGGGCGGGCAGATCGGCACGGATCTGGTGGCCAAGGCACCACCAGACGGCAATGTTATCCTCTCAGCCTCGATCGGGCCCATCACCTTCAGCCCTTTGGTGCAACGCACGCCCTATGATGCTGAACGTGAATTGGCGCCGGTGGTGATTTTTGGGATCGCGCCCTTCATGCTGCTGGTGAAGCCAAATTTCCCGGCGCAGGATTTGCAGAGCTTCATGGCGCTGTTGAAGGCCAATCCCGGGAAATACAGCTTCAATTCATCAGGCATTGGCGGCGCCCAGCATCTGGTTTGCGCGCTATTCCTGGCGAAATCTGGGCTGGATGCGCTGCATGTGCCCTTCCAGGGCAGCGGGCCAGCGCTGGCCGCATTACTCGGCGGCCAGGTGGATTTCGGGTTTGATACGCCTGCCGCCGCCGGGCGCCTGGTGCGCGATGGGCAATTGCGGGCGCTTGGTCTCAGTACCGGCAAGCCCTCGGCCCAGGTACCGGGCATTCCGCCGGTGGCGGCGGTCGGTGGGCCGGCCGATTATGATGTCGGCGGCTGGAATGGGCTGATGGTGCCAGCCGGCACACCGCGCCCGATCATTGACCGCATCTATACCGAAATCCGCGACGGCATGGCGGTGCCGGAAGTACGCCAGCGCTATGAGGCTGTGGGCTTTGACATTGACCCGATGGGGCCTGAAGCCATGCTGCAACATATGCGGAAGCTCTGGGGTGAATTCGGCCCGCTAATCCGGCAATTGGGGATACGCGCCGAATAGCGCTGAATTAGACCCCCAATTCGCCCAGAATAATCGCCTCAACCTCAGCCCCAGCGGGCAAAGCGGGGGCGAAGGGCGCGCGCAGCACCAGCGCATCGGCGCGCGCCAGGGTGGCCAACATGGAGCTATCCTGCACCGGGAAGGGCCGCACCGTGATGCGCCCTTCGGCGTCGGCATCGAGGCTCGCGCGCAGGAAATCGGCGCGGCGGTCATTTTCGGCCAAAGGTGTCGCGCAGATCACGCGCCGGCTTTGCGTTTGCGCGCCGGGCAGGCCGGAAAGCCGCGCAAGCGCCGGCAGCAGGAAGATAATGGCGCAAACCAGAGCCGAGACCGGATTGCCCGGCAGCCCCAGCACCGGCACGCGGCCAAGCCGCCCCCAGATCAGCGGCTTGCCGGGCCGCATGGCGATTTTCCAGAAGCCGAGTTCGAAACCTTCGCCACCCAGCGCTTGCTGAATAAGATCATGCTCGCCCACGCTGGCGCCGCCGGTTGTCACCAGCATGTCATAGCCCTGCGCGGCGGCGGCAATATCGGCAATGGCGCTCGCATCATCGGGGGCGATGGGCAGCACGATGGGCTCCCCACCGCCGGCGCGGATGAGGGCGGCCAAGGCGTGGGCATTGGAACTCACAATGCCGCCGGGTGGGATAGGGTCTCCGGGGAGCGCGATTTCATCCCCCGTCGCCAGAATGCCGATACGCGGGCGGCGATGCACGGCAAGCCAAGGGTTGTTGCTGGCCGCCGCTAGCCCGATATCGCGCGCCGTCAGGCGCCGGCCTGCCGCCAGCAGTGTTTGGCCTTCAGTGAAATCCAAGCCGCGCTTCCGCACCCAGCGCCCGGGTGCAACGCTTTCTTTCACCAGAACGGCGCCATCAGCGTCTTCGGCATCTTCCTGCAACAGGATCGCATCCGCCCCTTCAGGGACAAAGCCGCCGGTAAAAATCCGCACGGCCTGACCGGGCCCGACCTGACCCGCAAAGGGATGCCCCGCCGGCGCCGCGCCAATCACCGATAGCCGCGCACCAGCAGCTCCATCCTGGGCCCGCAGCGCATAGCCATCCATGGCGGATACATCGGCGGGCGGCTGCGTCAGCCGGGCCAGCACGGGCCGCGCCAGTACGCGCCCCGCCGCTTCGGGCAACGCGAGTGTCTCGGCGGCGGTGGGCGTCAGTGCGGTCAGGATGCGCGCGCGGGCTTCTTCAACCGGCAGCAAGCCGCCCTTCTCAGCCACCGATGAACTCGCCCGATTTGCCGCCGGCCTTATGCACCAGGCGAATATCTTCAATCCGCATGCCGCGATCAGCGGCCTTCACCATGTCATAGACCGTGAGCGCCGCGATGCTGACAGCCGTGAGCGCTTCCATCTCCACCCCCGTCTTGCCGGTCAGGCTGACGGTGGCTTCGATCACGATTGCACTATCGCCTTCCGGTTCCAGATCAACCGCGACTTTTGAGATCATCAGGGGATGGCAGAGCGGGATCAGATCCGATGTGCGCTTGGCGGCCATGATCCCGGCCAGCCGCGCCACGCCCAGCACATCGCCCTTGCCGGCGCGGCCTTCGCGGATCAAGGCAAGGGTTTCTGGCGCCATGACAATGCGCCCGCGTGCGGTGGCCGTGCGCGCAGTCTCCGCCTTCGGCGAGACATCCACCATGGCCGCACGGCCCGCGGCATCAAAATGGGTGAGCCGTGGCGCGCTCAGGACACGTCCACCAATTCGCGCGCGGCGGCGGCAACATCGGCCTGGCGCATCAGATGCTCACCCACCAGAATACAGCGCGCCCCGGCGGCGGCCATGCGGCGCACATCATCGGGGGTGCGAATGCCGCTTTCGGCGACCGGCAGACGATCCGCCGGGACCAGCGGGGCAAGCGCTTCGCTGGTCGCCAAATCCGTCTGCAAACTCCGCAGATCACGGTTATTGATGCCGATCAGGCGCGTCTCAAGGCCAAGGGCGCGGTCCAATTCCCGCTGGTCATGCACTTCGGCCAGCACGGACATATCCAAGGAACGGGCGATGGCTTCCAATTCGCTGGCTTGCTGATCCGTCAGCGCCGCCATGATCAGCAGGATGCAATCCGCCCCCATCGCGCGGGCTTCAAACACCTGCCAGGGATGAATCATGAAATCCTTGCGCAGCACCGGCAGAGAGCAGGCGGCGCGTGCGGCTTCCAGATGCTCCACCGCGCCTTGGAACCAGGGCGCATCGGTCAGTACGGAAAGGCAGGCCGCGCCGCCCATCTCATAGGCGCGGGCGAGTGCTGCCGGTTCAAACGGATCACGGATCAAGCCGCCCGAGGGCGAGGCGCGCTTGATTTCAGCAATCAGCCCAGTGCGGCCTTCGCCAATGCGTTCACACAGTGCGCCCACAAAGTCACGAAGCGGCGGCGCGGCGGCGGCGCGGCGTTCGATTTCCGCCTGCGGGGTGATTTCCATCCGTTCGGCAACTTCGCGCGCCTTATCGGCGAGGATACGGGCAAGGGTGTCAGGGACCGATGCGGCATCGGTCGAGGGCACCGAGATATGGGGTGCATTCATCCAGCAGTGTCCTTGGGGGGGCATAACGCCCGAAGGCGCGCCAATACTCCAAAGGCGGCCCCTTCGTCTATGGCCTTGGCGGCCAAAGCCACCCCGGCCTTGAGGTCCGCTGCCTTGCCGGCGACAATCAGGGAAGCCGCCGCGTTCAACAATACGACATCGCGATAGGCCCCATGCGCGCCGCGCAGCAAGGCTTCCAGGGCAGCGGCGTTTTCCGCCGGGTCCCCGCCCTTGAGCGCCGAGGCCGGGGCGCGGGCCAGCCCGGCATCTTCCGGGGCCACGGTGAATTCGCGGATGGCGCCATCTTCCAGCGCCACCACTTGGCTTTCGCCCGCAAGCGTCAGCTCATCCAGCCCTTGCCCGTGCACCAGCCAGGCGCGTTCAGTGCCAAGCCGCGCCAGCGTCTCGGCCATCGGGCGCAGCCATTGGGGCGAAAAGGCGCCGGTCATTTGCCGCGTGACTCGGGCGGGGTTGGCGAGCGGCCCCAGCAGGTTGAAAATCGTGCGCGTGCCCAATTCCATGCGCGGCCCGGCGGCATGGCGCATGGAAGCGTGATGACGCGGCGCCATCAGAAACACCATCCCCGCTTCGCGCAGCACTTCGGGCAGCTTTTCCATCGGCACATCAAGTGAAATGCTGAGCGCCGAGATGGCATCAGCCGCGCCGGAACGTGATGACAGCGCCCGATTGCCATGCTTGGCCACCGGCACGCCGCAGCCCGCCACCACCATGGCGGTGGTGGTGGAGATATTGAGCGTGCCCGCCGCATCCCCCCCGGTGCCGACGATATCCATCGCCCCCGGCGGCGCTTCGATCGCGACCATACGCACACGCATCGCGCGCACCGCGCCGGTCATTTCAGCCACGGTTTCGCCGCGCACGCGCATCGCCATCAGCATGCCGGCGATCTGCGCGGGCGTTGCCTCCCCGGCCATGATGATGCCGAAGGCTTCCTCGGCTTCGGCCTCCGTCAGGCGGGCGCCATCAGCCAGCCGCGCCAGGATTGGTTTTAGCGACATGGAATCAGGCCGGGATGGCGGCGCCCTGGGTGGCGCCGGCCAGTTTCAGGAAATTGCGCAAAATATCGTGCCCATGGGCGGAAGCGATGCTTTCCGGATGGAATTGCACGCCCCAGACCGGCAATTCCCGATGCGCGAGGCCCATGATCAGCCCATCTTCCGTCCAGGCAGTCGGGCAGAGGCATTTGGGCAAGGTTTCACGTTCCACGATCAGCGAATGATAGCGCGTGGCAGAGAAGGGCGAAGGCAAGCCGGCAAACACATCCGTACCGCCATGATGCACATCCCAGACCTTGCCATGCACGGGTTCGGGCGCGCGGATGACGCGCCCACCAAAAGCCTGGCCAATCGCCTGATGGCCAAGGCAGACACCCAAAAGCGGCAGCTTCACCTCGGCCGCCAGCGAGATCAGCGGCAGGCAGATGCCGGCCTCATTCGGCGTGCAGGGACCGGGGGAGAGCACCACGGCTTCGGGCTTCATCGCTAGTACCCCTTGCGGGTCTATGGCGTCGTTCCGCCTGACCTCCACCCGCGCGCCAAGATCGCCCAGGAAGTGGAAAAGGTTGAAGGTGAAACTATCATAATTGTCGATCAGCAGGATCATGGGGCTGATCCTTGGGCCGAAGGGGGGGAAGAATCAAGCGTTGGGCGTGGCGCCATGGCCCGGGGCAGGCTAATTTCGCAGGATTGATGGCTGGGAGAGGCGGAAATGACCAATAGACGCACGATTTTGGGCGGCAGCTTGGCCACGGCCTTTGCCGGGGCGGCGCCGGGGCTACTGCGTGGTGCCTCGGCCCAGCCTGCCGGGGCTGGCACAGCTTCGCCGCCCAATATCATCATGATCATGGCCGATGATGTCGGGTACTGGAATGTCGGCGCCTATAGCCATGGCATGATGGTGCCAACGCCAAACCTTGATCGCCTGGCGCGGGAAGGCATGCTGTTCACCGACCATTACGCTGAACCCACCTGCACGCCGGGCCCCGCTGCCTTCATCACTGGGCAAATGCCAATCCGGACGGGGGCTCACCACGGTGGGGCTGCCAGGTTCACCCATCGGCATTGATCAGCGCGACCCGACGCTTGCGACGGTGCTGCGCGCGCAAGGTTATCGCACCGCGCAGATCGGCAAGAATCACCTGGGCGACCTGAACCGCCACTTGCCGACGGTGCATGGCTTCGACATGTTCTTTGGCAATCTCTACCACCTGAATTCGGAAGATGAGCCGGAAGACCAGGATTGGCCGACCGATCCTGGCTTCAATGCGCGTTATCGCCCACGCGGTGTTTTGGACTGCGTGGCGCTGCAAGGTGATAATCCCGCGCCGGTGACGGATGCGCGCTTCGGTCCCTGGGGCGCGCAGCGCTGTACGGATACGGGGCCACTCACGCGCAAACGCATGGAGACGGTGGATGATGAATTCGTTGACCGATCCCTCAGCTTCATTGAAGACAGTGTGCGCGCCCGTCAGCCCTTCTTCCTGTGGCACAACCCGACGCGCCTGCACATTTACACGAATCTGCGCCCGGAAAACCGGCTGCTCGCGCGGCCCCATTCATCGGGCGATGACATTTACGGCGCCGGCATGATGGAATTGGATGCGCAGGTCGGGCGCATCATGGACCGCGTTGATCAGCTTGGCATTCGCGACAATACGATCATCGCCTTCACGTCAGACAATGGCGCCATGGCGGCCTAGTGGCCCGATGGCGGCACCACCCCTTTCCGGAGTGAGAAAGCAACAACCTGGGAAGGTGGCGTGCGCGTGCCCATGCTGATCCGCTGGCCAGCGCGCATCCGCGCGGGGTCCGTTTCCAACGGCATCCAAAGCCACATGGATTTATTCACCACCTTCGCTGCTGCGGCGGGTGTGCCTGATGTCGCGGCGCGGCTGCGTGCCAGCCACAATGTTCATATTGATGGCCTTAATAATCTGGCGCATTGGACGCAAGGTGCCGAAAGCGCGCGGCAAGTGCAGATCATGTATAACGAAGCCCGGCTAACCACGCTGCGCTTCGGGCCATGGAAGGCGCATTTCCAAACGCGTGATGGTTTCTTTGATGCCTTCACCGAAAGCGCCCTGATCTTCAATCTGCGCATGGACCCTTTTGAGCAACGCGATGGGCATCGTTCAAACCTGCTCGCCATGCGCAAGGCGTTTTTGGGTGGGCGGATCATAGATATCATGGCCGAGCATCAGGAAACGCTCCGCGCCTTTCCGCCGCGTCAGGCGGGGGGCTCGCTGCGCCCGAGATGACGCCGCCCGCCTTTTGATCATGCCGCGCTGGCCTTACGCATAGAACCAGGCGCTTGCCGCATAAAGCAGCGGCATGTTGATAAGCAGGTTGAAGGGAAAAGTGATGCCTAGCGAGGCTGTCAGGTAAATGCCCGGGCTCGCTTCCGGCAGCGCGGCACGGCAGGCCGCTGGTGCATCAATATAGGATGCGCTGGCGCAAATGGCGGCAAAGACAAAGGCGCCACCTTGTGACAGGCCAACCAGCCAACCCGCCATCAGCCCTGCAAGGCCGAAGCAGATTGGCGCCAGGATGGCAAAGCCCGTCATGAAGCGCCCGACCTCAGCAAAGGCCCGGATTTGCCGCGCTGCGGTCATGCCCATTTCAAGCAGGAACAGCATCAGGAAGCCGCGAAACAGGTGTTCGTAGAAGGGCGCAATCCGCCGCCATTCCGCTTCGCTTACCATATAGCCGATGAACATGCCGCCCGTGAGCAGCAGAATGCCCCGCCCCCTCAGCGTGTCCATCAGCAACTCCCCAAGGCGGAAATTGCCTGTCTTGGCCTGATTGCCCCAGCGACCGATGGCGAGCGAGATAATCACCGCGAATTCCATCACAGCGACAATCGCGGTCATATAGCCTTCCGCCGGGGTTTCCATGGCGCGCGCAAAGGCGATGGCGGCAAAGAAGGTGACGCTGGAAACCGAACCGTAATGCGCCGCAACTGCCGCTGCGTTGGAAACATCGAAACCACCCATCCGGCGGAGCACCGCGTAGCAGGTGACGGGAATGGCGATGGTCATGGCCGCCGCAGCTGCAATCAGGGTTGACACATCACTGAAGGAAACCTGGGCGAGTTCGCGCCCACCTGTCAGGCCGATGGAGAACAGCAGATAGATCGAAATGAGCTTCAGCACCGCTTCAGGCAATTCAAGCTCTGAGCGGATGAAGCCCGCCACAGCGCCAAGCGCAAAGGCAAGCACAATGGGCGAGAGCAGATTGGTGACCAATAGGTCCAAGCCGGGCATGGGTATGGTTCCGTCCAGATGAAGGGACCCGCCCCATAGGCCGTGCAAAAGGATAAATAAAATACATTGTATCAATTTTAATGTTCGATAAAATAGAAGGATGAATCGGCTCAATTTGCGTCATCTCGGCTATTTCCGCGCTGTGGCGCATGAAGGAAATCTCACGCGCGCGGCAACCAAGCTTGGCCTGTCGCAATCCGCCCTTTCAGTGCAGATCCGCGATTTTGAGTCGCGGCTCGGCCACCCGTTGTTTGAACGTACCCAGCGCAAGCTCGTGCTGACCGAGGCTGGGCGCATCGCGCTTGACCATGCAGACGCGATTTTCGCGACAAGTGAGGAATTGCTGGCAACGCTAAAAGGCGAAAATACTGCCCAGGCGACCTTGCGCATTGGCGCACTGGCGACACTGTCTCGCAATTTCCAATTGGCCTTTCTGCAGCCCTTGCTGGAACGGGGGGATTTGCATCTGGTGCTGCGCTCAGGCGGTCCGGTTGAATTGCTCGTGGAATTGCGTACGCTCAATCTTGATGTGGTGCTGATGGATCGGCTGCCGGCGGCCGGGCCGGGGCCTGCCTTGGTCGGGCATCGCGTGGCGCGACAGCGGGTTGAGCTTTTCGGCACGCCCAAGCGGCTGCGTCAGGGGGGCAGCCTGCCGGAATTGCTGGCGCGCCACCCGGTGATTGTGCCGGGACCAGAAAGCGGGCTGCGCGCCGAATTTGAAGCGCTTTCGAACAGGCTGCGTGTCACCCCCCGCATCGTGGCTGAGGTTGATGACATGGCGATGATGCGCCTGCTGGCGCGCCAGGATATTGGGCTTGCGGTGATGCCTGCCATTGTGGTGCGTGATGAGCTCCGCGCCGGGACACTCATTCGCGCAACCCAGCTTTCTGGCTTGGTTGAAACCTTTTACGCCGTGACCATTGCGCGGTCCTTCCCCAATCCGCTGTTGCGGCCCTTGCTGAAGACGCGCCCCGCCGCCCTGGAAGCGTGAGAGCGCGCCGCTCGGGCGCGCATCAGGCCTTGGGCACAAGCGGCACCACCATCCCATCTCGCCCAACCACCAAAGGCCCGGCGTAATGGGTGCGGACCGCTTCCACCCAATGCTGTTCTGTCACCATTGGATCATCTGCGGGCACCAGGTGATTAAGCATCAGCAGCCCAATGCCGGCCTCCGCCGCGATGCGCCCAACATCTTCCACCAGCGTATGGCTTGCAAGCAAATGCTCCTTTAAGCGTGCTCCATTACCAACACGCGCCACAAGGCGATCCACGCCCGGTTCATAAATGGCCTCATGCACAAGAATATCCGCGCCCAGCGCGAAATCAGCCAGTGGCGGAAAATAGGTCGTGTCAGCAGAGAAAACCACCGCGCCTGCCATGTGCTCAAAGCGAAGCGCAAAGCAATCCGTCACGGGCGGATGGGCCACGCGCAGCGCTGCCACCTTTACCCTTGCGTCGCTGAAGACATGACCATCGGCATATTCCCGAACCTCAACCATGGCGGCCAAATCAGGCCGCCCTTCGTCTTCGATGCGAATGGCGATGTCATAGGATAGAGAGGCGAGAAAACCCTGCCAGACGGCGCGGGTTCCAGCCGGACCATAGACCACAAGCTTTTCCTTCAAGCCGGCCGTCCAGGCGGTATGGATCAGCGGGCCCAATTCCAACACGTGATCGGAATGCAAATGCGTGATGATGATGCTGCGCAATTCCGGCAAGGCAATGCCGGCTTCAACCAGGCCGCGCGTCACGCCAAGCCCGCAATCAATCACATAAGGATGGCCGCCTATCACCAATAAATGTGCTGTGGGCGAGGGGCCGCCCTTTCTGATGGCCGGGCCACCCTTGGTGCCAAGCAATACAAGACGATCAGCCTGCCCTGGGCTTTGGTTCATCTCACCAGACCTATTGCTTGATTGGGTTAAAGCTTGGCCACGGACAACCCTGTTGACCAGATCCATGCTGCCATCCAGCCCCATCATCTGCAACACGGGCCACAATGCAGAAGGCAAGCACATACATATCCGGGCTTGCCCTCGATCGCGCAAGGCTCAATGCTCAGCTCCACAGAACCAGCAAAGGGCGTATCGCCATGATCCATCGTCGTTCCCTGATGCTTGCCTCGGGCGCCGCGCTCACCGCGCCGCGCCTTGCCACAGGCCAGACCGCCGCGCGCACGCTGCGCTTTATTCCGCAAAGCAACCTGTCCAGCATGGACCCGGTCTGGAGTACCGCTGTCATTGTCCGCAATCACGGGCTGATGGTGTATGATACGCTTTTCGGCTTGGGCGCAGATTTTCGCCCAAAGCATCAGATGCTGGCAGGGCACGAGGTTTCCGCCGATGGCCTGACCTGGACCATGACGCTGCGCCCTGGGCTGCGCTTTCATGACAATGAACCGGTGCGCGCGAAGGATTGCATTGCTTCCATCATGCGCTGGTCAAAGCGCGATGTGCTCGGCCAAAGGCTTGGCGTGTTGCTGAATGAAATGCGCGCGCTGGATGACAACCGCTTTGAAATTCGTCTGAAGCAGCCTTGGGCGGGCTTGGCTTGGGCGCTCGGCAAACCATCCGCCAGCATTTGTGCCATCATGCCCGAACGCATCGCGGAAACTGATGCCTTCCAGCAAATCCGCGACTTTACGGGCAGCGGCCCCTTCCGCTTCCGGCAGGATTTGTTCCGCTCGGGCGATGTGGCTGTTTATGATCGTTTCGAAGGCTATCAAACGCGCCAGGAAGCGTCGGACTTCATGGCGGGCGGCAAGCCCGTTTATTTTGATCGCGTCGAATGGCGCATCATGCCCGATCCTTCCACTGCATCGGCAGCGCTGCAAAACAACGAAGCAGATTGGTGGGAACAGCCGCATGCGGATTTGCTGCCGCTGCTGCGCCGGCATCGGGATATTGTGGTGGACCGCATCAATAGCGCGGGCAATCTTGGGGTGCTGCGCTTCAATTTCCTCCATCCGCCCTTCGATAATGTCGCGGTCCGCCGCGCGCTGCTGCCCGCGATTGATCAGCGCGTTTTCATGGATGCAGCCATCGGCACGGACCAAACGCTGTCCCATGTGCCGGCGGGCGTCTTCACGCCCGGCACGCCGCTCGCCAATGATGCCGGGCTTGAAGTACTGACCGGCCCGCGCAGCCTGGATGCGGCGCGCGCTGCCCTTGCCGCTTCGGGCTATAAGAATGAACGCGTGGTGATGATGTCGGCCACCGATCTTCCGGTCTTGCAGAATCTGGCCGTGGTGGCCGCGGATGTGATGAAGCGCATCGGCTTCAATGTGGATTTCATTTCCATGGATTGGGGCACGCAAATCCAGCGCCGCACCAATCGCGGCCCAGTGGATCAAGGCGGCTGGAGCGCCTTTTGCACCACCTGGGAAGGCTTGGATGTCTCAGTGCCGGGCAGCCACATGCCCATTCGCGGCAATGGCGCCAATGCCTGGTCCGGCTGGCCCACCATGCCGAAGCTTGAGGAATTGCGCGATGCCTGGTTTGCTGCCCCTGATCTGGCTTCAGAAAAGCGCATCGCGGAAGACATCCAGCGCGTGGTTTGGCAGGAAGTGCCCTTCATTCCGCTTGGCCTGGTGCTGCCGCCGCAAGCCTATCGGCGCAGTATTCGTGATGTGGTGAAGGGGGGGCCGGCCTTGTTCTGGGGGGTGAAGCGCGCATGAGAAGGCTGGCATCTGGCGCGGCTTTGCTGGCGCTGCTGATGGCCCCCATTGCAGCGCGCGCATTGGAACCTGCGAAGCCAAACCCAAAACTGCCTGACGCCATGATTGCGGCGCCGCTGGTGCCGAAACACCCCGCCCCCGAAGTGCGCATGGGCTATGGCTGCTTACTGGGCCAAGCGGGCGGGGCGGCAGTTGCGCTGATGCTGGGGTCAGGCCGTGCGTGGGATGCGCTTGCGGACGCCGTATTGGGCCATCCGCCAAACGCCGAGCAACGCGCCCTCTGCGCGCTGGGTGAGGCACTGGCACCCCACGCCGTAGCAGCGGCGGAGAATGTGGCGCAGGATCTCTGGTCTGGTGCGCGGCGTCAGGCTGATTCTGCGAAGAGCATGATGGAAAGCGCCAGCGCGCATATGCAGCAGGCCTGGGCAGGTTTGCAGGAGATCATGGGGGAACGAAGCGCCAATGCCGCCCGTGATTTGACGCGCTTTTGCGAAGGCTCGGCTAGCTGCGCCCGGCTGCGGGATGGCACTGCCAATAGCTGGTCGCAGCTTTGGCCGATGCGCTGACAAAAACTCGGCTGCCATGTTTGTGGAAATGGTCGGAGCGGCGGGATTCGAACCCACGACCCCCAGTCCCCCAGACTGATGCGCTACCAGGCTGCGCTACGCTCCGACTTTGTGTTGCTTAGCACCCTCGTTTCCGGATTGCCAACCCTTACGAGATGATCCAGGCAGATGCTCTAAAACCCTAAGCCGCTAGCCGGTGCAGCGCGCGTGCAATATCCTCAAGTTCGGCCAGCGCAGCCTTCAGGGCCAAAGCCTCCGGCGACTCAGTGGCAGGTGGTGGATCACCCAAAGGCAATTCCAGCGCCACGGGGCCCGGCCCCTCATCCGCGCCATCGCGCAACAGCCGCTGCACGCCCTTAATGGTATAGCCCTGATTATAGAGCAAATCACCCACGCGCTTCAGCAGCGTGATATCCTCTGGCCGGTAATAGCGCCGCCCACCACCGCGCTTCAGTGGCTTTAATTGCGGAAACTTGCTTTCCCAAAAACGCAAGACATGCTGCGGAATATTCAAATCATCGGCGACTTCACTGATGGTGCGAAATGCGGTTGGTGCCTTGCGTGGGCGCCCCTTGCCATCCGCATCATCAGCATCGCTCATGCTTCGTCTTCCACATCTTCATTGTTGATCCGCGCCTTCAATACCTGCGACGGGCGAAAGGAAAGGACCTTGCGTGGCAGGATCGGTACTTCAACACCGGTCTTCGGGTTGCGGCCAATGCGCTGGCCTTTCTGGCGCACCAGGAAAGTGCCGAAGGAAGAAATCTTCACCGAGTCACCAGCTTCCAGCACGGCGGAAATACGTTCCAGTACATTTTCCAACAGATCGGCGCTTTCATTCCGTGAAAGCCCAACTTGCGCATAAATCGCCTCGGCCAGATTGGCCCGGGTGATGGTTTCCATCGTTTCAGTCCCAGTTCATCCCTGTTGGCTAAAGCAAACCGGCTTCCTGCGGCGGCGTCAACCGCTCAGGGCGTGAATTCTCAGAAACGTGCAATGGCGGACCCCCAGGTCAGCCCCCCGCCAATGGCTTCCATCACCACCAGATCACCATTCTTGATCCGGCCATCGCCCCGCGCTTCAGCCAGTGCCAGCGGGATGGAAGCGGCCGAGGTATTGGCGTGGCGATCAACCGTCACCACCACACGCCCCGGTTGCAGGTTCAATTTCTTGCCCATGGCTTCAATGATGCGCAGGTTCGCCTGATGCGGCACCAGCCAATCAATATCGGCATGCGTCAGCTGATTTGCGGCCAAAGCCTCATCCACCACAGCCGCCAATTTGGAGACAGCGTGGCGGAAAACTTCCTTACCCGCCATGCGGAGCAATCCCGTGCCGCCGGTGGAACCGGCGCCACCTTCAATCGCCAGAATATCGCCATGCCGACCATCGGCATGCAAATGCGTTGAAAGCAGGCCGCGATCCTTTTTGGTGCCGGCGCCCTCTCCGGCGCTCAGGAGCACGGCCCCGGCGCCATCGCCAAACAATACGCAAGTGCCGCGATCGGTCCAGTCCACGATGCGGGTATAAACTTCAGCGCCGATCACCAGCACATGGCGGGCATGGCCCGCACGCATCATCGCCTCAGCTATGGAGAGCCCATAGATGAAGCCGGTGCAGGCTGCGGTAATGTCGAAGGCGAAGCCAGGGCCAGCGCCAATCTTGGCCTGTACGCGCGCGGCAGTGGCGGGAAAGCCGGAATCGGGCGTGGTGGTGGCCACGATAATGCCATCCACTTGCGCCGCCGGCACATCAGCATCGGCCAGGGCCGCGCGCGCGGCAGCCGCGGCCAGATCAGAAGCAGCTTCATCCGGCCCGGCGACATGACGGAATCTGATCCCCGTGCGTTCCTGAATCCAGGCGTCAGAGGTTTCAAGCCCGTGGCGCGCCGCCAATTCATCATTGGAAAGCCGCAAAGGGGGAAGGTAGCCGCCGCAACCGGCGATCAACGCACGCATGACCATGGCGCTAAGCTACATCAAGATGGCGAAGGCGCCAGCCTGTTGCGGCCGGCAAGCCGGTCAAATCCATCCTTGATGCGATCATTATAGCCATGTGTCACCATATCCATGGCCACATCCACGGCATGGGCGAAGCCAAGCGCATCCGTCCCGCCGTGGGATTTCACCACCACGCCATTCAACCCAAGCAGGATGGCGCCATTATAGCGGCGCGGGTCCATCCATTCGCGCAGCCGATCCAAAGCGGGGCGCGCCAGCAAATAGCCAAGCCGTGCGGGCACGCTGCTGGTAAAGACCTGGCGCAGCAAATCGCGCATGAGCTTTAGCGCGCCTTCGCCGGTTTTGAGCGCGACATTGCCGGTAAAGCCATCCGTCACCACCACATCCACCGTGCCAGCCGTGATGTCATGGCCTTCGATGAAGCCGCGAAACTGCGCGCCCACATGCGAATCCCTCAGGATTTCAGCAGCGGCACGCACGCGGTCATCGCCCTTCAATTCCTCGCTGCCCACATTCAGAAGACCAATGCTGGGCATGGTGAGGCCAAGCGCCACGCGGGCAAAAGCGTCACCCATGATGGCGAATTCCACCAGATTGCGCGCATCGCATTGCACATTGGCGCCAAGATCAAGCAGCACCACATCGCCACGCGCGGAAGGGCCAATGGCCGCCAGCGCCGGGCGATCAATTTCCGGCATGGTCTTGATAACAATTTTGGCCAGCGCCATCAGCGCGCCGGTATTCCCAGCCGAAACCACGCCCGCTGCCTCACCCGCCGCCACGGCGTCAATCGCCAGGCGCATGGAAGACCCGCGCATGCGAAGCGCCGCAGTGGGCTTTAGATCGCCGGAAATCACATCAGGGGCATGGCGCAGGCTGCACATGCGCGCAGCACGCTTGCGCCGCGCCAAGGCGCCACCAACCCGCGCCTCATCGCCCACCAGCAGAAAACGCGCACCCGGATGACGCTCAGCGGCAAGTTCCAGGCCATCAAGCACAACCTCGGGCGCCGCATCTCCACCCATGGCATCTATCGCCAGGGAGAAGGCGGGCAGTACATCAGCCACTGCGGGAGCCTCGGCGCCCTGGGTTCAGCGGAATCAGAGCCGGACGGCCGGCTTCAGGCGATCCGCCGCCACCACTTCACGGCCATCATAATAGCCGCAATGGGAGCAGACGTGATGCGGGCGCTTCAATTCGCCGCAATTGGTGCATTCATGATGCGCGGAGCTGCTAAGAGCCTCATGGCTGCGACGCATGCCGCGGCGGGAAGGCGAAGTCTTCTTTTTCGGAACGGCCATGGCGCCGGGTCTCTTTCACTCAAGCGAAAATGTGGATTTGAACAGGGGCGGGCGCATAGCATCCCCTTGCCGGGGGCGCAAGCATTGGCCGGGGCAGATCAGCCCTTGGCCCCGCGCAGGGCGGCCAACTTGGCAAAGGGGGTGCGCGGCGTGGCTTCGGGCATTTCCTCGGGCGTCAGGGGAAAATCTGCGCCGGCGGCACGCGGATAAGGGTTGAGGGAGAGTGACAATTCCTCAGCCAAAGCCTCACCCAGGTCGAAATGGCCGGTGGCATCGGCCTGGATTTCATCTGGTCCATCCGGGTCTTCCGAAAGCGCGCCATCGGCGGGCAGCACTACCAGGGTGAAGGGCTTATCCAAACGCTCGGCGACCGGCTCCAGGGTGACCACGCAAAGCTGCACTGGTCCCGCATTGAGCCGCCCGGAAATCATAATCCCGCCGCCGGGATAGGGTTTGCGAGTGAAGCGGGCGCTGAAATGGGCAAGCGCTTCAATCCCAAAGCGCTTGGCAAGGGCGGCGCATTCCGCTGCGCTTGCCTCCACCTGATCCTCCACCCCGGCCTGGGGCGGGTCGGTTAGGATTTGTCGGCGGGAGAATTCAGGCAGCATCGGGAATGGCCTCGGGCGCCAGAAAACTGGCCTGACCAGCCAGAAGCTGCGCAAAGTCTTGGGATTGAAGGTTTTCCGCCTGGGCAAAGGCAATACGCGCCAAACGCTCCGCAGTCTGGCCGGCTTCATCCTCGCGCCAGACATTGCGGGCAAGGGCAGCGGCCATGGCGGGGTGATCACCGGCCTCCAAGGCGGCCTCATAGGCGATGGCGCGGCCATGGAAGGCCTCCCACAGCCCGCGGACGCGCTTGCCAACCACCAGATCGCTCACCCCCATTTCGCGCAGATTGACATCCATATCGGAAAACATCGCGTCAAAAACGGCCTGAGCCAAGGCGGGGCCGCGCTTGTCGGCATCTCGCCGCAAGCGGCGGACCAGAAGGGCGGCATGGAGATGGATCAGATCAAGCCGGCCTTCGACCGAATCGCGCACGGCAAGATCGGCGTAGAAATAGGGGGAACGCGCGGTGGCGACAGCGGCACCGTAAAGCGTGAAGCCCGCCCTTTCATGTGGTGAACGGCGGAAGGCGCTGAACAAACCCATTGATCCTGTTCCAAAGCCAGAAAGCAGCGGTTGACCCCGAAGGCCCAGGGTGTCTATCGAAGACACGGGACATGGGTCCGGAGCGGCGAATGGTCAATCATGAACAGGGCATCTTGGGCTGGGAACCGCGAAATGGCTGATGGGGTTCGTTCTAGGCGCGGGTTAAGTGCCCTGATGATGCTGGCCGCACTCGCGCTTGGTGCCTGCGAAAGACTGGCCCCGCCACCCGTGCCACGGGGCAACCGGGTGGAAGCGGAAAGGCTCTCGCAGATCAACAAGGGGGTGCAGACCCGGGCAGATGTGCTTGCGTTGCTTGGCCCGCCCACGGCCCGCGGCACCTTTGATGAGGAAAACTGGTACTACATCAGTGGCAATACGCAGGTGATGCCCGGGCGCTATCTGCAATTGCGCGACCGAGTGGTGGTGGCGATCAGCTTCGACAGGCGTGGCGTGGTGCAGGACATCCGCGAATTGAAGCCAGAAGATGGGCAGGATATTGGCATGGTGTCTCGCGAAACCCCCGTGCCGGGGACCGAACGGAACCTGATGCAGGCGCTATTCGGCAATATTGGCCGCCCGAGCCTTTCCGATACCGCCACCAGCACCATGAACAACCCGGCCCGAATGGGGCGGTAAAAACGGGCTAAGCAGCCCCTCAGCCAAAAAAATCAGAGCAGCTTTGCTGCGCCCCCAAGCAGGCGCGCCGCCAAAGCCGGGGCCAGACCCTGGCTGGCACGCCTCGCCGGAGGGGCATAAGAACCGCTTTGCGCCTGAGGTGGGTTGAGCGCCACCAGCGCTTCTGCCAGCTTCACGCCGCAGCGAATACCGTCGAATAGCGGCAGGGCCGCCCGGCCTGCCAGGCGCTGGTCAAAGCCCGCCAGGGCCGCGCCAGCCAGCACCACAGAATCCGCCCCCTGCGCGGCTAGCCCTTCCACCGCCACGCGGAGCTTCTCGGCAACGCCTTCCGGGTTGGCGAGGGCTTCGGGCGGTGTCGCATCCAGCCCGGCCAGCGCTGCGAGCCGCGCAGAGAGGCCGTGGCGGGCGATCAATTCGCGATACGGTTCCACATTGCCAAAGGTGATCAGGCCAAAGCGCCCGCCCATCATGCAGGCCGTGAGCGCCGCCGCTTCCGTCATGCCAAGCACCGGGCAGGGCATCATCTGCCGCGCGGCATCCAAGGCGGTGTCGAAGCTGACAGCCAGCAGCACCGCATCCACGCGGCCGGCATGCTCGGCGAGCGTTTCCAGAATGGCATGGCCGGCAATGACATTTTCCACGCGCGTTGCGATCACTGCGGGGCCAAAGCGGGGGGTCGCGCCAATGATCTCAGTCCCCGGTGCGGCTGCGGCACGCGCGACCGCCGCGCAGGTTTCGGTAATGGCTTCGGTGGTATTCGCATTGGCGACCAAAAGGCGCATCGCTGTCTCTCCGTTATGGGCGTAGCTTAACAGCAAACCCCCTGCCCTGCCGAGTTGCCCCCTTGCCCTTCGCGCCGCAGCGCCGCAGGCTTCGGGCGTGATCATTGACGGGACCCGGAAACACCATGCCTGACGCCGCTGCCGCCCTTGCCCTGCCTTTTGAGGCTGATGAGATCCTGGCCCGCCTGATGCGCTGGACGGCCTGCGAAAGCCCGACCTTCGATGCGGGCGCGGTCAATCGCATGATGGACCTTGCCTCACGCGATTTGGCGCTGCTGGGGGCGCATATTGATCGCATCCCGGGCCGCATGGGGCTTGGCGATTGCGTGCGCGCGCGCTTTCCCCATCCGGCTGGAGATGGGGCGCCTGGCATTCTGGTGATGGCGCATCTGGATACGGTGCACCCCATTGGCACACTCGAAAAACTGCCAATCCGGCGCGACGGCAATCGCTGCTATGGGCCCGGCATTCTGGACATGAAGGGCGGCACGGTGCTGGCGGTGGAAGCGATGCGCCAGATCATTGCGGCAAAGATCACAACGCCTTTGCCGGTAACCATCCTGCTGACCAGCGATGAGGAAATCGGCAGCCCTTCCACGCGCGATCTGATCGAAGCGGAAGCGGCGCGGCATAAGTTTGTGCTGGTGCCGGAACCGGCACGGCCTGATGGCGGCGTGGTGACGGGGCGTTATGCCATTGCGCGCTTCAACCTGAAGACCACGGGCAAGCCTTCCCATGCCGGCGCAAGGCTCGCGGAAGGGCGCAGTTCCATCAAGGAAATGTGCCGGCAAATCCTGGCGATTGAGGATATGACGACCGAGGATTGCACCTTTTCGGTCGGTGTTCTGCATGGCGGGCAATGGGTGAATTGCGTCACGACAACCACGGAAGCCGAGGCGCTTTCCATGGCCAAGCGCCAGGAAGATCTGGATGCCGGTGTTGCCAAAATGCTGGCGCTACGCGCCTCCAGCAATGATGTGCAGTTGGAAGTGACCCGCGGCGTCACCCGCCCGGTATGGGAGCCCGATGCGAAGGTAATGGCGCTGTATCGCCATGCGCGGGAAATTGCGCAGGCCATTGGTTTTGACATCAACCACCAATCAAGCGGCGGTGGTTCCGATGGCAATTTCACCGGTGCGCTTGGCATCACCACGCTGGATGGCTTGGGCGTGCAAGGCGCCATGGCGCACACGCTTGAAGAACATGTGCTGATAGACAGCCTGGTCCCGCGCACGAAGCTGATGGCCGGGCTGCTGACAACACTGAATTAGGTTTTCATCAGCTCCAGCAGATTATCATCCGAGGCCGGGCGCGTGCCCGCCTCACATTCACGGATCATGGCGACCAGCCGCGTGATGGTGGGGCAGGCAACGCCATGGCGCGCGGCGATGGCGAGCACTGGTGCGATTTGCGCATCCACCGGCGTAGGGCGGCGGCGCACCCAAAGGTCGCGCCAAATGCCGGAATGGGTTTTCGCATTGGGGCGATTGAATTCCACCATGGCAGCAATGGAAGCCGCAGCGGCCGCTTCAGGTGCACCTGGCGCGAAAGCTGCTGGGTCAAAACCGTTGAAGCTGCCAACCGTGACCCCTTCGGCCCGCGCCACTGCCATGGCTTCCTGAGCAAGCCGCCGCCAAAGCGGCAGCAATTCCGGCCGCGCCAGCGCATCGGCGATGCCTTTCTCGCCCAGCGCCTGCGTGTAGAGCATGGAGCTATAGGCGATCTTGCCCCACAGATAGCCCCAGATATTCTCCGTCATGATCGCATCGGGTTCGAAATGCTCGCGCAGCATGCGGTGCAGTGCCGTCAGGCGCGGCGTGATCTCGCCATTCAATTCCCCCAGCACGAGCGCACCGCGCCCGCCGTAGATGATCCGCCCTGGCGCCAGCCAATCAGCGCTGAAATTGACGAAGCAGCCAATGGTGCGCGCTTCGCCCAGGATCGGCGCGATCATCGCCTCGCAAAGCCCGTTCTGCAGCGACACAACATAGCCATCAGGCGCCAGATGCGGCGCGATGGCATGGCAGGCGGCTTCCGTATCCTGCGCCTTCACACACAGCAGCACGCGGCGGAACTGGCCCTTCAGCGTGGCCGGCGTATAGGCAGGCGCAGAAATCCGGTGCGGGTCAACCGGGCCTTCAATGGTGAGGCCAACGGCCGGGTCTCGGATCGCGGCGACATGGTCTTCGACGATATCAACGAACACCACGGCATGACGCGCGCGCACCAGCGCAGCACCCAAAGTGCCGCCAATGGCGCCCGCGCCCCAGATCAGGATTGGGCCATGATCCACGGCGTCTCGAATGGCGCGTTGTTCGGCTTTGCTGGTCATTGCAATCTCCTCAAGCCGCGCAGGCTGCCGCAAAGCGCCATCCCTTGCCAAGGGCAAGGCAAGGCAGCAGGGTGGCCGCACACCTATTCGCGGAATCGCCCGCTTGCCCCTGCCCTGCCCCTGCCGCCCATGATGCCGCTCTGGAATCGCCTGCCAGGCAATCTGCGCGGGGCGGTATTGATGAGCCTGGCGGCCATGCTCTTCGCCGGGGAAGCGCTCGCAATCCGCTACATGAATGAACGCGGCATCCCAACGGCGATGCAGCTTTTCGCGCGATCCTTTGGGCAATTGCTTTGGGTTCTGCCGCTTTTGCTGCAAGGCGGCTTGGCGGTTTTCCAGACCAATCGGCGCGGGCTGCACATCATTCGCGGCGCAGCCAGCCTGCTGACCTGGGGCTTTTATTTCCTGTCCTTCGTCTTTCTAGATCTCGCTACCGCCACCGTGCTGTCCTTCACCAATGTCATGTTCACCACGCTACTCGCGGGGCCGGTCCTGAAGGAACGGATTGGCGCCGCGCGCTGGGCCGGCACCATGGCGGGGTTTCTGGGCGTGGTGCTGATGCTGCGCCCTGGGGCAGAGATTTCCTTCATCGGCGTAATCCTTGCGCTAGCATCTGCGGCAAGTTGGTGCGGCATTACGCTGACCAGCCGCATGCTGGCGCAGACGGAACGGAATGAAACCGTCATCGCCTGGGTGGGGTTGGTGACCAGCCTTGGCATGCTGCCCTTCGCCATTTCCGCCTTCACGCCGATTGGCGGGTTTGATCTAATGTTCCTGGCCGCCTTCGCCATCACCACGCCCGGCATCATCTGGCTGTTGACCTCGGCCTATCGCGCGGGGGAAGCCTCGGCCGTCGCGCCCTTTCAATATCTGCGCCTTTTGCCCGTGGTGGGGTTCGGTTGGATTTTCTTTGGCGAAGTGCCCGATCCCTGGACCTGGCTTGGCGGAGGCATCATCCTGACGGGCGCGCTGCTGATCACCATTGCCGAGACGCGCCGAAAGAACTGAGCGGAGGAAACCATGGCAGAACCCATCGCGGCTGATCGCATCGAAATCACGGTGCTGGTGGATAATGTCACGGATAGTCTTTCCTCCACGCCTAGCTTTGTGACGCGCGAATGGATCCGCCTGCAACGCCAGGGCATGAAGCGCACCATGGGTGGTGCACTGTGCTGCGCCAATCATGGGTTGTCACTGGTGGTGCGCGCCGAAGTAGGCGGCACATCCCGCACTGTTTTGTTTGATGGCGGCCCGGTAGATTACGCGGTGGAACGCAATGGCACGCGGCTTGGCGTGGATTTCGCGGCGATTGAGGCCATGGTGCTCTCCCACGGCCATTGGGATCATGCCGGCGGCTTGCCAAAGGCGATTGAAATGACCCGCACGGCCAATGGCGGGCGCGCCGTGCCACTTTACCTTCATCCCGGCATGTTTCGCGAACGCGGCAGCCGCCAGCCCGATGGCGGTGTTTTCCCGATGGACTTGGTACCACCGCCAGAAGGCTGGGCGGCGATGGGTGCCGCGCCCATGGTGGTGCGCGACGAACACATCATCGCCGATGGATTCTACGTCAGTGGCGAAATTCCCCGCACCACCGCTTATGAGACCGGCCTGCCCGGCCAGGTGGCGCGCGATGACGAAAACGCGCCTTGGCAACCCGATGAATGGCTGACGGATGAGCGCTTCATGGCGATGCATTTGCGCGGCAAGGGGTTGATCGTGTTTTCCGCCTGCTCCCACACCGGCATTGTGAATGTGCTGCATGCGGCGCGGCGGCGCTTTCCTGATCTACCGCTATTCGCTGCCATGGGCGGCTTTCATCTGTCCGGCATCAATGAACGCGTGATCCCTGAGACCGTGCGTGATCTGGGCGGCTTTGGCCTGACCTATCTTTTCCCTGCGCATTGCACGGGCTGGCGCGCCGTGAATGCGCTGGAACGCGCCTATGGGGAGGCGATGGTGGTGCCCGCCGCTGTGGGCAAAACTTTCACGCTGGCTGCCTGAAGCCGCATGACTCTCGCCCTTCAGGCGCTGCCGCTGGCCCTGCTCATTGGCCTGTTGTTTTCCGGGCGTGTGGCACCAGTGCCAGCGGTGCTCGCCGCACTCGCGGCTGCGATCCCTGCGGCTTTTGTATCGCTGCCAGCCGGCATCGCCCTGCCTGATTTTCTGGGGGAGCAAATCCTTCGCGGTGCCTATCTGGCCTTGCAGCCCATGGGTGTCGTGCTGGCGGGGTTATTGTTCCACGCTGCGGTATCAGGCGCCGAGGGCGCGAAGGATCAATGGCCCGCCACGCCGCGGCGGGTTTTCGTGGCGACGCTGCTGCTGGGCTGCTTCATGGAAAGCGTCACCGGCTTCGCGGTCGGGGCGCTATTTGCCCTGGCAGCCTTGCGCGGCATGGGCATCCGCGGCGCCCCGGCGGGGGCCATGGCGCTGCTCGCGCTTTGCCTTATCCCCTGGGGCGGGCTTGGCCCCGGCACCCTGCTGGGCGCAGCGCTGATCGGCCTACCGGCCCAGGATGTGGCGCGCATCACAGCCCTGCCAAGCGCGGTTTGGGTCCTGGCGCTGGGGCCGGTGCTTTGGCGGCTTGGCGCCGCTGCGGGGCTTGCGGTGCCGGCGGCGGAAAAATGGGCGCAAATGGCTTATTTGGCAGCGGTGGCATTGCTGCTGGTGGTCTGCCATCGGCTGCTCCCCTTTGAGGTGGTGGGGATTATTGCCACCGGCCTGCCGCTGATTTTCGCCCTTTGGCGGCTTGATCCGCCGCGCGATGGTGCGGCTTGGCGCCGGGCAGCGGCGCGGCTTGCGCCTTACGCCTTTCTGACCCTGGCCTTGCTGCTCGCGCGCGCCGTGCCAAACCCGCCCAGCTGGCAGCCTTTTGCGAATTTGCCGGCCTTTCCGATCACCCATGTATCGCTCGTGCTAGGTGCGGTGGCGCTGGCGCTTTTGGCGCGCCGCACGGGTGCGGTAGCGCTGGCACATGGCGCCTTCAGCCGTGGCGCGCGGCCTGCGCTGATCATGCTGCTTTACGTACTGCTGGCGCGCTGGATGGGCGAAAGCGGCGCCACCGCAGCTTTGGCGCGGGAAGCAGCGGCAGCGCTTGGCCCGCTGGCGCCTTACGCCGTGCCACCGCTTGGGCTGATGGCGGGCATCGTGACCGGCACCAATGTCGGTTCGAACGCAGCGCTGATGCCGGTGCAATACAAGTTGGGCCTGGCTGCGGGGCTGCCGCCCGTCCTGGCACCAGGGGTGCATAACTTCGCCGGAGCAGCGGGCGCGGGCATGTCCTTTGCCGTGACTGCACTGATTTGCGGCTTGCTGGCCGACGGCACCAAACCCGTGACGCTATGGCGGTTGCTATGGCCATCCCTTGCGGCGGTGCTGGTGATTGGCTGGGGGGCGATGGCGCTTTTGGGATGAGGGCTTGCATCCGCCGCCAAGGCCGCACAGTTTGGGGGCAAGAAACTTAAGGGAGGCCGATGATGCCGCATTTCACCCGCCGCGCTGCCTTGGCGCTTTCCGCTGGCCTGCTTGCCGCGCCGGCTGTTCACGCCCAGGGCGCCTTTCCGAACAAGCCGCTGCGCATCATCGTGCCCTATCCGCCAGGCGGTGTGACGGACATTATGGGCCGGCTGGCTGCCGAAGCCATGGCGCGGCATTTGGGCCAGCCCGTTGTGGTAGAAAACCGCGCTGGCGCGGGTGGCAATATTGGCGCCATGGCCGCTGCCCAAGCCGAACCCGATGGTTACACACTTTTCCTTGGCACAATGGCGACGCAGGGGGTGAACCCCATCCTCTATCCCGATCCGCGCTTTGACCCGCGCAAGGCTTTTGTCGGTGTGGGCATGATGGCGGATATGCCCAATGTCATGTCCTGCCTGCCACGCCGCTACAACCCGGCCAATGCGCGCGAAGCCATTGCGCGGGCCAAGGCTGAGAAAGGCAAAATGCTGTTCGGCACCGTGGGCAATGGGTCTTCAGCGCATCTTTCCCTGGTGATGTTGGAAAAGCTCGCGGGTGTTGAATTTGTTCATGTGCCGTATCGCGGTTCTGCCCCGGCGATTGCGGCGATGCTGGCCGGCGATCTGGACCTGCTGTTTGACGCTTCCGCCACTTCCGCGCCCCATATTCTGCAAGGGTCCATGAAGGGCCTTGCCGTCACCATGGACCGGCGCATTGGCAGCCTGCCCAATACGCCGACGCTGCAGGAAGAAGGTGTGGCTGGGTATCATTTGAGTGTGTGGAACGGCGTGTTCACGCAATCCCGTGTCCCCGCCCCCATCCTGGCGCGCTTGCAGGACGCCTTCAATAAATCCATGGATGAGGCGATGCTGAACCGTCTGCGCGGGCACCATACCGAACCCTTGCTTATTCCGTCGAACGAATTACAGCCCTGGCTGGATCGTGATGCGGAACGTTGGGGCCAGGTGGCACGCGACAGCGGCATCAAGATTGACTGATTGGGTCTGCGCGATACGCCGCAAACCCGCATTACGAAACCAACCAAAAAACAAGGAGAAATCATGTCCCTTTTCCGTCGCATGTCGCTGGCCGCCGGGTTGGCCGTGCCGCTTTTTGCACTGCCTGCCTTGGCCCAGACGCAGATTACCGTCCAGCATGCTTTGCCCCCCAATAGCCATACGGGCGTCAGTGGGAGCACATTCAAGGAAAGCTTTGAACGCCTGACTAATGGCCGCTTCCGCGTGAATACGCAGCGCAACGACAATGAACGCGAAATGATTGAAAGCGTGCAGATCGGCACAATTGATTGCACCTTCACCTCCACCGGCCCGGTCGGGAATTTCGTGCCCGAAGTGCGTATTTTTGACGTACCCTTCCTGTTCCGCGACGCGGCACATGCGCGCGGCGTTTTGGATAGCGAGATCGGCCAGTCCGTTCTGGCGCGTTTCACGGCGCGCGGCCTGGTGGGCGTAGTCTGGACGGAAAACGGCTTCCGCCACTTGACCAATTCGCGCCGTGAAGTGAATGCGCCGGCTGATCTGCGCGGCCTTAAGGTGCGCACCATGGAAAACCAGGTGCACATGCGCGCCTTTTCCACACTGGGCGCCCTGCCAACACCGATGGCCTTCAGCGAATTGATCCCGGCCCTGCAGCAGGGCACGGTGGATGGGCAGGAAAATCCGATCTCCGTGATTGTGGCGAACAACATCAACCAGGTTCAGAAGTTCATGACGCTGACGAACCACGTTTATTCGCCTGCTGTCATGATCTGCAATCCGGCCGTGATCAACCGCCTTTCCGCCGCTGATCGCGCCCTGTTCCAGGAAGCCGCGCGCGCCGCGCAAAAGGCCAATCGTGACCGCGTGAGCGCCGATGACGCAAGCGGCGTTGAAGAACTCCGCCGCCGTGGCATGACGGTGATCACACAGGTGGATACATCAGCCTTCCAGACCGCGCTGGCGCCCGCCTTCGCCGAATGGGAACGCACGCTGGATGCCGCGACACTGCGCCGCATTCGTGAATGGAAGCCAAACTGATTGGTGAGCCTATTGCTGCCTGATGGGTTGACGCCCATCAGGCGAGGAAATTGAGGCGCGCATCGCGCGCCATTGTTTAATGGGATGGCGCGATGAATGCGATGAATACCCTGCCCTTGCAGGTGACCGCTGCGGCCACGCTGCTGGCCTTGGTTTTCGCCTTTTGGCTGAAATCCGGTGATGGGATGCGCGCCACGTTGCGCGCCGGTGTACTGACGCTGGACAAAATAGGCACAACCATTGCCGCCATCATCGCCTGCCTTGCCCTGGCGGTCGCGGTTTTTGCTGGGCTTTGGCAGGTCGTGGCGCGGTTTGCGACTGAAACGCCGTCTGTCTGGTCCGAAGCCCTGGTGCGCACTGCACTGATTTGGATGGCCTTTATCGGGCTAGCCGTGGCACTCCGCGCCGGTGCGCTGGTTTCAATTGACATCGCACATCGCCTCTCACGCGGCTTGCTGCGGAGCGTGCTGGAAGGCATTTCACTTGCCAGCATCCTTCTGATGCTTGGCGTCATGTTCTGGTTTGGCTGGACCATGGCAGAGCGTGTGAAATTCCAGGAAATGGCGGGTATGGAAGTTTCCATGGCCTGGGGCTACGCCGCCATTCCGATTGGCGCAGTTTTTGCCATGCTTGGTTCGATCGCGCATTTCCTTGATAGACGCTCTGAAGAATTGGAGTCCGCGGTATGAGTGGCACCATGCTCACCGTCATGCTGGTACTGTTTGCCGCCAGCATTCCGGTTGCCATCGCCATCGGCCTTGCCGCCATCATCGGCATTCATGGATTCACGAATTTCCCGCTGGTCGTGGTGGCGCAGCAGCTTTTCGTCTCGCTCGATCGCTTTCCGCTGGCAGCCATTCCCTTCTTCATCCTGGCAGGCAACCTTATGGAAGTGGGCGGGATTTCGCGCCGCTTGGTGGAATTCGCGCGCTCCATTGTGGGGGGCATTCAGGGCGGGTTGCCGGCAACCTGCGTGATCACCTGCATGATCTTCGCCGCGATTAGCGGTAGCAGTGTTGCCACCACTTTTGCCATTGGCGCCATCATGATCCCGGCCTTGGTACGCGCTGGCTATCCAGTGCCCTTTGCCGCGGCCTTACAGGCAACGTCCGCTGAGCTTGGCGTCATCATCCCGCCATCCATTCCGATGATCCTTTACGGCGTCACCACACAAACCTCGATCCCGGAATTGTTCATCGCAGGCTTTGGGCCGGGCATTCTGATTGGTGCCTCCTTGATTGCGGCCGTGTTGATCTGGTGCCGCGTGAAGGGCTGGGGCAAGGAAGATGGGGTTGGGCGCTTGTCCTTCCCTGTCGCGACGCGGCAGGCGGGCTTTGCGCTGCTGATGCCCTTCGTCGTGCTTGGCGGTATTTATGGCGGCGTGACAACGCCCACCGAAGCTTCCGTGATTGCCGTGGTCTATGCGCTGCTGATCGGACTTTTCGTCCATAAGGAAATCGCCTGGCACGACCTTTTCCCCATTTTCAAGAAATCCGTGATCTCCAGCGCCGTCATCATGTTCATCATCGCCTGCGCGGCGGTGTTTTCCTGGCTGCTGAACCGCCAGGGCGTGCCGGATATCGCGGCGGAATGGATCGCGACTAGGTTTGATAGCTCCAGCCTCTATCTGCTGGTGGTCAATCTTTTCCTGTTCGTGGTTGGCATGTTTGTCGAAACCTCGGCTTCCATCATCGTGCTCGCGCCGATCCTGGCGGAAGCGGCGGAAAAGCTCGGCATTGACCAGGTGCATTTCGGCACCATCATGGTGGTCAATCTGGCGCTCGGCATGATCACGCCGCCCTTTGGCGTGAATCTGTTTGCCGCCGCGCAGGTGGCGCGCTGCGGTGTAGATGAAATGATGCGCTATCTTGGCATCTTCATCGCCGTTGTATTCGCGGCTCTCATGATCATCACCTATGTGCCGTGGATCACCTTGGCGCTGCCGCAGCTTGTATTCCGATGAGCCTCGGCACGCCGGAGGCTTTGCGCCACCTCCGGCGTGATGCCGTGCTGAAGCGCGTCATCCGCCAGATAGGGCCCTGCACGCTCAAACCCGCACGGCGCCAACCTTATGAAGCGCTGGTGCGTGCCATTGCGCACCAACAAGTGCATGGCCGTGCGGCGGAAGCGATCCTCGGCCGCTTCATGGCACTTTGCCCAGAGCCCGGCTTTCCCGCACCGGAAGCCGTGCTAGCCCTTACACCAGAAGCCATGCGCGGCGCCGGGCTTTCGGCGAATAAGGTGCTCGCCATTCGTGACATTGCCGAAAAGGCTGCGCTTGGCGTTATACCTGATCGCGCCGCAGCGCGCCGGCTTTCCGATGAAGTGCTGATCGAAAGGCTGGTCGCGCTGCGCGGTGTGGGGCGCTGGACGGTCGAGATGCTGCTGATCTTCACACTTGGCCGCACCGATATCCTGCCCGTGGATGATTTCGGCGTGCGCGAGGGCTACCGCATCGCGGCGGGCTTGCCCGAACAGCCAAAGCCGAAGGCGCTGGCTGCAATCGGCGAGGAATGGGCACCGTTTCGCACCACCGCCGCCTGGTATCTGTGGCGCGCGGCGGATTTGGCCAAGGAAGGTGGCTTCAAGGCGCCCGCCGCGATTTGAACGCTGCCACAATTGCCGCCGCTTTATCAACGAGCGTCGGCGGTCTGCGGGCGTTTGGGCGATCATTAGCAACTGCCTGGCAAGCGCGTGTGAAACAGACAGGCTTTTTCAAGGGCACCGGGCGTCACAAGGCCGGGTGGCGATGGCAAGCAAATGCCACTGGGAGTTTCGTCTGGACATTCTCCATGCAGGTTTCGACTCCCTTGAAGCGGAGTTGAGCTTCTCAGCAAAAACTGGTGCAACGAACTAGATATATGTTAGTGATGGGGCAAAAGTGGAGGGAGCGATGCAGGTTTTTGATCAATCCTCACGCCGCGCCGTATTGGCTCTGGCAATAGCTGGCACCGCGCTTCTGCCACGCCACGGCTTGGCCAATATGCCCCAGAATGTGCAAGCTGCCATTGAAAAGCTGCGCGGGGGCCGCACCGTGCAGGAAGGACGTATCACGCTCCGTCTGCCGACAATTGCAGAGAATGGCAATACGGTGCCGCTGAGTATTTTAGTTGAAAGCCCCATGACCGCGACTGACCATGTGAAGGCAATCCATATCTTCGCCACCAGCAATCCGACGCCGGAAGTTGCTGTGTTTCACCTGACGCCAGCAATGGGCCGGGCTGCGGTAGATACACGCATTCGGCTTGGCCAAACGCAGGATGTTGTGGCCTTCGCAGAAATGGCTGATGGCAACCTGTTCATGGCGCGCGCCGAGGTGAAGGTCACCATCGGCGGCTGCGGCGGCTGACGGAAAGGAACACGCATCATGTCTTCCCCCATCGGGCAGCCCCGGCTTCGTCTTCCCGCCCAGGTCAAGGCCGGCGACATCATCGAAATCCGCACCCTGATCACCCATGTCATGGAAACCGGCCAACGCCGCACACCGGAAGGCCAAGAAATTCTGCGTGATATCATCAAGCGTTTCGAAGTACGCTTTGAAGGTGATTTGGTCTTCGCCATGGATCTGGCGCCGGCCATCGCTGCCAACCCCTATATCGCTTTTCCTTTCAAGGCAGAGCGTGCCGGGCGCTTCGAAATGATCTGGACCAATGACGCCGGTGAGACGCGCCGCGCCAATTCTGAATTAAAGCTTGGGTGAAAGGCGCCGCCCCCATGCGGGCGGTGCTGCCTTTTGGGGGTAAGCCGTGATCACCCGTCGTGATTTACTTGCAGCGATTGCGGCGCTTGCGCCCCTGGCGCGGGCAGGCGCTGAAGCGCCAAGCCAGGCGGAGCTTTTGCGCTTTGCGCCAGTAGGACAAGTGACATTAATCCATATGACGGATTTACACGGCCAATTGATGCCGATGTTCTTCCGTGAGGCAGCAGCAAGAATTGGCGTGGGTGAAGCGCGCGGCCGGCTGCCCCATATCACCGGTGAGGCCTTCCTTGCCGAATGCGGCTTGGCACGCGGGACAGCGCTGGCGCATGCGCTAACCGATCTCGACTTTGCTGACCTCGCCGAACGCTTTGGCCCCATGGGCGGTGTGGACCGCATGGCGACCATCATCAAGGCCATCCGCGCGGAACGCCCCGGGCGCTGCCTGTTGTTGGATGGTGGGGATACCTGGCAAGGTGCCTGGACCAATTTGCAGACCCAGGCCGCCGATATGGTGGCCGTGCAGAAAGCTTTGGGTGTTGAAGCCATGGTCGGTCATTGGGAATTCACCTATGGCGCGGATCGCGTGACGGCGCTTGCGAAGGAGCTTGGCTTTCCCTTCCTTGGCGGCAATATCCAAGACCGCGAATGGAATGAGGATGTCTTTCCTGGCCATGCCATGTTTGAACGCGGCGGCATCAAGGTTGCGGTGATCGGACAGGCTTTTCCCTATACGCCGATCGCAAATCCAAGCTGGATGTTTCCGGATTGGGAATTTGGCATCAAGGAAGAAAAAATCGCCGCCCGCGTGCAGGCCGCACGCAATGAAGGCGCTGGGCTTATTGTGCTACTATCGCATAATGGGTTTGAGGTTGACCGAAAACTCGCAACACGTGTGCCGGGTATTGATGTGATTCTGACCGGCCATACGCATGATGCGCTGCCGCGCCCCGTGCAGGTGGGGCGCACGCTGCTTATTGCCACTGGTGCCTCTGGCAAATTCATCAGCCGGCTTGATCTTGAAGTACAGCAAGGGCGCGTGACGGATTACCGACACGCCCTGATCCCCGTGTTCAGCAATAGCATCACACCCGATGGTGATATGGCGGCTTTGGTGCGCGGCCTACGTGAGCCCTTTGCGCAGGATTTGGCGCGGGTGGTTGGCCGGACGGAAAGCCTGCTCTGGCGGCGCGGCAATACAGCTGGTACCTGGGATGATGTGATCTGCGATGCGCTGCTTGAACAGCGCGATGCCGAGATTACGCTTTCACCAGGCTTTCGCTGGGGCACAACCATGCTGCCCGATACGGATATCACCGCCGAGGATGTCTGGGCGCAAACGGCAATCACCTATCCAGCGGCCTATCGCAACGTGATGAAGGGGGCCGCGATCCAGGCATTGCTGGAAGATATTGCCGACAATCTTTTCAATCCTGATCCGTTCTACCAACAGGGTGGGGATATGGTGCGCAGCGGCGGCATAGCCTTCACGCTGGATATCACGGCAGCATCGGGTCGGCGCATTTCAAATTTGCGGTTGAAGCGCAGCGATCAACCCATCGAAGCATCGCGCGATTACGTGGTGGCTGGCTGGGCCAGCATCAACCAGGCAGTGGAAGGTCCGCCAATCTGGGATTTGGTGTTCAGCCATTTGGCCAAGGGGCCGATCAATGCTGTACCGCGCAATGACATTGAATTGCGCGGGGCCAATTGAGCTTTTTGGTCAGTCTTCTTTTTTCTTCCTAAATGCGGCGCGATAGAAAATCATTCCCCCCTGCATTTCTAATGGATGATAATGTCGCCCCATCTTCACAACAGGGTTTTATTGTTGACCCGTCGAATTTTGCTGGATAGGCTTGCCACAAGTTCAATGAAAAGCTGTGTTTGGCTTTGTTTCCGGAGGCACGTCCATGAAATTCAAGATCGCGCTTGGTCTGTTGCTATTGTCAGGAAGCACCGTTTTCGCACAGGCGATGGATACGCCCTTGCTGATTGGTGGCTGCCAAGGCTGCCATGGGGTGACCGGACAAGGGGGGCATGGCATTCCTTCCATTAAGGCCAATCACAGCCGCGATGAATTTATCGCCTTGATGCGTGCCTTCAGCGCCAATGAACGGACTGCAACCGTGATGGGGCGCATCAGTCGTGGCTATACGCCGGAGCAGATCGCGCTTCTGGCTACGCATTACGCGCGCCCGCAATAAGCCGGAGGAACAAGATCATGACGCTTTCCCGCCGCGCCTTCCTGTCTGTTGCCGCGCTGCCCGCAACACTCGCCGCGCCGCGTCTGGCTCGCGCCCAGGCTGGCGCTGGACGTGTTGTTATCATCGGTGGTGGTTTCGGTGGTGCTTCCGCCGCGCGGTTTGCGCGCGACAATTTCCCCGCGCTCGACATTACGCTGATCGAACGCAGCCGGACTTTTACCACCTGCCCTTACGGCAATCTGGTTCTTGCCGGGCGGCGGGACATGAACAGCATCACCTTTGGCTATGAAAAACTCGCCGCGCGGGGTGTGCGTGTGGTGCATCAAAGCGTGGTTGCGGTGGATGCCAGCTCGAAGCAGGTGCGCCTCGCGGATGGGACGCAGGTGCCTTATGACCGGCTGATCATGTCGCCAGGCATTGATCTAAGGTGGGGCGCGATTGAAGGCTATGATGAAGCGGCAAGTGAACGCATGCCGCATGGCTGGGTGCCATCCTTGCAGCCGATTTCTCTGCTGCGCCGCCAGCTTGAAGCGATGCCCGATGGCGGCAATTTCATTATGGTTATTCCGGATAATCCCTTCCGCTGCCCGCCCGGCCCTTATGAGCGGATCAGCATGGTGGCCGATTATCTGAAGCGTGCAAAGCCACGCAGCAAGCTGATTGCGCTTGATGCAAAGAATGGTTTTTCTAAACAGCCATTGTTTCAGGATGCCTGGGCAGAACTTTATCCCGGCATCATCGAATGGCGTGGCGCTTCCAATGATGGGCGCGTGACGCGCGTGAATGCCGCTGCCATGGAAGTTGAGACGGAATTCGGCGAAAAGCTGAAGGGCGCCGTGATCAATGTTATTCCCCCGCAAATGGCGGCCAAGATTGCGCGCGATGCCGGGCTTGCCAATCAATCCGGTTGGTGCCCAATCAAACCCGCAACCCTGGAAAGCGCGCAGGTTGAAGGCATTCATGTGCTGGGCGATGCGACCATTGCGGCACCCATGCCGAAATCCGGCTTCGTTGCATCTTCCCACGCCAAACATGCGGTAGCCTGCATTGCCGCATCGCTGGCAGGCCGCGCGCCGCCGGCTGCGACCTTCTTCAACACTTGCTACAGCCATGTTGGGGCTGATTACGGTATCTCCATTGTCGGCGTCTTCCGCCCCGGGCCGACTGGCTTTGCCGAGGTTGAAGGCTCCGGCGGGATCAGCCCGCGCAACGCGGCGCTGACCGCGGAACGGCGCAAAGAACATCGCCAGCTTGAAGCGCTTTATGCCGATGGCTGGTATGACAGTATCACGGATGAGATGTTCGGCTGAGACCGGATAACTGGGCAAAGCCCTGGCCATTCCCGTAATGGTCAGGCAGCAGCAGGCGGTGAGAAGCACTCTCCAAGGGAGGCTATCATGAGTCTCGGAAAAGACCCAAAATCCTCCTCTCGGCGCGGTTTACTGCGCGCTGCCGGCGCAGCAAGCCTTGCCAGTGCAGGCGGCATTGCGCAGGCCGCCGGCAATGCCGAAAACCAACCGCCAAACCTGCCTGAATGGTCGCGCAGCATTGGCCCTGGCGTGATCGAGGAAGCCTATGGCACACGCAGCCGGCATGAAAACGCTGTGCGCCGCTATGTGCCCTGGCTGACGCCGGATCGGGTTTCTTCCGTTTCCTTCACGCCGCTTGCGGATATGCATGGCATCATCACGCCATCCGGGCTGCATTTTGAACGCCATCATGGCGGCGTGCCGGATATAGACCCTTCTGATTATCGGCTGATGATCCATGGCATGGTGGAACGCCCGCTGGTCTTCACGCTGGAAGATCTGAAGCGCCTGCCAATCGTTTCGCGCATTCACTTCATTGAATGCCCGGCCAATGGCGGCATGGAATGGCGCGGTGCGCAAATGTCTGGCGTGCAATTCACCCATGGCATGCTTTCCTGTTCGGAATGGACTGGCGTGCCATTGAAGGTATTGCTCGCGCAAACCGGGCTGCGTGCTGGGGCTTCCTGGTTATTGGCAGAAGCATCAGACGCTGCGCATTTGGCGCGGTCTATCCCAATGTCCAAAGCGCTGGATGATGCGATCATCGCTTTTGGGCAGAATGGTGAAGCAGTGCGCCCGCAACAGGGCTATCCTGTGCGGCTCGTGCTGCCTGGCTATGAAGGCAATATGTGGATCAAGTGGCTGCGCCGCATTGAAATTGGCGATCGGCCCTGGTTCACGCGCTGGGAAACACGCACCTATACGGATTTGATGCCAGATGGCCTTTCCCGCCAATTCACCTTTGTGAATGAGGTGAATTCGGTGATCACCGCACCCTGCCCGGAAAAGCCGCTGCGCGGGCGCCCGGGTTTTGTGGAAATCTCTGGCCTTGCCTGGTCCGGTGCCGGGCGCATCACGCGCGTGGATGTGAGTGTTGATGGCGGCAATAATTGGCGCAGCGCCACCTTGCAGGACCCGGTGCTGCCCAAGGCGCTGACGCGGTTTCGTATTCCATGGGAATGGGCCGAAGGCCAGACCGCCTATTTGCAAAGCCGCGCCATGGATGAAACGGGGCGCGTGCAGCCAACCATCACCGCGCTGCGCCGCGCGCGTGGTGTGGAGAGCATTTATCACAAGAACAGCATCCACACCTGGCTGGTTGATCGCGACGGGACGGTGGTGAATGTCCAGATTGATGCTTAAGGCAGCAACCTATCTGGCAGCGGCCCTGCTGGTGGTGGGCTCTGCCTTTGCGCAGCAGGCGCCAAGCCCTTCAGTGGCGATCAACGATCTCTATCGCCCCTTTGCCGCGCCTCCGGGCGACAGAACACGCGCCGATGTCGCTTGGCCCGCGCCAAATCTTGGTGCCGCCGCGCTACCAGCGCCGATCCCAGGCATGGGCCGCGCGGCAACAAGCGCGGAGATTGCAGGCTGGGATATTGCGGTGCGTGGCGATGGCCATAACCTGCCGCACGGCAGCGGCACCGCGCGTGAAGGTGAGGATTTATATGTCACCCATTGCGCCAGCTGCCATGGTGATTTCGGTGAAGGGCTGGAACGCTGGCCGGCGCTGATGGGCGGGCGTAACAGCCTGCGCTCTGACCAGCCAAAACGTACTATTGGGTCCTTCTGGCAGCATGCGCCGAGTGTGTTTGATTATATCCGCCGCGCCATGCCCTATGCCGCGCCGCAAAGTCTTTCGAACAACGAATATTACGCCATAACCGCCTATGTGCTGTTCCTGAATGAAGTGATTGGCGAAGACGACAAGATGGATGCCGCGAGCCTACCCAAAATTGCCATGCCCAATCGCGATGGCTTTGTGCTGGAAGGGCGCCCCGATACCGATAACAACGCCTGCATGAGCAATTGTCGCCAGGGTCGCCCCGTCACGGTCACCATGGATAGCCGGCGCTTTGTGGAACCAGGCTCGGGGTCTGGCACGTCTCAGCCGGAGTAAGACGAGGCAGCCCGCGTGGCGCTGAACCGCCCCGAATTTTCCGGGGGCGTCATCGTGCAAATAGGGTGTTGCGATGATGAACAGGGCGTTTAACCAAGGGTGGTTATGGCGCAACGACCATTAGGGGCGATCAAGGGGTATTTAATCCCAAAAATCCATTAATATAAGATAATAGTGGCGGAGGGGATGGGATTCGAACCCACGATAGGACTATTAATCCTATAACGGTTTAGCAAACCGCCGCCTTCGGCCACTCGGCCACCCCTCCGCAGGAGTGGAAAGTCACACGGCGTTGCAATACCCCGCTTCTAGTGCCGCGGAGGCGTAGCGTCAAACCCGAAACAGGGCTTCAGCCCAGCGAAACCTCAAATCCGCGTTTCGTTGCAGGCCGCGCCATCATCGCCTCATACCAACGTTTCACATTCGGCAGGGCCCCAAGGTCCACCTGATGGCGTTCATGCCGCCACGCCCAGCCCAGAATCGCAAAATCGGCGATTGAGGGCTCTCCGCTGGTGGCCACGAAGTCACGCCCTTGAAGGCGGCGGTCCAGTACACCGTAAAGGCGCTTGGTTTCATCATGATAGCGCTTGAAGCCATAATCCCGCGCCGGGCCTTCGGGCTGCATCAGGAAGTGATGAACCTGGCCTGGCATGGGGCCAAAGCCGCCCATTTGCCACATCAGCCATTCATATACCGGCACGCGAGCACGCAAATCGCGCGGCATGAAGCGGCCGGTCTTTTCTGCCAGATACAACAGAATGGCCCCGCTTTCGAAAACCGTGATCGGCTTACCATCGGGCCCATCCGTGTCCTGGATGGCGGGGATGCGGTTATTAGGGCTGAAGGCCAGGAATTCGGGGTTGAACTGCTCGCCCTTGCTGATATTCACGGGCTTAACGGCGTAAGCCAGCCCCATTTCCTCAAGTGTTGCGCTGATCTTGCGCCCATTGGGCGTATTCCAGGTCCAGAGGGTGATGCTCATGGGGTGGCCATCCTTGGTTCAGCCGGCGCACCCCACGGAAGGGCGCGCCGGGCGGTCATATCAAAGCGCGGCGAGAACGGCCTCAGCCTTGCTCACTTCAAAGGCGCCAGGGGCTTCCACGGCCACATGGGTCACCTTGCCATCCTTCGCCACCAGGACGAAGCGCTGGCAGCGCACGCCAAGGCCGCGCGCCGTCAGGTCGAATTCCAGCCCCAAAGCCTTGGTGAAGGCCGCCGCGCCATCGGCAATCATGGTCACCTGGTCGGTAATGCCCTGATCCTTACCCCAAGCGCCCATCACAAAAGCATCATTCACCGCCATGCAGGCAATGGCATCAACGCCCTTGGCCTTCAGCGCCGCAGCATGCTCCACAAAACCGGGCAGATGCTTGGCGGAACAGGTAGGGGTGAAGGCGCCCGGTACGCCGAACAGCACTACGGTGCGGCCCTTGAAGAATTCCGCCGTATCCAGTTCCTTCGGGCCGTCCGCGGTGCCCTGCATGATCTTCATCGCGGGAATGGAATCGCCAGTTTTGATGGTCATTGTCTGCTCCTTGTTGCAGAAGCTGATTTAGCCTTCAGCCCGCCCGCTGTCACGGGGGCAAAGGGGGGACGTGGCGTGACGTCGCACGCGTTGGTGATTGCAGAATCCCCAAATCCGGCTCGCCAACAGGTTGAATCTTTAACCATTCTGCGTCTAACAAGGGCTCACCATGTGCGCGTTCTTCCCCATGGCCCCTCGCCGGCACTTGCCATTTTTGGCACTGGTTCTGGCACCTTTGTGGTTTGGAAGCCCACTTCCAGCCGCCGCACAGGGGCCCATTCAAACCGCCGCCGTGCCCGCGCCCTTCCTGCGCGGTCCAGCCAGCGCCAGCCCCCCGCTTGCCGCGCCGGATGATGCGCGGCTACGGAACGTCTTTGCATTGCACGCCGCCAAGGATTGGGGGGCGGCTGAAGAACAAGCGGCCCTGCTGACAGATCGCAGGCTTGAAGGCCATATGCTGGCAGACCGCTGGCTGCACCCATCAAGCCCGAAGCCGGATCAGGAAGCGCTGCGCGATTGGCTGGCGCGCTTTGCTGACCATCCAGATGCGCCGGCCATTCATGCCTTGCTGCGCCGCACGGCGCCGCGTGGGGCCAGCCTACCGAATGCGCCCACCCAGGAAAGCCTGGCCGAGGATGCGGGCGCTGCCCCAGAAGAACGCGAAGCACCCGAACAAGGCTTCCAGCGCAACCCGGCCCTTGACCGTGCGCTGCGGGATTTGGTGCGGGATGGCAATCTGGAAGCTGCCTTGCGCCAGATGGAAGCCACACGCGGCATGACGCCGCCCTATGCCGCTGCGCTCAAGGCTGAATTTGCCCTGATCCTGTTTCGCCGCGGGGAAGATGAACGCGCCTTTGATATGGCTGCGGAAGTGGCGCGCAGCCGCGCCGATCCAAGCGGCCGGGCAGCCTTCGCCGCGGCGCTTGCAGCCTGGGGTCTTGGGCATTTCGATGTCGCGCTGCCCTATTTTGAAGTCGCCGCGCGGGCTTCCGGGGCATCGGCGGCCAATCGCGCCGCTGCCGCCTATTGGGCCAGCCGCGCGGCAATTCGTGCCCGGCACCCAGGGATGCACGTGCCCTGGCTTTTGCAGGCAGCGCAGGAACCGCGCACCTTCTATGGGCTGATGGCCCGCCGCGCCCTTGGCCTGACGCCGGGCTTCGCCTGGCACGCCGAAGCGGGTGGGGAAGAAGGCATGGCGGCGCTGATGGAAACCGCCGGCGGCTGGCGGGCGCTCGCCCTGCTGCAAATAGGCCAGACAGCGCGGGCAGAAGCCGAGCTACGCGCCTTGTGGCCGCTGGCGCGCGGCAATTTGCCCCTGCTGCGGGCCATGCTGGCACTCGCTTCCCAGGCCGGTCTCACGCATCTTTCGGCACAATTGGCGGAATTGGCGCAAATTGCTGATGGCCGCCCGCGGGATTTGGCGCGCTTCCCCCTGCCCCGGCTGAACCCCGCCCAGGGCTTCCGGGTGGAACCCGCCCTGCTTTATGCGCTGGCACGTCAGGAATCGAATTTTGACTCAGCGGCGGTTTCGCGCGCCGGGGCGCGCGGCATTTTGCAGGTGATGCCGACCACCGCCGCCTACCTTGCCAATGACCCAAGCTTCGTCGGCGATGGTGCGCAACGGCTACATAACACTGGCCTGTCCTTGGAATTGGGCCAGCGCTACTTGCATTATCTCGCGCGGAGTGAGGCTGTAGGCGGCGATCTGATCCGCCTGCTCGCCGCCTATAATGCTGGGCCGGGCAATCTGGCCAAATGGCTGCCCGCCGTGCGCCACCGTGACGATGCGCTGCTGTTCATTGAAGCGATTCCCTTCGATGAAACACGTGCCCATGTGCAGCGCGTGCTGGCCTATTCCTGGATTTACGCCTCAAGGCTCGGCCTGCCGGCGCCAAGCCTTGACCAATTGGTGCAGGGCGAATTTCCGCGCTTCATGTCCTCACAGGAAGTGGTCGCCATGCTGGGCAGCACGCCGCCGATCCCCGGCAGGCCACGCTGAAGGTTCTGTATTCTAGCCGTCTATCCGCACGCCCATGCGCCCGGCCAAGTCCTGGATAAATTGCCATGCGACACGGCCAGAACGCGAACCACGCGTGACGGACCATTCCACCGCCTGGGCATGCAAATCTTCAACCGACACATTCAGCCCGTAATGCTTGGCATAGCCTTCGATCATGGCGAAGAAGGTATCCTGATTGGCGTTATGAAAGCCAATCCACAGCCCGAAGCGGTCGGAAAGCGAGACCTTTTCCTCAATCGCTTCTGATCCATGGATTGCGGCGCTGCGTTCATTTTCGATCATGTCGCGTGACATCAAATGCCGGCGGTTCGACGTGGCATAGAACAATACATTCGCGGGGCGGCCTTCAATGCCGCCATCCAGCACGGATTTCAGCGCCTTGTAATCAGCATCCTCACGTTCAAAGGAAAGATCATCGCAGAATACAAGGCAGCGGCGCGTACCCGCGCGCAGGAAACGCAGCAATTCAGGCAGCGTTCTGATGTCCTCTCGGTGGATTTCAATGAGCGCAAGGCTGCCCGGCACTTCAGCATTGGCGGCGTCATGCGCGGCCTTGACCAGAGATGATTTGCCGGTGCCGCGCGCCCCCCAGAGCATCGCATTATTGGCGCTGAAGCCGCGCGCGAAGCGCAGCGTATTTTCCAACAGTATTTCCTTTTGCCGATCCACGCCTTGCAACAGGCCAATCGGTACCGCCGCCACCTTGGGCACCGGGGAAAGCCGCGCCACGGGTTCCGGGTGCCAGATGAATGCATCGGCGCCGGTCAGGTCCGGGGCCGATGCAGGCGGCGGGGCCAAGCGTTCCAGCGCATCGGCAATGCGGGTCAGGGCGGGGAGAAGCGAAGAATGTTCCATGGCCGCGCGGAATAGGCCGGGACGCTATTGACGGAAAGGGGGCGGGCGCTAGTTTCCGCCCCATCATCGCAAATAAGGAATGCCGGACCATGGAAAGAATTTTTGGCATCATGCCCGCTTATGCCCAGGATGCGGGCGGCACGGCGGCGGTTGTCATGCAATTGCTGCCGCTGGTGTTGATTTTCGTCGTCTTCTACTTCCTGCTGATTCGTCCGCAGCAGAAGAAGATGAAGGATCATCGCGAAATGCTCGGCCAGTTGAAGCGTGGGGATCGCGTGGTGACCGCGGGCGGCATTGTCGCCACCATCACCAAGGTGAAGGATGGCTCTGACGAGATTGAGGCCGAAATCGCCCCCAATGTGAAGGTCACCGTGGTGCGCGGCACGATCGGCAGCGTGCTGCGCCCCGAAGCCGCAAATGATGCGGCGAAAAGCTGATCCTTCAACAGGCCAAGAAAAAGGCGCTGAGGGTCACCCCCCAGCGCCTTTTTTTATGCTCTGCGGCGGTTCAGGCCGATTGGCCAGAAGCCAAACCACCCTTGCCCATCAGATCGGCAACGACTTCCCAATTCACCAGCTTGTTCAGGAAGTTATCCAGGTAATTCGGGCGCACATTGCGGAAATCCAGGTAATAGGCATGTTCCCACACATCCACGCCCAGAATCGGCTTGCCTTCACCGGTGGAGATTGGGTTGGCGCCATTCGGCGTCTTGGTCACCTTCAGCTTGCCGTCGGCGCCGATGATCAACCAAGCCCAGCCGGAGCCGAACTGCGTCACGCCCGCCTGCTTGAAGGCTTCCTTGAAGGCGGCGAGGCCGCCGAGGTCGCTATCAATCTTGGCCGCCAAGGCGCCCGGCAGCTTGTCGCCGCCGCCGCCCGGCTGCATCACCTGCCAGAACAAGATATGATTGTAATGCTGCCCCGCCTGGTTCAGCACCGGCAGGCCATCGGCGCCCGCCTTGCCGGCTTCGGCGCAGATCGCTTCCAGCGACTTGCCGGCCAGGCCCTTGGCTTCGATCAGCCCATTCAGCGCCGTGACATAGGCATTGTGATGCTTGCCATGATGCAGTTCCAGGGTTTCCTGGCACATGCCATTGGCGGCAAGCGCATTGGTGGAATAGGGCAGCGGGGGCAGGCTGAAAGCCATGGGGGTTTCTCCGTTCCTCAGATATGAGCGAATAACGCTGAGCCTGAGGTAAGCGGGGCCAGCACAAGCGTCAACCGCACCCTTCCCGCACGCCACCGAGCCGGGCATATCAGGCAGCGTGAGCCTTTCCCCGATAGCGGCCTTTGCCCGCGCCCATGACCCGGACCGCTTCCTGGCCGCGCTTTTCGCGCCGCCGGAAAAGCGCGAGGCCATTTTCACCCTGATCGCCTTCAACCATGAATTGGCCCGCGCCCGCGAAGCGGCCAGCAACCCCATGGCCGCGCTGATCCGCCTGCAATGGTGGCGCGACGCGCTGGAGGAGGCGTGCGCCGGCAAACCCGCCCGCCGGCATGAGGTTGCCGAGCCGCTGCACGCCGCCATCACCGCCGGCGCGCTGGATGCCCCAGCGTTGGAGGCCATGATTGACGCGCGCGAAGCCGAGACCGAGGAAGCCGGCATCCCGACCGAGGCGGATTTCGTTGCCTGGCTGCGCGGCACGGCGGGTGGCTTTGCCTATGCGGCGGGGCTGGCTTTGGGCGGGAATGCGGAGGAGGCCGAGAAGCTCCGCGCCCTTGGCGCCGCTTATGGCTTGGCGGGGGTGCTTCGATCCGTACCGGCGCATGCAGCGCAAGGGCGCTGCCTGCTGCCGGGTGATCGGCTGGCGGCGGCTGGGCTGAGTGCCGAGGCGGTGATCAGCGCGCCCACGTCGCCCGCGCTTGCCGCGCTTTGCGCTGAAATGGCGGCTGAGGGGTTGGAGGCGCTGCGGACCGCGCCGCGTGATGTGCCGAAGGCAGTGATGGCTGCCGCGCTACTTGTTGTGCTGGCGGCGCGTGATTTGCGGCGGGTGGCGGCAGGAAAGCCAGTGCCCATGCCGCGCGGCGTTGCGGATCGGGCGGCGGTGATCTGGGCGGGATGGCGGGGGCGGGTGTGATGCTGCGCCCCATGCTGCCGGCGAAACGATGGGCTTGCGGGCATTTTGGTTTGCGCGCGCTTGGGCATATGGCAGGATTGGTGCATGGCTGACATGACCGATGGCGAAAGCATTGCGAAAGAGCGAATAGAAGAGGCCGCGCGCACGGGGCAGGATTGGCTGGATTTGGGTGATTTGGGTTTGACGAAATTGCCCGACGCCCTTTCGACGCTGACCAAGCTTAAGCGACTGAGTCTTGGCTATTTTTATCAGGTGACTGCCAAGGGTGTGAAATCTGGCAGGGGCCGCCGCCGCACCAATAGGGGGCCTCTTGCCGATCTTGGCGTTATTTCCAGCCTCAGCGAATTGCGAGAATTATACATCGAAGGCACAGAGGTCAGCGACCTAACCCCCATCAAAGGTCTGCTGCAGCTACAGCATCTTGACTGCGGCGTTACAAAGGTCAGCGACCTAACCCCCATCAAAGGTCTGCTGCAGCTACAGCATCTTGACTGCAGCGTCACAGAGGTCAGCGACCTAACCCCCATCGCCGGGCTGATCAATCTGTTGCTCGTCTATGCGAATTACTGTTCTGTTGATTTGGTACCCAAATCAATCAAAAACCTTGAAAAATTACGATTTCTCGCCTTGGCAAGAAATAAGATAAAACGACTGCCGCGCGAATTGGGTGAATTAGGCGCACTTGAGGCGCTTTCGCTTGATGGCAATCCACTTGAAGACCCGTTGCCCAAACTTATCGCACCAGGACAGCCGGAAGCGACAATCAACGTATTGCGTTGGCTCCGAAGCGAACCGATTGCGCCCGAAGAAAAAGAACCAGACCCGCCCACATCAGTGGAAGACGCGGGTGATCCCCCCGCCATCCCCGAACAAGGCGCTGGCCCGCGTGTTGTTCTGGATCAGACCGGTCGGCTGGTCTTCGCCAAACCAAGCGATCTTGATGCCAAGGGCAATGATCGCAATCGCCTTGAAGCGCTACACCCGGCGCTACGAGAGGCTGCTGCTGATCTTGCCAAGGCTTTGCAGGCTCACCCCAGCAACCTTCGCAATGAACGCCTCCTGCAAAAGGCCGAAGCCTATCGCGCCCTGGTGGGCCTACCCCTGAATGAGGTGAATTTCGCCCGCCTCTATGGTGCTGGCATGCAGCTGCTCAATGCCGCCGGCGCAACGCGGAGAGCGCTGGAAGCTGGCCGAGCGGATGTGCCAGACCTCACCCCGCTTCAAGATGAGTGCCTCGCCAACATCGAAAACCTGCATCCGCCTTTTGTGCTTGCCTCCCGCGATGGGCAGGAGATGCTGGCAGATCAAACCACCATCAAGCTAACCGCCGAGGCGGTTGAAGGGATCAAGGAAGCCGGTACGGAACTCGGCACAGAACTCATCAATCATCCCGCTCTTGCAGATCGTGCAGTCGGCGAGACCATTCGCGATGCTGCGGCAGAAATCGGACAAGGCGACAACGAAGCCCGAGACGCTGTCAATACCGTTTCCACAATGCGTAATGTAACCATCGTTTTGAGCGCTGGGGCCGTGGCAGTTGCAATCCCCTCCGTCGCTGGCGCAATGCTGGGTCCAGAGGGAGTAGTAGCCGGCGGAATTCCAGCTTGGTTCATCACAAAGGTCACCGAAAAGACCAAGGCTTTCGAGAGTTTACGCGACGCAGTATCCGAAAAGCTTGATGGACTCACCCATGCAAAATTATCATTGCTGCTTAACCGATTCAGAAATTATCGTAGCTTGCTGCTGAAACTCGAACCGCATTTGCGTAAAGTCACTCATCTTCCCGCTTTCAGATGGCTCGATCCCATCATGGATCGGCTCAAGCGCAATAGCCCGCCCGACAAGAACGAATAACTCACCGCGCCGTCGGATCCGCCTCCCCCACCGCCACCACGGGCGCAGCCAGCACCTCATCCCGCACCCCGCGAAGCGCCGCGCAATCCCCCACGCCGAACCCCCGCCGCGCCGCATCCGCAAGCGCCAGGCGCCGCAGCGCAGCATCGCTCAGCACCGGGCAATCGGGCAGCAGCGCCGCCGCATCCTCAAGCCTACCCGTGCAATGCAGCACCATATCACAGCCGGCGGAAAGCGCGGCGGCGGCCAGGTCATTCGCCATGCCGGCCAAGGCCCCCATCGCCAAATCATCCGTGATCAGCAGGCCACCAAAGCCAATCTCGCCCCGGATCACGCGGTCAATCACAATGGGCGAAAGTGTCGCCGGCAGGCGCGCATCCCAGGCCTCATACAAAACATGCGCCGTCATGGCCCAGGCGCCGCTGGCGGCCAAAGCGCGAAACGGCGCGATATCCTCAGCCAATTCCGCAATCCCCACGCCAACGCGCGGCAATTCGTGATGGCTGTCAGCCAAAGCACGGCCATGCCCTGGGATATGCTTGATCACCGGAATGCAGCCCGCCGCTTGCAGCCCGGCGATACACGCAACACCGAGGCGCGCAATCTCCCCGGGTTCCGCACTGAAAGCGCGATCACCAATCACCTGATGCGCGCCGGGCAGGCGCAAATCCAATACAGGCGCACAGACAACATCCAAGCCCGCGGCGCGACACATGGCCCCCAGCAGATACGCATTGGCGCGCTGCGCTACCTCCGGCAGCCCCTCAAACCGCGCCGCGGCCGGGAAGGCTTCCCAATGCGGCGGCTTCAAGCGCGCCACGCGCCCGCCTTCCTGGTCAATCAGGATCGGTGCGGCAGCGCCCAGCACATCTCGAATATCATTGGTCAGCGCGCGCAACTGCTCGGGGTTCTGGATATTGCGCGCGAACAAAATCGCGCCAAGCGGCGGAAACTTGCGCCAAAGTGCTGCTTCTGCAGCGGTCAGCCGCGGCCCGGAAAGGCCGAGAATCGCAGCCCGTGACGCCGCCATATGGCTTAGCTGCCAATCACCATGCAGGGCACGCTGCGCCCGCGCATTTCCTCGCAAAAGGCCCGCGCGGTAGCGGCATCGGCAAAGCCACCGGTACGGATGCGATAAAGCGTTGTCTGCCCCTCGCGATCAAAAGGCGCCAGCGTCACGCGCCGATTGCCAAGCAATTCCGGCATGCGCTTTTGCAGGCGTTCCCATTCGCCGCGTGCGGCGGCTTCGCTTGGCAGCGCGCCCAATTGCACCTGCGCGCGACCATTCGCGACAGGCGCAAAGCGTTCCGCATTCGCCGGCACTGGCGCGGGCAGGCTAGGTGCTGTCAAGGCGGAAGCGGTAGCGGGCGCTGATGGGGTGGCTGGTGCCGCTTGCGGCGCGCTGCGGGGTGCGGCTTGCGGTGTGGCAGAAGCGGCAGGCTGCGCCGGCGCTGGGCTTGGCGGCGGCGCATTGCGCACGGCTTCCTGCGCGGCGCGTTCGGCCAATTGCGCGCGCAGTTGATCCACGCGGGGATTTTCCGCCTCCGGCGCCAGCCCACCTGAAGCCTGGCTGCGCGGGCCGCGATTACGGTCAAAAATCAGCTCATCCTGATTGGGCACCCGCAGCCCACCCGGATTATCGGGCCGCACCTTGATCGGGCGCGCATCCGCTTCAATCAGCGGCGCTTGCCGGGACCCGCCGCGCGTGACCCCCCAAATGACCGCAGCCATCACGCAAGCCGCCACAAGCACGCTGCCTGCGATGATGATCATTCGCCAGGGTGGGCCATCGCCCCCCTTTCGGCCCAGCCTGTAGGCTGGAACTGGAACTTCCCTCACGCCTATCCCCCGATCGACGCTGGAATAGTGTCAGCGCATCTCCTCGACCGGCGTCACCCCCATGACGCCAAGGCCGGAACGAATAACGCTCGCCGTCGCTGCCACTAGTGCCAGCCTTGCGGCTGTGGCGGCGGGTTCATCCTCACGGATGAAGCGAAGCGTCGAATCGTCGCGGCCTCGGTTCCACAATACATGAAAATCGGCGGCCAAGTCATGGAGAAAAAACGCGATTCTATGCGGTTCCCGCGCCAAAGCGGCAGATTCCACCACCCGGGGCCAGGAAATCAGGCGCCGGATCAGGTCCAATTCCGCCTTGTCCCGCAAATGCTCAAGCGGCGCGGTGGCGAGTTTCGCGACCTCAGGCTCGCCCGCCTGACGCAACACGGACCGGCAACGCGCATGGGCGTATTGCACATAAAATACCGGGTTTTCGCGGGTTTGCTCCACAACCTTGTCCAGGTCGAATTCCATCTGCGCGTCGGATTTGCGCGTCAGCATGGTAAAGCGCACCGCATCGCGGCCCACTTCCTCGATCAGATCACGCAGCGTCACATAGGTCCCGGCACGTTTGGACATGCGCACGGGCTCGCCCGCCTTCATCACATGCACAATCTGGCACAGCACCACTTCCAGGGGCACGCGCCCATCGGAAAGCGCCTTCACGGCAGCGCCCATGCGCGAAACATAGCCACCATGATCCGCGCCCCAAACATCAATCAGCAGATCGAAGCCGCGCTTCAGCTTATCCGCATGGCAGGCGATATCATTGGCGAAATAGGTGTTGGATCCATCGGATTTCTTGAGCGGACGGTCCACATCATCGCCAAATTGCGTAGAGCGGAACAGCAAT
>JBPCSO010000096.1:0-3285 GCA_051007055.1 Roseomonas sp.
CTCGCGGAAGCCTACGCAGCCGGCCAAGCCGCCGCGAAGCGCAGCAGAAAGCGCAGCCGGTAAGGCAAAGCGAGGGCCGAATGGTGCTGCCATTTGGCCCTCACATCATGATCAAACCCTGCTGATCATAGCAATGAAATAACGCTCTATTTCGCTTGGCTCAGCCCCCATCACAGCGCGAATGGTCTGTCACGCGCAGGGAATTTCCCCCGCCGATGACGGAGACAAAAAGATGAGCACGATCCTTCCCACCGAAAACCAAGACTGGGGTTTCTGGGGCACCATGCGCGAACACGCAGCAGATGCCTGGCCGATCGCTTTCACCGCGATCCACAACGCGACGAGCGCGGATCCCGCCTCGGTCCGCGCCTTCCTCGACAGCCGCTACGGGCGCCACTTCGCGGATGGGGTGAATAGCCAGATGCATTACGGCGCAGGCCTCGCGGACGCCATCGCCAAGACCACCGCGGAATGGATGGGCTGGCGCATCACGCAGCGCACCAGCCGCGAAACCGGCATCCCCGCAGGCCTGCCCTACCTGACGGGCTTCGTGATCAACGAAGGCATCGCCGCCGAAGCGCAAGACTGAAGCGACGCCCGCCGCAAGGCGGCGCCGCACTGCCCCGCAGGGTCCGCCCTCGGGGCTCCCGGCAGTAGGGGCCGATGGTCGGCGCCCGCAACCGGAGACGAAGACGATGAAACTTTCAGACACGCAGCGGATTGTATTGAGCCACGGCGCGCAGCACCCGCAATTGCTGGCGATTGCGCCGAAGCATTTGCCAGTCGCTGCCTGCCGCGCAGTGGTGAATAGCCTGATCAAAAGCCGCCTGCTGATCGAGGTTGCTGCACCGCGCGATCAATTGGCGATGGTGTGGCGCAAGGATGCGGATGGCACGCCGATCCTGATCCAGGTGACGGATGAAGGGCTGCGCGCCATCGGCATTGACCCGAATGAGGGACGCGCGGCGCCCGACACGGCGCCACAGGACGGGGAAGACGAGACACCGCAGCAGGACGACGCGGAGGCAGAACAACCCGCCCAGGCCGCGCCAGAGGCGCCCAACATGGGAAGCGTGAACCTGCGCGAGGCAGCGGAGCGCTTGCTGGCAGCCTGGGAAGAAACGCCACCGGCCAACGCGGATAAAGAACCCGTCGCGCGCGCGATGGACATGCTGCGCAGCGCGCTCTCACGGCGCAGCACACGCGCCACAGGCGCGCCACGCAAGCCACGCGAGGGCACAAAGCAAGAAGTAGTGCTGGCGATGCTCCGCCGCCCTGAGGGTGCGACGGTGGCGCAAATCGCCGAGGCTACCGGGTGGGCGCAGCATACGGTGCGCGGATTTTTCGCCGGGCTGAAAAAGCGCCAGGGCATCACGGTGGAGATCGCTGAGCGCATCCGCCAAGTCGGCCCGAACAAGCAGGGCGCGAAGGGTTCCTACACCGTCTACCGCGTCGCGGAATGAAGCTGCTCAGCCACAGCGGCATGAATGATTGCCAAGCCCAGGGATCATCGCGATCCCTGGCGCTTTATTGCCTTGGCTCGCGCAAAACACAGCGCGAAGCGTCCGTCACGCGAAGGGCATGCCGCCCCGCAGGACGGAGATTGAAGATGCAGCAGACGGAAACTGCAAAACTCAAGGGTCTCGCCGAACACGCCCGGCTGAGCCACGCGCATTGGCTCGGCGCAGCACGCAAGGGCGGCGCTGGCAAATACGGCCCAGCCTATTGCATCGAGGGTGCGGGCGTGTGGCGCCGGAGGCTTGGCGAATTACTGACGCAAATTCGCAGCGCGGAGCCGGCGCAATGAGCGCCGGCGTGCAGCAACGCTGGATCGTGCTCGGCGCCGATGGCCGGCACATGTCGCTTGGGCGCGCAACACCGCCCACTGATATTGAAATCATCGGCGTGAGTGATGCGCTCACCGCGCTGGGGCTTTCTGGATGGCTCGCGTGCATGCAGGGCGACTACTACAGCCGGGGAAAAGTGACGCTCGCTCCTCTCAAGCGCATTGGCGCCGATCACGAAGCAGACTGGCAAGCTGCCCTTGCCGCTTTCCAGCGTTTGCGCGGGTTGGCCCTGGCCCAAGCCAGACATTGACGAAGTATCTACAATGTTGACACCAAAGGGTGCAAAGCGCTATTGAGGCTTCCTAAGCTAAAAGGAAAGCCACCACCGTGAAGGTGCTCGTCAAGAAATGGGGTAACAGCGCCGCGCTGCGTATCCCTGCCGCCGTCATGGCCGCCGCCAAGGTGTCGCTCGACCAGCCTGTCGAAGTTCAAGAAGAAGACGGCCGCATCGTCATCACGCCCATTCGTGAGCCAAGCTATGACCTTGATGCGCTGGTCAATGGCATCACCAAAAAAAACCGGCACGACGCGGTTGAAACAGGCCAACCGGTCGGACGCGAAATCTGGTGAGTGGCCGCCGCTACATTCCGGAAGCCGGCGATATTGTCTGGTTGGAATTTGATCCGCAGGCTGGCCATGAACAGGCTGGTCATCGCCCGGCCCTGGTACTCAGCCCGGCCACCTATAATGGCAAGGCAGGCTTGATGGTGTGCTGCCCGCTGACAACGCGCATCAAGGGCTATCCTTTCGAAGTCGTGATCAAAGGAAATCCCTCAAGTGTGGTTCTTGCAGATCAGGTCAAAAGCCTGGATTGGCAGGCACGCCGCGCCACACGGAAAGGACGCGTCTCAGCATCCGAACTTGCTGAGGTACGCGCGAAGCTCAAGGCGCTGATAGGCTGATCATTTCCTGAACCCTCACCAACGCGCGGCGGGAGGTCGCCGCCATGGCTGAACTGACATCCTCCACGCGCGAAGCCGCACGACGCCTTGGCGTCAGCGATACCACCATGCACAAGGCCGAACGCTCTGGGCGCATCACGCGAGAGCCCGATGGCCAATGGGACATCGCCAAACTGCGGGTGCAAATGCGCGAGACCGCGGACCCGCAGCGTTCCGCCCTTGCTGGCAGCGCGGCGGCCGAGGGTACGCCCTTCGCGCGGCTGAAAGTTGCGCAACTCGCCCTGAAGGTCGAAGCGCAGCGCCTGGCGCTTGATGAAAGCAAGGGTCGGCTGCTGGACGTCGCGACCGCCAATGCGACGATTGATGAAATCGCCAGCACCATGCGCGACGCGCTGCTGAATTGGCCCGCGCGCGTGGCAGGCGTGATTGCCGCCGAACTCAGCGTCGAGCCCCATCTGCTGCAAACCATCCTGCAGCAGCACATCAACGAGCTTCTGACGGAGGCTTCCGATCGCTTCGACCCTCCCGGCATCGGC
>JBPCSO010000097.1:0-111861 GCA_051007055.1 Roseomonas sp.
CGCGCGGCGGGATGAAATCACCAAAGGCATCGGCGGAAGGGCCAAGGGTTTCCCATGAAGGCTCGGCGGGGCCTGGCAGCCAGGCTTGCTTGCGGGCTGCCTTGCGCCCGGCATGCGCCAATTGAATGGCCGGCACGGTGCCGAGTGCAGAAAGCGCCGATGTCAATTGCGTGTGGCTTGCCAGATGCGCGTCGGACCAAATGCCGACATCGCCGGGGCTGATGCGACCTTCTGGCACCACGGCGGTGGCTTCCACCATCACCATTCCAGCACCACCGGAAGCGCGCGCGCCCAGATGCACCAAATGCCATTCGGTTGGAATGCCATCATCATGGCAGGAATACTGGCACATGGGTGCGACGCCGATGCGGTTGGAAAAGGTAACGCCGCGCAGCGTCAGGGGGGAAAACAGATCGGTCACGGGCGAGAAGCCTCCGGGTTGGGCAGGGCGGTCCAGGGCGGCAGCCGCCCCAGACGGTTTTCGAATATGGCGAACCATTGCGGCGCGCCAGGGGGGGCAGGGCGCAAAATGCCGCGCCGGTCGGTTGGGAAGCGCGCCAGCGTCACTGCATCGCGAATATTGCCGCCAATCGCTTCAACCATGCCGTGATGGTTGCGGATGACAATATCGCAATGCATGGGGCGGAACCGCCCCTGATCCCCGGCGCGATCCTGCCAATGGGCCAGCGGCGAGCGCGACCGATCGGCGCAGAGCAAATCCCCAGGTGCCGCGATGCGATCCTGCACGCGATGCGGGATGAAGGGCGCCTGATCCGGAAATTCGCGCGCATCGGCGATCATGCCATCAATGCTGGTGCCATGCGCGGCAGAGGGCGGAAATTCCCGCATATCAATCCCGGCGCTGCGCATGACAAAGGAAATGAAGGCGGCGGACCAGGCATCTTGCTGCCATTGCCCTTCATACCCCGCACGAAATAGCGCGCGATTGCGCGTGATGATGCCACGCCCTTCCGGCACCGCCTGCCAATAGGCTTGCAGGCGCGGAAAGCCGGCGGGGTCGGATTCCTGCGCGGGCCCCGGCCGCCGGTCTGACACCTGCCGCCCCCATTCTTCCCATTCCGCGATTGCGATGCGGAGCATTCTTTCGCGTGCAAGCGGCGGATAAGAAAGCGGCGCTTCCCGTGGCGGCGGCGGCGGTACGGCGCAGGCCGTGAGCAGCACGGTCAGCAGCAATGCCAGATAAAGCCGAGCCTTCAGCATGCTTGGGTTCAAGCCTTATCCAGCGTGGCAAAGGCTTCCTGCGCGATATTTAGCGCCTTCAGCATGAAGGCAAAGCCGTTGTAAGGCCCGCCCTGGATCAGCGCTTCAATAATGTCATTCCGGCTGGCACCGATATTCAGCGCGGAGAGGATGAATTTGCGCAACAAAATATCGTGATCCAGCGCGGCGAAGGACGCCACGGCACATAGCGCGCGCAACCGCCGGTCAAGCCCGGTCCGGTCCCAAATCTCGCCATAGCAATACTGCACCACCAGCGGATAAATGCTGCCTGTGGCGGGGTTATCCGGCGCGGCATGGCCTTCATGCCGGCGTTCCGCATGCAGCGCGCCTTGCAGGTCTCGGCCGCGTTCCATTAGCGTGTCCAGCGCATCGTGGCGCGGCGCGTCGGCTTCAAGCGAGATGCCTTCCTCCGCAAAGACCGCCAACGCAGTTTCCAACGCGGTTTCAGATGCCGCAAAGCCGCGATAAATACCGATCTGGATCAGGATTTCCACAATGGCGCGCGGCGTCAGGCCGAGCTTAAGCGCGGCGGTAACGTGGCGGCGAAGCTGCGTCTGGTTTTGCACGGAACAGAGCACGGCAAGCGTCACCGCCATGCGGTCCTGGCGGGATAGGCCGGGGCGGTTCCAGATATTCCCATAGACAAGCTCGGCCATCAGATCGCCAAAGCCAAAGGCGCCATTAGCGAGCGCCGCTTCGCCCGCGTCGAAAATCTCAGCGCGCAATGCTGTGCCGCTGCGGTTCAAATCATCGCGTTGTGTCATGGCCTACCCCTTATGGCGCGGGGGCAAGCTAACGCCCCCCATGGATCAGGCAAGCGCCGGGGGCCTTCCCCTTCGCACCCAGCCGGTCCACATGGGGGGCATGTTCCGTCGCGCCCTGCTTGCCGCCCCGCTGTTGCTGCCGCTCCCCGCCCAGGCCCAGGCCCAGGCGGCTGCGCTTTCCGAACGTGACCGGCGCGATATCGCAACCGTTGAGGCCTATTTGAACCGGCTGACCACGCTGCGCGCCCGGTTTCTACAAATCGCCCATAGCGGCGCTTCCGCGCAGGGCTGGGCCTATATCTCCCGCCCTGGGCGGATGCGGTTTGATTATGACCCGCCGGAACCCCTGCTGCTGGTGGCGGATGGCAACCAATTCCTGCTCTATGACCGGGAATTGAAGGCGCCGACCACGCTGCCCACCAACGCAACCCCGCTTGGGATGCTGCTGCGCCCGGAAATCCGTCTTTCCGGGGATGTGACCATCAGCAGCATCCAGCGCGATGGCGGGTTCCTGCGCATTACCCTGTTCCGCACCAATGACCCGCGAGAGGGCTCCTTGACCCTGGTTTTCCAGCCGGAGCCCCTGGAATTGCGCCAATGGGCCGTGCTGGACGCCCAGGGGCGCGAAACGCGGGTGACGCTGACGCAGGTTGAAACCGGGCTGCCATTGAATGTGAGCATGTTCCGCTTCAATGACCCGCGGTTTTTTGAACCCGGCGGGGCAGGGGGAAGGCCGTAGTGCCTTTGTTTGCCGCCCCGCCCCCCGCGTGCTACCGCCCGGCCAAATAAGCGGCCCCGGCCGCCCCCGCTTCGAAAGGCTTTGTCATGTCCGAACAAACTGCCGCCCCTCGGCCCGCCAATGGCCCCGGGCAAATGGCGCCCAGCCCCATCACGCTCAATCTGCAATATACCAAGGACCTGTCCTTCGAAGTGCCCGGCGCGCCGCAAATCTTCATCAACCTGCGCGAAGCCCCCAAGGTTGACATTGCGCTGGACGTCCAGGCCCGCCGCCTGCAGGAAGGCCAGGAGAATTTCGAGGTCACGCTGCAAATCCGCTGTGAAGCGAAGCTGGCTGGCGATACCCCTGCCTTCATTGCCGAGCTGGTCTATTGCGGCATTTTCACCCTGAACGGCGTCTCGCCAGAGATGATGGAACCCGTGCTGCTGGTGGAATGCCCGCGCCTGCTGTTCCCCTTCGCGCGCAATATCCTGGCCGAGGTCACCCGCGATGGCGGCTTCCCGCCCGTGATGCTGGCGCCGATTGATTTCGTGGCACTTTGGCAGAATCGCCGCGCGCAGCAGCAGGCCGCTGCCGCCCCTGCCCAAGGAAATGCCTGAATCAGGCGCGCCGGGATGAAAAATCGCCATTCCGGCCCCTTTGAACCCTTGACCCTCAGCCCGCGCATGTCATGTGCGGGCGTATGGATCAGATGATGCCCGCATCGCCGCGCCGCCAGCGCCTGGCTATTGTGCTCTTCAACCTCGGCGGACCCGATGCGCCTGAAAGCGTGCGGCCATTCCTGGTGAACCTGTTCACGGACCCTGCCATTCTGCGCGTGCCGGGCTTCATCCGTCCCTGGCTTGGCCGGCTGATCGCCTGGCGCCGCACCAAGCCGGCGCAGGAAAATTACGCCGTGCTGGGCGGGCGTTCGCCGCTGCTGGAACTGACAGAAGAACAGGCGCGCAGCCTGGAAGTTGCCTTGGCCGATGAAGCCGGGACCGAGACGCGCTGCTTTGTCGCCATGCGCTATTGGCATCCGATGAGCGATGAATGCGCCCGCGCCGTGAAGGATTGGGCGCCGGATCGCATTTTGCTCGTGCCGCTCTATCCGCAATTTTCTACCACCACCACTGGATCAAGCCTGATTGCCTGGCAGGATGCGACGCGCAAGATCGGGCTTGATGTGCCGACCACGGCGCTGTGTTGCTGGCATTCGGATCAGGGCTTTGCGGCGGCGACCGCGCGGTTGGTGCGGGAAGCCTATGCCAAGGCGCGCGCGGAATTGCCGCCAGAAGTGCCTCTGCGCGTGTTGTTTTCCGCCCATGGTCTGCCGGAATCCATTGTGAAGGCGGGCGATCCCTATCAGTGGCAGGTCGAGCAAACCGTCGCTGCCGTGGTCGCTGAATTGGCGATGCCTGAGCTTGACCATATCGTCTGCTATCAATCGCGCGTCACACCTCAGGTCTGGATCGGGCCTTCCACGGAAGGCGAGATTGAACGCGCGGCGGAAGAAAAGGTCGCGATCCTGATTTGCCCCATCGCCTTCGTTTCCGAACATTCCGAAACCCTGGTCGAATTGGATGTGGAATATCGGGAAGAGGCCGAGCATCTTGGCATTCCCGGCTATTTCCGCGTGCCGGCGCAGAATAGTGACCCGGCTTTCATCGCATCCCTCGCGCATTTGGTGCGCGGTGCCTTGCAATCCGGCCGCAGCCTTTGTTCCTTCGGCGGCGGGCGGCAATGCCCGAAGCAGCATCGCGATTGCCCGCATGAAAAACTGCGCGTGGACAATCTGGCGCGCGCCAAAGCCGAGGCATGAAGCGCCCCGCCGCCATCCTGTTTGATTGCGATGGCGTGCTCGCCGATACTGAATTGGTGGTGAATAGCATCGTCGCCGAGGAAATGACCTTGCGCGGCTGGCCCATGACGGCAGCCGAAGCGCGGGAGACGTTTTTGGGTATGGCGCTGCCCGATATGCTGCCGCGGATTGAAGCGCGTGTTGGGTTGCTGCCGCCCGATTGGGGGCAGGAAATCTCGACCCTGATCGCGCGGCGCATGGCGGAAGAAACGCTGGCCATTCCAGGTGCGGTGGAAGCGGTGCGCGCCTTGGCTGCGGCGGGTGTGCCGGTGGCGGTGGCTTCCAATTCCGCGCGTTTTGAATTGGCGGCGAAGATGCGGAGCCTGGGGTTGGCGCAGATTTTCGCCGGGCGGGTGTTTTCCTTTGAAGATGTGGCCCGCCCAAAACCCTGGCCGGATATTTATCTGGCAGCGGCAGCTTCCTGCGGCGCGGCGCCCGAGGATTGCGTGGTGATTGAAGATAGCGTGCCAGGTGTGCGTGCGGGCCGTGCGGCGGGCTGCCGTGTGCTTGGCTTTTGCCATGAAAGCCCGGCTGCGGTGCTGGCGGCGCATGGGGCGGAGCCTTTTGCGGATATGGCGGCGCTGCCGGGGTTGTTGTTGGGGGGGTGAGATTTCCTTCGGGCCGGATACGAGGTACCCTTTCATTATATGCCTGGAGAGGAAGGCCCATGACCTTGGCGCAATGGTTCAGCTTCAATGGCCGCATCAGCCGCAAGACCTGGTGGGTTTTCTATTTTCTGATTCCAATTGGCATCAATTTCGCCGCAGGCGTGCTGGATACGCAATTCGGCACCCCGCGAAATGCCCTGCCGGACAAATCAGGCATGGGCGACGTGAATATGGGGCCGTTTTCCATCATCGCTGGGCTGGTTGGGCTTTGGATCGGCCTCGCCGGGCAGGCCAAGCGCTGGCATGACCGCGACAAATCCGGCTGGTGGGTGCTGGTGAATTTCATCCCGCTGATCGGCTGGCTTTGGGCCTTCATCGTTGCGGGCTTTCTGCGCGGCACGTCTGGCTATAATCGCTTCGGCCCAGACCCGCTGGCGCCGGAGCTTCCTCCCGGAGGTTATGGCGGCGGTTATCAGCCGCCCTATCAACCGCAGGCACCGGGGGGATGGCAGCCGCAAGGCCCTCCGCCGCCACCTTCCGGGGGGTGGGGCGCGCCCCCACCACCACAAGGCGGCGGCAGCGTACCGCCTATTCGCCGAGGCTGAACCGTGCGGCGCGATTTCCTTAGCGCGCTTTCCGCGTTAAGGAGCCCACGTGCCCGATACCTCCCCGCCGCTCGATCGCCTTTCCGAAGCTGAGGCTCAGCCGGAACACGCAAAGCGCGGCTTCTCCCCGCTGCTCAGGCGCATTCTGCTGCTGAATGCGCTGCCGCCCGCCTTGCTCGCGGCGTCCTTGCTGTACCTCGACCAATATCAGAATGCGCTGCTGGGTGCGGAGGTTGAGGCCATGCGCACCCAGGCGCGCATCTATGCCGGTGCCATCGCCGAAGCCGCGGTGCGGCCCGAAGGCGAACGCTATGTGCTGCAGCTGGAAGCGGCGCGGCCCTTGCTGCGGCGCCTGGTGGACCCTTCGCCCAATACCCAGGCGCGGCTTTTGGACACTGCCGGCCTGCTGGTCGCCGATAGCCGCATTCGGGATGGCGTGGGCGGTGCGGTGATTGCCGAACCCTTGCCGCCACCGGAACCACGCGGCGCGCTGACCTCTACCGTGGCCGGCATCTATGAAAGGCTGGTCGGCATGTTTCCCGCCCTGCTGCGCGGGCGCGGCGGCCCGGGCATGGTGGTGGATAGCGCGCCCGATGCGCCGGATTTCGATTGGCAGCCCGATCTTGGCCCCGATCGGCGCGAAGAATTGCGCATGGCGCTTGAAGGCGGCGTCACCCCCTATATCCGCCGCAGTGCCGATGGCCGCTTGCTGGTGAGTGTCGCGGAACCGGCGCGGCGCGGCACGCAAAGTGTGGGTATTGTTCTGCTCACGCGTGAAGCGCGCGAAGTTGATCGGCGGCTCTTTGAAATTCGCGCTTCCGTGCTGCTGCTGTTTGCGACCGCGCTGATCCTGACGGTGGCACTTTCACTTTATTTGTCCCGCACCATCGCCACGCCAATGCTGGACCTGGCGCGTGCGACGCAACGCATCCGCGAAGGTGAAGGCCGCGCGCAATCCGTCCCCGATGCGCTGCTGAAGCGCAATGATGAGATCGGCGTGCTGGCGCGGGATCTACAAAATTCCGCCCGCACGCTTTGGGCGCGGATTGACGCCAATGAACGCTTCGCTGCTGATGTCGCGCATGAATTGCGCAATCCGTTGACGAGTGTGCGGAGCGCCATTGAAACCCTGCGCCGCGTGGAAGACCCTGCCAGCCGCAATCGGTTGCTGGCCATCATTGCCGATGATGCGGTGCGTATGGATCGGCTGATTGGCGATATCAGCGATTCATCGCGCGTGGATGCGGAATTGTCGCGTACCATCTCAACGCCGGTGGATATTGCGCCCATCCTGTCTGCGCTTTCCGATCTGCACGCCGCGACGCGCGATGATGATGACCCGGTGGTGCTGCTGGAAGCCGAAGACGGGCCGCTTGTGGTGCGCGGTGTGGAAGGGCGCGTTGTGCAGGTTTTCCGCAATTTGCTCGGCAATGCGCTTTCCTTCAGCCCACCGCATGGCACGGTAAAGGTCAGCGCGCGCCACGCCGGCGCGATGATAGAGGTTGTTGTCGAAGACCAAGGCCCCGGTATTCCCGAACAGAAGCTTGAAAGCATTTTTGAGCGTTTCTATTCCGAACGCCCCAGCGGGGAACGCTTCGGCCAACATTCCGGCCTTGGGCTTTCCATCAGCCGACAAATTGTCGAGGGCCTGCGCGGGCGCATATCGGCGGAGAATATCCGGGATGCCAGCGGCGCCATAACCGGTGCGCGCTTCATGGTGCTGCTGCCGGCAGTGTGATTCTGCTTCCCAGTTGGGGCTTTCATGTTAGGCTCGGGTCAAACCAAGCGTAACAAGGGGGGATAAATCATGATCACGCGCAGAAGCATGATTGCGGCTGGGGCAACATTGCTGGCCGCACCCGCAGTCAGGGCGCAAGGAAGCTGGCCGGACAAGCCGCTCCGCTTCGTGATCGGCGGCGCCGCGGGCGGGGTTTCCGATATTTTTCTCCGCATGATGGAAGGCCGTCTGCGCGAAAGGCTCGGCCAACCCATGATCATAGACCCGCGCCCAGGTGCGGGCGGCATGGTGGGGGCTGAAGTCACCGCGCGCGCGGCACCGGATGGCTATACCTATTACGTCAATCACATCGCGTCCCACGGGATTGGACCAACGCTCTATCGGCGGCTTTCCTTTGATCCACTCAAGGATTTACCGGGGGTGGCGCGCATTGCCGCCATGCCCAATGTGCTGATCATCAAGGGCGATAGCCCGATCAAATCGGTCGCGGAATTGGTCGCCTTCTGCAAAGCCAATCCGGCGCGGGCGAATTTTTCTTCGGCTGGTTCGGGCACGTCTTCGCATCTTTCGGGGCTGCTGTTTGGCATGCGCATGGGGATAGAGGTGACCCATGTGCCCTATCGCGGCACGGCGCCTTCCATGGCGGCGGTGATGAATGGCGAAACGCTATTCGCGATAGATAACGCGCCGGCATCACGCCAGCAGGTGTTGGGTGGGTTGTTGAAGGCGCTTGGCGTTTCGACCGCGAAGCGTTCCAGCACCATGCCGGAAGTGCCAAGCCTGGAAGAACAGGGCGTACCGAATTTCGATGTCGCTTCCTGGTATGGCCTCACCGCCCCCGCTGGCGTCCCGGCTGCCATTCGTGAAAGGCTGGGGGCGGAAGTGGTGGCGGCACTGAATGATCCCGCCATCGCCCAGCGCGTGCGTGATTACGGCGCGGAACCCTGGCCACTTGGCCCCGCAGAATACGATGCCTTCATGCGCCGAGAGGTGGAAATCTGGGCGCCGGTGGTGCGCGCTTCCGGTGCGCAGATAGACTAGCGCGCCTCTCATTCACTGCCCTTCGCCGGGCAGGGACTGAACTTTTGTTGCTTCGCATTCCTCGGGCCGCCAAGCGGCATCACTTGGCGGGGGGTGGTGCCAGCGCAGTGTATAAAAGTTCCAGCATGGGTTCTGCCGCGGCTACCTTGTCATCACCGATCCAAAGCTTGTCGCCGGCGCCGCCTTCAACCCGCAGCATGGCGTAGCCATGCACCACTGACCAAGCGAGGGCGAGGTGATCCGCCAAGGCCTGGTCTTGCAAATGTGGATAGTCGGCCGCCATGGCGCGCTGCAGCACGCTGAACGCAGCCTCAGCCGCGCGGGCCAAGTCTGGGTTCGATTTATCCAATTGGTCCGTGCGGAACATGGCGCGGAAATGCCCCGGATTGGTCGTGGCGAAGCGGATGTAACCGCGGCCTGAGGCGCGCAGCGGCGCATCTGGCGTGCCTGCCATTTCCGCCTCCATGCTCTGGGTCAGTCTTTCAAAGGCTTCGGTGGCGAAGGCGGTCAACAAGCCGCGCAAATCGCCAAAATGCGGCGTCAGTGCCGCATGGGAAACGCCAATGCGTCTGGCCAATTCGCGGAGCTTCACGGCCTCAGGCCCGGCGCGTTGGGTGGTCTCGGCCACGGCATCGAGCAGGGCGCGGCGCAGATCCCCGTGATGGTGGCGTCCTACCGGTTTTCGCATGGGCGGCATGAAGAGCGATTATGGGGCGAAAAAACTAACTTGACAATGGAAAGTCGAAAGCATAACTGTCCAATGGTCAGTTTGAAGGTGCAACATGCTGGATGCTGCATTTACGATCGCCAATTCAGGCGCTGTCTTAGGTTGGGGGGCGCTGCTGCTTTTCCCGCGCCAATACTGGGCCCATTGGTGGCTTACCGGCCTTGCGCTGCCAATTGCGCTAGCTGGGCTTTACCTGGGCCTTGTGGCCATCCACGCGCCCGGCGCATCGGGTGGGTTTGGCAGCCTTGATCAGGTTGCAAGCCTATTCAGCAGTAGGGGCCTGCTGCTGGCTGGTTGGGTCCATTACTTGGCGTTTGACCTGTTTATCGGCGCCTGGATGTGCCGCCGGGCAACGGCGGAAGGTCGGCCTCTCTGGCGGTTATATCCGGCCCTGCCGCTGACATTCCTCGCTGGCCCGATTGGGCTTCTCGTCTTTTTCCTGCTTGGGGGGCGCCGTTTTGCGCGCCGGATCACACCATGAAAAACCTGATCGTAACCCTGGGCGCGCTTGGCCGGCCCGAACCAGCCCTGGTGCGTACTGGCTGGGTGATGGGCTGGGTGCTGGCGCTTTCCCTTTTCGCCATTGCGATGGATGGCCGCCAATTGGGTGGGCTCTCGGTTTGGGTCAAACCGGCGAAGTTCGCGGCTTCCCTGATGGTCTGGTGCTGGACAATGGCCTGGTGCTTCGGTGCCCTGCCCGCTGAGGCGTACAGGCAGCGTGCGGCGCGGATCATCATTTGGGGCACGATTATCTGTGGCAGTTATGAAGTGGGCTGGATCAGCCTGCGTTCTGCCTTCGGCCTGCCTTCGCATTTCGCCACCGATATCATCGGCAATATCGGATATGGCGTCATGGGGCTTGGCGCTGTGGCTTTATGCGCCCTCGCCGCCTGGCTTGGGGTGCTGGTGCTGCGTTCCGGCAAGCCGGAGCTACCCAGCGCGATGCGCCAAGCCATCGGCCTTGGCTTGGTGATGAGCGGGGTGACTGGTGCCATTACGGGCGCCACCATTTCCGTACTTGCTTCGCCTTACATTGGGGGTACCGGTGCTGCCGGGCCTTGGCCGCCTTTCTTCTGGGCCGCGCATGGGGGTGATTTGCGGGTGGCGCATTTCATTGGCATCCACGCCATGCAGGGCTTGCCGCTGCTGGCCCTGATGCTTGCCGCCATTCCCCGCTTGAAGGCAGCCCCGCTGGTCCAGCTTGGTGCGGTTATTTGGCTGGCCCTCACTGGTTTTGCCTTTGCCCAGGCCCTGCGCGGAATCGCGTTATTTTAGTACCCACGCTGCCAAGCTGACCGAGCAGCGTGGTAGGTTTTTCGCTTGCATCATCCCTACTGAGTGGCCCGGCGAAATGGATCATGCGATAGCATTGGAACAGTTTCGCCACGGGCAGCCATGCGTCTTCATCGAATTCTGTTTTTGTGTTTGGTGTTCGCCATCATGGGCGGTCTGTTTTGGCTCGCCTGGGCGGTGCTGGCACCCGGCGGCTGGACGTTGGCGGAAATCCTGATCCTACTGTGTATCGCTGGCACGCTGCCCTGGGCAGCGCTGTCAGCGGGCAATGCGCTGATCGGGCTTGGCATATTGCTGTTGGCGCGTGACCCCGTGGCCGCAGTGGTGCCCGCGCTTGCCGCCCTGCGCCCTGGCTTGCCGCAAGCCAGAACCGCCATTGCCATTTGTATCCGGCGCGAAGACATGGCGCTGGTGCTGCCGCCGCTAGCGCGCTTGCTTTCAGCCTTGGCGGAGGCCGGCGCGGCGGAGCGGTTTTCGCTCTGGTTCCTGTCAGACACGCCAGAAGGCGCCGAAGCCGTGGCCGAGGAAGCAGCCTGCCGCGCCTTCGCGGCCTTGCAGCCCATTGCAACCCATTACCGGCGTCGCGCTGAGAATACAGGCTTTAAATCCGGCAATGTGATGGAATTTCTGGACCATCACGCGGATGGGCATGACTTCATGCTGTGCCTGGACGCAGATTCGGAAATGACGGCGGCAGCGGTGCTGCGCCTGGTCGCTTGCATGGAAGCAGACCCGAAGCTGGCGATATTGCAGCAGCTTATTCACGGCAGACCGACCAAGGCAGGTTTTCCGCGGCTGTTTCAATTCGGCATGCGGCACGGCATGCGCGCCTGGGCCACGGGGCAAGCCTGGTGGCAAGGTGATGAGGGACCCTATTGGGGTCATAATGCCATCATCCGCATCGCGCCTTTTCGCGCCCATGCGCGTTTGGAAACCCTGCCCGACGGATCGCATATCCTTTCGCATGACCAGGTAGAGGCAACGCGCCTCCATGCCGCTGGCTGGAAGGTGCGCGTGCTGGCCGATGATGCCGGCAGCAGCGAAGGCAATCCGCCAAGCTATAGTGATTTCATCACGCGCGATCTGCGCTGGGCCGCGGGCAATATGCAGTATCTGGCGCTGCTGCGGCTGCCGGGCCTGACGCCCATGGCGCGCTGGCAATTGATGCAGGCGATTCTGCTATTCCTGAGCGCGCCTTTTTATGTCGGGATTCTGTTGTTGGCCGCCTGGAATGGGCTGAGTGGTGGCGGCGATACCACGCCAATTGACGCTTTGATTGCGCTGCTCATCGCTGGCTGGTGCTGCCATTACGCCGCGAAGCTTGCCGGCTATGCCGAGGTTTTGCTGAACCCTGGCCTTGCGACACGCTATGGCGGGCGGGCGCAATTCCTGCGCAGTGCTTTGGCCGAAATGATCTTCAGCGCCTTCATGGAACCGGCGCGGGTGATGAGCCAATGCCTGTTTCTGATGGTGTTACCTTTTGGTATGCGCATGGGCTGGGCGCCACAAAATCGCAGCGAACGCGATATTGGTTTTGCGGATGCGCTCAAGCAATTCTGGGCTCCGACGCTGGCAGGATTGGCGCTTACCTTTGTTTTCACAGCGGTATCCTTCACCGCGCTGCTGATCGCGGCACCGGTGCTGATCAGCCTGCTTGGCGTCATTCCCTTCGCCATGCTGACCGCCGATCCGCGCTTTTCCGCCTGGCTGGTCAGGCAGCGCATTTGCGCGCTGCCCGAGGAATTACACGGCAGCTAATGAGCCGCGAATATCGCGCAGGGCGCGCGGCGCAGCAAATGCTTGGTGGCGGAACCGGTGAATAAGGCGCGCAGCCCCGTATGTTCGAAAGCACCCATCACCAGCATGCCGGCGGGCATGGCGGCGGCTTCCGCCAAAAGCGCTTCCACTGGATGCGTACCAATCACCGGCAGCGCCTTGGCCGCAACATCATGGCGTTGCAGGAAACCGGCTGCCGTACCGGCAAGTGTGGCGGCCTCTGCCTCATCCTCAGCTACACTCAAAACCGTTGCGCCACATCTACCAAGCCCGAGCAGCGCGAAAAGCTGCACTGCACGCATGGCACCTGGTGAGCCATCATAAGCAACCAGCGCTGAAGCCGCCGGATCAAAGCGCGCGCCGGGCGGCACCACCAGCAAGGGGCGCGTGCGATCATGCAGCAGGGTTTCAATCGTCGGTGCCAGACCATCTTCCGCCACTTCGCGCCCAAGCGAGGAATCCCGGCCCACAATCAACACATCATGCGCGCCGGCAGCCGCCAGCAAGGCTGGGGCAGGGGCGGCGGCCAATTCCTCTACAGTGAAGGGCAGCCCATCCGCGGCTTCACGCAAGGCCGCCACCGCCACTTCGCCGGCTTCCCGCGCCTGCCGTAGCAAGGCCGCATCACGCCTTTCCTTGAAGGCCGCGGCGCCGGGGGGCACGGCTTCATGTGCATCGGTCAAATCAGGACGATCCAGAATGACAGCAGCGCTAATTGCTGCACCGGTATGGCGTGCCAGCGCCAGGGCGTAATCACGCGCGGCGATGGCGCCTTCCGTATCATCCAGGGCCAGAAGAATGCTGCGCAACATGGCTGATGCTCCCTCAAGCGGCGCCGGTGGAAAGGATCCGCCGGAAGATCGGCACCGCCGCCGCCAAATCGGCCAAGGCCACGCATTCGCGCGGCGTATGGGCAGTGGCAATGGTGCCTGGACCCAAAATCACACAAGGCGCGATATCCTGCAATTCGCTGGCATCCGTGCCGTAAGGCGCGGTGCCAGCGGCTTGGCCGGTGACGCCTGCCGCCAATTGGATCAGCGGGTGATCAGCCGGCAATTCCGGCGGTGTGCCTTCACGCTTTTCTGTCAGTTCGACCCCGGCACGTTGGGCCGCTGCATGCACCGCGGCTTCAATGCCGCTCACGTCAATCCGTCGGCTTCGGCGGAATTTGATCCGCACCGTCGCCTGCGCGACTGTTACATTCACCGCCGTGCCGTGATTATCAATCACCATATTGAAATCCGAAAATGGCGGGTCATAGGCGGCATCATGATAGGCCGGTTCAAAGCGCAGCTTTTCGTAAATTGCTTTCATGTCCACCATGAAGGGAATCAGCGCCCAATTCGCATTGAGCCCCTTGCCGGTTGAAGAATGTGCCTGCACGCCGCGCGCAATGGCCGTGTATTCGATATGGCTGCGATGCCCGCGCACCGGCGCCAGCCCCGTTGGTTCCGCTACCACAATCCCCTGCAAGCCAAGCGACGCCGCAAGCTTTGAATGTGCGGCGATGATGCGCGCCCCTTGCTTGCTGGTTTCCTCATCCGCCGTCAGCAGCAGCGTTGCCGGCACATGGGCGGGCAGGCCACGCGCGGCGATGATGCAAGTCGCGACCGGGCCCTTCATATCCACACTGCCCAGGCCATGCAGCACGCCATCCGTGATGCGCGGCGTCCAGGGCGGATCGGTCCAGCTAGTTTCCGGCACCGTATCCATATGGCCGGATAGCGCATAACCACCGCGCGGGCCGCGATGCGCGACCAGCGCGCGCTTGGCCACCCCTTGCGGGTCCGTGTAATCAAGGCGTTCGATCTCAAACCCCGCCAATTCGGCTTCGATCCTATCCGCCACTGGCAGGTTAGAGACCCAGGAACGGCTATCAATCGCCACCAGATCGGCGGCCAGGCGGGTTACGGCTTCGGCGTCATTGCTCATGCCGCCAGCATCCCTTGCGGCGCGGCCCAGGGCAAGCGACTGTGGGGGGATGAGTGACATCGCTTACCTGGACCCCCGCAGCGGGGCCACCTATCCGCTTGCCACGCCGCGCTGGTGTGGCGACGGCCAAGCCCCCCTGATGCTGACGCCGCTCCCCGGCATCACGCGCGCCGCAATCCGCACTGAGGATCGTTCGCTCTGGCGCTATGGGGCCGCGCTGCCCTTCCTGCCGGATGACCCCATCACTATGGGGGAAGGCTGTTCTCCCCTGGTGCCGCGCGTCATTGGCGGTGCCTCGGCATTGGTGAAATGCGAATGGTTCATGCCGACCGGGTCCTTCAAGGATCGCGGCGCATCGGTGATGCTGTCTCTGCTGCGCGCCCAAGGGGTGACAAATGTGCTGGAGGATTCCTCCGGCAATGGTGGCGCGGCGGTCGCGGCCTATGCCGCCGCAGGCGGGATGCGTGCGAAGATTCTGGTCCCGGCCTCAACCTCTCCGGCCAAGACCGTACAATCGCGCGCGTCAGGCGCCGAGATCGAATTGGTGCCCGGCAGCCGTCAGGATTGCGCGGATGAGGCTTTGCGCCAGGCCAAGGATATCTTCTACGCCAGCCATAATTGGCATCCCTTCTTCCTGCATGGCACGAAAACACTCGCCTATGAACTGTGGGAAGATTTGGGGTTTGTCGCACCTGATAATGTGATTGTGCCCTGCGGCGCGGGGTCCAATGTCCTGGGCTGCGGCATCGGTTTTGCCGAATTGCAGCGCGCGGGTGAGATCAAGAAGCTACCGCGTGTTTTCGCTGCTCAGCCGGAAAATTGTGCACCGATTGCGCGCGCCTTCCTGAAGCAGCCACAAGTTGCGGCGATGCCCACCATTGCGGAAGGCACCGCCATTGCGCAACCCATCCGCACGCCGGAAGTCATGGCCGTTTTGCAGGAAAGCCAGGGCAGTGCGGTGATGTTGAATGAGGCTGAGATTGCCGCCGCGACACTCGAACTCGCCCGCACCGGCATTTATGTGGAACCGACTTGCGCGCAGGCAGCAGCAGCTTTCGTCAAATTGCTGCAAGCCGGCACCATTCGCGCCGATGAAACCACCGTGGTGGTGCTGACCGGCACCGGGTTGAAATCCACCCCGCGCATCGCTGAACTTTTGGGGGTAGCCATCTGATGGCCGGACCACGCATTGCCCTTTTGGGCTTTTCCATTGAATGCAATCGCTTTGCACCGCCGGCAACATTGCGGGATTTTGAAACGCGTTGCCTGATCGTCGGCGATACCATTGTGGCGGATGCGCGTTCCGCCGCACCGGCCGCTTTGGGTGAAATGCCTGGCTTCGTCACGGCCATGGATGCCAGTGGCGCCTGGGAACCCTGCCCCATTTTGCTCGCCATGGCGGAGCCCAATGGTCCGGTGGAGCAAAGCGTTTTCGATGGCTTCATGCGGCAATGGCACGAAGGGCTGACCGCACTGAAAGGCCGCGTGGATGGCGTCTATTGCGTGCTGCATGGCGCGGGGCTCGCCACCGCTGATCTTGACCCGGAAGGCAGCTTGCAGGCGCTGATTCGCGACATTCTGGGTGATGTGCCGCTCGTTTGCTCCTACGACCTGCACGCGAATGTATCGGACCGCATGGTGGCGCTGACCGATGCCTTTGTCGGCTATCGCACCAATCCGCATTTGGATATGCGCGAACGTGGCGCGGAAAGTGCCGCGCTGATGCGCCGGCTTTTGGCCGGTGAGCGTTTCCACCGCGCCTTCCGCCGCTTGCCGATTGTCGCACCCACTGTTTCCATGCTGACCGCGCAGGGGCCTTATGCCGAGGTGATCAACCTCGGCCAGGAATGGGCAGCATCAGATCAGCGCATTGCCAATGTTTCCATCATGGGCGGCTTTGCCTATGGCGATACGCCCTTCAATGGCATGGCAGTGATCATCACCGCGACAGACAAGGCGGCGGCAGAAGCGCTGGCTGATCGGCTGGCAGCAGCCATTTGGGAAAGGCGCGGGCGCTTCATCGCCGATCTGACCGCTTTGGAAGACGCGACACAAAAGGCGCTAAATAGCCCCGTGCCGCTGGCTTTCGCTGATGTTGCGGATAATCCGGGCGGCGGCGGGCGCGGCAATACCATGTGGATTCTGGAAGCCTTCCACCGTGCTGGTGTGCAGGATTGCCTGGTGGGCGTGATCCATGACCCCGCCTTGGCGGCGCAAGCGCATAAGCTCGGCAAGGGTGCGCGCTTTACCGCGCGTTTCAACCGCGATGTCGCTGTGGATGATCCCTTCAGCAAGCCCTTCAGCGCGGATGCGGAAGTGGTCGCACTTTCGGATGGGCGTGTGACGGGCCGGCGCGGTATCTTTGCCGGCACGGCCATGACTTTGGGCGCTACGGCAGCGCTGAAGATCGGTGGCATCACCGTGGTAGTGATTTCCATTCGCACGCAATGCGCCGATCCCGCTTTCTTTGAACATCTCGGCTTGGATGTCAGTAAGGCATGCGCTGTGGTGGTGAAATCCCGCGGGCATTTCCGCGGTGGCTTCGATGAATTCTTCAAGCATGAACAGATTGTCGAAGTGGATTGCCCTGGCCTTACCTCCCCTATTCTGACGCGCTTTGATTGGAAGCATATGCCAAGACCTGTTCTGCCGATTGATAAGGAAGCGCGCTGGCCATGAAGCTGGATGATCTGCCTACACCTTGCCTGGTACTGGAACTTGGCATTCTGAAGCGCAATTTGGCGCGCATGGCCGCCACTGTCGCGCGGCACCCCGGCTTGAAACTGCGGCCGCATATGAAAACCGCGAAAAGCCTGGCGGTGGCAGCCTTGGCTGCGCCGGATCAGGGGCCCATCACCGTCAGCACGATTGCTGAGGCGCGCTATTTCGCCGGTGGTGGCTATCGCGATCAGATTTATGCGGTCGGCATTACACCGCAAAAGCTGGACGCCATCGCGGCGATCAATGCGCAAGGCAATGACGTGAAGATCATCACCGATGATCCGGATGTCGCCAGCGCCATCGCCGCCCATCCCGGCATTTTGCCAACTTTGATCGAGGTTGATTGTGGTGAGGGCCGCGGCGGCATTGCGTCGGATTCGTACAAGCTCGCGGAAATCGCTCAGCGCCTTGGCGCGCGCTGCGCCGGCATCATGACCCATGCTGGGCATTCCTATGCGGAACGCAGCGAAGATGGCATGCGCAAGGTGGCGGAAGCCGAGCGCGCCGGTGCCGTGCTCGCGGCGGAGCGCTTGCGCGGCATGGGCATCACGCCACGTGTGGTCTCGGCCGGGTCTTCACCCACCGCGCTTTACGGGCAATCCATGGCGGGCATTACGGATATTCGCGCGGGCGTTTATATGTTCGGCGATTTGTTCCAGGGCCAGATCGGCACGCATGGTATGGAAGATATCGCGGTGACGGTGCTTTCCGCCGTCACGTCTCGCAAGCAGGACCGCAATGCAGTGCTGATTGATGCGGGCGGCATTGCACTTTCCAAGGATCGCAGCACCCAGGCGGCGCCGAAAGATCTCGGCTTTGGTGTCATGCTGGACCGCCACGGCAAATGGCGCTTTGGGGAGGCGATTGTCGCGCGCACCCATCAGGAACATGGCGAAGTGCGTGGCGATGGCCCGCTGCCCTTTGCGAAGCTTCCCGTGGGCGCCTTGGTACGCGTGGCGCCGAACCATACCTGCCTGACCGTCGCCGCGCATGATCGCTACTATGTGGTGGATGGTGGAGATGAGGTGCTTGCTGTCTGGGACCGGGTGAATGGCTGGTAGGACGCCCGCCCTGTCATGAAAGCTTCACGTGCATAAGGCTCTGTTTCCATCATACTGGAAAAATGGAAACAGTATCCGCTGCTGCGGCTTTTGCCGCCTTGGGCCAGCCGACGCGCCTGACCCTGATCCAAAACCTGCAAAGCGCAGGGCCTGAGGGCCTGCCGGCAGGGGAAATCGCCGAGGCCCTCGGCGTGCCGCCTTCCACGCTTTCCTTTCACTTGCGCGCGCTGGAAGACGCCGGGCTGATCACGCCGCAGCGCCAGGGGCGCCAGGTGCTCTACGCCAGCGCCCCGGCGGCCTTTGCCGCGCTGGTCGGTTTTCTGGGTGGGGCGTCAGCGCCCATCACCGCGCCTGGACGCGCCTTGCGGGTGTTGTTTCTGTGTACGCGCAATTCGGCGCGCTCCATCATGGCGGAAGCCATTCTGAACCGCATCGGTGCGGGGCGTTTTCGCGCCTATTCAGCCGGGTCGGAACCCGCGCCGGATGGGCCGCTGCCGGAAGTGCTCGCGCAGCTTCAGGCGCTTGGGCATGATGTGGCGCCGCTACGGTCCAAATCCTGGGAGGAATTTACCGGCCCCGAAGCGCCGCGTTTCGATTTCGTCATCGCGCTTTGCGATACGCTGGAAGGTCAGCGCTGCCCGGATTTCGGCGATACCATCACCAGCGCGGCCTGGCCCTTGCCGGACCCGGCGAAGTTTTCGGGCGGCGGTGCCGAACGCGCGACGCTTCTGAACGAACTTTACGCGGCGCTGCGGCGCCGGTTGGATATTTTCACAAGCCTACCATTCACCACGCTCGATCGCATGGCGTTGCAGACACGCGTTGAAGCTTTGGGCAATCCAATGGCGGGAGCACGGGCATGAGGGTCGGCATCAATGGCATGGGCCGCATCGGCCGCCTGGCATTCCGCGCCGCTTTCGGTGCGGCGGAACGGGGTGAGGATGATCCGCGCCGCGCCAATCGGCTGGATATTGCGCATGTGAATGAAGTGAAGGGCGGCGCGGCGGCCACCGCGCATTTGCTAACCTTCGATAGCGTGCAGGGCCGTTGGCGCGGGCCCATCGCGGCTGAGGGCGCGGATGCTTTGCGCATTGGTGACAAGCGCATCGGCTTCACGGAACACGCGACACCAGCGGCAATCCCCTGGGGCGATTTGGGCGTTGATCTGGTGCTGGAATGCAGCGGCAAGTTCCTGACCGAAGCCACCCTGCGCGGGCACCTCGATCGCGGGGCGAAGCGCGTGATTGTCGCGGCACCGGTCAAGGAGGCCTCAGTCCTCAATATCGTGGTGGGCGTGAATGATGCGCTGTATGATCCCGCGCGCCACCCGATTGTCACTGCAGCATCCTGCACCACCAATTGCCTCGCCCCCGTGGTGAAAGTGGTGCATGAGGCGATTGGGATCAGGCACGGCCAGATCACTACGATTCACGACCCCACCAATACCAATGTGGTGACGGATGCGCCGCATCAGGATTTGCGCCGTGCGCGTTCCGCCATGCTTTCCTTGCAGCCCACCACCACGGGGAGTGCGACGGCGATTGCGCTTATCTATCCGGAATTGAAGGACAAGCTGAATGGCCATGCGGTGCGCGCACCTGTGCTGAATGCCTCGCTCACTGATTGCGTGTTTGAATTGGAGCGCGCCACAAGCGCCGAGGAATTGAACGCGCTTTTCTGCGCCGCTGCCGAAGGCCCTCTGGCGGGCATTCTGGGCTTTGAGGATCGGCCCCTGGTTTCGGCTGATTACGCGCGGGATACGCGCAGTTCCATCATTGATGCGCCATCCACCTTAGTGACGGATGGCACCATGGCGAAAATCTACGCCTGGTATGACAATGAAATGGGCTATGCCTGCCGTATGGTGGATCTGGCCTGTATCATGCAAGCGCGCGGCATCTGACATGCGCAACTACGCCATCATCACCGCTGCCTATTGGGGTTTTACGCTGACCGATGGCGCCTTGCGCATGCTGGTGCTGCTGCATTTCCACAAGCTTGGCTATTCGCCATTCGCGCTGGCTTTTCTGTTCTTGTTGTATGAAGCGGCGGGGATAGGCGCCAATTTGATTGGCGGCTGGCTTGCCACGCGCTTCGGCATTGCGCGCATGCTGGCGGTGGGGCTTAGCGCGCAAGTCGCGGGCTTCCTGATGCTATCGGCGCTTTCACCAAGCTGGGTGCCGGCTATGGCACTGGTCTGGGTTCTGCTGGCGCAAGGCATTTGCGGCATTGCGAAGGATATCACCAAAACCGCCTCCAAATCCGCCATCAAAATCACGGCGGGTGATGCCTCGGGCCGCTTGTTCCGCTGGATTGCCTGGTTCACCGGCAGCAAGAACGCGATGAAAGGCGTGGGCTTTTTCCTGGGCGGTGTGCTGCTGGAAGCGCTTGGCTTTCAAGGCGCGCTTTGGTTGATGGCCGCGCTGCTTGGACTGGCATTACTGGGCGTTGTGTTGTCCCTGCCGCCGCTGATGGGCAAGGCCAAGGCATCAGCTTCCATGCGGGAATTCATGGCGCGGGATCGCGGCGTCAATCTGCTCGCTGCCGCGCGCATCCTGCTGTTCGGCGCACGCGATGTCTGGTTTGTCGTCGCCCTTCCGGTGTTTCTCTACGCCTCGGGCTGGAGCTTTGCGGCGGTGGGTGGTTTCCTCGCCATCTGGACCATTGGCTATGGGCTGGTGCAGGCGGCGGCACCTTCATTGATCCAGCGCAGCGCTGATGGGCTGAGCGCCGAAGTACCAGCGGCACGGCTATGGTGCCTGGGCCTTGCGGCCATACCGCCAGCGCTGATGACGGCACTTTGGTTTGGCGCCGCCCGAGCCGATCTGGTGTTGGTGCTTGGGATTTTGGTTTTTGGCTTTGCCTTCGCAGTGAATTCCTCGCTGCATTCCTATCTGATCCTCGCTTATGCAGGCTCCAAAAAAGCCGCTGAGGATGTGGGCTTCTACTACGCCGCTAATGCCGCTGGGCGCTTTGCCGGCACGCTACTGTCAGGTTTGCTCTATCAAATGGCGGGCATCATTGGCGCTTTGGGGGGTGCGGCGATGATGCTCGGCTTCTGCTGGGCCATCACGCTTTCCCTACCGGCGGACCGCGCCGCTTGCGCTGAAGCGCGCTGAGCGCAAGACTTGGCCCGAGACAAAGGGGGCCGCCATGCTGAAACGTTCCGAATTTCTCGCAGGCTTCGGCGCAAGCCTGTTTGTGCTGACCCGGGGTGCTGTGGCGCAGCCCGTGCCCGGCGGTGTGCTGCGCGTTGGCATCAAGCTCAGCCCGACTTCCATGGACCCGCAATTCCGCCTGGCGGGGGAACAGAACCTGCTGCGTGGCTGCCATGCGCGGCTGATCGGCATGACCCCGGATGGCAAGCCCACACCAGGCATTGCACAATCCTGGCGCGCCGTTGGGGATGGGCGCGCTTGGGAAGTTACGCTGAACCCCGCCGCCAAATTCAGCGATGGCAGCCCCATTACATCGCAAGACGTTGCTTTCTCCATCCGGCGCATTCCGCGCTTGGAAGGCTCAGCCGGCGGCTATCAAATTTTTGTCCGCGCCATCAAGGATATCGAAATCCTGGATTCCGGGCGACTGCTGCTCAAGACCGAAGAACCCTATCCCTTCATGGCGGAGGATCTGACCGAAATCGCCATTGTCGCCGCATCGCTGGGTGAGGAATTCAAGCCCGCCGATTTCAACGCAGGCAAGGCGCGCCTTTTTTCTGGGCCTTATACCTTGGTGGATTATCGCTTTGGCGAATTCGTCACCATGCGCCGCAACCCGCATTGGTTCGGCCCCAGGCCAGAATTTGAGGAAGTGCAATTCCGCGTTATCCCCAATGACTCCGGACGCATCGCCGCCCTGCTGTCGGGCGATGTGCAGGCGATAGATGAGGTCTCCATCCCCGATATCGCGCGGCTGCGCGGCAATGCGACTACAGATGTCTCGCAAATCGCAGGCATGCGCGTGATGTATGTGGCGCTGGATATGGACCGCGATGTAACGCCCCATATCCGCGACAATAGCGGCCAAGCGATGACGAAGAATCCGCTCAAGGATGTGCGGGTCAGGCTGGCGCTATCGCATGCCATCAATCGCGCGGCGATTGTGGACCGTGTCATGGAAGGTGCGGCTTCGGTCGCTTCGGATGTGCTGCCGCCGGGTACGCCAGGAACCTCCCCACGCCTCAAGCCTGTGGCTTTTGAACCGGACCGTGCGCGGCGTTTGCTGGCCGAAGCGGGCTATCCGAATGGGTTTCAAATCATCATCCACGCTACGAATGACCGCTACCCGAATGATGAAAAAGTAGCGCAGGCCATTGCGCAATTCTGGACGCGTGTTGGCGTTAAGACTGAAGTGCAAACCATGCCGAACGCGGCCTATTTCCCGGCCGCCGCGCGACAGGCCTTTACCGTGATGGCGGCGCAATATGGGGCGGATAACATCAGCTACGCCTATCGTGCGCTGCTCCATACTTTCAACCGCGATGCCGGTCTTGGTACCGCCAATCGCACGCGCCATTCCAGTCCGCGCGCCGATGCGCTTGTGGCGGAGGCACTGAAGACGATGGATGAAGCCAAGCGCAATGAGCTTTTCGCGCAAGCGACCGATATCGCGATTGGTGAGGAAGCCATTATGCTGATGATCTACTACCCGGCCTATGTCTATGCTGCGCGTAAGCCGGTTTCTGCAGTGCCCTATTATAATGGCGCATTCCTGCCGCAGGGCCTGGTACGGCGCTGAAACTTCATGAAGACCCTTTTGGTCATTCACCATTCCATGACGGATGGCGCGCGGCAGATGGCGCAAGCGGCACTGGAAGGCGCCATGGCGGAAAGCAATATTGCCGTCGGTGGGCTGCATGCCACTGAAGCGGCGCCTGAGGATTTGCTGGCAGCCGATGGCTATATCTTCGCGACACCAGAAAACCTGGCCAGTATGGCCGGCGTGATGAAGGATTTTTTCGACCGCTGCTACTATCCGTTGCTGGATCAAATCCAAGGCCGACCATATGCTACAATGATTTGCGCGGGGTCCGATGGAACAAGTGCCGCACGGCAAATCGCGCGCATCGCCACCGGCTGGCGGCTGAAACCAATTGCGGAACCGCTGATCATCATCACCGGCGCGCAAACGCCCGAGGCCATCGCTGCGCCCAAGATCATTGGCGCGAATGATCTTGCACGCTGCGAAGAACTCGGCGCCGCTTTCGCTGCCGGCTTGGCGGCCGGGATATTCTGAACTCAGCTTTCCGGCTTCAGCCCCAGCCGGCGAATCAGCCCGCCCCAGCGCGCGATATCGGAAGCCAGCAGCGCGCGAAATGTTTCCCTATCACTCCCCACCACGGTAAAGCCCGCGGTTTCCAACGCGCGGCGCTGATCGGGTACGGCAAGTGCCTTGCCGGTTTCCTCCGCTACCCGCGCAATACGGTCAGCAGGGAAGCCCGCCGGCGCGAAAAGCCCAATCCAGGCAACGGCCGGGTCGGATGGTACGCCGGCTTCCGCCATGGTCGGCACTTCGGGCAAAGCGGGGAAGCGCTCCGCACTCGTCACCGCAAGCGCGCGCACGGAACCATCACGCACTTGGCCCAGCACGCCCCCGGTTGCGGCGAAAAACGCATGAATGCGCCCCGCCACCAAATCCAGCACCGCCTGACCGACAGCGCGATAAGGCACATGCACGGCTTCAAAACCCTGCGACGCGGCAAGGTCTTCCATCACCAAATGGGAAAGCGTGCCAGGCCCGGTTGAGGCATAGCTGATCTTGCCCGGATTGGCCTTGGCGAAGGCGACAAACTCGGCCGCGTTGCGCGCCGGCACGGAAGGGTGCACCACCAGCACAAAGGGCAGCCGCGCCAAAAGGCTGATCGGCGCCAGGTCGGTCGCTGGGTCATAGCCAAGCGCCGGGTTCAGGATTTTCGCCGTACTGCCGGGCCCGCCAATCGTGACGCCCAACGTATGGCCATCTGTCGCACGCGCCACGGCTTCCGTGCCGATATGCCCACCCCCGCCAGCGCGGTTTTCCACAATCACCGGCTGCCCCAGCACCTGCTGCAAATGCGGTGCAATTGCCCGCGCGGCCAGATCAGGCGTGGATCCACCGGGGAAAGCGCAAATGATCCGCACGGGCCGATCCGGCCAAGCAGCTTGCGCGCGCAACACAGCTGGGCTTGCGGAAAGCCCGGCGCTCAGCGCCAGAAGGGATCGGCGATTGAAGCTGTTCATGAGGCATTATCCGCCAAAAATCCTCCTCACAATGGCGTGAGCAGGCCGGCGCCGCAAGATGACGCTAAAGGCTAATTCAATGGATTAATCTGAAACCTTAGGTTGTGCGACCACCGCACCGCTTCGATTATGCCGCTTTCGCGGATCGCGCATTACCTTTGGCTAGGCCCTGCTTCGATCAGCGCCAGATTCTGCGCGGCCAGATCGGCGGCAGCGCTATCGGGGGCAAATTCCAGCACCCTTTCCCAATCACGCCGCGCTGCCTCAGCCTCACCACGCAGCTGGCGCAGGATGCCGCGTTCCAGCAGCGCCTCCACATTGCGCGGCGCAAGCCGTAGCGCGGTGGTGATGCTATCTTCCGCCGGGCCAAGGCTTTCCAGACGGCGCTGCGCGGCAGCGCGCCATATCCAGGCCTCTGCCCGGTCCGCATCCAGCACCACTGCCAGATCAAGATCAGCGAGCGCGCCCGGCACCTGGCCCAGCGCAAGCCGCGCCATGGCGCGTTCCAATAGCAAATCCGGGTCCTGCGGTGTCAGCGCGAGCGCCAGGCTGGCCGCTGCCGCGGCGCGTTGCGGTTTGCCCGCCGCCCGCCAGGCTTCCGCAGCCTGGCCGAACACTGCCGCGCGCGCGGCAAGCCCGGCTTCACTGCGGGCAGCGATGCGTTCCAGCGCTTCCGCCGCCGCATCAGCCTCCCCCAGGCTAAGCTGCGCAAGGGCTTCGCATTGCGCCGCACCTTCGCCGCCGCCCTGCATCAGCCAATCACGCGCAAAGCCGCGCGCGCCCGTGGGGTCAGCCCGTAACAGGTCCAGGCAGCGCGCATATTCCGGCGCCTGGGACAGGCGCGGTGGTTCCGGCGGCACGGGTAGCGCGGCATTCTGCTCAGCGGAGGAAAGCAGGCCCGAAAGCCACAAGCCGCCCACCGCGCCCATGACCAATAGCGCCGTGGCAAACCCGATCAACTTCAGCGGCTTTTGCGTCATCGCCCTATATTTAGCCCAAGCTGCATATAATGTTAGCATTGTCCGGAAGACATGAATGATTTTTGATGGCGCGTGGCGGAAAAACCATGAAACAGGACAAGCTGCTGATTATTGCAGGGCTGGGCTATGCCGGGCGCGCGGTGGCCGAGGCCGCCGCCGCTGTAGGTTGGCGCGTTCTGGGCACATCGCGCCAACCGGAGGCCGTGAGGACGCCGCCAGGGGTTGAGGTGATTGGCTTCGATGCCGCCGGCCCGGCCTTCGCGGCGGCAAGCCATTGGCTGATCACCACACCACCAGATGAAACCGGGGACCCCGTGCTGCGCCGCCACGCTGCAGCGCTTGCTTCCGGGAAGCAGCGCTGGATCGGCTATCTTTCCACCACCGGGGTTTATGGCGACCGCGCCGGTGGCACAGTAGATGAGGCGACACCAGCCGCGCCCGGCCAGCCGCGCAGCCTAAGGCGATTAGCGGCAGAAGAAGCCTGGCGCGCCGCGCGCCCTGCCGATGCGGCTTTGGATATTTGCCGCGTTGGCGGGATTTACGGGCCAGGCCGCGCGCCCTTTGCCGAATTGCGCGCGGGTGTTGCGCGGTGCGTGGCGAAGCCCGGCCATAGCTTCAGCCGCATTCACCGCGACGACATTGCCCATGCAGTGATGGCCGCCATCAGCACGCAACCTGAACCTGGCTGCCGCGTATTGAACTTTGTAGATGATGAACCGGCGGATAGCGCGACGGTGATGGCCGAAGCCGCGCGACTTTTGGGCATGGCGGCGCCACCGGCCATTCCCTTTGAAGAAGCCCGCGCCAGCATGTCGCCCATGGCGCTATCCTTCTGGTCAGAAAATCGCCGCGTTGCGAATGCCGCGACCAAGGCTGCGCTTGGGATTGAGTGGCGCTATCCGAGTTATCGTGAGGGCTTGGCGGCGAGTTTAGCCGAGGAGCGGCGTTAGGGTTTCACCGAGTAACGCCAAATCCTCCTCCCGCGATAGCCGATGATCACCATCTTTTATCAGCGTCACGCGCACATCGCCGCCTGTCACCGCTTCCGCAATCCGCAGCGCATGGTGCCAGGGCACATCCGGGTCCTGCTGACCTTGCAAAATGCGCAAGGGGCAATCCAGCGCGATTGGTGCCCGCAGCAAAAGCTGGTTGCGGCCATCTTCAATCAGGACCCGCGTGATAGGATAAGGCGCGCCGTATTCGCTCGGCCTATGCCAAACGCCATCACGCATAATCGCCTCACGTATCGCCGGCGAAAACTCAGCCCACATCAAATCCTCGGTGAAATCAGGCGCCGGGGCTATGCCGATTAATGCGCGCACCGGCACGGTCCGGCGTGCAGCCAGCAGCAGCGCAATCCAGCCACCCATGGAAGACCCGATCAGGATTTGCGGGCCTTCCGTCAGCGCTGCAATCACTGAAGCCGCATCCTCGGCCCAACGCCCAATCGTGCCATCCTCAAAGCGTCCTTCGGATGTGCCATGGCCGGAATAATCAAAGCGCAAAAACGCCTGCCCGCGCGTGGCACACCAGCCCGCGAGGAATTCAGCCTTGCTCCCTGTCATGTCGCTATTGAAGCCACCCAAAAACACCACGCCCGGCCCGCGCCCGGCCACGCGCCGCCAGGCCAGATGCACGCCATCGCCGCGATCAAGCCGCCCGGTTTCTTCCTTCATGCGCGCGGCAATCCGCGCGCCGCGAGGGAAGCAAACAACGCCCCAATGCCATAACGCCAGGGCGGGCATTCATCGGTGCGATCCACCTCATTCATCAATACGCCAAGCCGTGGCGAAGAAATCCGCACCACATCCCCTTCGCGATGCGTGAAGCCCATGCCGGGGGCGCCGCGATCCTTGGCCGGCGAAAATGGTGTGCCAAGATAAAGCACCGCGCCATCCGGATATTGATGATGCGCGCCGATCATTTGCGAAACCACATCAGCAGGATCACGGCTGATCGCCCCCACCGGCCCGCTTTCCGCCAATTCAAACCCATCACGCCCGGTGATGGTCAGGCTAAGCTCCGCACGGCGCACATCTTCCAGTGTAAAGCCCGCATCAAACAGCCGGATCATCGGCCCCAGCGCAGCTGATGCGTTATTGTCCTTGGCACGCCCCAGCAAAAGCGCGCTCCGCCCTTCCACATCGCGCAGATTGACATCATTGCCGAGAGTAGCACCCTGAATGCGCCCCTTGCCATTCACCACCATCACCGCTTCAGGCTCAGGATTGGACCAGGCGGAGACAGGGTGCACACCAATCTTGCTGCCGGTACCAACGGACGCCATGGCGGGGCATTTGGTGAAAATCTCCGCATCCGGGCCAATGCCAACTTCAAGGTATTGGCTCCACCAGCCCTTTTGCAGCAAAGCGGCCTTCACGCGCATGGCTTCCGCGCTGCCTGGAATAATCGCTTCCAGATCATCACCAATAATGGCACGAAATTCGGCGCGCACCGCCTCCGCCTGGCCGGCATCGCCACGGCAGCGTTCTTCCACCACGCGTTCCAACATGCTGCGCACATAAGTCACGCCGGCGGCCTTCACGGTTTGCAGATCAATCGGGGAAAGCAGGAAAGGCGAGCCAGGGTCGCGCGCATCCCAAGCCGAATTGGCGAATAGCGCTGCAAGATTGAGCGTAATTGGCTGACCGCGCCCTGTGATGGCGGCAGGCGCATCATCTTCTTCCAGAAAGCGCGAAGCCGTGCCAAAGGCGGGCGTCAGGTCATACGGCATGCCGCGCGCGAAGCCGATCACGCATGGCCCTTCGGGCAGCATGATGCGGGCACAAAAATGCCCCGTTGCGAAATCCGCCGGCAAATGGCTGGAAGTGATCTGCATGGCGCGCCCCTGTCTTCTTGCCCCGCCATTTTGCGTGAAAAGGCGCCTGATCGCCAGCTTGCTTGCGCTGCATCAATAAGCCGGGGGGCGATTTCGGTTCCTGTCGCCCCATGCAGGAAATGATAGCCGCACCCGCCCTTGGTGCCGGGCACCCCTTTCTTTCCGCCGCCGGGCCCAGCGCGGCGCGCGCTTTGCTCGCGGCTGCCCAGCCCTTTTCCGCGCCGCGCCGCGGGGTGATCTTCGCCCCCGAAGCGGCGGAGGATGCGTTGCATCTGGTGCTGGAGGGCTCGGTCGGGCTTTCCATGCGGGGTGCGGCGGAAGCGCGCGGCTTGCTTGAGATTTTGGGCCCCGGTGATTGCTTTCTGCTGCCGGCGGTGATTCTGGGCGGCGCTTGGCCTTTCGGGGCAGAGGCGCTGGCGCCAAGCCGGCTGCTCAGAATCCCAGCCGCGGCGTTTCACGCCATCATGGCGAAGGAAGCGCGGCTGGCCACGGCAAGCCTGACGCATATGGCGCGGCAATGGCGCGGCCTGGCGGACCAGCTTCTGGAAATGAAGCTGACCAAGGCGAGTGAGCGCGTGGCGCATTTTCTGGCCGGGCGCATGCTGCCAAGTGGGCGCGTTGCCATGCCGGAACCACGCGCGGCCATTGCGGCGCGGCTAGGCATGACGCCGGAAAGCCTCTCGCGCGTCATGCATGGGCTGGAAGCAGCTGGGCTTGTGCGGCTGCAAGGAAGGCGCGTGGACATCCCAGATGCCAAGGCGCTCAATCAGGGGGCGGGCCGGGCGCCCAGTCATTGAAAGGGTGGTACTGAAAGCGCCACAGCCTTGGCCGAATGATCACTCAGAATTCCTTACGCCGCATCGCGCAATCCGGCGCGCCAGCCCCGCAGTACCAACCAGGCGCCCACCGCCACCATCGGCAGCGACAGCAATTGCCCCATTGTCGCGCCCGCGAACAGAAATCCCAAATGCGCATCAGGCTGGCGGAAGAATTCGCCAATGAAACGCGCCACGCCATAACCCCCAAGGAACACGCCCGAAAGCACGCCAGGGCGCGCGCGTATTGATGGGCGAGACACCAAAATCATCAGCAGCGTGAAAAGGCATAAACCCTCAAGCCCCGCTTGATAAAGCTGCGATGGGTGGCGCGGATCAGGCCCGCCATTTGGAAACACCATGGCCCAGGGCACGTCACTTACCCGGCCCCAAAGCTCACCATTGATGAAATTCGCCAGCCGGCCAAAGAAAATCCCAATCGGCACCACGCAGACCACGCGATCGGAAAACGCCACCCAATCGAGCCCCCGGCGCCGCGTGAAGAAATACAGCGCGACAATCACCCCCAGCGCGCCGCCATGGAAGGACATGCCGCCCTGCCATAGGTACAGAATTTCCCAAGGCGCACTCAGGAAAATATCGGGGCGATAGAAAATCACATAGCCAAAGCGCCCGCCCAGAATAATGCCAAGTGTCACCCAGGTGACGAAATCATCCACCTGTTCTGGCGTACTCACCTTTGGCGATAGCACCACAAGCCGCCGCGCCAACCGCCACCCCAGCACAATCCCGGCGATATAGGCCAGCGCATACCAGCGAATGGCAAAAGGCCCGATCTGGATCAGCACCGGGTCAATCATCGGAAAGGGGAGCGCGAAGAACATCAGGCGAAGGGATCCTCGGCATTCAGAAGCACATCCCGCACATAGGAAGCGACACCTTCTTCCAGCGTGATGGGGTTTTTGCGAAAGCCTGCCGCGCGGAGCCGCTCCATGCGCGCTTCGGTGAAATACTGGTAATTGCCCTTGAGATCATCCGGCATGGGGACGAAGCGGATATCCGGCGTGCGTCCAAGGGCCGCGTAAATCGCGCGTGTCAGGTCAAGGAAACTCCGCGCCTGCCCGCTGCCGCTATTGAAAAGGCCTGAGGTGCCAGGATTATCATGCAGCCAAAGCATCGCCGCCACGCAATCATCCACATGCACGAAATCGCGCATCTGCTCGCCATCCGCCACACCTTCGCGGTCTGAGGCGAAAAGGGTTGCCGCCTCCCCGGCCATCATCTGGCGGAATTTATGCAGCACCACACTCGCCATCCGGCCCTTATGGTGTTCATTCGGGCCATAGACATTGAAGAAACGTAAGCCCGCCCATTGCGGTGGCCGTGCGCGCCCGCGCGAGAGCATTTGCGCCACGCGCCGATCGAAGGCGAGTTTGGACCAGCCATAAAGATTCAAGGGGCGCAGCCGTGCCAGCGCCGCTTCCGACATGTCATCATCAAAGCCAAGCGTGCCATCGCCGTAAGTCGCGGCGGATGACGCGTAGATGAAGGGCACACCACGCTTGGCGCACCAATCCCATAAGCGTTGTGACAGGCTGATATTCACCGCCGCCACCAGATCCCCATCGGACTCCGTGGTGGCGCTGATGGCACCCATATGGAATACCGCTTCCACCGGCGCGCCAGAGCCCAGGAAATCCCAAAGCTCTTCGGGTGGCACAACGCCGGCGATGGTGTGTTTGGCAAGGTTGCGCCATTTAACCCCTTGGCGCAGGCGGTCCACCACCATCACCTCCGCCCCACGGGCGCAAAGCGCGGCAACCAGGTTGGAGCCGATGAAACCGGCCCCGCCAGTGACAATATGCATATCCGGTCTTCCGCAGCCTCGGTCTTGAGGGATTGGGCGCATCGGTATAGGCCGGGGCTGGATAGACCGGCAAGCAAGGGCCGAAAGGGCAAGGCGATGAAGGATCAGGGTGGCGGGCGTGCCCGCCTGATGGACGATCTGGCAGGGGTTGCGGGCGGCGCCTTTTCGGTGCTGACCGGTATCCGCGCGGAGGTTGAAGCCATCGCCAAATCCCAAGCGGAAGCCATTATCCGCCGGCTGGATCTGGTGCGGCGGGAAGAATTGGACGCCGCCATGGATGTGGCGCGCCGCGCCCGGGAACAGGCAGAGGATCTGGCCGCCCGGGTGGAAGCGCTGGAAGCCAAAGCATTTTCAAGCCAAGTGGAAGCACTTGGCGACTCGGAAAATGCGACAAGGCATACCAAGCCTGTTGCGAAATCAGGCGGCAAATCCTCATCTGGCACGTGAAGGTAGGATTGTAACTTATTCGCTCTTGCAGCGGGATTCCGCACCTGCGTAATCTCGGCTTGTGGTCGCCGGCCCGATTCGCATACCAGATGTTGGGGTGCAGGCCGGCTGATCGGAAAGGGGGAGTTTCCGATGTCCGCCTCTCTGCACACTGAAATTGATCGCGTTATCAATCCCTTGGACGTGCTGGAACAGATTATTGCCGGCAATGAATGGGTGTTTGAACGCCGCTCGGATGACGAAATGGCCGCCGAAGCGCCGGGGAAATGGTGCGATTATGGGCTGCATTTCTCCTGGTCCTCGGAAATGAGCGCCATGTCCTTCACCTGCGCCTTTGATCTGAAGGTGCCGGCGGCGCGGCGGGAGAAGCTTTACGAATTGCTGGCCCTTGCCAATGACCGGCTCTGGATCGGGCATTTCGGCATTGAATCGGAAGATGGCGTGCCGGTATTCCGCCATTCCGTGCTGCTGCGTGGTGCGCCTGGGGCCTCGGCGGAAAGCCTGGAAGACATGGTGGATATCGCGCTGACGGAATGCGAACGCTTCTTCCCCGCCTTCCAATTCGTGCTTTGGGGCGGAAAAAGCCCCAATGACGCGCTGGCCGCCGCCATGCTGGACTGCATCGGCGAAGCATGACGCGCTTGGCGCGGGGGTGATTGCCCGCGCCTGATTTCAAAGGCAATCTGGGGGCATGAGCGAAAAACTCCCCCCGATCCTTCTTATTGGCTGCGGCAAGATGGGCGGCGCGATGCTGGCCGGCTGGCTGGAACAAGGCTTGTCCGACGCGGTGGTGGTGGAACCCCATACGCCGGCAGTCGCCGCCTTTGCCGGGCGTGTGCGCGTGGTGGCGGATGCCGCCGCCATCCCGGCCGATTTCTGCCCTGCTGCGGTGGTCGCTGCCATCAAACCCCAGGAAGCGCCAACCAGCCTACCCGCCTATGCGCGGTTTGCGGGGCAGGGCGCCTTGTTTCTGTCCATCATGGCCGGGCGTTCCATTGCTTCCATGCAGGCAGCGCTGGGTGCGGGCACCGCGGTGGTGCGCGCCATGCCGAATACGCCGGCGGCCATCCGCCAAGGCTTTACCGCTGCCTTCGCCGGGCCTGGCGTCTCAGGCGCACAAAAGGCGCTTGCCGATGCGCTATTGGCCGCGATTGGCGAAGTGGCCTGGGTGGAACAGGAAGATCAGATCAATCCTGTGACGGCCGTCTCAGGCGGTGGTCCGGCCTATGTGTTTCTGCTGGCCGAGATTCTGGAGGCAGCGGCGGTGGAACAGGGCCTGCCGCGTGATTTGGCGCGCCGCATGGCGCGCGCGACGGTGGCGGGTTCGGGCGCGCTGCTCGGCGCCAGTGAACAGGATGCTGCCGATTTGCGCCGCGCCGTGACCAGCCCGAAAGGCACCACGGAACGCGCTTTGGCGGTGCTGATGGAACCGGATGCCTGGCCCAAGGCGATGTCGCGCGCGATTCAGGCGGCGACGGATCGCGCGCGGGAATTGGCGGGTTGATCGAGGCATACCATATTGCCTGCCATGACCGACACCGCTTCCGATGATGCCCTGATTGCCGCGCTTTGGCGCGTGATTGCCGCGCATGGCTGGCCCGGCCTGACCATGCGCCGCCTTGCCGCCGAAGCGGGGACGGATACTGCCGCCCTGCGGGCGCGCTTTCCCACCAGGCTTGATCTTTTGCTGCTGCATGGGCGGGTGATGGATCAGGCGGTCTTGGCCGGCACTATTCCGGGCCAGGGTGGCAGTGCGCGGGACCGGGTGTTTGATGTGCTGATGCGCCGGTTGGATGCCATGCAGCCGCATCGGGAAGGTATTCTGCGCCTGTTTGAAGATATGCGCCGCGACCCCGCCATTGCCTTGGCGCTTGCGCCCCATATTGGCGTTGCCATGCGCTGGATGCTGGAAGCGGCTGAGGTTGAAGCGAAAAGCTGCGAGGCGCGCCTGCTGGCTCTTGGCCTGGCCGGCGTGTGGCTGGCCACCATCCGCGCCTGGGCGCGCGATGACGCCCCTGACATGGGCGCCACCATGGCTGCCCTGGATTCAGCGCTTGATCGGGCGGAACGGATTGCCCGCCCGCTTGGCCTGTTGCGGGGCGAAGCAGCGCCGCCGCCGCCTGAGGAAGCCACGGAAACTTTGTGACCTTGGGCGTGGCCGGTCTATACTCGTCCCTCATCACCGGAGCAGCCCCATGACCGACCCGTTCAGCTTCAAGCCCAATATGGACATGACGAAATTCTTCGCCGAGTTCCGCACGCCCGCCATGCCGGACATGACCGAATTGGCCAAGGCGCAGCAGAAGAATCTGGAAGCTATCACGGCGGCGAATAAGGTGGCTTTGGAAGGGGCACGGGCGGTCGCGGAACGGCATATGCAAATCATGCAGCAATCCATGGCAGAAATGCAGGATGCGCTGCGTTCCATGGCAAGCCCGGGGGATCCGCAGCAACAGGCCGCCAAGCAGGCCGAAATGGCCAAGGCCGCTTATGAACGCGCAACCGCGCAAATGCAGGAATTGGCCGATCTGATCCAGAAATCGAGCGGCGAGGCGCTATCCGTGCTGCATGCGCGCTTCGCCGAAGCGATGGAGGAAGTGAAGAAGCTGTCGGGCCAAGGCAAAGCTTGAAGGCGCTGGCGCGGGGCCGAACCCCGCGCCGTAGTTTTTACCCCAAATGCTTGGCGAAGAACGCGAGCGTGCGTTCTTGCGCTAGCGCAGCATCTTTCGCCACGTAAGACCCGCGTTCATCACAGCCAAAACCATGGCCGGCGCCCATATAGACGAAGACTTCCACTTCCTTGCGCGCCGCGCGGATGGCTTCGACATCGCTCATGGGGATTGAGGCATCGGTTTCGCCGAAATGCAGCTGGGTTGGGCAATTCGGCACCTCATCCTTCGCCGCCGCAACGCCGCCGCCATACCAGCCGACAGAAGCGGAAAAGGCGCTGGTGCGCGTTGCGCCATGCCAGGCAACCGTGCCGCCCCAGCAATAGCCAACAATACCGCGCTTGGCTTGGCGGGGCAGGGCAGCGGCAGCGGTCAGCACATCCAGAACGGTCTTGCCCGCATCAATCTTGCCGCGTAATTCGCGCCCGCGCGCCAGATCGGCGGCGTCATAGCCAAGTTCCACATTACGCTCCGCACGGTCAAAAAGCTGCGGCGCGATCACGGCGTATCCTGCTGCGGCGAAATCATCGCAGAGCTTGCGGATATGGCGGTTCACGCCAAAGATTTCCTGTGTCACCACCAAGGCGCGCGCGGCATCCTGCGGGCCGGTGCGATAGGCTTGCAGGCGAAAACCATCAGCGGCGGTGAGTGAGATTATGGGCATGGGCGTTTTCCTTCCAAGTGAGATGAGACTATCCTGATTGCATGGCTGAAATCGTCAACTTCAACCGCGTCCGTAAGGCCAAGGCGCGTGAAGCCGCCGAAGCGACGGCCACGGAGAACCGCGCCAAATATGGGCAGACCAAGGCCGAACGTGCGCGGCTTGCGTCTGAAAAGGCCAAGCTTCGCGCCGTCACAGACGGCGCGAAGAAGGAAGATTAAGGGGTTATCTCACCCCTTGCGCACAATGCTGGTCCAGCCATGCGGGTCATTGCTGCGGCCATATTGCAGGCCGGTGATGGCATCATAAAGCCGGCGCGTGACATCGCCGATCTCACCACCATTGATCAGCACATCTTCGCCCTTATAGCCGAGCGTCCCGACCGGGGAGACGACTGCCGCCGTCCCCGTGCCCCACATTTCCTTGAGCGTGCCGTCACGGCCAGCGGCCATCACTTCGTCAATGGCGATCTGGCGTTCCGTGACCTTCAGTCCCCAATCGCGCATCAATTGCATGGTGCTCGCGCGTGTCACGCCATCCAGGATGGTACCGGTGAGCGGCGGCGTGATCACCTCATCACCAATGCGCAACATGATGTTCATCGTGCCGACTTCATCGAGGTATTTGCGATTGACGCCATCCAGATAGAGCACCTGCGAATAACCAGCATTGGCGGCATCGCGCTGGCCGGCGAGGCTCGCGGCGTAATTGCCGGCGGTCTTGGCTTCCCCGGTGCCGCCCTTCACGGCGCGTACATGCGTGTCTGACGCCAGGATTTTCACCGGCTTCACGCCTTCCTTGTAGTAGGTGCCAACGGGCGAAAGGATCAGGAAGTAAAGGTAATTATGCGCCGGATGCACGCCCAGCATCACATCCGTCGCGATGATGGTGGGGCGCAGATAAAGCGCGGTGCCGGGTTTGCGCGGCACCCATTCATGTTCAAGCCCCACCAGCGCATCGAAGCTTTCGCGAATGATATCCACCGGCAATTCCGGCATGCACATGATCTGGCCAGAGCGATTGAAGCGTTCCGCATGGCGATCTGGGCGGAACAGGCGGATTTGGTCATCATCGCCACGAAACGCCTTGAGCCCATCGAAAATCGCCTGGCCGTAATGCAGCACAGATGTCGCGGGATCCAGGCTGAGCGGCCCATAGGGCAGGATGCGCGGGGAATGCCAGCCTTTACCCTCCTGATAATCCATCAGGAACATGTGATCGGTCAGCACCTTGCCGAAGGAAAGCTCATCATCGGCGGGCTTCACCTTGGGGGTGGTGGTGCGGGTGATCGGGAAGGAAGCCATTGCTGCGTATCCTCGGGGTTTTGTCTTCTTGCGTGAGATTAGCCTGTGGCGCAGAAAAAGGTAAGTAGTGCTTACTTAGATTTTGCGATTTCTCCGGCCATCAGGTGCGCGAGGCCGGGTTCAAGCCCGGTTTGCGGCGCCTGCACCATGCGGGCCGGCGCCCGCCCGGCCCGGCAGGCCATGACCAGGGCACAATCCAGGCTATCCAACACTGGCACTGGCAGCAGGGCGGCAAGCTGCGGCGCCAGGCCAACCAGGCCAGCCCCGCCCAGCACCAGCACGCCAGCGCCATCCGCCACGGCTTGGCGCGCTTCGTCCGCAATCAGACCCAGCGCCTTTTCGGGTTCACGCGCGATCATATCACCTGTGGGGGGCACGGAGCGGACCTGTACGCGATCCCGCCCATGGCCGCGGATCAGGGCGAATTCTTCCAGCATCGGCACCCAGGCGGTACCCCCGGTCAGCAGAGCAATGCGCGGGGCCTGTTCCAGCGCCAGCGTGATGGAAGCTTCCGCCATGCCAATTACGGGAATGGGCAGCAGCTCACGCGCTGCTTCAATGGCGGGTTCGCCGAAGCAGGCGATAATGGCAGCATCAAAGCCTTGCGGATTTTCCGGGCCGATATGCTCAGCAAGGCCCGCCAACACGGCATGGCCGGCAATGGCGACTGCGGCGCGGGTTGCGATGTAGCGCGCGCCGAAGGGCGCGGTGGCCGGCACCAGTTCGCAGGCGGGCAGGCCAAGCCGGGGCAGGGCATCCCGCGCGCGGTCGGCGATCAGGGTGGTAATGCCAGGGTCGGTATTGCCGTTCAGAAGCAGGATGCGCATGGGCGTTTCTGGCCTTGGCCGGGCGTGGCTGGCAAGCCCACTGGGCGTCTACTGCAATTGCCTATTGCGCCTTGGCGCGCGGCGCCGCATGGTCGGGCAGTGCTGCCAATAATTTAGGCAGGGATGAATTTCCCTGACCGCCAGCCCAAGGCTGGGGGGTGGCACGGGCCTTGCTGCCTTCAGATATTCAGCTCGCCGCCTGGGCCATGGCCCCTGGGGTGAGCGTGTTGACCAGGTTTGGACGGCAGTTTCCTCCGGAACTGCCCAAACGTGACAGAGGGAGAGTGACGCAATGCGATTGAAGAAATTTTTGATGACGGCTTGCCTTGTGGCGCTGCCGGTTTTGGGTGTGTCCATCGCACAAGCGCAGGGCACGCTGCGCATCGGCATGACGGCGGCGGATATTCCGCTGACACATGGCCAGCCCGACCAGGGTTTTGAAGGCAACCGCTTCACGGGCATTCCGCTGTTTGACAGCCTGACAATGTGGGATTTGTCCGCAGCCGATAGGCCTTCGGTGGTCATCCCGGGCCTTGCGACCGAATGGGCGGTGGACGCCAATGATAAGACGCGCTGGGTATTTCGCCTGCGCCGTGGCGTGAAGTTCCATGATGGGTCGGATTTCACTGCCGATGCCGTGGTGTGGAATGTGCGCAAGATCCTGGACCGCGAAGCGCCGCATTATGACCCGCGCCAAGTGGGCATTACCGCGACCCGCATGCCAACGCTGCGCCGTGCTGAGAAGATTGACGATTACACGGTAGCGCTGTTCACGGCCGAACCGGACAGCCTGCTGCCGATCAACCTGACCAACCTGTTCATGGCGAGCCCGACGCAATGGGAACGCCTGCGCGCCGCCAATCCAACCGCTGAAGCCACTTGGAACGCCTTCGCGCGTGAACCATCCGGCACCGGCCCCTTCCGGATGACGCGCTTTGTGCCGCGTGAACGCGCCGAATATGCGCGCAATGAAGCCTATTGGGCGGATAAGGCCAAGCTTGATCGCGTGGTATTGCTGCCGATCCCAGAAGCCAATGCGCGCACCGCCGCCCTTTTGTCCAACCAGGTGGATTGGATTGAAGCGCCCTCGCCCGATGCCATTCCGCAGCTTCGCCAGCGCGGCATGGTGATCACCAGCAATGCGCAGCCGCATGTTTGGCCCTGGCAGCCCTGCTTCGCGGAAGGCTCGCCGCTGCGTGATGTGCGCGTGCGTCGTGCCATCAATCTGGGCATTGACCGCGAAGGCCTGCGCACCTTGCTGGGTGGCATGATGTCCGTCCCCGTGGGTACCGTGCCGCGTGGCCATCCCTGGTTCGGCAACCCGAGCTTCAATATCCGCACCGATAAGGCCGAAGCGCGCCGCTTGCTCGCTGAAGCGGGCTATACGCCGCAGCGCCCGCTGACGCTGAAGGTGCAGATCTCGGCTTCCGGTTCGGGCCAGATGCAGCCGCTGCCGATGAATGAATTCCTTCAGCAGGATCTGAAGGGGATTGGCGTGAATGTGGAATTCGATGTGGTGGAATGGAACACCTTGTTCGCCAATTGGCGCCAGGGCTGCACCCATGCCTCTGCGCGCGGGGCACATGCCACCAACGTATCCTTCGCCGCCATGGACCCTTTCTTCGCCATGGTGCGCTTCTGGGATTCGAAAATGGCGCCGCCGGTTTCCAACAATTGGGGCTTCTTCAACGATCCGCGCTTTGACGCGATGATTGCTGAAGCGCGCAATGCCTTTGAACCGGCCGCGCGTGATGCCGCACTTGCCCGCTTGCATGCGGCTGGTGTGGATGAGGCTTTGTTCATCTGGATTGCACATGACGTATCCCCGCGTGCCATGAGCCCGCGTGTGCGCGGTTACGTGCAACCGCAGAGTTGGTTTGTGGATCTGCGTCTACCCTTCATTCAGTAACTTCTGATCGCCGGGCGGCAACAACCGCCCGGCGATTGCCGGAGAGACAATGTTCTTCTACCTGATCCGCCGAATTGCCTATGCCATCCCGATCGCACTTGCGGTCGGGTTCGTCTGTTTCATGCTGGTGCAGATAGCACCTGGTGATCCGATCAACGCTATTGTGCCACCTGATGCGCCGGGCGATGTGGTGGAGCAGGTACGGCGGGATTACGGGTTGGACAAACCCTTGCCGGTGCAATTCGGGCTTTGGCTGATGAAGGTGGTGCAGGGTGATCTGGGGAGGTCGCTTGCTTCCGGTCGGCCTGTCTGGTCTGACCTTTCAAGCGCCATTGGCAATACGCTGATGCTGGCCGCTTCCGCTTCCCTGCTGGGCTTCATTCTGGGCTGTGTGTTGGGCGGGCTTGCGGGCACCTTCCGCGGTTCCTGGCTTGATCGCGCTGCGGTGACGCTGGCGGTGGGCGGCGTTTCCGTGCCGCATTACTGGCTGGGCATGGTGATGGTGGTGATTTTCTCTGTGCAGTTGAATTGGCTGCCGGCCATGGGCGCGGGGCCGGGCGGGTCTGCCGATTGGGCCTGGGATTGGGAGCATATCAAGCACCTGATCCTGCCAACCGTAACGCTTTGTGTGATTCCCATGGGGATCGTGACGCGCACGGTGCGCGGCATTATCGCTGAAATCATGAACCAGGAATTCGTGACCGCCTTGCGCGGCAAGGGCCTGACGCGGCGCGGCGTATTCCTGCATGTGGTGAAGAATGCCGCCCCCACCGCGCTAGCGGTAATGGGCTTGCAGCTTGGTTATCTGATGGGCGGTTCTATTCTGGTGGAGACCGTATTCTCCTGGCCTGGCACCGGGCTTTTGCTGAACAATGCCATATTCCAGCGCGATTTGCCGGTACTGCAAGGTACGATCCTGGTACTGGCCATGTTCTTCGTCGCGCTCAATCTTCTGGTGGATCTGATGCAAACCGCGCTTGATCCGCGCATCAAGCGGGGCTGAGGCCATGTCGAATAGCGCAACCACCCCATCGGCGGCGGAAGCCGAACTCGCAGTTCAGGCGCGGCAGGCGCCCGAACATTCCACCGGCTATTGGGCTGGTGTTTGGAAGCGCGTGCGGCGTGATCCGGTGACGATTTTCTGTGCATCGGTCTTGTTGCTCATGCTGCTGGCCATTGTGTTCGCGTCCTTGATTGCGCCGCATGATCCCTATCAGGGCAGCATGATCCGGCGCCTTCGCCCCATTGGCACGCCGAATCACATTCTGGGCACGGATGAACTTGGGCGCGATATATTGACGCGGCTGCTTTATGGCGGTCGGCTTTCCTGGTTCATGGGTATCACGCCGGTCGCGCTTGCTTTTGTGATTGGCACGGTGCTTGGCGTGCTGGCGGGTTATGCCGGTGGCAAGACCAATATGGCCATCATGCGCGTGACGGATGTGTTCTACGCCTTCCCATCCGTGCTGCTGGCGGTGGCGATTTCCGGCGCACTTGGTGCCGGCATCATCAATGCCATCCTGGCGCTGACCCTGGTTTTCATCCCGCCCATTATCCGTGTGGCGGAAACCGTGACCACGGGCGTGCGCAATCTGGATTTCGTGGATGCGGCGAGGGCTTCGGGTGCCAATGCCTTCACCATTGTGCGCGTGCATGTGCTGGGCAATGTGCTGGGGCCGATCTTTGTCTATGCGACATCGCTGATCAGCGTTTCCATGATCCTTGCTTCTGGCCTTTCCTTTCTGGGCCTCGGCACCAAGCCGCCGGAACCGGAATGGGGGCTCATGCTCAATACGCTGCGCACCGCGATTTATGTGCAGCCTTGGGTCGCGGTGCTGCCGGGGGCGTGCATTTTCGTGACCTCCATCTGCTTCAATCTAGTGAGCGATGGGCTACGCCAGGCGATGGATGTGAAGGGGTGAGCATTTTCAAGCCAACTGGAATCACTTGGCGGCTCGGAAAATGCGATCAAACAACTCTTTCTTCGTGGTTGCGCGAACCAATATGAAGGCGAACCTCACCGGACCTATTTGATGCCGAGGCAGCGAAGCTCATGGCCGAGCCGCCCGGTGATGAATAAAAAGAACATGCGGAAATCCGCGACCAGCGACCATAGCGGGTGGCGAAAAGTCGCTGGTCGGTTTTTTTCCACAAAGAAATGCCCAATCCAAGCAGGGCCATAACCGCAAATGAGCGCCACCAGCAGCAGCCAGTAATTGCCTGAAATCAGCCCAAGCAACAACAGCAAAAGCCCCGCACCGGTGCCGGCAAAATGCAAGGCGCGCGTGGTGGGTTTGGCGTGTTCGCTCAGATAATAGGGCCAGAATTCTGCGAAGCTTTTGAAGCCCTCGCTCATCCAGCTGCCACCTTTGCTTCAAGCTCCGGCGGCACCAGCGCCGCTTCCAGCGCGCCGCGCAGTGAAGCGAGCTTGCGTTCATTTTCAACCTTGAGCCCGAAAACATCCTTCACATAAAACACGTCAATCGCGCGCACCCCATAGGTGGTGATATGGGCTGAGGCGATTTGCATGCCCTGATCGCTCATGGCCGCCGTCACATCATGCAAAAGCCCAGGCCGGTCGCGGCCATTCACCTCGATCACCGTATGGGTATTGGAAGCGTGATTATCTATCACTACGCGCGGCGGCACCGTCACGGCACGGAGCCTTGCCGGTTCGCGCTTCAGCTTGCGGATTTCATCACGTAGCCTGAGCCGGCCAGAAAGCGACTGTTCCACCAGCACGGAAAGCCGCGCCAGACGATGCGGCGCATCCAACGGGCCGCCCTGATGATCCTGCACCCAGAAAGTGTCCAAGGCCATGCCATCGGTCATGGTATGGATGCGCGCATCAACAATGCTGGCACCCGCAACCGCAAGCGCGCCGGCAATTTTGCTGAAAAGCCCGGGATGGTCGGTGCAATAGACGGTGACTTCCGTGACTGCGCGATTTTCCAGCACGCGGGTGCGTACCGTCAGCGGTGCCTTGGCGGCCCGCGCTTCCTGAATCATCGCCGCATGGCGGGCATGGGTTTCAGGATCGAAGGAAAGCCAATAGCCTGGGTAACCAAGCCCAAGGAACTGATCTACCTCGGCACGCGGATGTCCGGAGAGTAGCTTGGCCGCCGCATCCTTGGCGCGCGCCACGCGCACATCGCGTTCCGGCACGGAAAGGCCGCCTGCCAGCACTTCGGCGACACGCCAGTAGAGTTCACGCAGTAGCGTGGCCTTCCAGCCATTCCAGACCTTGGCGCTTACCGCGCGCATATCGGCCACCGTCAACACCAGGAGCAGGCGCAGCCTTTCCGGGCTTTGTACAATTTCGGCAATGTCCAGAATGGTTTTCGGGTCTTCGATATCGCGGCGGAAGGCGGTTTCGCTAATCAGCAAATGATGCAGCACCAGCCAGGAAACAGTCTCCGTCTCCTCAGGGGTCAGGCCAAGGGCAGGGCAGATATGCAGCGCCAATTCCGCGCCCAATTCGGAATGATCACCGCCACGCCCCTTGGCGGCATCATGCAGCAGCATCGCAACGTAAAGCGCGCGGCGGGATTGCACCTGGCCGATCAGCTCGCTCGCAACCGGTGCCACTTCCGTCAGTTCGCCGCGTTCCATGGCGCCCAGGACACCAACAGCCTCGATGGTGTGCTCATCCACCGTAAACACATGATAGGTGTCGAACTGCATCAGGCCGACCACGCGCTGCCAATCGGGCAAAAGCGCTGCAATCAGCCCGGCTTCGTTCAACATGCGAAGCCAAATATGCGGGTCGCGGCCAGATAGGATGTCGAGGAATTCCGCACTCGCCGCCGGGTCACCGCGCAGCCGTGCCAGATGTCGCGCATGGCGAATAATGGCGCGGAAGGCAAGCGGGTGGATATCAAGGCCCCGGTCGCGCGCCAGCCGGAAGATACGCAGCATCAGCACAGGTTCAACCGTGAAATCAAAGCCAGGGGCGGCGATGATCTTGCCATCGGCCAGGCCAAAGCCTGCTTCGGTGAGTGCCTTGTCAGGTGCCGGCAGTACAGCGGGGCGGCCAAGCGCCGCGCGAATAATGGCGGGTTCCAGAATGCGCGTGAAACGCGCCACATCGCGCACGGTCAGGAAGAAATGCTTCATGAAGCGTTCAACGCCATCCTGAAGCCCACGCCGCGTATAACCCATGCGCGCGCCGACCACGGGCTGCAAATCAAAGGTCAGGCGTTCTTCCGCGCGGCCCGTCACCAGATGCAAGTGAAAGCGCACGGTCCAAAGAAAATCCCAGGCGCGGCGAATGGCGCGCGCTTCAGTTGCTGTCAGCAACCCACCGCCTGGGCTATCAGGCCCGACCAATTCCGGCATGCGCTGCACATTGAAGGCGTAGCGCGCCAGCCAGTAAAGCGTTTGCAGATCGCGCAGCGCGCCGCGCCCTTCCTTCACATGGGGTTCCACCACGTAAGGACTATCGCCATAGCGCCGATGGCGTTTCTGCCTTTCGGCGAGTTTCGCTTCCAGAAACGGCTTCAGCCCGGAACGCGCCCGCGCGGCGCGAAAAGCCTCATCAAAGCGCGCGAAAATCGCCGGATCACCAGCGACCAGCCGCGCATCCAATAGCGCGGTCATCACGGTCGCGTCCTGCTTTGCTTCCTGCAGACATTCAGCGCGCGATCTGGTGGCATGCCCAACCTTCAGGCCCAGATCCCAGAGCAGATAGAGCATGAATTCAACGGCCTTCTTGCCCCGCATGCTCATGCTGTTATCGGTCAGGAAAAGCAGATCAATATCGGAAAATGGCGCGAGTACGCCGCGGCCATAGCCGCCGGTCGCAACCAGAGCGTGGGATTTCTCGCCACGATCGGGCGGGTGCAGCGCTTCGGTATAGCGATGAATGCCAATCATCAGCGTATCGGTCAGCGCCGCCTGCCAGCGCGCGGCGGCAAGGCCGGATAATTCGCGCGCTTCAAATGCTTGCTGCACGCGGCCTTGAATGCGGCCCAAATGCCGCCGCAGCAGCGCCAGCGCTGCATCGCGCGGCAGGGCCTGGCCAGCAGGCAGCAATTCAGCCATCAAATCCGCCAGCACCAGCGGCTGTTCAGATATCACGCCAGCGGGCGCGGCGCCGCGGCGATGCGGTGCCGGGGTGGTTTCGGGGGGTGCCTCGGTCAGTCTCATTACTGTCACACTAACTTGTTCGGCGCTGCTGCGACAGTCTCCAAAAGCGATTTAACGCGGTAGAGAAACTCCTGCGCTTCTCGCGGGCTAAGTGTATCAGGATCAAGCCCAGCAAGCGCTTCAAGTGCCGGATGGGAAGGCGGCGCGGCCACGCCAGGGCGCGCGAAAAGCGGCATTTCCTCCGCCAGGGGATCAAGCCCTTTGGCGCGGGCTTCAAGGGAACCGAGAACAGCCTCTGCCCGGCGCAGCACGTCACGCGGCACGCCGGCAAGTTTCGCCACATGCAGGCCCCAGGATTTTTCGGCGGCACCTGGGCCCACGCTATGGCGAAAAATCACCTGCCCGCGCCATTCGCGCACCTGCATGGTGGCCAGCGCCAGTTCCGGTAATTTCGTAGCAAGCGACGTCAATTCATGGAAATGCGTGGCAAAGATGGTGCGGCAGCGGATGCGATCATGCAAAGCTTCTAGTACGGACCAGGCGATGGCGAGCCCATCCCAGGTTGCGGTGCCGCGCCCGACCTCATCCAACACTACCAGGGATTGCGCGCTGGCCAGGTTCAATATCGCGGCGGTTTCGGCCATTTCCACCATGAAGGTGGAACGCCCGCCGGCAATATCATCGGCGGCACCGACGCGGGAGAAAAGCCGATCCACCAGGCCAAGCCGCGCAGCTTCGGCGGGCAGGAAAAGCCCGGACTGCGCCAGAATCACAAACAGCGCGTTTTGCCGCAAATAGGTGGATTTGCCGGCCATATTGGGCCCGGTCAGCAGGCAAAGCCGTTGCCCGGCGGAAAGGTCGCAATCATTGGGCACAAAAGCCGGGCCGCGCGCGCGGGCAAGGGCTGCTTCCACCACCGGATGCCTCCCGGCCTTGATAGCGAAATCCGGCTTTTCGGTGATTTCCGGCCGGCACCAGCCGCCACCTGCGGCCAATTCCGCCCCCGCCGCATGCACATCCAGTTCCGCCATCGCCGCCGCGGCCGCCGCGATGCCCGGCGCAGCATTCAGGCAAAGCCGGCGCAAATGCTGCGCGACCAGTCTTTCGCGCCGCGCGGCTTGATCCCCTGCCTCCGCGACTTTGCGGTCCAGCTCGGCCAAGGCAGCGCAGGTGAAGCGCATGGCATTGGACATGGTTTGGCGATGAATGGGGGCTTGCGGGCCTTCGGGCATGGCGGCGCGCAGCAGTTTTTCGCCCGCCGCCAAGGGCATTTCGGCCAGAAATCCGAATTGCTGGTGGTGACGGATACGGAGCGCCGCTACCCCCCATGCTTGGGCAAGGTCCAATTGCAGCGCGGCGATGGCATCGCGCCCACCATCACGCAGCCGCCTGAGCGCATCCAATTCGCCATCATAGCCCGCGGCAATCAGGCCACCATCTTCCAGCCGCGCCGGCAGGGTCTCGGCCAAGGCGCGCTGCAATTCTGCCTGCAGTGAGGTTTCTGGCTCCAGCGCGCCGCGCGCTGCTTCAATCAACGCAGGCTGCAAGCCGTCAGCAGCATCAAGCGCCGCCGCCATGGCTTCGGCCCGCGCCAGCCCATCGCGAATCGCAGCCAAATCGCGCGGCGCAAAACGATCAAGCGACAGCCGCGCCAAGGCCCGCGCCATATCGGGCGAGCCCTTCAACGCTGCCCTCAATGCCGCGCGTTCCGAAGCTGCGGCGAGCATCCACCCCACCGCCTCATGCCGCGCCAGAATGGGGGCTGCTTCGGCAAGTGGCGAGGCAAGCCTTGCGGCCAATTCGCGCGCCCCGGCGCCGGTCACGGTGCGGTCCACGGCAGCGAGCAGAGAATGCCGTGCCTCCCCCCGCTCGCTTTTCAGGATTTCCAAGGATCGGCGCGTGGCGGCATCCATCTGCAATAGCCCGCGCCCGCCCATGGGGCTGGGGGGGGCGAGGCGCGGCAGGGCGCCTGCCTGGGTTGCCCGCACATAATCCAAAGCCATGGCCGCAGCGGCGAGTTCCTCCGCGCTGAAACTGCCAAACCCATCCAGGGTTGAGACATCAAAAGCCTCGGCGAGGCGCCGCGCGGCATCGCGGGGCGGGTCAAGCGGCGTGATGCGCGCTGCCACTTCCCCTTCAAAAACCCCTTCCGGGGCGAGGATTTCTGCTGGCTCCAGTCGCGCTAGCAGCGCCTGGAGTTCGCCGCGCGGCAGCGTTTCCGTGCCAAAGGCGCCGGTTGAAACGTCAAGCCAGGCGGCGCCAATCCGGTCTTCCAGCGGCGCGAGGGCCAAAAGCCAGGCCGGGCGCGCGGCTTCGAGCAGGTTTTCTTCCGTGACGGTACCGGCCGTCACCAGCCGCGTAATGTCGCGCCGGATGGTCGGTGCCTTGCGCGCCTTGGCCTGTTCTGGCGTTTCCATCTGATCGCAAATGGCAACCCGGAACCCCTGGCGGATCAGCCGCGCCAGATAGCTTTCATGCGCATGGGCCGGCACGCCGCACATGGCCACCTTCTGGCCGCGATGCTCCCCCCGGTACGACAGCGCAATATCCAAGGCAGCGGCAGCTGCCTCGGCGTCCGCGAAAAACAACTCGTAGAAATCGCCCATGCGGAAGAAAACCAGCGCATCCGGATGCGTGGCTTTGGCGGCGAACCATTGGGCCATGGCGGGCGTGGCGCCGCTGGCATCGGGAATCGGGCCTAAGGGGGCTTGGACGGGGGGCATGCGCTCACAGGATACAGGCGGGCGGCGCCCAAGCCAAACGCTGGGCTGGCGCATTGGCGCCAGAGGTTCCACATTGGCGCCAAGAAGAACCAACCAGGGAGGAGGTTCCCATGACAGCTTCCAGTATTGGCCGCAGAGCCATCCTTGCGATGGGGGCGGCGGCGGCGCTGCCCGCGCCGTCAGTCGCGCAGGATATGCGTGCGCAAACACTCCGCTTCGTGCCGCAGGCCAATCTGAGCGTGCTTGACCCGGTCTTTACCACCGCAACCGTCACCGGCAATCACGGCTGGCATGTGTTTGACACGCTTTATGGCGTGGATGCGGAATTGAAGCCGAAGCCGCAAATGGCCGAAGGCGCTGAGGCGCTGGATGATGGCAAGCGCTGGCGCATTACGCTGCGCGCCGGTTTGCGTTTCCATGATGGGGAGCCTGTGCGCGCACGCGATTGTATCGCAAGCCTGAAGCGTTGGTGCGCGCGTGAGCCCTTCGGCCAATTGCTAGCGCGCCAGGTGGATGAATGGCGCGCGGTGGATGACCGCACCATCGAAATCCGCCTGAAGCGCGCCTTCCCCTTGTTGCTGGATGCGCTGGCCAAGCCGGATGCAGCCGTGCCCTTCATAATGCCCGAACGCCTAGCCGAGACTGATCCTAATCGCGGTGTGACGGAGATGATCGGATCTGGCCCTTATCGCTTCATCGCCGGCGAATATAATTCCGGCAGCCGCGTGGCGTATGAGAAGTTTGATGCCTATCAGCCGCGCCAGGAAGCGCCTTCCTGGACATCGGGCGGCAAGATCGCGCATTTCCGGCGCATTGAATGGCATATCCTGCCGGACCCGGCGACCGCGGCGGCTGCTTTGCAGAATGGTGAGGTTGATTGGTGGGAAAGGCCGCATCCGGATTTGCAGCCGCTGCTGGCCCGCGCGCGTGATGTGCGGCGCGAAGTGTCTGATACCGCCGGCCGCCTTGCTGTGCTGCGCATGAATAACCTGCACCCGCCCTTTGATGATGTGCGCGTTCGCCGCGCTGTCCGGCTTTCCGTATTGCAGGAAGATTATATGCGGGCATCGCGTGGGGATGATCGCACGGATTGGGCGCTTTGCCGGAGCCTCTGGCCGCGCCACACACCCTATTACGAGGATTTGGGTGAAGCGATGATGCCGGGCGATCTGGACCGCGCCCGCGCCGCTTTGCGTGAAGCGGGCTATGCCAATCAGCGCGTTGTTGTGATCAATCCGACAGATTTCCCGGATATCGGGCCGCTTGGCCAAGTGACCGCTGATCGGCTGAAACGGATCGGCATGAATATTGATTTGGCCGAAAGCGATTGGGGCACGGTGGTGCAGCGGCGCAGCAATCGCGAGACCGTGGATCGCGGTGGCTGGTCCATCCTGCATACCACCGGGGGTGCCACCGCCTGGGCCAATCCCGCCGTATCCTTCCTGGTGCGTGGCCAGGGCACAGGCGGCTGGTTTGGCTGGTGGAAAAGTGATGAGGCGGAAGCACTGGCCGAATCCTGGCTTTTCGCGCCGAATGAGGCCGAGCAAAAGCGGCTTGCGGCAGGGCTTGGGCGCTTGGCCTTGGAAGATGCGGCCTTCATCCCGCTTGGCCAATTCACGATCAGGACTGCCTTCCGGCGCAATATCACTGGAATTTTGCAGGGATCATCGCCCTATCCCTGGAATGTCCGGCGGTTGTGAGGCACGATTTGCTGCGCCTGCGAAGCCGGGGGCTCGCGGCGCGGGCTACAACACGGCATGATGAGGCTGGTTTGAGGAGTAGTGACAAGAATGGATGACGCGAAAAAAACGCCGGTTGAGGATACGCGCACGGCGCGCGTCACCGCCGAAGAAGCGCTGGCAATGCACCGCGAAGGCCGGCCCGGTAAGCTTGAAATCCGGCTGACCAAGCCGCTGATTACGGCGCGGGATTTGAGCCTGGCCTATTCACCGGGCGTGGCGGAGCCTTGCCTGCACATCCATCGTGACCCAAGCCTTGCCTATGATTACACGGCCAAGGGCAATTTCGTCGCAGTGATTTCCAATGGCACAGCGGTGCTGGGGCTTGGCAATCTGGGCGCACTTGCATCGAAGCCCGTGATGGAAGGCAAGGCCGCTTTGTTCAAGCGCTTTGCCGATGTGGATTCCATGGATCTTTGCGTGGATACGGAAGATCCGGACGCTTTCATCAATGCCGTGCGCTATTTGGGCCCAACCTTTGGCGGCATCAATCTGGAAGACATCAAGGCGCCGGAATGCTTTGTGATCGAACAGCGCTTGCGCGAATTGATGGATATTCCGGTCTTCCATGATGACCAGCACGGCACTGCGATTGTCGCTGCCGCCGGCCTGATCAATGCCTGCCATCTGACCGGGCGCGACTTGAAGACGACGAAGCTTGTCATCAATGGCGCGGGTGCGGCTTCCATTGCCTGTGCCGAACTGGTGAAGGCCATGGGCATGCGGCCCGAAAATGTCATTTTGTGTGACACCAAGGGCGTGATCTGGCGTGGCCGTCAGGAAGGCATGAATCAGTGGAAATCCGCCCATGCGGTGACCACTTCCGCCCGCACGCTCACGCAAGCCTTGGATGGCGCGGATGTGTTTTTCGGCCTTTCGGTGAAGGGTGCGCTGACGCCTGAGATGATCCGCGCCATGGCGCCGAAGCCGATCATTTTCGCCATGGCCAATCCGGATCCGGAAATCACGCCGGATGAGGCGCGCGCGGCGCGGCCCGATTGCATCATCGCGACTGGGCGTTCGGATTACCCGAACCAGGTCAATAATGTGCTGGGCTTTCCCTTTATCTTCCGTGGTGCGCTTGATGTGCGCGCTTCCACCATCAATGACGCGATGAAGATCGCCGCGGCTGAATCGCTCGCCATGCTGGCGCGGGAAGATGTGCCGGAAGAAGTCTCTGGCGCGGGGGCGGGCAAGGCACTCCGCTTCGGTCCGGAATACATCATTCCCAACGCTTTCGATCCGCGGCTGATTTCACGCGTTTCACCAGCGGTCGCGAAGGCCGCGATGGATAGCGGGGTGGCGCGCAAGCCATTAGCGGATCTGCAGCGCTATGCGCGCGATTTGGCGAACCGGCTTGATGCGACGGTGGGCGCGCTGGAAGCTATTGCGGAAAGCGTGCGGCAGAACCCGAAGCGGGTGGTGTTTGCCGAAGGCGAGGAGGAAAAAGTGATCCGCGCTGCGATTGCTTTCCGCAACGCAGGCTACGGCACACCAGTATTGGTTGGACGGGAAGATCGTATTGAGGCGATGGCCAATGCCATCGGCATTCCTCTGCCCGATGGCATTGAAATCCAGAATGCACGGCTTTCGGATTCCACGCGCCGCTACGCCGAGTTTCTTTATGAAAAGCGGCAGCGCGATGGCTTCTTGCAGCGTGATTGCCAGCGCTTGGTGAACCAGGATCGCAATGTCTTTGCCGCCTGCATGGTCGCAACCGGTGATGCGGATGCGGTGGTCACCGGCACCACGCGTTCCTATTCTGCGGCACTTGAGGGCATCAGCATGGCGATAGACCCAGTGCCGGGGCGGGTCGCTTTCGGGGTTTCCATCATCATTTCGCGCCAAGCCGGCACGGTGCTGGTGGCGGATACCGCCATTCATGAAAGGCCGGATGCGGCGACCTTGGCCGGTATTGCGCGCGGTTCTGCTGCTGCCGCGCGGCGCTTGGGGATGGAACCGCGCGTGGCGTTTCTTTCATTCTCCACCTTTGGTGATCCGCGCGGCACCATTCCCGGCAGCATTCGTGAAGCGGTGAAGCTGCTGACTGAACGTGGTGCTGATTTTGAATTCGATGGTGAAATGTCCGCCGACGTCGCATTGGATCCGGCGCTTCGGGCCAAGCTTTATCCCTTCTGCCGCCTGACCGGACCGGCGAATGTGCTGATCATGCCGGGTATTCATGCCGCGCATATCCTGACGCGCGCCGTGCCGCAGCTTACCAGCAGCACGGTGATCGGGCCGCTGCTGACCGGGCTTTCGCATTCGGCGCAAATCGTGCCGATGCAGGCGGGCGTCAATCAGATGGTGGATGTGGCCTGCTTGGCGGCGCATGCCGCCGTGCCGCGCGGATAGGGGCGCGCGCCTTTTAATCAGGCTAACGCTTTTGGGTGTGATGTGACGGAAAGAGACCAAGACCCATCGCATCACCCCGAAAGGCTTGACCATTACATGGCGCGCGCCGCGGCGGCCTATTACGCAGCGCATGATCCATTTCAGGATTTCGCGACATCGCCGGAAATATCTCAGGCTTTTGGTGAGTGTCTGGGGCTATGGGCAGCAGTCACCTGGCAGGTCATGGGCCGGCCTGATCCATTGGTTCTGGTGGAATGCGGGCCCGGGCGTGGCAGCTTGATGGCGGATGCACTACGCGCCATTGCCGAAATGATGCCGGATTTTCGTGCGGCCTTGCGCGTGCATCTGGTGGAAACATCGCCGCGCTTGCGCGAAGCCCAGGCTGCGAAATTGGGTGATGCTGTGGCTGCCTGGCATGAGGATGTGGGCACACTCCCTGAAGCGCCCATGATCCTTCTGGCCAATGAGTTTCTGGATGCGCTGCCAATTCGGCAATTCATTCGCCGCGGCACCGCTTGGCATGAACGCTTCATCGCTGATGGTGCATTTCTGGAAGTACCAAGCGATATCGCCCTGCCGGAAGAAGCACCCGAAGGCGCCGTGCGCGAAGTGAATGAAGCAGCACTTGGCTTCGCAGCTTGGCTCGGCGCGCGGCTTGCCCGCTTTGGCGGTGCGGCTTTGTTGATTGATTACGGCCCGGCGGAAAGTGGTTTTGGCGATAGCTTGCAAGCCATGCGCGCGGGCCAGCCTGTTGATCCGCTCGCTGCGCCTGGTGAGGTGGATATCACCGCGCATGTTGATTTCGCGGCCTTTGCTACTGCCGCAGGTGCGGCGGGTGCCGTGGCGCATGGCCCCTTGCCGCAAGGTGTATTCTTGCAGCGCCTGGGCTTCATGACGCGGGCTGCCATGCTGGCTCGGCTAGATCCTGTGCGTGCCCAAGCGCAGCTGGCCGCGGCGCATAGGCTGACGGCGCCAGAAGCCATGGGACGACTTTTCAAGGCTCTGGCGCTGTGCGATTCAAGCCTGCCGATACCCGCTGGATTCGAAACCGCATGAGCGCTGAATTCCTGACCGCAGATCCCTTGCAGCTACCGGGCATGAAGCACGGGTTTTTTACGCGCAATGGCGGCGTTTCAACGGGGGCTTTCGCATCGCTGAATTGCTCGCTTTCCGGCAAGGATGATGCCGCGGCGGTGCGGGAAAATCGTACCCGCGCGGCGGCGGCGCTTGGCCTGCCACATCACGCGCTTTGCGGGCTTACGCAGGTGCATGGCAAGCGTGTGGTGGCGGCGGAAGATGCCTGGTCAGAAGACCAGCGCCCAGAAGCGGATGGTGTGGTGACACGGCGCGCGGGGCTTGTTCTTGGTATCATCACCGGTGACTGCGCGCCTGTGCTTTTCGCGGATCGCGCCGCTGGCGTGATTGGTGGCGCCCATGCCGGCTGGCGCGGCGCGGTCGGCGGCGTACTGGAAGAAACGATTTTCGCCATGGAAGGGCTTGGCGCCAAGCGACGCGATATCATCGCCGTGGTCGGCCCCTGTATTCATCAGCCATCTTATGAAGTGGCGGCTGATTTGCGTGATGCGGTGCTGGCGCGTGATCCGAATGACGCGCGGTTCTTCGCCAATGGCAAGCGCGAAGGGCGTTGGCAGTTTGACCTGCCTGGCTATTGCGCCGAGCGCCTTGCGGCCCTTGGTGTCACGGCCGGCATCCTGGCGCATGATACGCTGGCGGATGAGGCGCACTTCTTCAGCCATCGGCGCAATACGCTGGCCGGTGGCGGGCCGATTGGGCATCAGCTTTCGGCGATTGTGATGAGCGATTAACGTCGCTGGCAGTACGGAGCAAAGCCCATGGATCAAGCCTTCATCCCCGCCATTTTCATGCGCGGCGGTTCCAGCAAGGGTGTGTTTTTCCACGCGCGCGATCTGCCGGCGGAGCGCGCGGCGCAGGACGCTATTTTCCTGAGTGTATTGGGCAGCCCTGATCCCTATGGCAGGCAATTGGATGGCATGGGGGGCGGCATTTCTTCGCTTTCCAAGGCCGTGATTATTGGCCCGCCAACGCATCCGGATGCGGATATGGATTATCTGTTCGCGCAAGTGGCGGTGGATAAGCCCGTGGTAGATTGGTCCAGCAATTGCGGCAATCTTTCCTCGGCTGTCGGCCCATTCGCGGTAGATGAGGGGTTGGTGCGCGTGGCGGATGGGGAAGCGCTGGTGCGCATCCATCAGGTGAATACGAAACGCATTATTCATGCGCGCTTTCCCGTGCGTGGCGGCAAGGCAGTTACCGCTGGTGATTTCATCATGGCTGGTGTAGCTGGTAGCGGTGCACGTATCCGGCTGGATTTTCTGGCGCCGGGCGGTGGTGCGACAGGACGCTTGCTGCCGACAGGTAACACCAGCGATGTGCTGCGTCATGAAGGGCGCGCGTATGCCGTAAGCCTGATTGATGCCGCGAATGCCTGTGTTTTTCTGGATGCGCGTGATTTGGGAATGACGGGTACGGAAAGCCCTGATGCGATTGAAGCGGACCCCACGCGTATGGCGCTGTTTGATGCGCTGCGCCGCAAGGCTGGCGTGATGATGGGGCTGGCCGCCACGCCAGATGCTGTGGGCCTTGCCTTGCCGAAAATTGCCGTGGTGGCGCCGCCTGCGCCTTATCGTGCCTTGGATGGTGCAAGCCTTGGCGCTGAAAGCCATGATATCGCTGTCCGCATGATTTCCATGGAACGCGCGCATCGCGCCGTGCCGCTGACGGGTGCGATGTGCCTTGGTGTCGCCACCCGTATTCCAGGCAGCGTGCCGCATCGCCTGGCCGGGCCACCCGCGCGCGCGGATGAAACGCGCGTCGCCAATCCATCCGGGGTTCTTTCCGTGGGTGCTGAGGTGCGGGAGGGTGCTGCTGGCTGGCATGCGGACAGTGCGGTTGTGTATCGCAGCGCGCGGCGCCTGATGCAGGGTGCGGTCGCCGTGCCGGCGCGCTTGGTTTGACCCTCCCCACCGCCATGCAATGCTCCATGCAAGAGCTTTGAAGGAAGCGCCATGAACGGACCACTTGCAGGCATTCGGGTGCTTGATCTTTCCTCGGTTGTTGTTGGGCCAGTCTGTACCGGTGTTCTGGCGGAACATGGGGCAGAGGTGATCAAGCTTGAAAGCCCCGGTGGTGATCTGCTGCGCCAGCTTGCCGGCAAGGGGCGTTCGCCCGGCATGAATGGCAAATTCCTCAATTTCAATCGCGGCAAGAAATCCATAGCACTTGATCTGAAGGCACCTGCGGGGCTTGCGGCGCTCAAGCGCTTGGCCGCGACCGTTGATGTTTTTGTCAGCAATATCCGTCCAGATGCGCAAGCGCGGCTTGGGGTCGATGCTGCCAGCCTGCACGCCATCGCACCCCGTTTGATCCATTGCGCCATCACGGGTTTTGGCTCCGGCGGGCCTTATGCAGGCAGGCCCGCCTATGACACGGTGATCCAAGGTGCAGCGGGTGTGGCTGGTTGTTTTGAAGCCTCCACCGGGGAGCCGCGTTATGTGCCGATGCTGGTCGCGGATCACACGGTCGGGCTGATTGCCGCGCAGATGATCGGCTTCGCGCTGTATCGCCGCGAAAAAACGGGGGTGGGTGAGGCGATTGAAGTGCCGATGTTCGAAAACATGGCGGCCTATGTGATGATGGAACATCTGGGCGCCATGTCCTTCCGCCCCGCGATAGGCCCGCCAGGTGATCACCGCGTCCTCAGCCCCGATGCGCGGCCTTTGCCAACTGCGGATGGCTATATCTGCAACTCCGCCAATACTGATCAGCAGGCGCATGCGTTTTTTGATGCCATTGGTCGGCCTGAATTGAAAGCCGATCCGCGCTTTGCCACCATAGCCGGGCGCACCGCCAATACGCGCGACTATTTCGCTATTCGTGCGGGTGCGCTGAAGGGCAAAACTTCCGCTGAGTGGTTGGAAATTTTTGACAGGCTTGATGTGCCAGCGTCACCCTATAACACTATCGCGGGCTTGCTTGATGATCCGCATCTGCGCGCGGTTGGTATGGTGCGTGAAGAACATCACCAGACAGAAGGTGACACTTACGCCATTGGTCAGCCCAACCGCTTTTCGGGCGGCAATGCGCCCGCGGGCCGCCCGGCGCCACGGCTTGGACAGGATGGCGCAGCATTGCTTGAGGCTGTGGGGATGAGCGCAGATGATATTGCAGCACTCAGGCGTGATGGTGTGTTGATTGAATTACCGACATGAAAAACGAAGGAAACACCCATGACCCGTCCCTTTGAAGGTATTCGCATTATAGACGCGACGCATGTGCTGGCTGGTCCTTTTGCCGCCTATCAATTGGGTTTGCTGGGCGCTGATGTCATCAAGATCGAACATCCGGATGATCCGGACCAAAGCCGCGTCAATGGTAGTGATGGCGAACTGAACCGTGGCGGGATGGGCTGCCAATATCTGACGCAAGGTTCGAACAAGCGCAGCATGACGCTTGATCTGAAGCAGGAAGCGGCGCGGGAGATTTTCCGCAAGCTGATCGCCGGCGCCGATGTGCTGGTGGAAAACTTCCGCCCCGGCGCCTTTGCAGCTTTGGGCCTGGGTTATGAGGATTTGTTGAAGATAAACCCGCGACTGATTTATTGTTCCATATCAGCCTTCGGTCATGGCGGGCCGCGTAGTGAACAGACTGCCTATGATCACGTTATCCAGGCAACATCTGGCATTATGGCTTGCACCGGCACGCCGGAAGTGAACCCGATTAAATTTGGCGCCCCGGCGATTGATTACGCCACCGGTACCATGGGCGCCTTCGCCCTTTCGGCAGCACTATTCCAGCGAGAGAGAACCGGGCACGGCCAGCATATTGATCTTGCCATGCTTGATGTCGCGATCATGATGATGGCAAGTCATGTCACTTCCTATGCGCGCAGTGGCAAGCCGCCGCGCCTGCGTGGCAATGACCATGAATTCGCAACCAATAGCTGTTACGAAACCGCTGATGGCCTGGTCATGATCGGGGCGAGCAATCTTCGGCAACAAAGACGTTTGTGGCAGGCGCTCGGGCGGCCCGATATGGCGAAGGACAGCAATGAAGCGCGCCATGCCGATCGCGCACATGAAGCAGCTACCTTGGCTGAGCTATTAAAGGCCAAGACCGCTGCCGAATGGGAAAGCTATTTGCAGGCGCGCCATGTGCCGGCGGGCAGGGTGCGCAATGTAGCAGAATCTCTGGCTGATCCGCAGATCAAGGGGCGCGGCGTGGTGCATCGCTTTGAAGCGGCGCCTGGTGTGACGGGGCCATTTTCGGTTCCCGTCGCTGCTTTCGGCTTCGCGCATGGCGGGCCGCGCGTGGATACGCCGCCGCCACCGCTGGGCGCTGACAATGATGCCATCCTGGCTGAACTTGGTTATGATGCTGCTGCGCGCGCAACACTCCGCGCCAGTGGCGCGATCTGAAAAGGGGGAAACCTATGACCCAATTTACCTTCGACCATATTCATCTGCGCAGCCCTGATCCGGAAGCAACGGCGGTTTTCTATGAACGCATGTTCGGTGCTGAAGTCCTGCGCTCCACTCAGCAGGGCGAACCGCGCGTGGATATCAGGCTTGGCGGGCAGATTATTTTCATCGCGCCCATCAAGGGCGACACCACGGCGCCGCCACCCAGCGTGCCCTATCGCGGCCTTGAACATATTGGCCTTGCCGTCACGGGGATAGATCAGGTGGTGGCGGAATTGAAGGCCAAGGGCGCTGAATTCACCATGGAACCAACCTCCATCCGCCCCGGTATTCGCATTTGTTTCGTGCGTGGGCCGGAGAATGTCGCGATTGAATTGTTGGAACGCAGCGCCTGAGTATTCTTGTCATTGGCGCCGGCCCCGCCGGCTTGATGGCGGCGGAAGCCGCGGCGCAATCTGGTGCCGCGGTGATGGTTGCGGATCATATGCCATCCCCTGCGCGCAAGTTGTTGATTGCCGGGCGCGGCGGGTTGAACCTGACGCATTCCGAAGCGCTGCCGCTTTTCCTCACGCGCTACGGCGTTGCTGAACTGCATCTCGCCCCACATATTCGCGCCTTTCCGCCTGACGTTCTCATTGCTTGGGCTGAGGGTCTGGGCCAGCCCTGCTTCATCGGCTCCTCCGGTCGGGTTTTTCCGCGCAGCATGAAGGCATCGCCGCTGCTGCGTGCCTGGATGGCGCGGCTTGGCGCACTTGGTGTGCGCATGCTCCCACGCCATCGCTGGCTTGGCTTTTCCCCCGATGGCGCCGCGCAATTCGCCACACCGGATGGGGAGGCGCAGATCAAAGCTTCTGCCACCATTCTCGCACTCGGCGGCGCTTCCTGGCCGCGGCTTGGATCGGATGGCACCTGGCCTACGCTTTTGCCTGGCGTTGCCACGCGCCCCTTCGCACCATCCAATATGGGCTTCGCCATTCCCTGGTCTGATCATTTGCGTCAGCGTTTTGCCGGCACCCCGCTGAAGCGCATTGCATTGTCCTTCGGTGGCATCACGCAGCGTGGTGAGGCAATGATCACCGAAGCAGGGATTGAGGGCGGTGCGGTTTATGCGCTGAGTGCCGCCATGCGCGATGCCCTGGAACGCCAGCGCGGCGTCACGTTACAGCTTGATCTCCGGCCCGATCTCAGCCTTGCCGATCTAGCCGCACGGCTGGCAGGCCGGCGCGGTAGCCTTTCACTGTCCAACCATTTGCGGCGCAATGCGGGGCTGGCGCCGATTGCCGTTGCCCTGGTGCAGGAAGCGCTGAAGGCAGGGGCACAACAAAACGACCTTGCCGGCTTGGTGAAGGCTTTGCCCCTGCATGCAACCGGCTATTTCCCGATTGCGCGCGCCATTTCCTCGGCCGGTGGGCTTGCCTGGACGGCAGTGGATGAAGACCTAATGCTGCATCATTTGCCTGGTGTTTTCGCCTGTGGCGAAATGCTGGATTGGGAAGCGCCGACGGGTGGCTATTTGCTGCAAGCCTGTTTCAGCACCGGCCATGCGGCGGGCCTGGCGGCAGCGCGGCGCGGCGCAAAGGCTTGATGCAAACAGCCCCTATTAGGCTATGATCTGCTCAAGGCATTTGAACAACAGGGGATTACTATGGCGGAATTTGACCTTGTAGTGCGCGGGGGAGAAGTCGCGACTGGCTTCGGTACCGCGCGCTGCGACATTGGTGTGAAGGATGGGCGCATTGTCGCGCTCGGCGAAAAATTGGCCGATGGCGCGCGGGTGGTGGATGCCGCCGGTACGCTTGTGCTGCCTGGTGGCGTGGATAGCCATTGCCATATCGAAGAACCCTCGCGCGGTGGCTATGCCAGCACGGGCCTCGCGGAACCGCCGATTACGGTGAATGAGGAAAGCTTCGCCACCGCCTCTACCGCTGCGTTTGCCGGCGGCACCACATCTGTGGTGTGCTTCATTCCGCAATGGAAGGGCTATGGCGTTTGGGATCGCTATACGGATTACCGCGCCCGCGCTGCGCGCGGCATGATTGACCATTCCTTCCATCAGATCATCAGCGACCCAACCGATGCGGTGATGGATGAGGAAGTGCCGCGGCTGGTGGCCGAAGGCGTGCGCAGCCTGAAGGTATTTCTGACCTACGAACCCTTGCATTTGAATGACGCGCAATATCTGCGCGTCCTCACCAAGGCGCGCACGCTTGGCTGCCTGGTGACGGTACATTGCGAAAATTATGAGGCGATCAATTGGCGCACCCATGAATTACTGAAGCATGGCATGACCGCGCCGAAATATCATGCCTGGGCACGCCCGCCGGTGGTGGAGCGTGAGGCAACGCACCGCGCCATTGCACTCGCTGAATTGGTGGATCAGCCGATCCAGATTTTCCATGTCTCCTGCGAAGAAGCAGCCGAGGAAATTGCGCGCGCCCAGGTGCGCGGCGTGAAGGTTTGGGGTGAAACCTGCCCGCAATATGTCAGCCTGACCGCTGCCGACATGGACCGCCCAGGCTTTGAGGGCGCGAAATTCATGTGCAGCCCCGCACCCCGCAGCCGCGAAGAACATGAACGTGTGTGGGAAATGATAAGGCGCGGCACTTTGGATGTGATTTCATCCGATCACTGCGCCTTTTCCTATGAAGGTGATCGCGGCAAGCGCCAGAACGGCATGGATGCGGTGTTCCGCGATATCCCGAACGGCATTCCAGGCTTCACCGCGCGCCTGCCGATCATTTTCAGCGAAGGCGTTTCCAAAGGCCGTATCAGCCTGAATGAATTCGTGCGGCTCACCAGCACCAACCCTGCGCGGCTGATGGGGCTGGCACCACGCAAGGGTGCCATTGCCATCGGCGCGGATGCGGATTTGGCACTGTGGGATCCGAAGAAGAAAGTCACCATCAACAATGCGCTGATGCAGCACGCGATTGACTATACCCCTTATGAGGGGATGGAGGTCACTGGCTGGCCCGTCATGACCATCCGGCGTGGTGAAGTGGTGATGCGCGATGGCAAGGTGCAGGCGGAACCAGGCACCGGGCGCTTCCTGCCGCGCGGGCCCTACGCCATGATCAGGCCGCGCGGCATCACGCCTAATGGGTTTGATCCCGCGCCGCCGCCAGCAACGTAAGGTGTGCAATCCTTGCACCGGCGCCGCACCCCGCCCATCTTCCGCCCATGCATGACGCCCTGATCATCCGCCCCGATCCCGCCGACCCGCGCCTCACGCGCCGCGTGACGGGGCGTGATCATACAGGCGCCGTCGTTGAAGCGAGTGTCACGGTGGAACGCCCGCTCACGCTATTTCTGAATGGGCAGGAAATCGTGACCATGATGACGATTGGCGACAGGCCAGAGGATTTGGCGCTGGGCTATCTGCTCAATCAGGGCATGCTGCTCGCGGATGATGACGTGATTGGCGTTGATTATGATGATGATCTCGGCGTGGTGATTGTACGTACCGCGCGGCGGACGGATTATGAGGAGAAGTTGCGTAAAAAGACGCTGACCTCTGGCTGTGCCCAGGGCACGGCCTTTGGTGATTTGATGGAAGGTTTCGCGGAAGCAAAATTGCCGCGCGCAGAACTTCGTACTTCCTGGCTTTATCGTCTGCTGCATCAGATCAATGCGCTGCCCACACTTTATCTGGAAGCCGGCGCCATTCATGGCTGTGCGCTGTGTCGGCAGGATGAACCGCTGGTCTATATGGAAGATGTCGGGCGACATAATGCGGTAGACAAGATCGCGGGCTGGATGTTCCGCAACAAGGAAGCGCCTGGCGATAAGATTTTCTACACCACGGGGCGCCTGACATCTGAGATGGTGATCAAGACAGTGCGCATGGGTATTCCCATTCTGGTCTCGCGTTCTGGCTTCACCGCTTGGGGCGTGGAATTGGCGCAGGAAGCGGGTGTGATGCTGATTGGGCGCTGCAAGGGCAAGCGCTTTGTGGCGCTAGCCGGGGAAGACCGCATCATTTTCGATGCTGATTTGCGCTACGTGGAAGAAGAAAGTGCCAAGCATTGGCGGAAGAACAGTGCCGAAGCGGAAGCGAATGATGGCGGCTGAAACGCTCGGCCTTGTGCTGGCGGGCGGGCTCGCGCGGCGCATGGGGGGCGGGGATAAGCCGCTGCGCCTGCTTGGCGGGCTGCCATTGTTGGATCATGTGCTGGCGCGCATGACGCCGCAGGTTGCGGCAATGGTGCTGAATGCCAATGGTGACCCCGCCCGCTTTGCCCGATTCGGCCTGCCCGTGGTGGCGGACCCGCTGCCGGATCATCCCGGGCCATTGGCTGGCATCCTGGCCGGGCTTGAATGGGCGGCGGCGCATCGGCCTGATGTGGCTTGGGTAGCCTCGGTGCCTGGGGATTGCCCCTTTATTCCGAATGATTTCGTGGCCCAGTTGCATGCCGCGCGGGAAGCGGGTGGCGTGCCCATGGCTGCGGCTTCCTCAGGCGGGCAAAGCCACCCGCCGGCGGCACTTTGGCCTGTTGCGCTCCGCGGCGAATTGCGCGCCGCGCTTTTGGCTGGGGAGCGCAAGATTGATCGCTGGACTGCACGTTTTGGTTGTGCCGAGGCCGCCTGGCCCGCCACCCCTTACGATCCGTTCTTCAACGCCAATGCGCCAGAGGATTTGATGCTGGCAGAAGAAATCTTGCAGAAAGGCCCTGTTCCCGTCATAAGCCACTGAAAGCTAGGTTCCCGGGAGAAAACCATGAACGGCATTATCAGCGGCGTTTGCATCGCCATCATCATTGCCATTGGCGCGGCGATTTATCTGGACCGCAACGTCCAGCAAACTGCGGACGTCGCCTTCGCCACTTCCGGCGTCCGGTTGTGATGTTCCGGCGCGGGGCGTTTTGCGCGATTTTGGCGCTGGGCGCCTGCGCGGAAGCGCCAGCCCCCGCGCCCAGCACGCCCGCGTCACGCGCCGCCGCAAGCCCGGCGCCCACCCCTGCCAACCTGCCAGTCACTGGGCAGGCTGGTACGGAACGCGCCATGTCCACGCTACAACGCGAATTGGATCAAGATCGCGCGGATGAGCGCCTGCGCGCACTTGACCCCGAAGCACCGCGCGGTGAAACCGGGCCGCTTCGCACGCCCTATGAAATCGGTGGCAACACGCGCCTGCCAACCCGGCGCTAGTCCGCGTTCGGTTTGCTTAGCTTTACGATGGCTTCAGGCCGAAAGAAGGGCGCGCGCCTTTTCGCGGCCCAGCAGAATCTCGCCAAGCCGCAGCAAATCAACGGATGAAATCGCAAGCCCTTCCGGGGCCTTTTTGGCAGCAATAAAAGCCTTAATCACGCGCTGCTGGGTTTCCTCATAGCTTGGATCATTGCCGAAATGCCGGCCCAGAAGCTCAAGCCGACGCGCCGCGCGTGACTGGCGTTCCAATTGTGCAAAAGCCAAGTCAGAGAAAGGCGCCGATGAGGGTGTAATGGCTGGCAATATCTGTTCGTTAACAATTTCAAGCAAAATCGCGCGACAATTTTGTTCAAGGCGCCAAAAGAAACCGGAAAGCTGCTTGCGGCGCCGCGGTATCTGGAAGAACGGCGTCTGGCCCAGTGTCTCGACCATTTTGCCCAACTCTTCGGCGCGTTCTGCAGCTTCGGAAGGGTCGTAATCCACTAATCTTGGCAAGGCGCCTTCAATCCAATCCTCAAGATTTTCGATCACAATCTCGGATGTGCCGGGTGGCATACCGCCTGCTACAATGGCCGCGAAGGCCGATGGATTGCGCACGGCGCGTAGAAGGGTCCTGAAGGTTGCAGAAAAAACAGCCTGGCTGTCGCTTGCCGGGCCGGAGAGCGCCACCTTGATGGCGTCAACGGCAACCGGCGAATCCCCTAGGCGCAGAACGTCCCAAATGGCACCGGAATGTCGCCATACGCCAGTGGCAAGACGCATGACGCTACGGAAATCTTCCGGCGAAAAGCCCGCATCCGCCCAGCGCTTGTCGGGGTTGATGCGTTCGCCAACCCGTGCCGCGCCTTCCCATAATGGGCGACCGAATCTCTCGACTATTGCGAAGTCAGAAAATACAGCCGGCCGCAGTGCCTCCGCAAGGCCTTGCGAAGCTTCCCCCAACAGATCACTGATCAGGCCAGAAATCACATGCAGTGCGGTGCGCGGGATTGTTTCCGGTTCGCGCCGCCAATCAGCCTGATCAACCAGCGCCCCGGCAAGCGGCAGAAAAAGAAGCCGCGTGAAGGTTACCGGGCGGGGTGGACGAAGCTGCGCAAGCCTGGGGCGTGCATCGGTCAATAGGGGGTCCAGCTTACTGCGTTCCGGCAACCTATCAATCATCGCGATGATGCGCAGCAGGTTATCGTCGCTGATACTGCCCAAGTTTTCCATCAATTCGCCGAAGCCTTGCAGCATCGGATGGTTTGTGGCGGCCCCCTTGATGCCGACGCGGGTCAGCGACCGGCTGCTGCCGCGATATTTCGGAATCCGGATACGTGATTGGCTACGCAGGAATTGGCCTATCGGCGTCATGCGGTTTTCATAATGCAGGCTGAAGCTGATCAAATATTCGTTACGCGCAGTAAGCTCTAGGGTCTGTCCCGTACGCCAGTCCGTCGCCAAGGCGATAACGCGTGAAAGCTTGGCCGGGGCCTTTCTGGTCTGTTCCGGCAAGAACCATTCATGAAGTTCGCGCGGCATTGCCGGTACTAATGAAACAAGATCCCAGATGATGCTGCTGCGCATGAGCGAATCAGTGCGGCGCCATAGCGCGACCAATATCCCCCATCCATCAAGGATCCATTCCGGGCGCCGCGCGCGTTCCAGTATTTTTGAAGCGTCAGCTGTGGGGCGCATCAAAAGGTCAACAACATCGCCAAGTCTGGTTTCGATGTCGGTGATGGCAAGTTCAGCGTAGTGCAGTGTTGTTTCGCTGGCCTCAATCAGGAAGCGCAGGGCCACCCCTTCGCTGCCTTGATCACCATCCCGCAGGCAGGCGCGCATTTCACCAATCATGACCGAGATTTCAGCCATCAACCGCCTGAGCGGCGAAGCGCCAGATTGATTCCCAGGGCCGATAAAGGAAACTGTCGCGGCAAGGGCGTGGAGATGTTCCATCAACGCGGGCGAACGTGCGGAAAGCGATTGCAGGGCCTGCACGTGCTGGCGTTCATCCGGATGCACTTTAGCCGCAAAGGGCATGCTGGCCGGCGGGCCGCCCAGGCATTGCCCGGCGAAGGCGGCCAGCAGCCGCCCCTCATTCTCTCTTTCCTCTTTCAAGGCTTCCAGCGCGGTATTGGCGGCGTGCCGCCCCGCCAGACCTTCAGCGGATACGACCATCGCCTCACGGCGGATCGCGGTTGGGTGAATTTCCTTCGCCTTTGAAAGTGCTTCCCAAAGCCGCAGATCATAAAGGGTGGGGGACCCGATCTCCGGCAAACCCTTCCAGGGGATGATGTAACTGCCTTTGGCTTGTGCAGGGTTGAGCAGCACGAGTTCAAAGTCACGCTGGCGCGGAAGCAGTCTGATACGGGCGCCAAGCAGCCTTGGGCTGGTGAAAGGCACGCCGGCGCCAAGCATGGCGAAGGAAGCAACTTCCTCGCGCACCGGCATCAGCTGATCCGTTGTTGTTCCTTCAGACAAGTCCCACCTGGATGGTCATTAGATTACTGCCTAATGGCTCGTGACAGGCAAAACCAGATAAATCAAGGCTTCACTGCGGGCGACCCACCCCGAAGCCACGGAGTCTACCCTTTGAGTTGTTGTTACATTCAGAGTATCAACCATAAGTAATCTATACCCCTTATCAGTTCGCTATAATCAACCGTGGAATGTTTCATTTTGATTGATCTTATCGTTGATGCGGTCATTCTCCCCCTTCGCGTATCCTGGTGGTGCCATTCATGCTGATCTTTGCCTCCCCCGGAATGCGCCCAGGCACCACGAGCGCCATATGTGGTGGGCGGCTTCACGCTGCTCTCCGGAACCGCCAGCAGCGATCGAGCCACCAGCTCTCCCGCTCCCGGCTCATCGGCGCTTAAGCCCCTTGCCGGCCCCTGACCCCTTGGAAGCTTTGACTGCCTTGTGTTCCATGAGAATGTCTTCAACCCGCGCGACATCTGTGGCCGAAACCGCCGGCGGAGCGCTGGAATATAGCACCCTTTCCATGCGGGTGTGGAATTCATCCCTTATGGCGCTGTAGCTTTGCGAAGTCGCGACGCGCTGGCCGGTATCTTCAAGGCTGCGGGCTGCCCGGGCCATGGCTTCGATATCGCTCAATTGATCGAGCTCATTTTCCTGGAGATTGAGCAAGCCTTGGGTGACATGCACAGAAACTATCTCGCGATAGGTGAGCCGGCAGAACTGATCAAGATGGCGCCGGTGCGTCATAAGCTCGGTCGCGGCCAGGCTGGATTGTCGTCGTGGGACCGCTTCCAGTTCTTCCAACACCATCAGGGTCTGCGCTGCCAGGCGTGCTCCCGCCTCAAATTCAGTTTCGGCCAATTCAAGGCAGGCGGCAGCCACCCAGTTGTTCAGCATATCTTCCACCACCGCCGCATTGGGGATGGGCTTATCCTTAAGAAGCGGGGCGAATACTGCCGGATGGGGCGCGCGCAGCATAAGCGTGGCAAGCGCAGCGGCGAAAAGCTTTCGGTCTTCCTCGGCGGGGCCAATCAATGCGGCGTGCAGCTCATCAGGCGAACATCCCTGGCCGATTTTCTGCATGGCATCCCAAAGTGGCCCCGCGTGACGCCAAATGCCCCCCGCCAGGCCGATAATCGCCCGAAAATCCTTTTCCGAGAGGCCGGCTTGCGACAGGCTGGCGCCCGGGCGCGACAGCCCTGGTGACGCTTCTGCGGCAAGCAGCCAAAGCTTGCGGCCAAAACGATCCACAACTTCAGGTTCTTCCAGCATCACCCCGCGTAATTGTTGCCTGATAGTGTCAGCCTCCATACCCAAGGCGGGGCATAGTACCTCCATCAGCGGGCTGATGGCCGAACGCGGGATCTGAGCCCCTGTTTGGCGCCACTCGGCTTCATTTGTCAGGGCCCCCGAAAGGGGAAGAAGCAAAAGCCGCTTCAAGCTGGCGGGTCTTGGTGGCTTCAAAAGCCTGAGCCGTGGCAGCGATGGCCCCAGAAGGCGCTGGTGGATTTCGGCATTGGCAAGGCGATCAACCAAAGACACGATCTTGAGCAGTTTTTTATCAGGCGCAGTGGCAAGCACTTCACCTATGCCGCCCAAGGCTTGCAGCATCCCGCTTGAGCCGGTTTGCTGGACATTGCCTGCGATTGATCCGTTGTCTTCGGGGCTGAGCGCCTCCTGCTTACGCTTGGTGGCTTCCCTTGCCCGTTTGGCTTTGGTCCTGTCCCTGATGCGGGGCGCGGTATCTAGCCGCCCGGAAAGCCGCATTGGCAAAACTTGATTCTCGAAAGAAATCGCCGAGCCGAGCAGATTTTCGTTGCGGGCGACCATATTCATCTGGATGCCGCTGCGCCAATCCGTCTTTTCCTGGACTGTCTGCGTCACGCGCGTAGGCGTTTCGCGCCAATCACTCGTTTTGCCGAGCCATGCCCTCGCTTCACGCGGCAACACCGGCGCTATGACAGCCAATTCCCAAATCGCTGCGCGGCGTTCTGCCGGGCCGGTTGTTTCCCAAAGCACCAAAGGTGTGCGCCAGCCATCCATGACCCAATCGGGTATCCTGGCGTGTTCAAGAACCTTTTCTTTTTCAGTCTTCCAATGGGGAACCAATCGGCCGAAATCAACAATCATTTTATTGGTAGCAGACAGGGCCTTTTCAGCGCATTCCATAGTTTGACGGGCGCTCTGATAAATGAAATGCGCCGCCAGATTATGAGGGCCTGTTTCATTTTCCTCATTGACCCAGTTTGCGATACCATTGGCCATTCGTCCAAGCCCGCCGAGCATTTGCCGCAAGCGCGACTCTTCCCCTGAGATTTCAGGCGTTGCGCCGCTCAAGGCGACAGCAAGTGCTTCCAGATCAGTGGCGAATTCCGCGAAGGGCACCTCCGCGATTGCAGATGCCCGCATCAAGGCACGCTCATGCCGATTGGCCCGGGCGGAAGCTTCGACCGCCTGGGCTGCGTTGGCTTTCTCCTCGGGCGTTTCTGTTGAGGCGATCAGGCCTTCCAGAAGGATGGATCGCATCAGTCGTTGCGCAGCTTTATCACGTAGCTGCGCTTCGCGCGCGGCGGTTGCCGCATGGCGGCCCGCCAAGCCTTGCGCCGCTAGCTGCTGGGCTTCCTGGCGAATGCCGATGGGCGAGATATCTTCAGCGTCGTTCAGGTTGTTCCAAAGATGGCGGTCATAAAGTGTGGGTGCGCAGATCTCCGGCATGGCGGACCATGGCAGCACGAAGGCGCCGCGCCCGCCGGATGGATTGGCCACCACCATTTCCCTGGAGTGGCCGATATCTGCGTCGCGGATGCGCGCATTCAACAGAATGGGTGTCGTGAAAGGTACGGTGGCGCCCCTTTCCCTGAAGCTCAATGGCTCGGGGGAATCCAACCGGAATCGCTCCAAATCAACCTGCGCACCAGACATAATGGTACCTTCGCCAGAAGCCTCAAGTTCCCGGCGCAGTTTTTGCGCTCATCCGACAAAATGCTTTTTCGACGCGAACTCGCCCACCGAGAACGGGCGGGGGCAGGTCACCTTTAATTAACCTATAAGGTAAACCTTAACGAAAAGTTTACGCGAAGGAGGCTTGCTTAACCAAGAGTTTTTTGAGTGCGGCACGACAAACTGTCTACGAACAATATGAGGTAGGGTGGTTTGACGTCAGCCGCGCTAGATATTGATTTGAGTGGAAAATCAAAAGCTGATGTCTGTTTGCGTCTTTCTGCCTGAGGCGCTTTTTGTGATTTTTTTATCACGTAACGCAATGCGTTGTCGCACACCATGCGTCGTGTTCGTTTGCGTGAACGCATCATCGCCTATCAGCAAAATGGCGGTGCGTGACCCAGCCCATTAGAATTTCTTGGCTTTCCCGGCTATGTACTATTTGGTGCCTAAGCCCTGGCGACGGGTGCGTAGAAGAAAGCGGTCAGCTGCGTCGCGCCCTATCAAGATCTCTCGGATCCGCGCGATTTCGCTCGCAAAAGCGGCCATTGGGGCATGGTCCCGCTGCGCATTTTCCATCTGCGTGTGGAATTCTTCCTGTATGGCGTCATAGCCTTGCGGCGCGCCAAAACGCTTGCCGGTTTCTTCAAGGCTGCGCGCAATCTGCGCCATGGCTTCAATTTCAGGCAAAGTTGCCGATTGGCCGCTATGTACTGCCAAAAGTGCCTGGATCACATGAACCGAAACCACTTCGCGATAAGTGGCAAGGCAGTATTGATCAAGCAGGCGCCGATGCGCGAAAAGTTCCTTGGCATCCAATCTTCTGGTCGTCATATGCCAGTCTTCAAGCGCATTAATCAGCGCGCCAAGATCGGCTGAAAGTTGTGCGCCTGCCGCGAAATCAATCTCCGGTAGTTCTTCCAGAGTATTGCCAACGCTTTGCATCAGCAGGTTTTCGAAGATGTCAGAAATCTGGGCGGGCATATCCTGCAAAAGCGGCGCGAAGATTGAAGGTCGCGGCGCGCGCTGGAGCACTGCCTCAAGCGCTGCCGAAAAAACCGCCCTGCCGTCCTTTGCCGGTGCCATCAGCGCAGCGCGCAGCACTTCCGGCCTGCCCTGCCCGGCGGCTTCCTGCATGCCGTTCCAAATCTCCTCCCCGTGCTGCCAAAGACCCAGGGCGAGTGAAACGATGGTGTCAATATCAGCGGGGTCGAGGCCGGCATTCTTCCAGAAGGGACTGGACCGCAAGCGTGGCCCTGCATCGGCGGCTATGTGCCAAAGCTCACGCCCCACCTGGCCCACCAATTCAGCGTCATCAAAGGTCTTGCCACGCAGCTGCCGGTCGAAGAATTCGACTTTCGGCTCAAGCGCCGGGTCCAGAGTATCCATCAATGGCGTGATCGCCGAACGTGGGATGCGCCCTTCCAACTGGTCCCACTTCGCCGTATCCATCAAAGCACCTGAAAGCGGCAGGAAAAGCAGGCGCATCAGGCTAACCAGCCTTGGCGGGCGTAGTCGTTTTAGCCGATGCAATGATGGGCCCAGAATGCGCAAACGCATTTCAGGGTTGCCAAGCCCGTCCACCACGGCAACGATCTTGGTGAGTGCGTCATCGGAAGCGACTTCTAATTGATTGGCGATGGCGCGGTTTGTCCGGGTGCGACTGCGCCGGCCGGATGCGGATTCAGGCTGCGTTGATCCCATCGCCACATTCGGTGGAACGGCACCGGATTGGCCCTTGGTCTCATGTTTTTCCGCATCGGTGTTGTCCCGTGGTGCGGGGCGTGTAAGGCGCGTTTTGGTCTGCACCTGTCCAATGGCGGCAACTTTATTTTGATAGGCTGGCGAAAAGCTCACCAAATTCTCGGTGCGCGCGACCAAGTCCAGGGAATTGCCGCTACGCCAATCGGATTTCTCCCTGACCGCAGTTGTGACACGCCGCGGGACATCAAACCACTCCCCACCCTTGCCAAGCCAAGCCTTCGCTTCCCGCGGCAGGATTGGCGCAATCAGCGCTATTTCCACTATTGTTGCGGCACGCTGGTTGGGCCCGGCTGCGTCCCACAGCGCTATGGGTGTTCGCCAGCCATCCAGTACCAATTCGGGGCGTATGGCGCGATCAAAGACAATATCGCGGTCAGTTTTCCAGTTTGGTGCCAGCAGGCCGATATTCGCAATCAGCGCATCGGTTGCCGCCAAGACAAATTCAGCACATTCGATTGTCTGCCGCGCCGTCTGATCAACAAAGCGCGCGGCGTGGAACTGGATGCTCTCCGGTGGGTGCTTATGGGCCCATTTGGCCATTTCATCGGTCACCCGCGCAAGATCGGCCAATATCTGCCGAAGCCGGGCATCTTCACCTTCAACCTGTGGTACCGCGCCGCTCAATAATTCGATCAATTCTTCAAGATCATCGGCGAATTCCGCCAAGGGTACCCGGGCGGTTTCGGCGGATTTCACCACCGCCCGCCGGGCCAGTTTGTTGAAGGCATCGGGATCCAATTCTGCCAAACGTCCCGCCGCCTGAGACGATCCCTGTGTGGAATTGATCAGGCTTTCCAGCAGCATGGACCGCACCAGACGCTGGCTTGCCTGTTCACGCCGTTCGGCATCGCGCGCCGCTGCCGCTGCGTGCTTGCCAGCCAGGTTCTGCATGGCAAGCCTTTGCGCCTCTCTCCGAATCCCAATGGGTGAAATATCCTCAGCCTTGGCTAGGCTTTCCCATAAGTGGCGGTCGAATAAACTTGGCGAACATATGGTCGTGAGCGCTTCCCAGGGCAGGATAAGCGCCCCACGCCCACCTGATGGATTGACCACAACCATTTCGAAACCCTGGCCCGCTTTGGCTTCGCGGATACGTGCATTAACCAGCAGCGATGTCGTGAAGGGCACAGTTGTGCCTCTTTCACGAAAGCTCAGCGGCTCAAAGGACGCCGCCTTGAATCGGTCCAGATCTTCGAGGTCATTCGACATGGCATAGAGTTAACAGAATAAAAGTATTTTTGAAAAGATTTCTCGCGGTTTTTGAGAATGATAAAATGTTGCTCGCCCCATTGGCGAAACTTTCATTGGTGGAGCCAGTCAAAATTCAACCCAGGGTCGAATATTCAGCCAGTGGCGGCAGCTCGATGCTGTGCCATCAAGCCACCTGATGCAGTAGGGGCTGGCCGTGTTCCAGGCGGCGGCAATTCTCAGCCGCGATGCTGAAGGACCTGGCAAAAGTGCCAGTGGTAAGCCAGGCCACATGCGGCGTCAGCACGACATTGGGCAGGGAAAGCAATGGGTCGGCGGGGTCTGCCGGTTCGGCGGTGAAGACATCCAGCCCCGCTGCGGCCAGATGGCCGGACCTTAGCGCTGCAACCAGCGCCGCCTGATCCACCAAGCCCCCGCGCGCCGTATTCACCAGCACAGCACCTGGCTTCATCCGGGCAATGGCAACCGCATTGATGCGGCCACGCGTTTCTGGTGTTTCTGGGATATGCAGCGAAACAATGTCGCTTTCGGCTAGTAGCGCGCCCATGGAACGGAAACTGCCAATGGCGTCCGGCTTCGGTGACTGCGCGGTATAGAGAACCTCACACCCCAGGGTCTGCAATACCGGGGCCAAAATTTTCGGCACCGCGCCATAGCCGACCAAGCCCACCTTGCGTCCCGCCAATTCGAAAAGCCCATCCTGCAAGGCGGTGGGCTGCGACCAGCCCCGCCCCGCGCGGGTTTCAGCATCCAGATGAGCGACGCGGCGGAGCGCCCCTAACATCAGCAGCAGCGTCATTTCCGCCACCGCCCGACTATTCGTCCCCGGCAGGTTGCACACAGCAATGCCACGCGCGCGGGCCGCTTCCAGGTCAATGGTGTTCACGCCAACGCCGATTTTCTGAATCAGGCGGAGTTTTGGCGCGGCGGCGATATCAGCGGCGGTAATCGGGCGCAAAACATGCCAAATCACATCCACGTCTGGCAGCAAGGCAGCGTAGCGCGCCGTATCGGCTTCCGGGCAGATGGTCAGCTCAAGGCCGCCAAGCGTGGCAAGCTGCGCGGCTAGCCCTGGCCCGGCATCATAATGCAGCAGCACCTTCATGATCGCGACCGCCCGAGGTAAGCGGCGCCGGCAAAACGCGCCCGCCCGCCCAGGCTTTCTTCCATGCGCAAAGCCTCATTCCACTTGGCCATACGTTCGGACCGCGTGAAGGACCCCACCTTCAATTGCCCAACGCCCCATCCCATGGCGAGGTGGACAATGGTGATATCCTCGGTCTCGCCGGAACGGGCGCTGACAATGCCGGCGAAGCCCACTTCCCGCGCAGCATCCCAGGCGGTTTTGGCTTCCGTCAGCGTGCCGCGCTGATTGGGTTTGATCAGTACGGTATTGGCGGCACCGATCGCGGCAGCCCGGCGCACCCGCGCGGCATCCGTTACCAGGAAATCATCGCCCACCACCTGAATGCGCTCGCCCACTTCGCGGGTGAAGGCGGCAAAGCCCGCCGCGTCATCCTCCGCCAGCGGGTCTTCGATGGACGCGATGGGATAGGCAGCGATCCAGCCGAGCAACATGCGGATCATCTCATCTGTGCCGAGTTCGCGGCCTTCCAACCCCAGCCTATAGCGCCCGCCCTTGCCGAAATCCGTCGCCGCAATATCAAGCGCAATCGCCACTTGCCGCCCTGGCGTGAAACCTGCTTTTTCGATGGCGGCGACAAGGGTTTCCAAAGCCTGTTCATTGGCGGTGAAGGCCGGCCACCAGCCACCTTCATCGGCGACCCCTTGCAAAAGCCCGCGCTGCTTCATGATGGCGCCGGCGGCGCGATAGACTTCCGCGGTCCAATCCAAAGCCTCGGCAAAGCTGGTGGCAGCCGGGCACATCACCAGGAAATCCTGGATATCCACGCGCCGCCCGGCATGGGCGCCACCGCCCAGAATTTGGATTTGCGGCAGCGGCAAAACATCCTGCGCATCACCACCCAGATAGCGCCATAGTGGCAGGCCAGAGGCTGCGGCGGCGGCATGCGCTGCGGCCATGGAAACCGCGAGTGTGGCATTGGCGCCAAGGCGCGTTTTTTGCGGCGTGCCATCCCGCGCAATCAACCGCGCATCCAAGGCTGCTTGTGCGCGCGCATCCATTCCAAGCAGGGCAGGGGCCAATTCGCGGTTCACGGCATCCACGGCGCCCGTCACGTCATAACCACCAAAAGCTGCGCCGCCATCGCGCTTGTCCAAAGCCTCACCGCTGCCGGTGCTGGCGCCTGCGGGGGCAATGGCGCGGCCCTTGGCACCACCAGCCAGGGTGATTTCCGCTTCCACGGTCGGTCTGCCACGGCTATCCCAAACGCGGCGGCCATGAATTGCGGTGATGATGGTGCTGCTCATGCGCCAATTTCTTTCCCCCAGGCCGCGCGCACCGCCATCAGGCGATCCACCGGCTTGGCCAATAACTCGCAGGCTACGCGACGCACCCGATTCTTGTCATGGTCCGCAGTCAGATATTCGACCGGGCTTTTGCCATCTACCCGCGCAAGGAAAAGCCCCGGCAGCAACCGCGCTGCGCGGGCTTCCAACGCATCCGCCGCTTCCCAGGTGATGCCCGCCAGATAGCGTGCCGAAAGCGCTTCGAAGCAGGCCATGAAGCGGGCGCTGGCGCTCGGCGTCCATAAGCATTTCAGCAAAAGATGATTGAGGCAAAAGGCAAGATCAAAAGCGGGGTCACCCCACCAGGCGCATTCCGCGTCCAGAAACACCGGGCCCGAAGGCCCGCAGAGGATATTCTTCGGGCTCACATCACCATGGACCAAAGTCCGTTTACTGCGCGCGGTAACGGCTGCGATGTCTTCCAACACCGCAGCTACATCCGGATGCGCGCGCGCGGTCGCCAGCAGATAAGGTTCCAGCCGAATGGCGTGGAAAATCTCATCTGTCGGGAAGGCCTCCGCCAAACTTGGCTGTGCGGCGGCATGGGCATGAATGGCAGCGATGCGCCGCCCGACTTCAGCCGCGAAAGCCGCATCCGCATGGCCATCACGCAGCCGCGCCTTCCAGACCGGATGATCCGCTGGCGAGAGGAACGCCATGGCTAGCGCGCCCGTCGCCTCATCCTGGCCGAGCAGTTTCGGCACGGCGCCGGGCAGGGCACGATCTGCCTCGGTCAGCCAGCGCGCTTCGTAGATATTGCGCACGACTGGGGCGCGCCAATCGGCAGCGACCTTCAGCTTAGGAAGCGCGCGTTTGACGCAGATATCGCGTCCATCGGGCAAGGTAAGGCGCCAGATATCGGAAGAAACACCACCCGCCAGCGCCTCACCCTGCAGAAGCTGGCCGGGGGCGAGCAGCCCCATGGCGACAAGCCCGGCGGTGATTGCTTCTGGTAGTGGCTCCGGCATTGCTCAGCGCTTCAGCAGTGCTTCCCAGCGCGTCACTTCGCTGGCCATATAGGCTTCGCTTTCGGCCACATTCAGGCTGAGGATGCGGTCAGCACCCAGATCACCCAAGCGCTTCCGTAAGGCTTCCTGGCCAAGCGCGCGGTTGATGGCGATATTCAGGATTTCGCGCCGGTCGCGCGGTGTTGCGCTCGGCACAAAAACCGCCTGCCAGACGCTCATTTCCGCATCCACGCCGCCTTCGCGCCAGGTGGGCACATCGGGGTTGGCGGCATTGCGGTGCGGCGTGGTTACCGCAAAGGCACGCGCCTGATTGCCCCGCGCGGTTTGAAACCCCGTCAGGCCCGCATCGAACATCATGGCAATGCGCCCGGCAGCAAGGTCAAGCGTGGCAGGCGCGCCGCCGCGATAGGGCACTTCATTCAACTGCACCCCGGTGGCTTTCAGATAAAGCAGGGCTGCCATTTGCAGAATGCCGCCACCGCCGGAACTGCCGTAATCCAATTGTCCGGGCCGCGCCTGCGCCAGTGCCGTGAATTCGCGCAGATTATTGGCCGGCACATTATTCGCCACCAGCATGACAATGGGGGATTCCGCCACCACCGCCATGGCCTGCAAGCTGGTGATGGGGTCAATCGGCGGGTTGGGCACCAGTACGCGCAAAGCCGCATGGCCGGTATTGTTGAACAGCACCGTATGGCCATCGGCGGGCGCGCGGGCCACGACTTCGGCCCCTACCATCCCGCCAGCCCCACCGCGATTTTCGATGATCAGCGGCTGAGGCAGGATCGGCGCCATGGCTTCAGCCACTACGCGGGCCACCACATCCGTGGCGCCACCCGCAGCATAGGGGACAATGACGCGGATCGGCCTTTCGGGATAGGCAATTGCCGGCGTCAGCGGGGCCAGTATCAGAATCGCAACGGTCAAAACCCAACGCAACAGCATGTCTACCCCCTTACCCCGAGCCTCGGGGCAACTTTTCGTTATCTTGCCCGGCCTTGGCGCCGCTGCCAAATCCGGTAACCTGACCCGATACAATGCCTGTGTTATAGGGCGCCCTTACTTTCATCCGAGAAAACATGGCCGACGAAGACTGGGATATCCCCGAGCATTTGCAGCCCGACCCTTCGGAGCATGGCTTCGACCTGGATCAGGCCTATCGCGCCGTGGTCGGCTTGCGCAGCCAGGTGCCGCCGGATGCCTTCACCGCACGCGTGCTGGGCACCGAACGCGAAGGCAGCGGCGTGCTGATTGGCGATGGCCTGGTGCTGACCGTCGGCTATCTGGTGAGCGAGGCTGAGACCATCTGGATCACTACCGCCGAAGGCCGCGCCGTTGCGGGCCATGCGCTGGCGGTTGATCAGGAAACCGGCTTCGCCCTGGTACAGGCTTTGGGTAGCATTCCGTTGAAGCCGGCGACCCTTGGCCATAGCGAAAGCCTGAAAATCGGTGCCGCGACCGTGATGGCGGCAGCCGGCGGGCGCGCCCATGCGGTGGCGGGCAAGCTGGTCGCGCGCCAGCCCTTTGCTGGCTATTGGGAATACCTGATGGAAGATGCGCTTTTCGTAGCACCCGCGCATCCTTCCTGGGGCGGTGCGGGACTATTCGGCCCGGATGGCAAGCTTGTTGGCATTGGTTCCTTGATTCTGCAGCAGGGTGAGGAAGGGCGCCGGTTGGACCTGAACATGGTGGTACCGGTGGATCAGCTGACCCCCGTGCTGGATGATCTGATCACGCAAGGCCGCCGCCCCGGCCCGCCGCGCCCCTGGCTTGGGCTGTACGCGACCGAGGATGAGGAAGGGATTTCCGTGGCTTCCCTTGCCCCTTCTGGCCCGGCCGAGGCAGCGGGGCTACGCAATGGGGACCGCATCCTTAAGGTGGAAGGCATCGAAGTCGGTGAATTGGCCGATTTCTGGCGCGCCATCTGGGCGACTGGCCCGGCTGGGGTGAATGTTCACCTGCACGTCAGCCGCGGCAAGGCCCGGCGCGATGTGACCATTACCTCAGCTGATCGGGCGCAATTCCTGAAGCGCCCCCGCCTGCATTGATGGGATTTCCTATGTCCGAATCCGGTGGTTTCGTTTTGGTCCCGCCGGGCGGCGGGGCGCAACATTGGCAGCCGCAACCGGCCAATGGGTGGATTGAGGTACTGACCTCACCCCACATGGCGGGCATGCCGGCGGGATTTTCGGCTGGGCTTCAGGAATTGCCGCCGCTTGGCAAAATCCGCGAACACGCCCACCCGGCACAGACCGAGATTTTCTGGGTGGTGGCCGGGGAAGCGCTGGGGCGGTTGGATGGCGTGGTGCGGCGCATCCCGACCGGCAGCTTCATGGTGGCGCCGCCCCATATCCGGCATGGCTTCATTAATGATGGCGCCCATCCCTTCCGATTCCTGTGGCTGCTGATCCCGGCGGGGCTTGAGGATTTCTTCATCGGCATTGGCCGGCCCAAAATGCCGGGCGCGCCGGACCCGACCCCTTATCCGCGCCCTGCCGATGCCGGGAATATCGAACTCTCCACCGTCTTTGAGACACTGGACCCGCCCCCGCCGCCGCCCTGGGATACCAGCCCCATCACCGATCCCATGGTGCTGGAGGCCATGCGGCGCGAGGCTACCTAATTGCCGCTTGCAGTGGGGCGCGGTTGCGTGAAGGATCATCCCTGAAAGGGCGGCACCGAAGCCGCCCGCAAAAGGGAGAGTCCAGAAGATGGCCAATCAGATCACGCGCCGCCAAGCGCTTGGCGCAACTGCTGCCTTGCTCGGCGCGCCTGCCTTTGTGCGGCAGGCCAATGCGCAAAGCCGCTTCGATTGGAAGCGCTTCGCGGGCGAACGCATTGAAGTAACGCTGCAAACATCACCGCGCGGCTTGCTGCTGCAACGCCAGAACAAGGAATTCGAAGACCTGACCGGCATTCGCTGCGGCATTGAAGTGGTGCCGGAACAGCAGCATCGCCAGAAGATCATTGTTGAATATGCTTCTGGCAGACCTTCCTTTGATGTGGCGGAACTCAGCTTGCACGTGAATAAGCGGCAAGTTGGCAAGGCGCGCTGGAACACAGACATCAAGGCGTTGATCGCGGATCAATCCATCACCGCGCCTGATTTTGATTTCGCCGATTTTGGCGCCGGCATGGTGCAATATGCAACGCAAGCTGATGGCCGGATGGATTCGCTGCCGGCCTTCGCGGATTACTTCATCCTCTACTACAACAAGGAATTGTTGGCGGCGAAGAATATCGCGGTGCCAACGACCTTCGATGGCATGTTCGAAGCCGCCCGCGCGCTGACCGACCCATCCCGCCAGATTTATGGCCATGTCGGGCGCGGCTTGAAGAATGCCAATGTGGTGCTGTGGTCCAGCTATCTGCTCGGCACCGCGCAGCGCGACATGATCAACGCCAATCGGCAGCTGATCACGGATACGGATGACGCGATCTGGGCCGGGGAGATGTATAAGAAGTTCCTGCGCGATGTCTCGCCGCCCGGATCCATCGGCTTCAATTGGAATGAATGCCAAACCACCTTCATGCAGGGCCGCGCGGCCATGTGGATTGATGGCATTGGTTTTGCGGCGCCGCTCGAAGATCGTGCCCGGTCGCGCGTGGCGGGTAAGGTTGGCTATGCGCTGGTGCCGAAGGGTCGCGGCGCCAATCATCATTGCTGCCTATTCGGCGCGGGCTATGGCATTCCGGAAGCGTCACGCAAAAAGGGCGCCGCCTGGCTTTATCTGCAATGGGCGCTTGGCAAGGAAAACCAACTGCGCTTCCTGACAAGCGGTGCCGGCGTGCCGGCGCGCAGCAGCCCCTTCGGCAATGAACAGGCGATTGCTGCCAGCACCTTCCCGCGCGAATTCTTCCAGACGCTGAATGAAAGCGCCAAGATCGCACGCGCGGGTCTGCCGGAAATTGTGCCGGTGACGCAGTTCCGTGACGTGATCGGTACGGCGCTTACCAACACCATCAGCGGTTCGGATGTGGCGACAGAATTGCGCCGCGCCACGGCTGAATTCCGCCCGGTGCTGGAACAAAGCGAGCGGGAAAGCTGAGGCTAGCGCAAACTGATGCAGCAAGCTGAAACCATCGCCGCGAGCCCCGCACGGGCTCAGCGGACACGCAACTACGCCCGGAATTATGGCTGGTTCATTGTGCCGGCGGCGGTGGTGGTGCTAGCGGTCATCATCTTTCCCTGGATTTTTACCATCTATGTCTCCGCCCATGATTGGCATCTGGGCGGGGAGCGCCGCTGGGTCGGGTTCGATAATTACATCAAGCTGTTTTCTGATTCCCGCTTCGGCTGGGCCATGCTGCGCACGCTATTCTATACGGTGTTGGCGGTGGTGATCCCTATGGTGTTGGGCTTGGCGGCGGCGCTTGCCTTCAACCGCAAATTCCCGCTGCGTGGCCTGGCACGCACGATTTTCATTCTTCCCATGATGGCAACGCCCGTTGCGGTTGCGCTGGTTTGGACCATGACCTTCCACCCGCAGCTTGGCGTACTGAATTGGCTTCTGGCCCAGGTCGGCCTGCCGCCCAGCATGTGGATCTATAGCGCCAGTACGGTGATCCCGACGCTGGTGATGATAGAGGTCTGGCATTGGACACCCTTGGTGATGTTGCTGATCCTGGGCGGCCTCGCTTCCCTGCCGGTTGATCCTTATGAGGCCGCGAAGATTGATGGCGCCAATGGCTGGCAGGCCTTTCGCCACATCACGCTGCCCTTGCTGATGCCCTTTATTGTCGTGGCGCTGATCATCCGCTGCATTGATGCGCTGAAGGCGTTTGACACGATCTATGTCATCACCCAGGGCGGGCCGGGTTCAGCCAGTGAGACGATCAATATTTTCCTCTATCTGCAAGCCTTCGCCTTTTACAATGTCGGCTATGCCTCAGCCGTGGTGGTGGTGTTCTTCGTGATCATCCTGGCGCTGGCCGCGCTGCTGTTATGGACACGTCAGCGGGTGAAAATGACATGAGTGTGGAAGCAAAGCGCAGCCCCGCGCAGTATCGGCTGCGCCGGCTGATCGGCAATATCGGCTTTGGGTTTTCGGTGCTGGTGCTGATTTCGCCGGCCATCCTCTTTTTCCTGTGGATGCTGTCCCTATCCTTCAAGAATGAGATGGACAATACGGATTGGCCGCCGGTCTTCATCCCGCAATCACCGACGCTGGACAATTACCGGGAGGTTTTCGCGCGCAATGATTTCCTACGATTTGCCTGGAATTCCATTGTGGTGTCCTTCGGCGCGACCGGGATTGCGCTGCTGATTGGCGTGCCGGCGGGCTATGGCATTGCCAAGATGCACGCCATGCGCGCTGCAGCCTTGATCCTGATTGCGCGCATCACGCCGGGGCTTTCTTATCTGATCCCGCTGTTTTTGCTTTTCCAATGGCTTGGTATGACCGGCAGCCTGACACCGATTGTGATTACCCATTTGGTGATCACGGTGCCGATTGTGGTCTGGGTGATGATTTCCTTCTTTGAAGGCCTGCCGCCGGAATTGGAAGAAGCGGCTTTGGTGGATGGTGCCACGATCTGGCAGGCGTTTCGTTATGTGGCGATGCCACTGGCGCGGCCTGGGATCACCGTTGCCACCATCCTGTCCTTCATTTTTTCCTGGAACAATTTCATCTTCGCCATGGTGCTGGCGGGGCGCGAAACCCGCACGCTGCCGGTGGCGGTGAACAACATGCTGACCTTCGAGCAAATCGCCTGGGGGCCGCTTTCAGCCGCGGCGCTTTTGGTGACGGCGCCGGTGCTGATCCTGACGCTATTGGCGCAGAAGCAGATTGTGGCGGGGCTGACGGCGGGGGGCGTGAAGGGGGCGTAACTTAAGCCTACTCCGCCGCCGCTTGATTATGCGCCGCCGCGTCAATCCCAAGCGCACCCGTAAAGCGGTTGAAAAAGCCACATAGCGTAATGCGCAAGGTGAGTTCGACAATCTGCGCCTCTGAAAAATGCTCCCGCAGCGCGCGGAACAGGCGTTCGGGCACGCGATGGCTGTTTTCCCAGGCGGCGACTGAATATTCTGCCACCAGCCGATCAATCGGCGTGAGCGATGGGTGATCAATCCGCCCCGGCAAGCCTTCCAAAGCCTCGCTCGGGATGCCTTCAACCGCCAGGAACGGCCCGTGATGATCCACGCAGTAGTCACAGGCATTGAGCTTGGAAACTACCACAATCGCCAATTCCAGATAGCGCCGTGGCAGCGTCCTCGCCGCGCGCAATTCCATCAGCATGGGCATCAAATGGCGCAACGCCGCCGGCACATGGGCGAAGACCGCCAATTGCTCCTCAAACGGGCCATAGCCGGTCACATAACGATGCCAGATATCGCGGAGTTCGGGCGTCAATTCCTCGGGCGAGACTTCACGCACACGGGCCATGGCGGTTTCCTTTCCAGAAGGCATAAAGCTTGCGCCACCTGCCCAGACCCGTCCACCCCTGGACTTGGCGGGGGCAGCGGGCGAAACTCAGTACCGGAAATTGAGGAGCCCAAGGCAATGCGCAATACGGAAGAAATCTGGCGGCTGGTGGATGCCAAGGCGCCCGAGGCGATTGAACTCAGCGACCGTGTCTGGGGTATGCCGGAGCTTTGCTACGCCGAACACCGTTCCTGCGCCGAACACACCGCCATGCTGGAAGCGCATGGTTTTCGCGTGACCACAAATGTGGCGGGCATCCCAACCGCAGTGATGGGTGAGGCCGGCGAAGAAGGCCCCATCATTGCGATCCTCGGTGAATATGATGCCCTGCCGGGGCTTTCCCAGGAAGCCGGTATTGCTGAACCGCGCCCCTTGCCGGGTGATGGCAGCGGGCATGGCTGCGGGCATAATCTGCTCGGCGCTGCGTCGCTATTGGCGGCGAGTGCGGTGAAGGATTGGCTGGCGCAAAACGGCATCAAAGGGCGCGTGCGCTATTATGGCTGCCCGGCGGAAGAAGGCGGTGCGGCCAAGGGTTTCATGGTGCGCGCCGGCTGCTTTGATGATGTGGATATGGCGATCTGCTGGCATCCAGCGGCGTTTTCGGCGGTGAATGAGCCCGTGTCACTCGCCAATACGCGCATTGATTTCGCCTTCACGGGCCGGTCTTCCCATGCCGCTGCCGCGCCGCATCTGGGCCGCAGCGCGCTGGATGCGGTGGAGCTCATGAATGTTGGCGTCAATTACATGCGCGAACATATGCCATCCGATGCGCGCATTCATTATGCCTATCTGGATGCTGGCGGCATTGCGCCCAATGTGGTGCAGGGCACAGCCAAGGTCCGCTATTTGATCCGCGCGCGGGATTTGGTGGAATTGAATGGCCTGGTTGCGCGCGTGCGCAAGATTGCCGATGGCGCGGCGCTGATGACGGAAACCAGTGTCACGACCAAAGTCGTCAGCGCGGTGTCCAATCTATTGGGCAATACGCCTTTGGAAAAGGCGATGTATGATAATTTCCAGCGCCTGGGCCCGCCGCAATTCGATGATGAAGATCGTCGCTATGCGCGCGAAATCCAGGCGACGCTGAAGCCCGAGGACATCATCTCGGCCTTCCGCCGCCATGGCCTGACGCCGGAGATGGATTTGCCTCTGTGCGACAAGATCGTGCCGCTGGAAAACAAGGGTTTTGGCGGTGTGGGGTCCACCGATGTTGGCGATGTCTCCTGGGCGGTGCCAACGGTGCAGGCGCGCGGTGCGACTTGTGCTGTCGGCACGCCGGGGCATTCCTGGCAGCTGACCGCACAAGGCAAATCCGGCATTGCCCATAAGGGCCTGGTGCATGTGGCCAAAATCATGGCCGGCACGGCAGTGGATGCCATCGCCAATCCGGAAATCCTAGCCGCCGCCAAGGCGGATCACCAGAAGCGCACAGCAGCGACCCCCTATGTCTGCCCGTTGCCGCCGGATGTGGAACCGCCGATCCAGATGTCGGCCTGAGCATTTTCAAGCCAAGTGGAACACTTGGCGACTCGGAAGATGCGATCAAACAAATTACGCGGGGGGGTAACCGCGCCTTGCTTTCGCCCCGAATGACGCCCATATGCATCTGGTCAGCGCGTCATTCCGCGCGCCTCGCGCCCTGCCGGCTGCGTGATCGGTCCCCGCCGCTTCCCAGGAAGCGCGGTGCGGGCCCGGGTCGGCCAGATCGCTTTTTCCACTAGGACGGTCCCAATCCCGCGGGGCTTTCTGCCCCAAGCCGCGCTTGGCCCGGAAGGCTATGCGCGGCTGATCTAGGATTCATCGTGACCGATAACTTCGAGGCTCTGCGCCTCAACCCGCTCATCCTTCAAGCCCTGAAGGATGAGGGCTACAAATCACCAACCCCCATCCAGGCCCAGTCCATTCCAGCCGTGCTGGAAGGGCGCGACCTTTTGGGCATTGCCCAAACCGGTACCGGCAAGACCGCGGCCTTTGCGCTGCCCTTGCTGCATAAGCTTGCCCTGCTGAAGGGCCGCCCGCCGCGCGGTGGCTGCCGCGTCCTGGTGCTGAGCCCGACGCGCGAATTGGCGACGCAAATCGCCGAAAGCTTCCGTACCTATGGCAAGCATCTGGGCTTTTCCATCGCGACAATTTTCGGCGGCGTCGGCTTTGGCGGTCAGCGCCAAGCGCTTGGCCGCGGCATTGATGTGCTGGTGGCAACCCCGGGTCGCTTGCAGGACCATCTGGAACAGGGCTCGGCGCGGCTCGATCACGTCACCACGCTGGTGTTGGATGAGGCGGATCAGATGCTCGATAAGGGCTTCCTGCCGGCCATTCGCCGCCTGATCCGTGCCGTGCCGGCGGAACGCCAGACGCTGTTCTTTAGTGCCACCATGCCCACGGAAATCAACCGCCTGGCGGATGAGATGCTGAAATCGCCCGTGCGTGTGGCAGTGGCGCCGGTGGCGAGTACGGCGGAAAAAGTGGCGCAGCGCGTCATTCACGCCAATCGGCAGGATAAGCGCCGCGTATTGGCAGAATTGCTGCGTGGTGAAGGCGTTGGTCGTGCGCTGATTTTCAGCCGCACCAAGCATGGCGCGGATCGGATTGTTAATCAGTTGGATCAAGATGGTATCAGCGCCAATGCGATCCATGGCAACAAGTCTCAGAATGCACGCGAAGCCGCTTTGGCTGCCTTCCGCGATGGTCGCGCGCCGGTCATGGTCGCGACCGATATCGCCGCGCGCGGCATTGATGTGGATGGCGTGACCCATGTCATTCAATTCGATTTGCCGGAAGTGCCGGAGACCTATGTGCATCGCATTGGCCGCACCGCGCGCGCCGGCGCGGCGGGGATTGCGATTGCGCTCTGTTCCGGTGAAGACCGAGACAAGCTGCGCGCGATTGAAAAACTGATCCGCACACAGATCCCGGCGGAAGATCGCCGCACTGGGGAGGCCGAGGAAGCAGCCCCGGCACGCCCGCCGCGTCAGCCCCGCCAGCAACGCGCGGCGCAAAAGCCGCGCCCGGCGCAGGAACAGCAGCGCCCGCGCCGCCCATCCTCTGGCCCGGCCCGCAGCGGCGGTGGCGGAGGCGGGGGAGAAGCGTCGCGCCGGCGCGCTGGTTCCACCCCTGGTTCGGGGCAGTTCGGGCGCTTGCCGCGCTGATCTGAGGGGCGCCTTTGCGCCAACGCAAAGCCCGGGCAGCTTGCCTGGGCTTTTTTGTGCGGCATGACCCAGCCCGCCCAAGCGCCGGATTCCGGCCTGCTCGCCTATGCCAGCGCGAATTTGCCGCGCTACACCAGCTACCCGACCGCGCCGCATTTCACGCCCCTGGATGAAGTGGCGCTGCGTGGCTGGTTGGCAGAAACCAGGGCAGATGATGCGCTTTCGCTTTACGTGCATGTGCCGTTTTGCGCATCGCTTTGCTGGTATTGCGGCTGCCATACGGCGGTGACGCGTTCAGCGGCGCGTATTGCGCGCTATGGCGCGGCTTTGGCGGAAGAAGCGCGGCTTTTGGGCGCGGTGCTGCCCGCGCATGGCGGGGTGGCCGCGCTGCATCTGGGCGGCGGTACGCCAACCGCGCTGGGCGCCGAAGGGTTGATTGCGCTTGGCGCTGCGCTGCGTCAGCATTTCCCATTTCAGCTTGGGGCAGAAATCGCCGCCGAGCTTGATCCGCGCACGCTGGATACGCGCATGATTGATGCGCTGGCCGCCATGGGCCTGACGCGCGCGAGCCTCGGCGTGCAGGATATCTCGCCCAAGGTGCAGCGGCTGATCGGGCGCGTGCAGCCGGCGGAACAAGTTGCGGTGGCGGTTGAACGGCTGCGCGGCGTTGGCGTTGGTGGGATCAATATGGATTTAATCTATGGCCTGCCGGGGCAGGGGGTGGCAGAAGTTGCGGCCTCAGCCCGCTTCGCCGCGGAAGTTGGTGCGGATCGCGTGGCGGTTTTCGGCTACGCCCATGTGCCCTGGATGAAGGCGCATCAGAAGGCAATCAAGCCTCAGGATTTGCCGGATGCGACGCTGCGGATGGCGCAGGCGGAAGCGGCAGAGCATGTACTCACCGATGCGGGCTATGTCGCGATTGGGCTTGATCATTTTGCGCGGCCCGAAGATGCCATGGCGCGCGCTGCGGCATCGGGCCGGCTCCGTCGCAATTTTCAAGGTTACACCACGGATGACGCACCGGTTCTGCTTGGGCTGGGTGCTTCCGCGATTGGCCGTTGCCGTGCCGGTTTTTTCCAGAATATTGCCGATGAGCGCGGCTGGCTTGCGGCGGTGGAAGCCAGGCGGCTGCCCATTGCGCGCGGGCGAGTGTTTGCGGGCGATGATGTGATCCGCGCGCAAATCATTGAACGCATCATGTGCGATCAGGCTTTGGATCTTGCGTCAGTACCGCCGGAAATCTTGGCGCATGCGCGCCCGAAGCTTGATGCGCTGATTACCGATGGGTTGGTGGCGGAAAGCGCAGGCAGGGTGGCCATGACGGCAAGTGGCGCGCGTTTCCTCCGGCATTTGGCAGCGTGCTTTGACGCCTATCTGGCGCCCGCCGCCGTACGCCATAGTGCGGCAGTTTAGGCGGGGGCTAGATTCAGCCGGCGCAGCAGCGCGCGTTCTTCATCCATGGTCTGGCGCATCGCGTCCCGATAGGCAGCGCCATCCAGCAGGATCAGCGGCTGATTGACGCGTTCCAGAAATTGCAGATGTGCGGGGTCTTGTGCGGCGGCGGTGAAGGCTTCTGCCAGTACGCGCACCACGCCAGCATCCATCCCGCGCGGGCCGATCAGTCCGCCCGGACTATCCACGACAATATCCAAACCTTGTTCTTTCAGCGTCGCCACCTGCGGAAAACGCTTGGCGCGAGCCGAGGTATAAATCGCGAGTAGGCGCAATTGCCCCGCTTCCACCATCGGCGCCCAGCCAGATGCTTCGGATGCGAAATCAATCTCCCCGCCCAGCAGCGCGCGCAGCGTGTCCGACGTGCCGCGATACGGCACATGCGTCCAGCTCAAGCCACGCTGAAAGCCGATGCGTTCCACCACCAGATGCTGCGTTGAACCAATGCCAAGCGTGCCGAAATTGAGCTTGCCCGGATTGGCGCGCGCGTAGCCGAGGAGTTGTTCAAGGCTCTGCCAGGGAGAATCCGCACGCACCACCAGGCCCATGACGAAGCCGGTGATCTGCAGAATGTATGTCAGATCATTGATCGGGTCGTAAGGCGGACGGGGATTGAGCAGCATTTGCCGCACCACACCAACATGCATTTGCGAAATCGTATAGCCATCGGGCCGCGCTTCCTGTAGCGCCATCGCACCCAGAATACCCGAAGCGCCACCGCGATTTTCAACCACCACCGGCTGGCCCAGGCTGCGCGAGGCATGATCCGCCATGATGCGAAAGCCGATATCCGCTGGCCCACCCGCAGCCCAGGGAATGATCAGCCGGATGGGCCGTTCCGGAAAGCGCGGCTGCGCCAAGGCAGGCATGGCTAGCAATGCCGAAGCGCCAAGCGCCGCACGACGGGTCAGTTGCGCCATTATCCTAAGCCTCCACTTTTCAGCACAGTTTGCGCGCGGAAGGCGTGCGTCGGCAAGCGTGGTGGCGCGTGGGACGCTGTTGAAAGGTGATTGCATCCGGCGCCGCGATCAGGGATGATTTTCCAAACAGCAAGGGGGAACACCATGACCGCTTGGCCCAATGCCACCCGCCCTGGGGAGCCCGCCGATACCGCCAGGCCCTGGCATTGGCTGGCGCGGCTGGATGATGGTGGCCAGGCGCCTGTTCCCATGGGCTGGAACGCCGCCGCGCGGCAATGGCTTTCCTGGGATGGCAGCGCGCTGGCACCAAGCGAAGCAGCGCGGCGCTTTCACTATCTGGGTCCGGCGCTGACACCAGCGGAAGTGGCGGCTGAAGCAGTGCAGGCGGACCCGATTCAAACAACGCCACCGCCGCCGGCCGATATGGTGCCGCGCCGCGAAGCCATTCGCAATCATTTGCTGATTTTTGTGGGCAGCGTGGTCGCAACTCTGTTCATGGCGGAAAAGATCGTGCATTGGCGCGGGCATTAGCCCGCAGAACAAGCCTTATGCCTGAAGCGCCTGGCTGATCCTTGTAATAACCCCATCCCAGTCGGCTAATCTTTGTTGACGGAAAAGGCGCATACTTGGGTACCAGGGTGAATCCTCACGCCTCAGCATCCAGCGAAAATCCGGCGCAAAGGGCAGCATCACCCATACTGGCTTACCAAGCGCGCCCGCCAGATGTGCGACCGATGTATCCACCGTGATCACAAGGTCAAGCGCAGAAATCAGTGCGGCTGTATCGGCAAAATCGCCAAGCTCGGCGGTTGGGTCCAAAATGCCAGAAGCCTCAAGCGCCGGGCGGTCCCTGTCACGCGGGTCCTTTTGCAGCGAAACCCAGACATCACCTGACTGAAACAGCGGTGTGAGCTTCGCTAGAGGAATGGAACGGAGCGAATCATTATGGTGGAGTGTGCTGCCGCTCCAGGCCAGACCGATGCGCCGGCGCCCCGCAGGCAGACGTCGCGCCCAGGCCGCAATTTCCTCAGCGGGTGCCTTCAGATAGCCCTCGGGCCAGGCGGGAATGGTTTCAAGCTTGGTACCGAAGGCGAGTGGCAGGCTGAGCAAGGGGCAATGCAAATCGAATTCGGATGGTTCTTGCTTCTGGCCGATCACGACAATGCGCGGATCGAAATCCTTGAAAAGGCGCCGCAGCGGATCGTGAACGGATAGAACGACCTTGGCACCTTGCTCGGCGGCCAAGAGCGCATAGCGCGAGAATTGGATAGAATCACCAAGACCCTGCTCATAGTAAAGGAATAGCCGCTGATCCTTAATCGGTTCCTTACCCCACCACACGGGCTTTGGATATTTCTGTATGGCAAGGGTTTTTTCACGTAGGTTGCGATATTCGTATTCAAGCCAACCTTCGTCAAAATACCCAAGCGTCAGTAGTGCAAAGGCACGATTATAGCGCGCATCCGCGTGATCAGGCTTCAACTTGATCGCCCGATCATAGGCAAGTATGGCTTCCTGCAGGCGATTAAGAAAGCCAAGGATCCAGCCTTGATTGACATAGGCGGAGGGATCACTGGGCGCTATATTACGTGATGCAGCCGATAATTTCAGGGCGCGTTCCGGTTGGCCTAGAAATACTAATATGCGACTGCGCCAGATGTGACCCTGCAATGATTTCGGATGCGCTGCCAGCAATTCCTCTGCGCTTGCCAGTGCTTCGGCCAAATGGCCTTTGGCAAGCAGTACATCCATGCGGCTCAGCAGTGCCAGCTCATGCCCTGGTTGAAGATGCAGGGCTTTTTCGACAAAAGGAGTGGCTTCATCGCGCCGTCTAAGCAGACAGAGCGTGCCGGCGATACTGGCGTGAATGTCGGCTGAGTCTGGTTGTAGTTCCAAGGCCTTTTTGTAAACACTCAGAGCTTCTTCATGGCGGCCCTTGTCAGCCAATACCCGCCCAAGAGTCTGATGGGCTGCCAAATGATCGGGCTGCAATTCAATAACGCGGCGATAGGCCGCGATGGCTTCATCCTGGCGGTTAAGCTTCGCTAGCACCTGCGCGCGATTATACTCAGCGCTAGTGAATTTTGGGTCCAATATCAGGGCGGTTTCCAGGCTTTTCAGGGCATCCTGCAAGTGCCCGGCTTGCATTAGTGCTAGGCCAAGATTGCCTTGCGCGGCCGCGTCCTTGCCATTGATGGCAACCGCGCGTCGCAGACGAACGATACCTTCTTCATGCTGGCCAGCTTGAATCGCGACAAGGCCAGCAAGGTGTACGGCATCAAAATATCTCGGGTCACGCCGCAGAAGCGCAAGGCAAAGCGCTTCTGCCGCAGCAATATTACCCTCCCGCATTAGGGAAACCGCTTCAGCGAACTGCGCCTGCTGCTTATTTGCTGGCGCTTTCATGATCCGAGTGCGTCCAAAATTCGTGCAATAACCCCATCCCAATTCCGTGTGCTTTGCTGACGAAACAGTCGCATGCTGGGATACCAGGGCGAGTCTTCACGATCCAGCATCCAGCGAAAATCAGGCGCGAAGGGCAGCATCACCCAACATGGCTTACCAAGCGCGCCCGCCAAATGTGCCACTGAAGTATCCACCGTGATCACCAGATCAAGCGCTGAAATCAGCGCCGCCGTATCGGCAAAATCCCGCAGATGAGCACTCGGATCCACAAGGCCTATGGCTTCAAGCGCGGGGCAGTCGGCTTCCCTTACTTCCTTTTGTAAGGATACCAAAATACTGTCCGTCTGCAAAAGGCCTTGTAGACGCATCAGTGGAATGGAACGATTGAAGTCATTCGGATGGCCTTGACTACCGCTCCAGACCAGACCAATGCGTCGGCCCGACCGGCCAAGCTTTTGCTGCCATAGCGACACATCTTCAGCGGGTGCTCTCAGGTAGCCGCCGACTGCGCTTGGGATTGTCTCAAGCCTTGTCCCGAAAGCAAGCGGCATGCTGAGCAGGGGGCAATGCAAATCAAAATCAGTCGGTTCCTCGTTTTGACCAATTACCGTGATATTCTGGAAACAACCCTTGAACAACCTCAGCAAAGGGTCCTGAACGGAAAACGCGACTTTTGCGCCGGCAGCGGTTGCAAGCAGCGCATAGCGCGCAAATTGAATCGTATCGCCAAAACCCTGTTCCCAATAAACATAAAGCCGCTTGTCCTTCAGCATTTCCTGACCCAGCCAAAGCGGCTTGGGATAATTTCGTTTGGTCAAGATGCCGGGCACCCTGACACGTGCTTCATAGGCGGCCCAGCCTTCTTCAAATCGGCCCAGGGCAAGCAGGGTCAGGGCGCGGCCCCAAGGTGACGCGTTATCATCAGGATCAAGCTTGATCGCCTGTTCGTAGGAAGAAAGCGCATCCTCAAGCCGATTGAGTTGGAGCAGCGCATATCCGCAATTGTAATGCGCCAAGGCACTATCGGGCAGAAATGCCCTGCCGGCTTCCGCTGCCGATAGCGCTGCTTCATTTTGTCCCAAAAGCACCAGCGCGGTGGTTTGGCAGCCATAGGCTTTCAGATTTCTGGGATCACGCGCCAGCACAGCCTCAACAATCTTGAGCGGTTCTTCTGCCTGCCCCAGGCCAAGCAGCGCTTCGGCCCGCAGGACAAGCGCGGCATCATCTCCTGGCTTGATCTGCAAAATCCTATCCACCAAAGGCAGCGCTTCCGCATGCTGCTTATTGGCGCAAAGCGCGGTCCCTGTATTCATCAGATAAGCGATGGAGTCCGGCTGCAGGCTGAGCGCTTTTTGATAAGCAGCGAGTGCGTCTTTCGGCCGTTGCGCCTTACTTAGTGCGTATCCAAGATCATTATGGGCATTGGCAAAATCAGGCTGCAAAAGGATGGCCTGTTCAAAGGCGGCAATCGCTGCCTCCGGCCGCTTCAGTTTTAATAAAATTGTTCCGCGATCATAATGGGCTTGCGCATGATTGGGCTCAAGTGCCAGGGCCCGGTCCAGGCTGGTAAGCGCTTCCTCATTCTGGCCAAGCCCCATCAAGGTTTGGGCCAGATCCAGCTGGGCTGCCGGGTTATGCGGATTGATGGCTACGGCGCGGCGCAGAAACACGGCGGCATCCGCGGGCCGCCCAAGCCTTGCCACTGCAAGGCCGGCAAGGTGGCAGGCATCCGCATGCCGCGGTTCACGCTTAAGCAAGCGCAGGAAGCTGGCCTCAGCGGCGGTGAAGTTCCCTTGGCGCATCAAGCCAATGGCTTCGGCGAATAGGGGGTGGTTGGCGCGCGAAGGGGGCCTCATGCTTGGTCTGCCGAGTGCGAGATGAGTATTGACATGGCCATCATGCCTGAAATCCTGGCGTTCCATCCGCAATACTGGGTCCGCCCGCCGATAATGCCACTCTGATTCTTTCAACAACCCCGTCCCAATCATTGGGGCGAGGCTGGCGAAACAACCGCATGCCAGAATACCAGGGCGAATCCTCCCGATCGAGCAGCCAGCGGAAATCCGGCGCGAAGGGCAGCATGACCCAGCAGGGCTTGCCCAAAGCACCGGCCAGATGCGCGACCGATGTATCCACCGTAATCACCAGGTCAAGCGCCGAAATCAGCGCCGCCGTATCCGCATAATCGCGAAGTTCCGCGCTCAGGTCGAGAATATTGGAGGCTTCAAGCGCCGGGCGATCGGCTTCCCGTACCTCCTTCTGCAGTGAAATCCAGGCATGGTCCTGCTGCAGAAGGCCCTGAAGCCGCGCAAGGGGGATGGAGCGGTTGATATCATTAAGGTGGCTTGAACTGCCACTCCAGACCAGGCCGATGCGGCGGACCGCGGGGGCAAGCCTTTGCCGCCAAGCCGCGATATCCCGAGCGGGCGCCCTCAGATAGCCACCCTCCATACGTGGTATTGTCTCAAGCCTTGTCCCAAAGCCAAGCGGCATGCTGAGCAGCGGGCAATGGAGATCAAATTCAGCCGGGGCATCATTCGAACCCATCACGGCGACGTTGGGCAAGCAATCCTTGAACAGCCGAAGCAACGGATCTTGCACGGAAAACGCAACCTTTGCGCCAGCAGCGGCGGCAAGCAGGACATAACGGGAAAAGTGGATGGTATCGCCAAAACCCTGTTCCCAATAAACAAAAAGCCGCTTGTCCTTGAGCGTTTCCTGGCCCAGCCATAGCGGCTTTGCGTAATGCGGTTTGTCATACAACTCAGGCTTTTGCTTGCGGGCTTCATAATCAGCCCAGCCATCTTCAAAGCGCCCCAAGGTGAGCAGCGTTAGGCTACGTCCCCAGATCGCATCCGTATCGTCAGGCGCGAGCTTGAGTACCTGTTCATAAGCAGCAAGCGCCTCATCAAGGCGATTGAGTTGGGCCATGGCTTGGGCGCGCGCTAAATGCGTCAGAATATTCTCGGGCGCGATTCTGCAGACTTCTTCCGCGATCGCCAACGCCTTTTCGGGCTTGCCCAGGCGAATAAAGGCTGTTGAGCGCCAGATCTGCGCTTTCAAATCATGGGGATTGGCCGCAAGCACGGCATCAATCACCGGCAGCGCTTCCTGCGCTCGGTTCAGGCCAAGTAGCGCCTGGGCACGCACGAGAAGCGCCGCTTCATCTCCCGGCACAACGCGCAGCACCTGATCAATCAGCGACAAGGCTTCAGCATTACGGCGCAGCGATGAAAGCGCCATTGCGACATTGATCTGAAACGCCGCCGAATCCGGTTGCAGGCTGACCGCCTTCTGGTGCGCGGCCAGCGATCTTGCGTGCAAATTCTTTTCTCTCAGCGCGCAGCCAAGATCATTGTACGCTTCAGCAAAGTCAGGTTGCAGGCTGACGGTGCGTTCAAAAGCGGCAATAGCCTGATCAGGTCGATTGAGCCCAAGCAATATGGTCCCGCGTTTGAAATGAGCATGGACCGATGCCGGGTCCAAGGCCACGGTCCGGTCCAGGCTGATCAAGGCTTGCTCATATTCACCAAGCTGCATGAGCGCGACGCTGAGATTGAGCTGATATCTTGGATCATGCGGATTAAGGGTGATGGCGCGGCGCATATGCCCCGCACCTTCTTCAAGCCGCCCCGCCTGGGCGAGCGAAAGACCTAGAAAATAATAACCATCCGCATTGCGCGGTTCCGCCTTGAGCAGGGATAGAAAACTGGCTTCGGCTGCCCCGAATTGCCTTTCGCGCATCAGGGCAATGCCATGCGCCAATGTGGACTGGCCGGCGCGGGAGGGTGGCATCAAGCGCTGCCGTGGTTCATTCGGTTGAGTGGTAAATGTGTTTTCATGCCCGATATCCCAGCGCCAACCCGTAGCAATGGCAGGAAAGAATCCCGCAACCATCACGAAAGCTTAAACCAAAACTTGACCTGATGGAATCATCGAATCGCTGAAGGTATAAGGACAACTTATCCTCTGCGCCGGCGTTGCGCGGCGCGCCACATGCCGCCGGTGATTTCTCGTCACCGGTAGAATCGGCAAGCACTGCGGGCAGCAAGATGGGGGCGCTTGGATGCGCGGATAAGCAACCGCGAAGCTGGCGCTGCCGTGAAGCGCAGCGCGAATACTGGCTGGCCGCCCCATCCGGGCACGAGACCGTTGAGCCACTTCAAATCAATAAGGGGCGCGGCGGATTTTCCTCTCCGCGCCCCTCATGCACCGGAATGATGGGTGCTCATAATCAACCACTCATGTAGTTTTAACGTTGCGGTTTCGTAGCGAACCATGATCCGGTTTTAAGGATAATGGATCGCCATTATGTGGATGATCGCTTCGGCGCTTAAGGCATGCCCGGTTCACTTGCGTTCGCCGGCCACGCACTAGATTTTTGTTGGGTCGCATGTCCCGAGCCGCCAAGTGATTCCACTTGGCTTGGGCATGCTTCAGGCAGCCTGAATGCCAACGGTACCAATGACGGGATTGGCGCTGGTGGCCCACATTTCCGCGCGGTCAGAAGGTTCGCGCAGCACGTAGCCGCGGCCCCATACCGTGCCGATCAGATCGGCTGCACCCGCCACCGCAAGCTTCTTGCGCAGCTTGCAGATGAACACGTCAATGATCTTCACTTCCGGCTCATCAATGCCGCCGTAAAGATGGTTCAGGAAGACTTCCTTGGTCAGCACAACACCCTTGCGCAGCGCCAGCAGTTCAAGGATTGCATATTCCTTGCCCGTCAGGTGCACGGAATTGCCGCTGACAGCGACTTCGCGGGAACCGATATTGAGCTTCAGCGGACCAACGGTCAGCGTCGGCTGGCTGAAACCCTTCGCGCGGCGCACAATGGCCTGAATGCGCGCCACAAGTTCCTGCTGATCGAATGGCTTGGTGATGAAATCATCGGCGCCCATGCCGAAGACTTTCACTTTCGTCTGCGGGCGGCTCACGCCCGAGAGAATCAGCACCGGCGTTTCAATGCGGCCTGCACGCAGGCGACGCACAACCTCACCACCGTCGAGGTCCGGCAGCATAAGGTCAAGCACGATGATGTCATAATCATAGAGCCTGGCGAGCTCGAGGGCTTCTTCCCCCGTATCCGCAGTTTCCACAATCATGGAGGCGTGACGAAGCATTAACGAAATGCCGCGCGCCGTGGTGGGATCATCCTCAACTAGAAGTACACGCATTTGATCGCTCCTTTTGACCGACAAGAAGATGTTATCGAGTTTCACGAAGATTTGGAACAGGAAATTTGCCTACCCCACGTCCCATGAAAGATAATCGTCCAAAAAAGTAAATTTCTTGATAAAGAAATATACTTAAACTGAGTTTTTGGACATTTATTTACGACCATTGGTCATTTCTTCCTTAATGAGTGCTTACTAAAAGGTGAATCGCGGCTAAAAATTCAGCCGGAGATTCGCGTGATAGGAAGTGTCCCGCCTGGGAAACAACCTTGCGTGCCAGAAGCTGCCCGAAATGCCGGGCGCAGCCGGCGCTATTCTCCGGCGGGTCCACGCCATCCTCTGCCCCGTGCAGCACAAGGCTTGGCACGGTGATGGCAGGGCGCGCCGCCAGGCTCCGCTCAATGGCTGCATAGGCAGGGTCCCCCGCCACCGCCCGATGGCGATGACGATAGGAATGGACCGAAACCGCCACGAAATCGGGATTATCGAAGCTCTCCGCCGTTTTGGCGAAGGCTTCTGCCGTGAAGCCCATATTGGGCGACCAAAGGTGCCAAAGCAGCTCACACAAGCCGCGCCGATCCTGAGCAAGCCCCGCCGCGCCCCTGTCTGTTTGCAGGTACCATTGATACCAATGGCGCGCTTCTTGCGCTGGCGCTGCGGGGCGGATGCTCGCCGCAATGTCTTGAATATTATAGCCATTTGCGGAAACCAGGCCGGCCACACGCTCGGGCCAAAGGGCTGCGACCACACAAGCCGCCCGCCCGCCCCAATCATAGCCGGCCAAAATCGCCTTCTCGATCGAAAGCGCATCCATCAGCGCCAGCAAATCCGCCCCCAGCGCCGCCTGTTCGCCAGAACGGGGCGTTGCTTGGTCCAGAAACCGGGTTGGCCCGTAGCCGCGCAGATAGGGTACAAGAACGCGGAAACCCTGGGCGGCAAGCGCTGGCGCCACGCCATCCCAGGCGCGGGCGTCATCGGGAAAGCCATGGAGAAGGATGGCGACCGGCCCGGTTTCGGGACCGCTCATCTCCACCGCCATCTCCAGCACCCCGGCTTGTACCATCTGAAGTTTCATCGCCATCCGTTCTCCCTCGGATGACCCCTTATCCATCGACAGCATTAACCAAAAGGTTAACGCGATGCCTTTCTGACCCCATAATCTGAAAATTATTTGCAACCCGGGGGTGAAGGGTTGGGGCGGTCCTTCACCGGAAAGCTGAGGCCGCCGTGGCGGTTTGCTAACAACGACCCTGTAATTTAACCCATTTAATTCATAAGCTTAGCACTAAATTAGGAAGGTTGGAATGTTCAGCCAGGCAGCGGATATTGGTCCAGATAGGGTTGATATTCGGGCTCTACCTCGATCGCGAGGGAGGATAGCGCGCGCACAACCGCGCAGTAGAAGGAAATGGTTACCACCAGATCCACCATCAATTCATGGTCGAAATGGGCGCTTAGCGCCTTATAGGTGGCTTCGCTCACCCCCGGCCCCGCCGCGGCTTCCCGTGCCGCCAGCAGCACAAGCTTCGCCAACGGTTCCAGCCCCGAATCGCGCCCGGCGCTTTCGGCGATCAGGCCATGGATATCGGCATCGCTCACGCCGAAATCCTTGCCGATCTTTACATGGTGGGACCATTCATAGGGTGACCGCGCCTGCCAGCCCACCTGGAGGATCGCCAATTCCCTGAGGCGCGGGTCGAGTCGCGATCCGTAGCGGATGAATTGCCCAAGCCCGGAAAAGGCGCGCGCCGCCTTGGGGCTATTCACCAGCGCCTTATGCAGCGCGATCGGGCGCTTCAGCAGGTCGCGATCGGCTTCCGCCAGATCATCCACGGTCAAATCGGGCACGCGGGCCATGGGGTATTCTCCGTCAGTGGCTAAGGCCGGCAGCGTGATCCATTTCGGCGTGCGGCGCCATAGAGGGAGCTTATTCTTCCCCGCGCTTCGCTCGCTCAGCTTCCCGTAAATAATCCTCGGTTGTTTTCGTCACCGGGCGTGGCGCGCCGGCATAAGGGTCAATGCCGCCATTGGTTGCTTCCAGCACGCGGCAATCCTCACACAATTCCAGCAAAGCCTGCCGCGCTGGGTCAGCGAACATCCAATGCGCGGAAAGCTTCGCCTTCACCCGCGCGATGGAAGCCTTCGTGCCGAACAGCTTATTGCAACGCGGGCAGGCGGCGGGTTCTTCCGCCTTCACCACCAAAGGCTGCGCGGCCTCGAGGGCGAAATTCAGCCGCGGTTCCAGCGTAATCACCTTCTCCGGGCAGGTCGCGGCACAAAGCCCGCATTGCACGCAGGCATCTTCCAAAAAGCGCAATTCGGGCTGATCCGGATTGGCGCTGAAGGCGCTGGTTGGGCAGACGCTGGTGCAGGCAAGGCAGAGCGTGCACCCCGTCGGGTCAACCCGTGCCAGACCAAAGGGCGCCTTTTCCGGAAGGGCAACCATGGCGACTCGCGCCGCCGCTGCTTCGCGCAAAGCACGGAAGCCCTGCTGCGCCATCTCTCGCGGGCTGCCCAAAGCCTCAAACCGCGCGGGCGCGAAGCCAAAGGCCATGCGGGGCAGGGCGGCCAAGGCCTCTCCCAATGAGAACGGATCATCGGTTTCAATCAGCGCTGCGCGCGGCGCGGGGCCGGACAGCCCAAGCCCATCCAGCACTGCTGCCGCGTAATCAATGTTGCGCAGCACGCCATCCACGCCATGGCCTCGCTTGGCAGGTGCCAGCAGCCTTAGCGCTGCGGCACCCCAGGCAAAGGCACCTGCAAAAACCGCCAAATCCAGCGATGAAATTTCATTGACGCGTATTGGCAGCACACGCGCCGGCAAGCCATCACCATGCCGGGCAAGGGCATCAATCAACGCCTCCCCATGGGCTTCGTCATGGATCAGCACCACCGGCGCCTCACCGCCTGCATCGGCATAGGTCAGCAAAAGCCGACGCAGCCGACGCAACAGCGCCTGGGTCGGCGGCAGCGCATAGGTCGCGGCGCCGGTTGGGCACACCGCCGCACAGGCACCGCAACCCGCGCAAATCTCCGCACTGATCACCACCTGGTCCTTGAGCGGCCCGACACCCGGCGTAATCGCCCCGGTGGGACAAAGGTCAAGGCAGCGCCGGCAGCCTTCGCGCTTGTTGCGCGCATGGGCGCAAAGCTTGCCGTCAAAACCGACGAAACGCGGCTTGTCGAAACTGCCGACCAATTCGCCCGCTGCCGCGATGGCGCGCTCCAAGGCCGCCGCATCGGCGGGATCGGCGCGGAGATAGCCTTGGCGGACCTCATGCGCCGGAAATAGTGGCGCGGCGCCGGTCAGATCCAGGATGATATCGGCGCGGCTGGTCGCGCCATCCTTGCCTTTGCCCCAGGCATAAGCGGCGCGGGATGAGGGGCTCGGCGCGGCGGCGCCATCCACGGTCACTTCAAAGGCTCCGAGGTAACCATTGGCCGCGCGCGCCCGGCCACGCATCACGGGGAAATCCGCCTGACGCGGGGGGGCCACCGGCACCTCCCCGGTCAGCAAAACCGTGATGTCGAGCTTTTCCTGCAAGCGGGCGGCGGCTGTCAGCGCCACCTCATCCCGGCCCAGCACCAGGGTGATGCCCGCAGTTTCCAGGCTGACCAGGGGGATTTCTGGCATGGGTTCGGCAGCGGCGGCGATCAGCGCAGCCATTTTCGGCCCGGCCTGCTTGCCCTCGGCCGACCAGCCGGCGGTCTCACGGATATTGACGAAGGTCGGGGGGGCGGCGCCAGCGGCCTCCGCTTCTTGTACGAAAAGCGGCGCCTGGGCGGTGCAGGCGATGGTGAGTGGGCGCCCGGTGGCGAGTGCGGCTTCAAAACGATCAAGCTGGGCCATGCAAAGCTGCTCGGCGCCACGGATTTCAACACCAGCGCCGCAACCGCGCGCGAGCGCCTTGCCATCCAGCAGCATGCTATCTTCGCAGCTACACACCAGGGCTATCCGCCCCTTTTCCCCTGACATGATGCTTTCCCCTAACCCCCCGCTGTGAAACCCGCCTGGCGCGGCATATATGGCAGCCAAAGCATGCTGACGAGGGATGGCGCCAGATTGACCGAAGATTTGCCCGCTTTGCCAAGTGTTTTCACGCCGATCATCGCGCTGCGCGAAGGCGGTGATGCGCTGGCCCATGCCTGTGCGCTGGCGCCGGAAAAGGGTGCTGGCACGCTGGTTTGGGTGCGGTCCTGGGCGCGGGCGGAAGCGGCGATTGTGTTGGAACCGGAAGAAGCCCTGCCCGCCGCCCGGCTGGCGCTCCATGCCGCCAGCATTGCGCTTGCTGATGCACTCGGCGCCTATGGCCCGCCCGATATTCCGCTGATTTTCGATTGGCCCTGCACGCTGCGCCTCAATGGCGCTGTGGTCGGGCAAACCCGGCTTGGCCTGCCCCCCAATCTTCCGCCGGATGGCACGCTGCCCTGGTTGGTGGTCGGGATGGAGCTTCGCTTTGCCGAATATGCTGATGGGGAGCCCGGCGAAAGCCCGGACCGGACCTCCCTGCTCGGGGAAGGCTATGATGATCTGACGCCCGCCTTGCTGGTCGCTGCCTGGGCGCGGCATTTCATGGCGACGGTCGCAGATTGGCAATCGCGCGGGGCAAAGACGCTGGCGGAACGCTACCTCGCGCGGCTCGATCCCAAGCTTGGCGCCGGCGCGCGGCGCGGCATTGTGCCGGGCAGTGGCGATCTGGTGCTGGAAGGCGGGGCAGGGCGCGAAACCCTTTCGCTCGCAGAGGCCTTGGCATGACCCGGCTGCCCCGCACCATCCGCCTTGATGCCTCCGATACTGTCATTTTCGATCAGGCGGCCGCACCCGGCGAATGGGCCGTGCCAGGCGGCTTTTCCTTCTGGGATGAAGACCCGGCGCAAATGTCCGGCAAGCGCCGGCAAGCCTTTCGCGGCGGCTTTCTTGGCCTTGGCAGCTTCGGCTGGGTGACCTTGGTTGAGGTGGCCGAAGCCAGCGCCGCTGACCGCGCTGCTGCCCTTACCGCGCTTGCCGCGCATATCCATCTGGTCCATGGCGCGCCTAATGAGGCGGCGGCGCGCGCCGCGGCTGAGGAGGAATTGGCCTTTGCCGAACAGCTTTGTGATCACCCGCCCGGCACGGTTCTCGCCTTGACCCGCAGCATTGAAGGCGGCGAACAGCGCGAACGTTTCCGCACGCTGCATCTGCGCGCCGAACAGCATCGCAGTTTTGAAAGCCTGCCGGTTTTCGCGAGTGTCGAAACCCATGGCGAGGAAGATGATGAACCGATCCTCCGCCCTGATCTGACCAAGATCGGAAAGCGCGACGCATGAGTGCCATGCTCTCCCCCGGCGATTTCTGGGTCGCCTCCGGCCATCATTTATGTGAGGCCGCGCCGCATAGCCGGCTGCGCGCCACGCCGGATTTGTGGCGCGCCTTTTTGGCAAGGCCGGAATTGGTGCCACCAGACGAGGCCTGCGAAGCCGAAGTAGCACTGCATCAGGCGCTTTTGGCGGAACCCGAACAAGCGGTGGATGCGGCGCGCATCGCTACGCTCGCCGATGCGGAGGCGCAGGAAAATTGGCGGTATTTTCTGGGGTTTCGGGATCGCGTTTCTGCCGCGCCCAGCCTGGAAGAAGCCTGGCTTGCGCTCTATCGCGGCGATGTTGGCGGCATCCCGCCCATCTTCCTGCAAATGCTGACGCATCTGGTGGCGCGCGCCGCGATGGAGGGGGAGGGCGATCCATTTGCGCTGCGCGCCGCTGAGCTTTTCTATCGCCCGCAACGCGCCGCCATCAATCAGGGATCACTCCTTCTGGCGGATGAGGAAGTGCTGGAAATGCGTGGCCGCGATGGCGGTTTTGGTGCGCTCGGCCAATTGCTGGTCGAAGCCGGCGCGCCGCCAAAAGAAGTCGAAATTGATGTGCTGTCCGACAGCAACGGCCATCTTTATCACGGGCGATCAGATGCGCATGATTTCGCGCTGGATATCGCGGAAGGCCGGCCCGGCCAGCAGGGGCTGGCGCGCGCCATCTCGCGCTTCATCCGGCATTTGTTTGGTGAGGAAGTAACCATCCGCGCCGTGCCCACCATCGAAGATCGTGATTGGCGCTGGCATATCGGGCTTGATACGGAAGCCACATCCATCACAAATGATCTTTGGCATGGCAAGAAGGTGGCGCAGGCGCGCCTCGCGCGCATTCTGTGGCTCGGCGTTTTGGAATTCACCAACCCCGCGCGCGTGCTGCCGCGCGTGGCGGGCAAGCCGATCTATCTGGCGCTCGCCATGGATGCGGCCAATCGGCTGCGCATGAAGCCGCAAAACCTGGTGGCCGGCCTGCCGCTGCTGAGTGCGGAGAAGGGCGCATGAGCCTGATCATCCCCGGCACCGTCACCATCCCGGTTGGCGTAGTGGTGGAACGCCGCCCCGGTGTCACCCAATGGGCAGATTACGCCTGGCGCGCGGTGGAAGTTTTGGAAGATGCGCCCGCCTTGCCGCCCTGGACGCTGATGCGCGAAGAAGCCGGGGCCAGCCTGTTCTTTGCCGGCAATGCCGAAGTGGCTTTGCACCAGACCGATACCGATAACTACAAGCACAATCTGGAAAGCTCCCACCCCAGCATTTGGGTGGTGCTGCGCCAGGTGGAAGCGGCGCCGGGCTTCGCGCTGCAAACCGTGACGGTGGATGCCGGTGAGGCGCATCTTTATGCCGATTCGGGCTCTGACCTGATGGAGGCCGTGCCTCTGCCCCCCGGCATCCGCGCCACGCTGGAAGCTTTTGTGGCGGAACACCATCGCGACCGGGGCTTCCATAAGCGCAAGCGTGACAAGGCGGAATTGGATGGGCTTGGCCGCCGAGGCCGGGTTGATGACCCATGAGCGAGGAGAATGAGGGCTTCCTCTCCCGCTGGTCGCGTCGCAAGCGCGCCGTGGTGGAAGGCCGCGCGCCTGAGGAAGCGGCGCCGCCCGCGCCCCTTGAAGCCAAGCCCGAAGCACCGCCGCCCGCCGAGCCTGAGGATGATTTTGACCTGAGCAGCCTGCCGCCGATTGATAGCCTGACGATTGAGAGCGATTTCAAGGCTTTCCTGCACCGCAAGGTGCCGCTGGAATTGCGGACGGCGGCACTCCGCCGCGCCTGGAGCCTTGATCCCTCCATCCGGGATTTCATCGGCCCAGCGGATTATGCCTGGGATTTCAATGCCCCGGATGGCGTGCCGGGCTTCGCGCTGGAATTGGGCGGGGATGCGATGAAGCTGCTGTCTCATGCGCTGGGGCTGGATGCGCCGGCCCCGCGGCCTGATTCGCCCGAGCCGGAGGAAGTCCCCGCCGAGCCCCCCGCCTTGGCCGAGACCCCAGCGTTTGAAACTGCGCCCGAAACCCCAGGTCTTGCGATTGCCGAGGCAGCGCCTGCGCCCGAGGCCGCGCCAGAGCCCGAGGCGTCGCGCCCCAGGCGCCACGGCAGCGCTCTGCCGGTGTAAACTTTTCTGGACGAAAATTTTATCATGTTGCATTCGGATGCACAGATTGGGTAGAACGCTTCGAAATCCTGGTTGGGTTTGTTCCTTTTTTTGACTGAAATGATGCCATTTTGTTAATGAACCATCGTTTCGGCACTCTAAGGGCAGGTCCATAACGGGTCATTATTGAGACACGAGGGGGCAATGGCCTGAATGCGGCCCATGACGCAGAAAGATACGGCACCGGATGCCATGGCGACTGAACGCGCGCGGCTTTTCGCGCTGCTCGGTCGTTTGCTTGTGGCCGCGCCGGATGCGCATTTGCTGCACGCCCTTGCCACCCTTCCGGGCGATGCCTCGCCGCTTGGGAAATGCTACCGCGCGCTGGCCGAAGCGGCAGCCAGCACCGATGCCCTGCACGTTGAACGTGAATTCCACGATCTTTTCATCGGGCTTGGCCGCGGCGAATTGCTGCCCTTCGCTTCCTATTACATTACGGGCTTTCTGCATGAACGCCCGCTCGCGGATTTGCGCGGGGACCTTGCGCGGCTTTGCATTGAACGCGCTGAAGGCGTCGCCGAGCCCGAAGATCACATCGCATCCGAATGCGAAAGCTTCGCCGGGCTGCTGTCTGGCGTGTTCCCTGGTGGCGTCGCGGCGGCTGAGGCGTTTTTCGCCCGCCATCTGCGCCCCTGGGCCGGGCGCTTCTTCGCTGATCTGGAAGCGGCGGAGGCTGCGAAGTTTTACCGCGCCGTCGGCGCGCTGGGCCGCATGGCCATTGAGGTTGAATTGGCGGCGCAGGAACTGCCCGTCTGATTTTGTGCTGGGAGGGTTGAGCATGAGTGCTGATGAAAACCAGGTCGCGCAACGCCGCGGCTTTCTGAAGACCCTGGGCCTCGCGGGCGGTGCTGCGGTGGCAGCAACGGCGGCGGAAGCCTCGGCGCCGCTCCGCGCCGATGCTGTGCCGGCAGGGACAGCGCGCAAGGAAAACCAGGCGGATCGGCTGAAGGCGCGCTACCAGCCAAACAGCGCCCATGTGCAAGCGTTTTACCGCACCAATCGTTCCAGCGATAAGTAAGAAGGGAAAAAACCCATGCTGATCAAGCGCACCGATGGCAAGGCCGCCAAGCAGCGCCTTGCTTCTGCCTATCAGGGGCTTTCCGCCGGCGGGTTGGATCGCCGCGCCTTCCTGCGTCAGGCCGGGCTTGGCGGGGCAGGGCTCGCGGCACTTGGCGCCATTCCGCTTTCCACCATGCGGCCTGCCGAAGCGGGGCCGGTGGATCACACGAAGCCCGTGCAGCGCGTGAAGAATATCTGCACGCATTGTTCGGTTGGCTGCACCGTGATCGCAGAAGTGCAGAATGGCGTTTGGGTTGGCCAGGAACCGGCCTGGGAATCGCCGATCAATCGCGGCACGCATTGCGCCAAGGGCGCATCGGTGCGCGAATTGGTCCATGGCGACCGGCGCATCAAATACCCGATGAAGCTGGTGAATGGCCAATGGCAGCGCATGTCCTGGGACAATGCGATCACCGAAATTGCCGACAAGCTGATGGAAACCCGTCAGAAAAGCGGGGCGGATGCCACCTTCTGGCTGGGCAGCGCCAAATTCTCCAATGAAGGCGCTTACCTGTATCGCAAATTCGCGGCCTTCTGGGGCACGAATAACGTGGACCATCAGGCGCGCATTTGCCATTCGACCACGGTTGCGGGTGTTGCCAATACCTGGGGTTATGGCGCGCAGACCAATTCCTATAACGACATCCGCAATTCCAAAACCATGATCATCATGGGCGGCAATCCGGCGGAAGCGCACCCTGTCAGCCTGCAGCATGTGCTGTCCGGCAAGGAACAGAACCGCGCCAATCTGATTGTGATTGATCCGCGCTTCACCCGCACGGCGGCGCATGCGAATGAATATGTCCGCATCCGCCCGGGCACAGACATCCCCATCATCTGGGGCATGCTGCACCACATCTTCGCCAATGGCTGGGAAGACAAGGAATTCATCCGCCAGCGCGTCTATGGCATGGATGAAATCCGCGCCGAATGCGCCAAGTGGAATCCGGCCGAGGTTGAACGCGTCACCGGCGTGCCGGGCGCGCAGCTCAAGAAGGTCGCGGAAATGTTCGCGACGCAAAAGCCCGCGACGCTGATCTGGTGCATGGGTGCGACGCAGAAAACCGTGGGCACTGCCAATGTGCGCGCCTTCTCCATCCTGCTGCTCGCCACCGGCAATGTCGGTTCCGATGGCACGGGTGCGAATATCTTCCGTGGCCATTGCAATGTGCAGGGGGCGACTGATTTCGGGCTCGATGTCACGACACTGCCGGCCTATTACGGGCTGGATGAGAATGCGTGGCGGCATTGGTCGCGCGTTTGGAATGTGTCCTATGAAAGCATGGTGGCGCGCTTTGACAGCCCCGCCATCATGGGCACGCCCGGCATCCCGACCACGCGGTATTTTGACGCGGTGACCTTGCCCAAGGATCAGGTGCAGCAGCGCGACAATCTGAAGGCGATGGTGGTGTTCGGCCATGGCGGCAATACCGTCACGCGTATGCCGGAAGCGGTGAAGGGGCTTGAAGCGCTTGATCTGCTGGTGGTCGCGGACCCGCATCCGACAACCTTCGCCGTCCTCGCGAACCGCAAGGAAAACACTTATCTGCTGCCCATCTGCACGCAGTTTGAATGCTCTGGCAGCCGCACGGCTTCCAACCGTTCTGTCCAATGGGGCGATCAGGTGGTGAAGCCGATTTTTGAGAGCAAGAATGACTATGAGGTGATGTATCGCCTGGCCGGTGCCCTCGATAAGGCGGCGGAAAAGCGCAATATGCCGATCCGCTTCCAGGCTGACCTGTTCAAAGGGATTGAGGTGAAGGGTCAGGAACCGGTTGCTGAGAGCATCCTGCGCGAAATCAATCGCGGGGCGATCAGCACGGGCTATACGGGCCAATCGCCGGAACGGCTGAAGGCGCATATGGCGCATCAGGACAAGTTCGACCTGGTGACCTTGCGCGCCAAGGCCGATGCACCCGCCGAAATCAAGGGCGATTTCTATGGCCTGCCTTGGCCCTGCTGGGGCACGCCTGAAATGCGCCATCCGGGGACGCATATCCTCTACAATACCAACCTTCATGTGAAGGAAGGCGGCGGCACTTTCCGCGCCCGCTTCGGGGTGGAACGCAATGGCGTGACGCTGCTGGCGGAAGGTTCCTATTCCAAGGGCTCGGAAATCACCGATGGTTATCCGGAATTCACCACCGCAGTGATGCAGCGGCTTGGCTGGGATGCGGAATATACGGATGCCGAGCGTGCTTCCTTGGCGCGTCAGGGCGGCACCGCTTCCTGGGCCACTGATCTTTCCATGGGGATCATTCGCATCACCATGGAACATGGCGTGATGGCTTACGGTAATGCCAAGGCGCGCGCCGTGGCCTGGAACCTGCCTGATCCCGTGCCGGTGCATCGTGAACCCATCTACACGCCGCGCACCGATCTGATCGCGCAATTCCCGACGCTGCCGGATCGGCGCGGTTTCCGCCTGCCGCATCTGGGGCAGACGGTGCAGAACCGTTCGCATCAGGTGGCGCCGAATTTCCCGATCATCCTGTCTTCCGGGCGGCTTGTGGAATATGAAGGCGGCGGGGAAGAAACGCGGTCCAACAAGTGGCTCGCGGAATTGCAGCAGGATATGTTCGTGGAAATCAATCCGCGCGATGCCGCCGCGCGCAATATTCAGGATGGCGCCTGGGTGCTGGTGACGGGACCTGAAATGCCCGCCGGCAAGTCAACCCGGATGAAGGCTTTGGTAACGGAACGCGTCGGGCCCGGTGTGGCATGGATGCCCTTCCACTTTGCTGGCTGGTTCATGCAGGAAGACCAACGCGGCAAATATCCGTCAGGCACAGACCCAATCGTGCTTGGCGAAAGCGTCAATGCAGTGACCACCTATGGCTATGACCCGGTGACCTTCATGCAGGAAACCAAGGTCACGCTTTGTCAGATCCGCGCGGCATAAGGGAGGACCAGAAACATGGCCCGCATGAAATTCCTGTTGGACGCGGAACGCTGCATCGAATGCAATGCCTGCGTCACGGCTTGCAAAAACGAACATGAAGTGCCCTGGGGCATTAATCGTCGCCGTGTGGTGACAATCAATGACGGCAAGCCAGGTGAGCGTTCCATCTCCATGGCCTGCATGCATTGCACGGATGCGCCTTGCGCTGCCGTTTGCCCGGTTTCCTGCTTCTACACCACGGCGGATGCGGTGGTGCTGCATGACAAGGACCTTTGCATCGGCTGCGGATATTGCTTCTACGCTTGCCCCTTCGGCGCGCCACAATATCCGCGCCTTGGCAATTTCGGCTCTCGCGGGAAGATGGATAAATGCACCTTCTGCGCTGGCGGCCCGCAGGCCGATAATACCCAGGCGGAATATATCCAGTATGGGTCGAACCGTCTGGCGGAGGGCAAGCTGCCGCTTTGCGCTGAGATGTGTTCGACCAAGGCGCTGCTGGCCGGTGATGGGCAGATCATTGCGTCCATCTATCGGGAGCGTGTGCAACGCCGCGGCTATGGCACGGGTGCCTGGGGCTGGCGCACCGCCTATCGCGAAACAGTTGCGATCTGAAGGGCGGGCGCATCATGAAACTCCGCATCCTTGCCCTGCTGGCCGCGCTTTTCATGGGCGCGGCGGCACCCGTATTGGCGCAAACCGCGCCGCGTGCGCCTTCCTTGGCGGAAGAAATGGAAGTGCAGGCGCTGCTGCGCGGCAACCAGATTCAGGGCCGCATCACCATCCCTGATGATCGGGCCGCGACGCTTATTCAGCCCGTTGGGCGCGAATGGCGCGACTTTCACAATTATACGCTCGCCTGGGTGGGTGGTGTTGCCGTGCTGGGCATGCTGGCGATCCTGACGGTTTTCCGCCTGACCAAGGGGCGTATCCCGATTGAGGGGGGGCGCTCGGGACGCACCATTCTGCGCTTCAATGTGCTGGAACGCGGCAATCACTGGATGGTCGCTTCCACCTTCATCATTCTGGCGCTGTCGGGCCTGAACCTGACCTTCGGCCGGCATATCCTGTTGCCGATTGTGGGGCCTGAGGCTTTCACTGCCATCAGCCAATGGGGCAAATACGCGCATAACTTCCTGGCCTTCCCCTTCACGCTGGGCCTGGTGGTCATGCTACTGATCTGGGTGAAGGACAATATCCCGAATGCGCGCGACATCGCCTGGTTCAAGGCGGGCGGCGGCTTGATCGGGAATGAGCATCCGGAAGCCGGCCGCTTCAATGGCGGGCAGAAGATGGTCTTCTGGATCACGGTACTCGGCGGCGCGGTGGTGGCGATTTCAGGCTATCTGCTGGTTTTCCCCTTCTTCTTCACCGATGTCGCCGGGATGCAGCTTAGCCACATCATCCATAGCCTGCTGTCTGTGCTGATGATCGCGGCGATGCTGGCCCATATTTATATCGGTTCTATCGGCATGGATGGCGCCTTTGATGCCATGGGTACGGGTCAGGTTGATTTGAACTGGGCCAAGCAGCATCACGGGCTTTGGGTGCAGGAAGAACTGGCGAAGGGCCGCACGGCGGAACCCCCGCCCGGTGCGAAAACCTCCGGCGCAGACTGATCACCCCATGCGCGTGATCGGCCTCGCCGGCTGGAGCGGGGCCGGCAAAACCACCGTAATGGTGAAACTGATCCCCTGCCTGATTGGGCGGGGGATTGTTGTTTCTACGCTGAAGCATGCGCATCATCGCTTTGATGTGGATGTAGCGGGCAAGGATTCCTGGCAGCACCGCCAGGCCGGCGCACAGCAGGTGATGGTAGCGTCTGGCGCGCGTTGGGCGCTGATGACGGAGTTGCGGAGTGCGGCTGAACCGCGCCTGCCGGAATTACTGGCGCGCATGGATGCGGTTGATCTGGTCATTGTGGAAGGTTTTAAGCGCGACGCGCACCCGAAGCTTGAAGTGCATCGCGCCGCCAATGCCAAGCCCTGGATGCACCCGGATATGCCAGGCATTGTCGCGGTGGCATCCGACACGCCGCCCCCTTATGATCTGCCCTGCGCTGGCTTGGATGAGGTGGAAGCCATCGCTGATCTGGTGCTGGCGCATGCGCGCGAGATTAAGGATATTCCCTGGACGGAGGGGTAATGGCGCAGCTTTCGGATGATTGCTTCGCCTTTGGCGGTGCGCTGATGGCGGTGGAAGAAGCCCAGGCCCTGATCCTGGAACGCATCCCGCCCGCAACCGGTGCTGAGATGGTGGCCCTTTTCGCCGCGCGCGGGCGTGTGCTGGCTGAGCCCCTGATGGCGCCCATGGCCCTGCCGCCCTTCTTCAACGCTGCCGTGGATGGCTGGGCCTTTCGCCATGCGGACCTCACGCCGGGCGCTGAGACAGCGCTGACCGAGGTTGGCCGCATCCCCGCCGGTAAGACGGCGCCGCGCGCCTTGGCCGCTGGTGAAGCCATGCGCGTTTTCACCGGTGCCCCCATGCCCCCCGGCGCCGATACCGCCGTGATGCAGGAAGATGTCCGCCGCGATGGTGCAGCAATTCTCATCCCGCCCGGCCTTAAACCGGGCGCCAATGCGCGGCCCGCTGGTGAGGATATCGCACCCGGCGCGCTGGCGCTGCCTGAGGGCAAAAGGCTTGGCCCAGCTGAGATTGGCTTGGCGGCAGCGCTTGGCAAGGCGCGGCTTGCGGTGCGCCCGCGCTTGAAGGTCGGCGTGTTTTCAACCGGCGATGAATTGGCAAGCCCCGGCAGCACACTCGGCCCCGCGCAAAGCTATGACAGCAACCGCTTCACGCTGCTGGCACTTTTGGCCGCGCTGCCTGTGGAAGCGCATGATCTTGGCATCCTGCCTGATGACCGCGCCGCGACCGAGGCCGCCTTGCACGACGCCGCCGGCAGCCATGATCTACTGCTGACCAGTGGCGGTGTCTCCACAGGCGAGGAAGACCATGTCCGCGCCGCCATTGAAGCAGGTGGGCGCTTGGTGTTCTGGCGCTTGGCAGTGAAACCAGGCCGCCCGGCTGCGATGGGGCTGGTGCGCGGCACGCCCGTGCTGGGCCTGCCGGGCAATCCCGTGGCCGCCGTGGTGACCTTTCTGCATCTGGCGCGGCCCTTGGTGCTGCGCCTGGCCGGTGCCCTGCCCGAAGCCCTGCCGCGCTTTGTGGCAGAGGCTGACTTCAGCTACCGCAAAAAGGCCGGGCGGCGCGAATATGTCCGCGTCAGCCTGCACGCCACGGGCGGCCTACCGCGCGCGCGCAAATTCGCGCGGGAAGGGGCGGGCTTGCTGACATCCCTCACGCAATCGGATGCTTTTGTGGAATTGGGTGAGGAGATTACGGCGGTAAGCCCTGGGGACAGGGTGGCGGTCTTGCCATTTGGGGAGATATTTTAAATCTGATGAGGCTCGGCTTGGTCAGGCGGTGATGTTTCAAACCTCCACGACTACATAATTCGCCTCAACCTTCACCGGAAAAGTCTCCGCCTGATACGGCCCCTCAACCAAACTCTTCCCCGCCTCCACATGGGCGGGAAAAGCGCGCACCTTGGTCCGGCGCGGATCGAACCAGCTTTTCCCCGTGCGGATATCGAATTCCCAATTATGCCAGGGGCAACGCACCATCTCTCCTGCGCGGGAGAAGTGATACTTCCCCGGTTCATCACTCAGCGTCAGGCCGCACAATATGCCGCCGGAAAGCGCACTCCCTTGATGCGGGCAGCGATCCAGCAGGGCGAAGAATTCGCCGCCCAGATTGAACACTACAATCTTCTTGCCATCCGCTTCCACCAGCTTCCGGCCGCCGGGCGGGATTTCATCCACCGCCGCCACTACATGCCGCGCCATTAGAGCCGATAGAAACTGCGCGCATTGCCGCCGAAAATCGCGGCGCGCTTTTCCGCTGGAATAAAGGACGGAATCGCAATGCGCGGATCGTCAAAATCCCAATGCGGATAATCGCTGGCATAAAGAATACGATCCCAACCGATCCATTCCATCGCATCCAGCAAATGCTCGCCCTTCGCTGGTTCTTCGATTGGTTGGGTGGAGACATAGACATGCTCGCGCATATACTCGGATGGTGCCCGCTTCAGATGCGGCACCTCATCACGCAGCCGCTTCCAGTTATTGTCCAGCCGCCAACCGAGCGATGGCATCCACCCAAAGCCGCATTCAATCATCAAAATCTGGAGTGTGGGGAAGCGTTCAAACACCCCCTCCACCACAAAGGAAGCGACCTGGGCTTGCGCGCTGGTCGCGTGTTCCTGCACTTCTTCAACATAGAAGGAAGGCCAGCCGCCATTGGTCATGGCATTGCCGGAAAAACCAAAGGCATGAATGCCAATCGGCAGGCCCACTTCCGCCGCTGCCTCATAAATCGGCCAATAGCGTTTGCGGCCAAGCGGTTCTGACGTGCGGCTCATCAGCAGCACCTGGCAGAAGCGGCCATCGCCGGCGCGCTTGCGGATTTCCGCCGCTGACGCCGCCGCATCCTCATAAGGCACCACGATGGAAGCGCGCAGCCGCGCATCATGATCCACCCAATGCGCCAATTGCCATTCATTCACAGCATGGGCCAGGGCCACCGAAAGATCATCATTCACATCACCCTGGCCGGAAGGCTGCAAGGGGTTCAACACGCCAATATCCAGCCCGTAATGATCAAGAAATTGCTTCTGCACAAAGCCAAGATCGGAAGCGGGCGGTTGCCCCTGCGGCCCCCAAGCATCGCGCCGACTGGCCAGCGGTGCGGCCTTCGGGAAGGGATAGCCCTTATGGAAACCGTGGCGTGCATGAATGCCGTAGGTGGTCAGCCGGTGCCACGCGGCATCGGTCATGAAGGGGCGATATTCGCCCAAATCGGCGCAGCGCGGATGGATATCGCAATCCACCAGGCCAAGCGTCGCAGCGGCTGGCCGACCAGGGGCGGCGATGGGGCGGATGATGTTCATGCCAAGGCTCCTTCCCGCAACCTACCATAAGTAGCCAGCGGATTATCCACCATGATTTTTTTGAGCAGGTCAGGGGCCAGCCCCTGGGGCACGGTTGCGTCCCCTTCAAAATGCGCGTGTGGCCAATCGGAAGACCACAACAGCAGATCATCCGATCCCAGATGATCCATCAGCCGCGCCATGGTCGCGGCTTCTTCCGGCACATCAAGGGGGCGGATCGAAAGCCGCACGTGGTCGCGCACATATTCCGATGGCGGGCGATCCAGCCAGGGCACTTCAAAGCGCACACCCTTCCAGGATTTCACAAGCCGCCACAGGAAAGATGGCAGCCAAGACACACCGCTTTCCAGCAGCACCACTTTCAGCTTCGGGAATTTCACAAACACGCCTTCCGTGATCAGGGACGCAAGCGATGCTTGAAACCCCATGGAATTCGCCGTGTATTCCTCAAGATAATAGGATGGCCAGCCGACCGAGGTGACGGGGTGGCGCCAATTGCTGCCGGCATGAATGGCAAGCGGCATGTCATGACGGGACAGCGCCTCATACACTGGCCACCATTCGCGCCGCCCTAGCGGGATTTCCCCCATGCAAAGCGTCATGGCTTGCACAAAGCGCCGATCGGGCGAGAGGCGTTCGATCTCGGCCACTGATTCCTCAATGGCGTTGGGCAGCAGAATGGAAGCACGCAGGCGTTTGTCGCCATCCAGCCATTCGGCGCGGATCCAATCATTCACCGCGCTTGCAAAGGCGGCGGAAAGATCACGGCTGAAGGGAAGCTGTACTGGGAAAAGCGGGTTCAGGATGCCGGTGCCAACACCCCAGCGATCCAACACTTGTTTTTGCAGTGTGGCCAGCGAGCAGGGCGCTTCGCCCTTTGGCCCGCGCCAATCGGCGCGCACGGTGGAAGGCGCGGCAGGCGGCCAGGACGCGCTTTCAAGCTGAGAAACACCGCGTTCTTTCAGGCTGCTTCGCCAATGCTGATCCATATAGGGAAACAGGCTTGCCAGGGAGGGCAGGCCCGGATGCAAATCGCAATCTATTGCCGCTTCAGTCACGGTTCCTCCGGCGCTTCAGCCAGTGCAGCGCGGGCGGAGCATCCTCCCTTTTCCAGGGGGGATCAATGGGGTGGCCTCAGCCGGTCAGCGCCAGAATGGCCGCGCGATGGGGCAGGGAAGGCACCGCGCCATCCTGTGTGCAGGCAAGCGCGCCGGCTGTTACCGCGAATTGTAGCGTCCCTTCCGGTATCTTTCCTGCGGCGATAAAGGCGGCGAAAGCGCCCATAAACGCATCACCAGCGCCGGTGGTATCAGCCACGGTCACTTGGGGCGGGGCGGCATGGATTATAACGCCATCAGGCCGCGCCCAAAACGCGCCCGCCACGCCGGCTGTCAGGATCACCTCGCGCATGGTTTCAATGGCGAGAGATAGGGCGAGCGCACCCGGTTCGGCTTCCCGCTGCGCCAGGATCGCGGCTTCGGTTTCATTCAGCACCAGCATATCTGTGGCGGCGAGAAGCTCTGGCGCGATGGGTGCGGCGGGGGCGACATTCAGAATGCGCCGCGCCTTGGGTAGCGCGCGGAATAGCGCGGCGGTGGTGCCTTGCGGCGTTTCCAACTGCGCCAGCGCTACGGCAATATCCGCGGGCGGGCTGAAGCCCGGTGGCAGCGCCAATTCCGCATTGGCGCCCGGGATGATGATGATCTGATTCTCGCCTGCTGCGTCGAGCAAAATCATGGCGGCACCGGTGGGGGTGCTGGCCGTTTGCACTGCTGGCACCGCAATGCCTTCAGCCGCCCAAAGGGCGCGCGCTGCCTGGCCCGCATCATCATCACCAATGGCGGCAATCAGCGCCACCTTCCCCCCGGCGCGTGCAGCAGCCACGGCTTGGTTACTTCCCTTTCCGCCATGGAATTGCGCCATGCCAAGGGCAGTCAGAGTCTCCCCCGGTGCGGGGAAGCGCGTGACGCGCAGCACCGTGTCGCGATTATAGGAACCAATGACAAGAATACCGCCCATGATGGCGAAGCCTGCGGCGCCAGGCCGCGCGGGTCAAGCTTGGGTCAGCGGCCATGGCGTGATCAAGCAAAGCAGATCACGCCATGCGAAGGGCTTTTTCGATAAACGCGGCCCGCGTCACACCGCCGCAATACTCTCCCGCCGCAGCTCCACGGAAAGCGCGTCCAGGGAACGCTCAACCCGGTCCAGCATTTCCGTCACTTCATCCTTGGTGATGACCAGCGGCGGTGAAAAGCCGATGCTGTCATTCATCATGGCGCGCAGGATCACGCCCTGGTCTTCGCCATGCTTCACCAAACGCGGGCCGATCTTGCGCGCGGGATCGAAGTTCTTGCGGGCTCCCTTGTCTTCCACCAATTCAATCGCGCCCACCATGCCAACGCCGCGCACTTCGCCCACCATCGGGTGATTGGCAAAGCGGCGCTGCAATTCGGCCTGCAAATGCGGCCCCACGGATTTCACATGACCGATCAGGTCAATCTCATCATAGATTTTCAGCGTTTCAATCGCGACCGCCGCCGCCACCGGATGCCCGGAATAGGTAAAGCCATGGCCCCAAGTGCCAACCGCGGAAGACCCCTCCGCAATGCCCTGGAACACCCGTTCATTCACCATCACGGCAGAGATCGGCAGATAGGATGAAGACAGCGCCTTGGCGCAGACCAGAATATCCGGCGTGATGCCAAAAGTCTGGCAGCCCCAGTAATTGCCGGTGCGCCCGAAGCCGCAAATCACCTCATCAGCCACAAACAGCACATCATGCTTTTTCAGCACCGCCTGGATTTTCTCGAAATACGTACGCGGTGGCACAATCACGCCGCCAGCCCCCATGGTCGGTTCCGCCCAGAAGGCCGCGACCGTCTCCGGCCCTTCATTGATGATATAGGCATCCAATTCTTCCGCGAGGCGTGTCGCGAAATCTTCTTCCGATTCACCCGGCTTCGCATTGTGGTAGTGATGCGGCGTGCCGACATGATGGAAACGCCCACCCGCAATCGGCGCATCAAATAGCTTGTGATTGGCGGGCAGGCCTGTGAGTGAAGCCG
>JBPCSO010000098.1:0-3955 GCA_051007055.1 Roseomonas sp.
TCGCCATGCTGCAGGCGCCATGGGGACGGGCCCATCGTATCCGGCATCTTGGTGCGTTTCTGCTTGCGCTTAGCGGCCATGGTTCGTCTCCTGCTGCCGAGGCCCCCAGCGGCGCACGGCTTCGTTCTGGACCGCCTGGCGCAGCCAGGGGTCATGGATGTCCTCGATCGCGAGTGAGACCACTCCCTGCTGCTGCCAGACGCGGCGGCGGAGTGCTTCCATTTCGGGTGTGGTGGTGGGGCTGCGTGTGCTGCGGTTCAGGGACGAGCGCGGCGGCATTGGTGAGCCTGGGAGGGTCATGGCAGGGGCGCCATCCACACAAAGCCCAGGGCAGCAACACAACTACCAACTAACCCTATGATATATATAATATATATAATTTTGTTATTATGTGTATGGATACCTTCTTTCCATGATGCGCGTGTATGGGGAGGGGTATTACCCGCTCGCACGCGCACGAAATAACAATGGTAACAAAAACCTGATTTCAATGACTTAGCGGAGAGGTGCCGGCTTTTGTTAGAAATCGGCATCGCTGTCGCCCTCCTCGGCTGAGAGGGCGTCCGGTGGCGCGACAAGCGCGTAGCGGGGTCCCGGAGGGCGGCCGAGGTTGGACGTCGGCACGAAGGTTTCAGTCACCACTCCATTCATCACCAGCGCGTTGATGACGTCTCTGAAATCGCGCTCGGCGAGTTTGAAGCCACGGTGAAACATCTCGCGCCGACTGCAGGGGCCGAATTTGCCGATGATGTTGATCGCCTTATTCAGCCGCGCCTCGAACTCGCTATCGGCCATAAAGCGCTCAGCATCGCGAAGGATGCTTCGGGCGCAATGTTCCGCCAGTGCCCAGCCCCAGGCGACTTCTGCTTCAGTGATTTCCGGGTGAGCGGGATTGCGACTGATGGCGCTGATCAGCGCAAGCTTGGCCGCGTTTTCGCCAAGCCGATTGACGATGGCCGCTTGCGGGGTGCCTGCGACCCGCTTCGCCCAGGCATCCTCCTCGGAGAGATGACGATCATGCAACGCGTCGGCTGCAGGCGTCATGGGCACAGTGTATGGCGCAGCTGCCTCGGTCGCGAGCATATGTGCGGAGTGCGCTTCGGGAAGATTGCCTGATGCTGGTGGTTCACCTTGGCCCCGAATGATTGCCTTCAGTGCGGCAATTAGCTCTGCGGGCGGATCGATAATGCCTGCGGTGCGGTTTCGCTCCGGACGATCATTGTCGGTGACGAAGACCAGAAAGCGAGCAAGAGAGCCATCCAACATGGCGCCGTGCTCAAGCGCCTTCCAAAAGGTGGAGGGCGTGGTGGTGCCGTAAAAGCAGACGCAGGGTTCGTGGATATCCACGCGTGGCGCGTCTTTTTTGTTTGCGTACTCGGTGCCGCGATAAATCCCTTTCGCGCGGCTGTAGAGTTTCATGAGCTCGGACCAGATTTCCGCTTTATGCGTTGGCGCCTTGCTGCCCGTGACCGTGGTGAGAAACAGCCCAAATTCATCGATCTGGAAAAGCTTGGCTGGGTGCTGCTCCAATGATGAGATCATGCCACGCCCAGAGGCGAGGCTTTCGCCGCCGAGATAGCGATCAAGCCCAGCGAGGTCGAAGCAGCGACGAATGACTTCTGGCGCGTGATCCTTGCCCCCACCGCTCTCGGCAACGGCTGCGACATAGATGTTGGTGCGAAGATCCGTCCGCGTGCGATACTTCCGCCCCGCAAGAACGCCGACGGCACAGATGGCGGCACCGAGTGCCAGGAATGGCTGAGGCCGAAGCGCAGTTCTGACGCATTCATCCATCAGCATTTGCAGCACACCGCCCGGGCGGAGAACTTCTTCCGATACGGGCAGCGGTTTCACTTGCTGTTGCTGGCCCCGGTTTGCTTGCAGCTTTTCGAGAAACTTGGCCGCCGGATGCGGCTTTGTCATTTGCTCCGCCACATTCCCATTCAGAACAATCTCAGGCGGCGGGTTCCAACCGCGATTTACCGCCAGCCAGTAGATCTTGCCCGCACCAGCGCTATGCGGTTTGAGTGTGGCCCAGCGCCGTTCCGGTGTGTCGCTGCGGCCCGATTGTCCGGACTTGCTCGCATTGCGTGACCAGTCGATCCAAAGCTCGCGGCCTTCCTCGCCAATGGCGGCTTTGATGGCAGCGCCTATGGTGATCCATTCATTCCCCGGCAGATCATCATTCGGCAGAAAGGCCAGCGCAGCAGCGACGGCTTCTTTGGTGCCACGCGGATCGGATGGCCCGCGCCAGGTGTCGCTCGGGCTATCCATGTTCAGTGTTGTCTTGCGCAGTGCCGCCGGCACCATGTCCCAGGCAGCCTCCAGGAAGGCGTTACAGGCCGCCTCGGTTATCTCCGGTAGGTCGACAAGCGGCGTATCGGTCAGGCCTTCCTCCGGCCAGGAATAGGGCTGCCCGGTGACGGGATGGATCGCATAGGCGACGAATTGCTGCCCGCGTGCCAGCACTTCCAGCGGATGACGCTTGCGTCCTCGAAAGACTGTAGCAGCGCGATAGACCAGCAGGCGCTTGGGCGCCTGGCCAATGCGCAGACATGGCGTTTCGCCCAGCATCTGCTTTGCAAGATCGGTCAGCGCGACCGCGACCGAGGCATCCGGCACATCAATGTCGATGCCGACCACCGCACCGCAGGCAATGCCCACCGCGCAATCAGGCCAGCGGCGCCAGATGTCTACCTCGAAGGTCTTTGTTGGCCTGTCGCAATGCCGCGTCCAATCCGGATAGGCCGCCCAGGCGCCTTTGCGGAAATGGCCTGGCACCTTGGCGCCCGGCATGATGGGAATGACGGGATAGCCATTATCCACCAGCCGCGCGCCGAATTGCGCCATGAAATCCTTCATGCGGCCCTCCCTGGCAAAGGCGGCGCGGGATGGCTGCCGCTATCCAGGCGCTGCGCCAGCGCGTCCTGATAGGCGGTGACGATTACCTCAAGCAGCGTCAGCCATTCGGCATCGCTCAGCACCGCCAGATCGGTCTTGCCGATGCTCTCCAGATACTCGCCGGCCATGGGGCTCGCGGCCTGGATGGCAGCGATCTCGTGTTCATCGGGATCAATCACACCCCACCTCCTTCGCATCGCATGCATGCAGCGCATGGAGCAGACAAAGCGCGGAGCGCCGGTCTTTAGCCGCGGATCGAACCAACCAAAGCAGCGCGCAGTGCGCAGACGACAGGCAGCGCATCTCACATGAACCTCACGGCAGTGATTTCGGTGTATTGGCCGGTGGGCCGGACCTGGATGGCGATGGGGCGGCGCAGGTGATGCTGCTGAGCCAGCGCCTCGTTCACCGTCATGGGGGGCGGAAGGTCAGGCGCGCGACGCCGCCACCAGGACAGCGCCTTTTCGCGGGGAAATCCTGTGTGCTCGAAACACACCCATTCGCTGTGCTGGATAAGGCCGCATTCATAGGTGACGCGGAGCGACGCCGGCTTGCCGGGCTTTTCATGCCGCGCATAGCCAATATCCGTGACATCGCACCAGGCTGCCTGGATCTGCGTCGACAGCAGCGCGTCTGACGCTGCCTTTGGCGCCACCTTCACCACCGGCGGCGGGAATTCATAGTCGCACTCAATGCAGTGCCGCGCGCTCGCGTGGTTGATGGTTTTGCATTCCGGGCAGGTTTTGATTGGTGCCTTGCCGTCCTCTGCGGGTTCCTTCTTGCGGCCATCCACCGTGTCGATCGGGCCATGCCGTGCCGTGTTGCCGGCGAAGTCCAGCACCAGGCAGTCATCCTTGCCCTCGGCAAGGCGCGTGCCGCGACCGACCATCTGGACATAGAGGCCGACGCTCTTGGTGGGCCGCAGCAGCGCGATCAGGTCGGTGCCCGGCGCATCAAAGCCGGTGGTGAGCACATTGGCGTTGGTGACGCAGCGCAGCCTGCCGGCTTTGAACGCGGTCAGGATGCCATCGCGTTCGGGGCCGGGTGTGTCGCC
>JBPCSO010000099.1:0-8463 GCA_051007055.1 Roseomonas sp.
GCGCGAATACGGCAACCACTTCACCTTTGGGCCAGAGGTGGAACTGGACCTTGGCCGCGATGCCGATGTTGTGCTGATGCGCCAGGACCCGCCCTTTGACATGGGCTACATCACGGCAACGCACATCCTGGAACATATCCACCCCAAGACGCTGGTGGTGAATGACCCGGCCCAGGTGCGCAATGCGCCGGAAAAGCTGTTCGTCACGCATTTCCCGGATTTGATGCCGGCAACGCTGGTCACCGCTGATCGCCGCCGCATCGCGGCCTTCCGCGCGGAACATGGCGATATCATCATCAAGCCGCTTTTCGGCAATGGTGGCGCGGGTGTGTTTCACCTCCGCCCCGATGACCCCAACATGAATGCGCTGGTGGAGCTTTTCACCGAGCGTTCGCGCGAACCGCTGATGATCCAGCAATACCTACCAGCCGTGCGGGAAGGCGATAAGCGCATCATCCTGGTGGATGGCGTTGCCATGGGTGGCATCAACCGCGTGCCGGCGGCGGGTGAAGCGCGGTCCAATATGCATGTCGGTGGTCGGCCCGAACCCACCAAGCTGACCGAACGAGAACGCGAGATTTGCGCGCGGATCGGGCCCGAATTGAAGGCGCGCGGGATGATTTTTGTCGGCATTGACGTGATTGGTGGCTACCTCACTGAAATCAATGTCACCAGCCCGACCGGCTTGCAGGAATTGGCGCGCTTTGATGGTGTGTATCTGGAACGCGCCATCTGGGACGCGATTGAAGCAAAAAGGCGCTAAGATGCTAAAACTTTGGGGCCGCACCAATTCAATCAATGTGAAGAAGGTGCTGTGGATGCTCGATGAAATCGGGCAGCCATATGATCGCGTGGATGCCGGCATGGAACATGGCCGGGTGAATGATGCGGATTACCGCGCCATGAACCCGAATGGCCGTGTGCCGACATTGGAGGATGGCGATTTCGTGCTGTGGGAATCGAATAGCGTGCTGCGCTATTTGGCGATGAAATATCAAAGTCCGCTTTACCCGGCGGACCCGGCGGCACGCGCCTCGGCAGATCGCTGGATGGATTGGCAGCTTTCCACCCTCGGCCCCGCGGAACGCAACCTGTTCTGGGGCCTGGTGCGCACGCCGCCCGAAAAGCGCGACATGGCGCAGATTGAGGCGGCGGCGAAGGCAGCGGGCGAATGCTGGGCGATAGTTGATGCCTGGGTCGCACGCCATGGCGGGCCATACTTGGATGGGAAGACCATGACCATCGCCGATATCGTGCTTGGCTGTTACGCGCGGCGCTGGTTTGGCCCGGAAGTGCGCTTGCCTGGCATGCCGGAATTCCCCACCCTGGCGCGTTGGTATGCCAAGCTTGGCGAACGGCCCGGCTTTCAACGCTGGCTGGCGCCGCCGCTGACGTGATTCCGCGACACCACTCACAAAAAATCTTCGCGAAACAACCGAAACGCCTTGATCCCGCCACGGTGTCGCGGAAGTGTATCATCCCATGCGACCCCTGATCGGCATTTCCTGCTGCATAAAACCCTTCGGCATCTTCGGCACGCCCAATCATGCGGCGTCTGACAGCTATGTGCGCGTGGTGCGCGGCCCGGTTGCCGGCACCCCGGTGCTGCTGCCTGCAGCCGGTGAGGACGCGGCAGAGGATTACCTTTCCCATATCAATGGCCTGATCCTGACCGGCAGCCGGTCCAATGTCTGGCCCGGCCATTATGATGGCCCGCCCCACGCCGAAGGCACGCCTGAAGACCAGCAGCGCGACGCTACCACCCTGCCGCTGATCCGCGCCGCCATTGCGGCGGGGATTCCCTTGCTCGCGATTTGTCGCGGCATGCAGGAATTGAATGTGGCGCTGGGCGGCAGCCTGGATCAGCGTGTGCAGGATCTGCCGGGGCGGATGGATCATTCCACGCCTTCTGATCAGAAAATCCCGCTGGTGCGGACAGGCAAGGCGCATCTGGTACGGATTGATGGCGCCGGGGCTTTGGCTGCGACCCTGACGGCGCCCTCCCGCAGCGCGGCACAACTTGCGGTGAATTCCCTGCATAATCAGGCGGTGCAGCGCCTGGCGCCGCGCCTGGTCGCGGAAGGCTGGGCGCCGGATGGCACGATTGAAGCGGTGCGCGTTGAAGGCGCCCGTGGCTTCGCGCTGGGTGTGCAATGGCACCCGGAATATGACTGGGAAAAAGACGCCGATAGCCGCGCGATTTTCGAAGCCTTTGGCCGCGCGGCTGCCGTCCATGCCGGCGCGAAGCTGGCCGCCGCTGCAGAGTGACACAGGTTCTTCACGCAGGCGTGCCCGTTTTGGGGCTTTGCTTTTCCCCGCAAATGTTCTAGAAAATCCTTGCTGGTTATAGCTTTGCCGGCGGTCGCGATCCCGGCATCCCCTGCCGGCTCGCCCGACCTTTCCGATCGGAAAATACAAAGTAGCGCCCGGTCACCCCCCTGACCGGGCGTTTTTGTTTGGGCGGAATCTCGGCGCCTCAGACAGATGCGGCGTCACCCTCAGATAACACACAAAGCACCAACCCCGCCTTCCGGTGCGCCTCGGCTAAGGCTATAGCGACCCAAAATGTCCGAAGGAGTCCCTCAAATGGTTTCCTATGTCTTCCCGCCCCCGCCCGTCGCCGCGCTGCCGATCAAGGGCAGTGATGCGCTTTTCCCGGTGCGGCGGATTTTTTGCGTGGGGCGGAATTACGCCGAACACGCGATTGAAATGGGCAGCGACCCAACCCGCGAACCGCCGTTCTACTTCACCAAGCCAGCGGATTCCGTGGTGATCAATGGCGCGGATATGCCCTATCCGTCCGTCACCAAATCGCTGCATCATGAAATGGAGCTGGTCGTCGCCATCGGGCGCGGCGGGCGCAATATCGCGGTGGCGGATGCGCTTTCCCATGTCTGGGGCTATTGCGCCGGTTTGGACATGACCCGCCGCGACATTCAGAATGAAGCGAAAAAGACTGGCCGCCCCTGGGATATGGGCAAGGGCTTCGACAAATCCGCCCCCATGGGCCTGCTGGTGCCGGCCGCCGGCGTGAACCCGGCCAAGGGCAAGATCGAGCTCAAGGTAAATGGCAAGGTCACGCAGACCTCTGACCTCGCCAAGCTGATCTGGTCCGTCCCTGAAGTCATCGCCAATCTGTCCGAATTGGTCGAATTGGCGCCCGGCGATCTGATCATGACCGGCACGCCCGAAGGGGTCGCCGCCGTGGTGCGCGGTGATGTGCTGGAAGGCTTTGTTGAAGGTGTGGGCGAAATCCGCACAAAGATCATCTGATCCGCGCGCGCGCCTGAATGGCCAAGGATCGCAGCCGTTTCGTCTGCCAAGCCTGTGGGGCGGTCAGCCCCAAATGGCAGGGGCGCTGCGATGCCTGTGGCGATTGGAATACGCTGATCGAGGAAACCACCGCCCCGCGCGGCCCTGGCCCTGCCGCCAAGACCGCCGGCGGGCGCCGCGTTGAATTTGTTGGCCTGAAGGGGGAAAGCGCGCCCCCGCCGCGCATTGTCACCGGCATTGCAGAACTGGACCGGGTTTTGGGCGGCGGCTTCGTGCCGGCTTCCGCCGTGCTGGTCGGCGGCGACCCTGGCATCGGCAAATCCACCATATTATTGCAAGCAGCGGCGCGCTTGGCCTCTGGCGGGCGGCGGGTGCTGTATATCTCGGGCGAAGAGGCGGTGGAGCAGGTCAGGCTGCGCGCCGCGCGCCTTGGGCTTTCCGATAGCCCGATGGAATTGGCGGCTGCCTCGGCGCTTCGCGATATCGGCGCCAGCCTGGAACAGGAAACAGATGCCGCGCTGGTGGTGATGGATTCGATCCAGACCGTTTGGCTGGATGCGCTGGATTCCGCACCGGGCACGGTGGCGCAGGTGCGCGCTTGCGCCGCGGAATTGATCCGGCTTGCGAAATCGCGCGGCTTTGCGCTGGTGCTGGTGGGGCATGTCACCAAGGAAGGCACACTCGCCGGGCCGCGCGTGCTGGAACATATGGTGGATGCCACGCTCTATTTCGAAGGTGATCGCGGGCATCAATTCCGCATCCTGCGCGCGGTAAAGAACCGCTTTGGCGCCACCGATGAAATCGGCGTTTTTGAAATGACCGATCGCGGCCTGGTGGAAGTGGCCAATCCCTCGGCGCTGTTTCTGGCGGAACGGCGCGGCAATGTTTCTGGCTCGGCGGTATTCGCCGGCATTGAAGGCACGCGCCCGGTGCTGGTGGAAATCCAGGCGCTGCTCTCGCCATCCTCGGGTGGGTCGCCACGCCGGCAGGTGGTGGGCTGGGATTCCGGGCGACTTTCCATGCTGTTGGCCGTGCTGGAGGCGCGGTGTGGGATGAGTCTTGGCCAGAATGACGTTTATCTGAATATCGCCGGGGGTTTGCGCATTACCGAACCGGCGGCCGATTTAGCGGTCGCGGCGGCGCTGGTTTCGGCGGCGACGGATCGGCCCACGGATTCAGGCGCGGTGTATTTTGGTGAGGTCGGGCTTTCGGGAGAGGTGCGGCAAGTCTCTCAGGCGGAAGCGCGGCTTCGGGAAGCGGCAAAGCTTGGCTTCACCGCAGCCACCCTGCCGCGGCGTGTCGCGCGTGGCGGGCGCGCTGCAGCGGCGCCGGAAGGGCTTGGCCTGTCGGAAATTGGCCATTTGGCCGATCTGGTGGCCCGATTTGCCGAAAAGACCCTTCCACCCAAGGCCAAGGCGTGACGCGCCCGCCTGCGGGGTCTATAGGGTCCGCCGATGAATTGGGTTGATGTCATTCTGCTGGGGGTGATTGCCCTGTCGGCTGTCCTTGCCTTCTTCCATGGCTTGGTGCGGGAAGCGCTTGGCGTGGCAGGGTGGGTTGGCGCGGCGGTGGTGGCCCTGCTGGCGCGGAAGGAGGTTCAGCCCTTCCTTGACCCCTATTTCACGCCGCCTTGGCTGGCGGAAGCCATTGGCGCTGGCTTGGTGTTTCTGGTGGCGCTGGTGGTGTTCAAGCTAATGATCAATGCGGTGGCGGATCGTGTGCAGGATTCCGCGCTGGGCGGCATTGATCGTGTATTGGGGCTGGTATTCGGCGCGGGGCGTGGCGCCTTTCTTCTGGTGGTGGCCTATATCGTCGCGGGGCTTTTGCTGCCGGGGGATCGTTGGCCCGAACCGGTGCTTGAAGCGCGGTCCCTTCCGCTTCTATCGCAGGGTGCCCATATGCTGGTGGAAGCCATGCCGGCAGAATATCGCCCGCGCCTAAATGAACCGCCTTTGCCGCGTCCCCCCACTGTTGAAGAATTGCTGCGCCCACCCGCGCGCAGCCGGAATTGAGGTTACCAATGCCGCTTGCCGCGCAATATGAGGATGACAAGCCGCATGAGGAATGCGGCGTGTTTGGCGTGTGGAATGGCGGTGATGCCGCGGCGCTGACCGCGCTTGGGCTGCATGCGTTGCAGCATCGTGGCCAGGAAGCCGCTGGCATCGTGACATTGGATGAGGCCGGGCTGTTCCACGCCCATAAGGGGCTTGGCCTGGTGGGTGATAACTTCGGGGAAGCCAAGGTTATTGCGTCACTGCGCGGGCCCCATGCGGTGGGGCATAACCGTTATGCCACAACAGGTGAAACGGCGCTCAGGAATGTGCAGCCGCTTTACGCTGATTTCGAATTTGGCGGCTTTGCGGTCGCGCATAATGGCAATTTGACCAATGCTTATGCGCTGAAGCGTGCCTTGGTGCGGCGCGGCTGCTTGTTCCAAAGTACGACGGATTCGGAAGTTTTCATTCATCTGATTGCGATCAGCCTTTATTCCACTGTGATTGATCGGCTGATTGATGCGCTGAAGCAGGTACAGGGCGCCTATTCGCTGGTCGCCTTACATAATGGCGCGCTGATTGGCGCGCGCGATCCACTTGGCGTGCGTCCGCTGGTGTTGGGCCGCTTGGCCAATGGCGGGCTGGTGCTGGCATCGGAAACTTGCGCGCTGGATATCGTGGGCGCGGAGTTTGTGCGCGATATCGAAGCGGGTGAATTGGTGGTAATTGATGATAGCGGCTTGCGCAGCATCAAGCCCTTCAGCCGCACCGAAAGCCGCTTCTGCATTTTTGAGTATATCTATTTCGCTCGCCCGGACAGCGTCATGGAAGGCACGCCGGTTTATGAAACGCGCAAGCGCATCGGCGCCGAATTGGCGCGCGAAAGCGGTGTTGCGGCAGATTTGATTGTGCCCGTGCCAGATTCCGGCGTGCCGGCGGCCATGGGCTATGCGGTGGAAGCCGGCACTCCCTTTGAGCTTGGCATCATCCGCAATCATTATGTCGGGCGCACCTTCATCGAACCGACGGATCAGATCCGCCATTTGGGCGTGAAGCTGAAGCACAGCGCCAATCGCGCCATGTTGCAGGGCAAGCGCGTGGTTCTAGTGGACGATTCCATAGTACGCGGCACCACAAGCCGCAAGATTGTGGAAATGGTGCGCCAAGCAGGGGCGACGGAAGTGCATATGCGAATTTCATCGCCGCCGACGACGCATTCCTGCTATTACGGTATTGATACGCCTGAGCGTGCGCATCTGATGGCCGCCAAGCATGATCTGACGGAGATGGCGCGCATCATTGGGGTGGATAGCCTGGCTTTCATTTCGCTTGACGGGCTTTATCGCGCGCTTGGGCAGCCGGCGCGTGATCCCAAAAAGCCGCATTTCTGCGATGCCTGCTTCACCGGGGATTACGCCATTCCGCTGACGGATTGGACGGATAATTCAGACCGGCAGCTTTCATTGCTGCAACCGGCGGGGCAGTGACGATGGCGGCATTGGAAGGCCGGGTTGCGCTGATCACTGGTGCGTCACGCGGCATCGGTGCGGCATTGGCCCAGGAATTGGCTAAGCTTGGCGCACAATGCGTGCTGGTGGCGCGCACCCAGGGCGGGCTTGAAGAAGTGGATGACGCTATCCGCGCCGCCGGGGGCAAGCCCGCGACATTGCTGCCCTTTGATCTGCAAAAGGCCGAGAAGGATATTGATATGATCGGGCCTTCCATTGTGGAACGCTTCGGTCGGCTGGATATTCTGGTGCATAATGCCGGGGCGCTGAATAAGCTGACGCCGGTTGCCCATATTGAACCGCGCGATTGGGCGGAAGTGATGGCGGTGAACCTGACCGCAAGCTGGCGCTTGATCCGCAGCTGCGATCCACCGCTTCGCGCTTCTGATGCGGGGCGTGCGGTGTTCGTTACTTCTGGCGCGGCGCAGAACCCGCGCGCCTATTGGGGGATGTACGGCGCGACAAAGGCAGGCATGGAACATCTGGTAACCACCTGGGCCGCCGAGGTGGAGGGCACGCCCTTGCGTGTTAATCTGGTGGACCCGGGGCGGACAGCGACGAAGATGCGCGCCGCAGCTTACCCTGGTGAGGACCCAAATAGCATAGCGCAGCCTGCTGATGTTGCGCCTGGGATCGCGGCGCTTTGCTTGCCCACTGAATCGCGCCATGGCGCGCGCCTCATTATAAAGGTGGAGCCCTGATCAAGACGCCAACACCAGCCATGATGCGGGGCGGCAGCATGGTGGATTTTGTGTCTTTGGCGAATTATCCTGCCCTTATGCGCCGACTTCTGATTCTTGCCTTTCTGCTGCTGCCTTGCGTGGCCTTGGCCCAGAATGCGCTGACCCCCCCCGCACGGCTGACCGCCGGCAAGGCGGCGCTGACTGCGGCGAATGGGTCGCGCTGGGCTGAAGCCCAGACCTATGCCGCGTCTGCTGACCCCTTGGTGGCCAAGATCATCTTGTGGATGCGGTTGACCCACCGCACGGCGCCCGCCACCGCAGTGGAGCTGGTCGGGTTTTTGCGCGACAACCCGGATTGGCCCTTGGCTGATACCATTGCGCGCCGGGCGGAGGCGGCTTTTGGCGGCCCGGCGGATGACCCGCTGGTGATCGACCATTTCACGGTTCACCCGCCCCGCACATTGGCCGGCGCCTTGCGCCATGCGGAGGCGCTGACGCGCCTTGCACGCGTTCAGGCGCAGCCCGCATTACCGCCAGATATGATGCAACGCGGGCCTGATCGGCCGGACCGCCGCAATGCGGACCAAGCCAATGCCCGTGGTGACGCAAATCGCCAAACGCAATCAAATACTGAGGCACGTGAGGACGCCGAGCATGATGCCAATGCACAGCGCACGCTGCGTCGCGCCTGGTTGGAAGCGCCAGGTGATGCCGCGGTGGAAGAACGTATCCTGGCGCAATTTGGCCACCTGCTGACCGAGGATGATCATTGGCAACGCTTTGATCGGCTATTCTTCGCGCGGGATATGGAAGGCGCCCAACGTGCCTTTACCAGATTGATTGGTGTGCCACGTGGTACTGCGCGGATACGCATGGAACTGAACGGCGAGCCGGACGAAAAAATTGTTTTTCTGCGCCCGCTTGATCTTGGTTGGGCGGCGGAAAGGGCGCGGCTGATGCGCCGCCGGGATCGAGATTCCGATGCAGTGGCAAGCTGGATCATCG
>JBPCSO010000100.1:0-9350 GCA_051007055.1 Roseomonas sp.
GAGGGGGGCTTGTGCGTAGCGCGGCGAATATCGCGGCCCTTTTTTCGGCTGGCACGCGCGTGGGGGGGGCGGAGGGCTTCTGGCTCATCTTCACTCTGCTTTCCACGCAGCGGTGTACTGACGATCGACCTGCTCCCCGGTCCAACTGGTAATGAAAGATGCCTGGTTGAGCGTCTCGAGTATCCTATTGAATTTTATGTCAAATATCTGATAAAAAACACTTTAATGTAAAATTACACCCAAAAATGAAATCGGACTTGGCGATATCTACGTGAACATGCTTGACTAACGTTAACCAAAATTTACTTATCTCCGCCCGGTACGGGCGGAGCGCAAAAGTAGGCGTTAAATGGTTGATGGACAGGCAAATGGACAATGAGGACCTCGGCGCCCCTACGGCTCCGCAGGTGCCTTATGCTCGCCTTCCTTTTGGCGGCACTGGCCATGGCGCCGTTTGAGGCCGCTTTGGCGCAGGAACGCCGCTGGACAGCGATGGAGACCGAGGTGCGGGGCATCGTCTTTCGCATCCCTCGGGCGCATTTGCATATCCGCGATGGCGATGGGTCCTTTGATCTTGGTCTGCGCGTTGATGACCTGACGCCGATTCGCCTGATTGGCCTGCCGCCGGAACGTTATTGGCGAGAGGCCATGCGCGTGCGCGTCAGTGTCGCCTGGAATTTAAGCTCAGCCGAGCACGTCAGCGGCATCCTCAAAGACCGCCATACTCTTGGCATAGTGCAAACCAAGGAAGCGAGCACCCATCTGGATGGCCCCAATGGTCCAGCGCCGCCTAATGGGCTGATCTATTTCCCGGCGCGCGGCAGCCCGGCAGAAACCCGCCCGTTGCCGCGCGATGTCTTCAGGCCAGTTGAATTGGCCCGCAATCCTGAAACTGGCGAAGAATGGCCGGAATTCTTTGATTGCAACATCAGCCCGCGTTTTGACCAGCAGCCAACCGAAGCGCCTTTCCAGCCCATTAGCTGCCAATGGTATCGCGTCTTCCGCGGCCTCGTGGTGCGCACATCTCTGGACCGTCGCCAATTGGCTGATTGGCGAAGGATACGCGACGGCATTGATCAGCTTTTGACGTCTTTCATTGTGCGCGGCCCTGAAGTGGCCGTGCCGCCCGTCCGCGGCGGGCCGCGCCCATCCGAAACCATCAATCCTGTCCTGATTTACGACAACGCCGAATGAGGTCCCCATGCGCCAATTGACCCTGACCGAATGGCAGCAATTGAATGACGCAGCGTCGCGCGGCGATCGCCTGACCTATTGGACGGTGCTGCAAGGTGCCGGGGACCGTTACGCCTTTCTGGCGGGGCAGGTTGTCACGGATGTTGCTTTGGCGGGTCGCGTCGCCAATCGGCACTTTGTCAGCATTGTCAGCGAGTCACGCGGAACGCCAGTGACTGCGAATGAGGTGCATGAGTTTGGCGTGCAACTGATCCGTGCTGATTTGGATGCGCGTCGCATGGCGGTCGGAGCGGGTAGCATTACCGAATTGCTTGACCTGACCGCCGGTGCTGCCCTGCGGGCCAACGCGCCTGAATTGAGCGCTCGGGCGGTTCGTGATGCTCATGTCGTCGCTGCCCAGGAAATCAACGTCACCACCCATGGCTGGACGCTCGAAGCGACTTTCGCGGCGTTTGAGAACAACCCTGTGGTCCTGGACCGGGTCTGGAACCGGTTCCTGGACCTTTCCCTGACCTCACCAATGCAGGCGGGCGGACTCATGAATGGCCTGCTCGAAGGGCTGATCCTGAAGGCTGAGGGCTATCCGCCGGCGCAATTGCAATCACACCTTGCCAACCGCTTTGGCGGTGAAGTGGCTGAGTTTGTCGCCCAGGCCGATGTTTCTGGCAGGACGGCGGATGGCAGGCCCTTGGTTTCCGCGCTTCAGGATACTTATCGAGCGATTGGCCGGGGTGGCAACCTGCTCGATGCTCTTGATTCGGACCCTGTCTATATTCCGCCCGGCATGTCACGCATTGAAGCGATGCTGGAAACCGCTGAGATGCGGGACCGTGCGCGCGCACTGAACCCAGCCACGCCGCCGCGCTGCTTTGCTGCGGGCACCCCCATCCTGATGGCGGATGGCACCACCAAGCCGATTGAAGATATCCGAGTGGGAGACCTTGTCATGGCCTTTGCTGAGGATGCCGCTGCAGGACATGGTGATCTCGCCCCCCGCAAGGTGGTCCGGCTGTATCGTAATGTTACCAAGGAATGGATTGAAATCTCTCCGGCGGCAGACCACGCGCCGCGGGCTGCCAAGCAGGGCTTCACCAAAGCCTATGTCACGCCTGGCCATAGGGTCATGACAGCGTCCGGCCAATTCATGCGCGCCGATGCGGCGGTGGCCGCCAATGCACCGCTGGCCATGGCGGATGGCAGCGCTGTTGAAATCAAGGCGCAACGCATTGGCTATGAGGCTGATACGGCGGCGCTATTCGAACAGGCTGAACAATTCAGCTACGGGCACGATGGCAATACCGCACTGGCGCCAGCGATCGAGCAAGGCTGGCGCACCTATAACTTCGAAGTCGAGGAACGCCACACCTACATCGCTGCCGGGCTGCGCGTGCATAATGATAGCCTTGGCGCCGCCATGCAGTTGGGGTCTTCGATCGGCAGCTTTATCGCTGATCAGATGCTGATGGCTACTGGGCATGACAATATTGCCCTGCGGTTTGGCGTGGGCGCCGTTGCCGGGCGGTTGGGGCAATGGGTGGGGGCGAACATTCATGATGTTTTGGTGGGAGCAGATTCCAGCCGCCATGAGAATGTAACGACTCTCTTCGATCCCGGACACATGTCAGCGGCCTTGGCCACGCAGGCGGTCAATATGGCGGGCGCTGCCCTGGCGCGTGGTTTGCTGCGTAGCCTCAACCTTGATGGCAATCCGGTTCTTAATGCGGTGGGCAGTATACTGGGCGGCACAGTGGCGCAGGCGGCCGCATGGCAAGCGGTCAAGTTAGTGGTTGACCCAGCGACGCTCGTTCAATTAGCAGACGTGAAACTTTTTGGTTCATCGCTTAATGCGGCGGGCCAACCCGTTGCGCCAAATCTTGGTTTCATGGTTGGGTCTGCCGCGGCGTCTTTTGTTGGCGCATGGGCTGGAACTGAGCTAGCGAAAGCGCTTGTGGACGGTGATCCGAAGGCGATGTCCATTGGATCGTCTGTCGGCAGTATGGTGGGCACCTTCGCCGCGCAGATACTTTTTGCGTCTCTCGTCGCCGGCCCAGCGGGCTGGGCAGTAATCGGAATAGCGGCTTTCATTGGCGCCTTCGCGGGTGGGTCGCTTGCTGGAGTCTTTAGTAAAAAGAAAGTTCCGCGCGGCCACGCCTGGGTAGATGATGATGGTGCGGGCGCGCTTCATATCCCGCTGGGAGGCAGTGGCGGGACTGGCGGTGGTGAAAGCCCAGCCCGCAATCTGGCGCAATCCGCAATCCAGGTTTCCGAAGCCCTGCTGCGCATGGCCGGTGTGGAGAAAGTCAATAACATCAACGCTGCTCATTTCTTTGTAGATGGCGGCAGAAGGGGTTTCCGCTGGAACGGTCAAACCCACCAAACCGGCGGTGGCAAAAAACTTGACCTCAGCGATCCCTCCGCGATGGTCGAATATGGCGCCATCAAGCTGCTGCACGCATCCAACGCGGGGGCCATCCAAAGTGAAGGCGACTTCCTGCTCACGCGGGTCTTGCGCAATACGGATTCCACATCGCTCAAGGGTGTGGAGGCGGATTTCCGTCTGGCTTTTGCCTATGCGGGTTATCAGGACAACCGCGCCTTGTTTGAAAGCCTTGGTGCGACCGAAACACGAAACGCGTTTGTGAACGAATTCAATCAGGCAACTGGGCGCAACGACACTTGGGAGCAGATGAAGGCGCGGGCAGAGGGCGTGCTTGATCTGGACGGCGGCTTTACTGCAGATGTCTGGGATTCGAATGGTAAACTCGTTTCACCGGGTTACATGCGTGGCCGTGCGTTTGAACAAATTTCCGATCTTGGAAATGTTGCCGTTCAGAGCATTACGCCCGCAGCGGCTGCGCCAGATCCGGAAAATTTAGGTCTCAACACTTCGCAAACCGCATGGTCCAAGCCCCTCATTGTCATTGACCTGAATGGCGACGGCGTTGGTGCCTTCCAGGCCAATGAAACCGGTGTGCTGTTTGATTTCGACGATGACGGGTTCCGCGAGGAAACCGCCTGGATCAGCCCCTGGGACGCCTTTCTGGTTTGGGATCGCAATAACGACGGTAACATCGGCGATATTGGGGAGATGATCCTGGGTGGTGTCGCCGATGCCAGCGATGTTTTCGTGCAATTGGCAGAGTTGGATAGTACAAACGACGCCTATTTCGACGCAAATGACACCAATTTCTTCAATGTACGCCTCTGGACCGACCGTAATTTCAACGGAAGTGTGGATTTCGGCGAACTCTGGTCGCTGACCAAATTTGGCCTTGAACGTATCGCGCTTACCGGCAAAAGCCTTGATGCCGAAGGCGAGATTGTCGGCGACCCGGATAGCCCCCTCATGGTCTGGGGCGATGCGGCCAATCCGCTGTGGTCTGGCAAGTATTCTTCGCGTCAACCGAACGAAACACTGCAGATTGGTGGATTAGCTTCGCTGCAATTGTCCTATGGCCAATTGGGCGTTAAGACCGTCATTGATCCAAACGCACCGGGCTGGGTCCTGCTGGAACATGAAGGCGGTACGCGCACCGCTGTGGGGGCTTCCTCAACGCTTGGCGCGCTCAATTCGGTGCAGAACCTCCGCACCCTCATGGGTGGCGAGGGCAATGATTCTCTTTCGCCAGGTTTACCGGACCAGGCCAACCCAACAGCCGGAGTCCGTCTTGGCGGCGGCATGGGCAACGATACTTTAGTCGGCACCTCTGGCGGAGACGTAATTTCCGGCGATGGCGGCGTTGACTCCATCTTCGCCGGTGCGGGCGATGACGTGGTGATTGCCGATGCCAGCGACAATCTTGCCCATATGCGCGGCGGTGATGGCTTTGACGTGCTGGTGCTGGAAGGCACCCTTGGCCGTACGGTTGATCTGGCAGGTACGGGCTTTGAGGCTGCGCTGGGTTCGGATGGCGCGGAATACATACGCTCCACTGGCGCTGATTTTGTCATTCTGGGTGGTGGCGGTGGCAATGACACGCTTGAAGGCACCGGCAATGCGGATCGTTTGGAAGGCGATGCGGGTGCCGATTACCTGATCGCCGGTAATGGCGATGACCTGCTGGTTGGTGGCGCTGGAGCAGATACGCTCATAGGCGGCAACGGCAATGACATTATCACCGCCGATGCCGCCGATTTCAATGGTGGTTCTGTAAGTGGTGATGATGGCTTCGATCTGTTGTTGATCGACGGATTCGAGGGTGTGCGCGCTGACGCGAGCGCCCTTAAGGTTGAAGAAATTGAAGGCAGCGACGGCGGCGATTGGCTCGATGTTGGCAATGATGGCGTCAGCCGCCGCATTGCCGGTGCTGGTGGCGATGACACGCTGGTCGCGGGCTTTGGGAATGACACGCTGGAAGGCGGCGACGGCAGCGATGTTGCTTCCTTCCAGCGCGCGACATCGGCAGTTTCGCTTAATCTGGGTGCCGCAACGTTGATCGGCATCGGTGGCCGGACAACGCTGAAGGATTTCGAAGGCGCGATTGGGTCAGGCTTCGCTGATACGATTATTGGTCAGAATAGCCTCACGGAAAATTGGATTGAAGGTGGTGCCGGTGCAGATTCCCTTGATGGCGCCGGGGGCTTCGATATCCTCTCCTATGCCAGTTCTGCCGGGGCTGTCACGGTCAATCTGGTTACATCAAGTGCCTCGGGCGGTGATGCTGCTGGTGATGTCATCCGTGATTTTGAAGGGGCAATGGGCTCGGCGCAGGCGGATTCCTTGCTTGGTTCGAGCGTCGCCAATTTGCTCTCTGGCGGTGCAGGCGCGGATACGCTGGATGGTGGGGCCGGTTCGGATACGCTGAGCTATGCCTATGCCAGCGGTGGCGTCACGGTGAACCTGGCAACTGGCCGTGGTGAAGCTGGTGAGGCCACAGGCGATGTCTTTTCGAATTTTGAGGCGATTGAAGGCTCTGACCATGCGGATGTGTTCCGCGCGGCGGGGCGTGCCTTTAATTACGCGGGTGGCTTGGGCGCCGATATGGTTTCCTACGCGGCCCTGGCGGGTAGTGGCATTACCGTTGACCTGACAGCCAATCGCGGCATTGGTGGAGCAGCACTGAACGATACCTATGCCGGTATTGAAATTATTGAAGGTACCTCAGGCGCTGACTCGCTCCGCGGAGGGACCGCCGCGGAAACGCTGATTGGTGGCGTCGGCGCTGATACGCTGGATGCCGGCGGCGGCGGCGGGCGGCTGGAAGGCGGCGCGGGGGATGATGTCTATCATTTCGGGCGTGGGTCTGGCCTTTTTGAAATAGCGGATGCCTCGGGGCTGGACCGGCTGCGCTTGGGTGCCGGTATCAACGCGGCCGACCTGATTGTACAGTCGGTCAATGGTGACCTGATGATCGGCCTGCGACCCTTCGGCGCTGATTGGCTGCAAGGCGGCGCGATTGTGGACCAGGTGACGATCCGCGGCGGTGCGGGTAGCGCCGGGCGGATTGAAAGGCTGATGATCGGCGACGGCGCCTCGGCAATCGAAGCCTTTGTGCAGGTGGCGCCGGATGGCGAAGGCACGCGGCTGGTTGGCAGTACCGGCACCAATCTGATGGTTGGCGGCACCGGCAATGACACGCTGGAAAGCACCGAAGGTGAAGGCTGGCTTTATGGTGGTGCGGGCAATGACTTCCTGTCCTCCGGCGTGTGGGACGATATCCTGGATGGTGGCGATGGGAATGATACGCAGATTTCCGGCAATGGAAATGACACGCTGCTGGGCGGTAATGGTAATGACCTGCTGGATGGCGGCAATGGCAATGATTTGATCTTTGGTGATGATGGCAACGACACCCTGAGAGGCGGTGCGGGGGACGATACCCTTCTGGGTGGTGCTGGGAATGATCTGCTGATTGGTGATGGCGGGGATGATGTTCTTCGTGGTGGCGCGGGGAACAATACGCTCATCGGTGGTACCGGCTGGGATCGCTACCAAGTGGTGCAGGGCGACGGTCAGAACTGGGTATATGATAGTGATGGAAGCGGAAGGCTGGATTTTGTCGTCAATACGTATTTTGAGAACGTCAGAAATACCAATGATCTGAATGTCAATTTCCGAAATTGGAGCAATTTTGTCGGCATCTCCGCCAACTACGTTCCGAATTCTCTTGATCACGGAATGTGGGCATGGAACCCGGGCGGAGGCATATCTGCGTCATCGCGCTGGGGAAAAAGGTTTGATTTCCATGTAGGTAACGGAGGTACTCCGCATTTCTTTGGTCCTTATTGGGGGGTATGGGGTTGGGGAAGCTCCCCCCAATACTCGTCCTTAATGAATGTATTTCCGCAAATCACCTTTGGGATTCTGCCGCAAGGCTTGCGTCGCAACTATACAGGTGCGCCGCTTGGGGCATTTGTGGCTGTTGACGGCAGCACTGAACTCACCGCGCTTTGGCCGCATTCGGGGCGTGAGAATATCGTTTTCAATAACGGCGTGGCTGCGCCGGGCGAGAGTATTTTTGAGCGGAACGGTCGCTATTATGTGGTGAGCGCCAATAAAATGACTTGGCCGGAAGCTCAAGCTTGGGCGCGTGCCAAGGGTGGGGATCTGGTCACCGTGAATGACGCGGCCGAAGACGAAGCGCTGCGGTTTATGCTCAGCCCTTGGCTTACGGGGTGGGGCGGTGGAGAAATTCAAAACTTATGGATCGGTCTGACTGATTCGGTTCAAGAAGGTGTTTGGCGCTGGAGTAATGGCGAACCGGTGACCTACACTCGCTGGGCGCCTGGGCAGCCCGATAATCGCTTGGGTGACGATGATTATGCATACATGAACGGTAGCCATACCGGTGGTTTGCTTAGAGATAGATTTGGCTACGGCCCTGGATGGGGTGACGCTCCAGGAGCGGCACGATGGGAGGACGTGTCGTATCCAGCAGAAAACGGATACGAAACTCAACATGAACTAGTCTCCTACTCCTTCCGCGCAATCGCCGAAATACCCATTACGGGTAAGGAGTGGGATTACCTTGGCGGTTTCAAAGTAGATTTCCGACGTGGTTGGGGTGTGTCACCCTGGAATGATGACCGCATAAGAAGGATAGCCTCCGCTACACGAGTAACGGACTTAAACGCGCTATTGAACATTCTGCCTTTTGAGGGCCAGGATTTTCTGAACGGTTCTAATCAGGCCGACTGGATGCATAGCGGCAATGGTGCCGATGAACTGCGGGGCAACGCTGGCGCTGATACGTTATACGGTGGCGCAGGTGATGATCGTATCTACGGTGGCAGCGAAGCTGATTTACTGGTGGGTGAAAATGGCGCTGACCTGATCCATGGCGGAACGAACGCTGACACGCTCTATGGTGGTGAGGGTGGCGATACTCTCGATGGGGCGACCGGAAATGATCTTCTCGATGGTCAATGGGATAACGATATCATTGGTGGCGGCACCGGTGATGATACGCTTTATGGTAACTTCGGGAGCGATAAGCTGGATGGCGATTCCGGAAATGACTTTGTTTCCGGCGCTGAGGAAAGTGATACGATTTCAGGTGGAGCAGGCCATGATAGTTTGTTTGGTGGTATTGCATCAGACCTGCTGAATGGCGGTGATGATGATGATTTGCTTTATGGGGATGATGGTTCGGACTCCCTTCTGGGCGGCAATGGTGCGGACAAGCTCTACGGTGGCAATGGCGATGACCAGCTTGATGGCGGCGAAGGGCATGATTTGCTCTCAGGCGATGCCGGGCGCGACACCATCTTCGGCGCTGGTGGCAATGACACGCTACTGAGCTTCAATGGTCTGGAGTACATTGCGTCCTACGGCGATCTTGTGGCGGCGTTCGGGGCGAATGCGCATGCGGGCATATCACACTTTGTCACTGATGGGGTGCATGAAGGGCGCAAAACAAATTTTGATGGGCTTGCATACATTGCTTCCCATCCGGACTTGATCGCTGCTTTTGGCGCGAATGCTGAGGCCGGAGTCGGTCATTATTTTGCTCATGGTATGACGCAAGGCAGGCAAGTTACAGCTACCAACCCAGAGATCGTTACAGCGCGACTGGGTGCTGGCGCTGCGTCGAGGAATCGCGGCGATAGACTTTCTGGTGGGGCTGGTGATGACTTGGTTGTTGCGTCCTTCGGGGATGATTCGATCACCGGTGGCAATGGAAATGATAGAATTTGGGGGGCAAGCGGTCAGGATA
>JBPCSO010000101.1:0-10057 GCA_051007055.1 Roseomonas sp.
TGCGCTGGCGGAATTACTGTCGCGTGATTGGCCACGCGCGTATGGAGGCGCGATCCGCATTGCCAAGGCCTGTGTTGATACTGGCGGGCGCGATACCGCTGCGGTCTATGGCCATCTACGGCGCCTGCGCGACCCGCGCATTGCGCCGACCAAGGGTGTGGATGGTTGGAATAGGGCTCAGCCGGTGCAGGGGCCGACGCCTGTTGATGCGCTGGTGGATGGGCGAAAGCTGCGACGTGGTTTGAAGCTTTGGACGGTGTCGGTTTCGACCTGGAAGGTTGATCTCTATCGCCGGCTTTGGCTCGGGCGTGGCGAGGCGGCGGAATTCCCACCCGGCTGGGTGCATTTACCGCAGGGGATTGAGGTTGAATGGGTCAAGCAGTTGGTGGCGGAGCAACTGCATCAGGTGAAGGATCGGCGCGGCTTTGTGCGCCAGGAATGGGCGAAGCTGCGCGATCGGAATGAGGCGCTGGACTGCGCGGTGCTGGCGCGCGCGGCGCTGTGGTTGCTGGGTGCGGATCGGTATGGAGAACGGTTCTGGCAAAGGCTGCGTGAGGATATCGCGAATGCGCTGGTGGAAAGACAATCCATCCAGACTGCCGCGCCGCTTTCGACGCCGAACCCAGACCCACCGCCAATGATGCGCCGCCCGGGCTGGCTTGCGCCGCGCGGCGGTTGGTTGCGCTGAATTTTCTCGGGAGGAAATCATGAGTAACGGTGAACTCCACGCGCGCGAGCGCGAGGATCTGGCGCTGCATGTCGAGCGGTGTGCCGAGCGCTACACGGCGGTACGCGCGGAGATCTGTGGCCTGCGCAAGCAGACGCGCCGGATTGAGGGGGCGATCTGGGGCATCGTCGCCGTGCTGATCGCGCTAGGCGCCGGTGGGGCGCAGATCCTGCCAATCCTGCGTGCGCTGGCGCGCGGCGCGGGCGGGTGATCCGCCTTGGACCCTGCAACCCTCACCTGGGCGCTGGCGCAGCCCGCGGGCAACCGCGCTGCTGTGCTCGTTGCTGCCTATACCGGCGGCGTCACGCGCGTGACCTTCGAAGGCCGCACTGTGGAATACCGCAGCCTGGATGAATTGGGCCGTGCCATTGCCGCGCTTTACGGCGCGGAGAACACCGCCGCGCGACGGCCGGGCGTGACGCTCGCACAGTTCACTCGCCCCGCATAAAGCAAAATTCAGTCCGATGGGGCGATGAGTTGTACGGTCGGAAAATAGCTGCGGTAGCGCCGCGCATCGCGCGTAAGCAAGGGCACTTTGGCGACTGCGGCGTGGGCACCAATAAAGAAATCTGGCAGCACACCAGAACGGGTACCGCCTCCCGCGCGGTAAAGCTGAAACGCCTTCCCAGCGAGGAATAACGCCTCGCGCGGTATTGGCGCCACCTCTACTTGGGCAGCGGTAATGGTTGCATCTACTTCCTCTACCCGCAGGAACCCTACCGAGAGCTCGGCGTAAACAACATCATTGATCAAAAGCGGTCCACGTACCGCTGCAGCTTCAAGTTGCCGCTGGGACCAATCGGCCCAGGATGGATCGTTGGTAACCAGATCAAGCAGGATATTCGTATCAACCAGCGTCACCTCAGTTCTCGCCACGCGTGAGGGCCATGATTTGGTCAGTGCTCATGCCCGCGCTGGCGCTACCGCGCAGCTTGGCAAAGCGGCTCGGTGGCCTTGCCTTTGCGGCACGGCTGCCAAGCTTGCTCAACAGCACGCGCCCGTCCTCGGCAACCTCAAAAGCAACACTGCTGCCCGGTTTGATACCAAGCAAATCGCGGACCTGCTTCGGAATAGTGACCTGACCCTTGGTCGTGACCGTATTTCCCATGATGCGCTCCGGTAATACCTAACCTTGAACAAGGTCTTACTTAGCGTGCTGGCGGCAGTTTTTCCACCCCATTCTGCGAGCCCCCCATGCCCCAAACCCAAAATTGGCAGCCCGCCAGGCTGGCGGCAGCGCTTGGCGTGCCAGATGAGGCATTCCGTGCCTTTGCCCGACTGCGCCAGATCGCCTGGGAGGAAGAACTCTCGCCTTCCGAAGCTGCCAGCCTCGCGCTTGCCTGGGTCGCTGCGGATCGCGCGGCCTCCCATGGCCCGATCGCCGAAGCTGCTGGCGCGCTGCTTGATGTCGTGACCGAGGCCCCCGCCGCATGAAGCTCCACCTGCGCGCTGCCTGGAATGCCCTCAGGGGCTATGCGGCTGCGCAGGAGAATCGTGCCTCGACCTGGTCGCCCTCGGGCGGCAGCGCGAATGGTGAGGTCGGCATGGCTGCTACCAGTGTTGCACGCCGCGCGCGCGATGCAGTGCGTAATGATCCCTATGCCGCCCGCATCGTGGACCTTTGGACCGGCAATGCAGTCGGCGCGGGCATCACCACGCGCTGGCCTGAAACCGCGCATCGCAATGCCTGGCAGGCCTGGGCCGATAGCACGGCCTGCGATGCGGAAAGCAAGCTCGATCTCTATGGGCTGCAGGCGCTAGCCATGCGCGCGGTCGTCGAAAGCGGCGAATGCTTCATTCGGCTGCTGAGCGTGCCGACATCACCGCGGAACCCGATTGGCCTTAGCTTGCAGGTGCTGGAAAGCGACCACCTGGATACCGCGCGCAATGGCGTGGTGAATGGTGCGCCGACCATCCAGGGCATCACCCTTGGGTCGGCAGGCGAGCCGATTGGCTACTGGCTTTTCCCCACCCATCCCGGCGCCTGGATGCTGCCGGGCGCGCGGCTCGCCAGCAACTTCATCCCCGCGCGCGATGTGCTGCATGTGTTTCGCAAGCGCCGCCCTGGGCAATTGCGCGATGTCTCCTGGCTTGCGCCCGTGCTGCTGCGGTTGCGTGACCTTGGCGATTACGAGGGCGCGCTGCTGATGAAGGCCAAGATCGAGGCCTGCCTCGCGGCGGTGGTCACTGATGACGGCGAGGAAACGCTCACGAAACCAAGCGACGCCAATCCTGGCTTGCTCCGCGATGCACAAGGTCGCGCGGTGGAAAGCTTTGAGCCAGGCATGATCCTCTATCGGCGCGGCCAGGGTGATGTAAGTGTGGTGAACCCCTCCGGCGGAGGATCGCATACCGCCTTTGCGCGGCGTTCGCTTGAAGCTGCTGCTGTCGGCGCGGGCCTCACCTATGACCAGGTTTCCGGCGATTTGACCCAGGCGAACTACTCCAGCCTGCGCGCCGGCAAGATCGAATTCCGCCGGCTGTGCGAACAGGTGCAATACGGCATGTTGATCCCGATGCTGGTGCGGCCGGTTGCCGAGCGCTTTCACGCGCAGGGCGCGCTGCTCAGGCTTTGGGGCGATGCCATGCCGGCGGGTGTCGCGCATGTGCCACCGGCGCATGAAATGATCGACCCGCTCAAGGACACCACGGCTTTGATCGCCCAGGTGCGTGCCGGTTTTGTGCCGCAGCCGGAGGCCGCCGGCGCCTTTGGCTATGATTTCCGCTCGGCGGTCGAGATGATCCGCGAAGCCAATGCAGCGCTGGATGCGGCGGGTATCTCGCTTGATACCGATCCGCGCCGTGTCGCCAAATCCGGCGGCGCGCAGGATGCGGCGCAAATGGCGGCGGTGGAAATCGCCGCAACCGGCGCGGCCGGGGCGGCGCCACCAACGCCGGCAGATACCCAAACAGCATAGGGCTCACGCATGACCGAAACCACTGACCCGGGCGGGAGCGATCCCGCGCCGGCTGATCCCGCTTTGCCCGATCGACTTCCCCCCGATGGGCAATCGATCACCGCGCGCCGCGCCATTACCGCGCCCGCGACCGTGGATCGTACCGCCCGCACAGTGGAGGTGGTCTGGTCCACCGGCGCGCGGGCGCGCAACTTCGTCCCCTCCCTTGGTGGCATTACCGAGGAATTGGATATGTCGCCCAATGCGGTGCGCATGGCGCAACTCGGCTCCGGCAATGCGCCGGTGCTGAACACGCACCGCAGCAGCGATGCGCGTGATGTGCTGGGCCGTGTCATTGCCGCCCGGCTGGAGGGCGGGCGCGGCCATGCGCGGCTGCAATTCTCTGCCGCTGCCGATGTGGAACCCCTCTGGCAGCGTATCGCCGATGGCACGCTGCGCGCTGTCAGCATCGGCTATCGCGTGCATCGCTATGACCAGCGCCCCGATCCGGTGAGTGGTGAGATGATCTACCGCGCCGTGGATTGGGAACCCTTCGAGATTTCGATCGTGCCCATCCCCGTTGATCGAGATGCGCAAGTGCGAGGCGCGGCGCCGCAGGGCGCGCCGTCCTTCGCCATTGAACCTGCCCTGGCTGATGAGGAACACTCCATGACCGAGACGACGCCGGAAACCCCGGCAGCCCCTCCGGCGCCGCCCGCCGCGTCGCCCCCCGCAACCGCTACGGTGGAAACGCCGACTGTTGCTCTGCCCGATCTTGAAGCCTTGCGCAGTGAGGCACAGCGCGCCGAGCGTGAACGCATCGCCGGTATTGATACCGCGATCGAAGCAGCGCGCGCCCTGGTCGGCACCGAGACCGCCGCGCATATCCGTCGTGAGGCGGTGGAGCGCGGCTGGCACCCCGATCAGGCGCGCCGGTCCCTGTTCGACGTCATGGTCAAAAGTGCCGCACCACCTTCCATGCCCGCGCGACCGGAAACCGGGCCGGGGCATGACTCGCCCTCGGAAATCTTGGACGCCATGGCGGAAGCCTTGGCGGCACGCAGCATGCCTGGCTACCAGCCGCAAGGCGCCGGGCGCCACACCGAATTCATGGGCTGGCGGCCCTCGGACATGATCGGCGAATTGCTGCGCGTCCGCGGTGAACGCAATGTCCCGCGCAATCCCACACTGCTCGCCGAGCGCGCCTTTCACACGACGTCTGACTTTCCTCTGCTGCTCTCGGCTGCCGCGAACAAGATGCTGCTCGCGGCCTATCAGCCGGCAGCGCCGAGCTATCGGCAGATCTTCCTCCGCCGCGACTTCCGCGACTTCAAGCCGCACCGGCATCTGCGCGTCGGGGATTTCCCGACGCTCATGCCGCTGATGGAGAATGGCGAAATCCAGGCCGGCACCATGTCGGAAAGCCAAGAAATCGTCCTGCTGCAAACCTTCGCGCGGCGTATTCGTGTCACGCGCCCGATGCTGGTGAATGATGACCTTGGCGCATTCACGGATTTTGCCGCCGCCATTGGTCGGCGCGTGGCGGATTTTGAAAATGCCACAGCCTATGCGCTGCTCAATCAGGCGAATGGCGATGGGCCGACACTGACCAATGGCCCGGCGGCGGTCTTCGGCACGGCGGCAGCGCGCGCCAATAAGGCGGCGGCAGGGAGTGCCTTGGACATCAACAACCTTGCCAATGGTCGTGCTGCGATCCTCAGGCAAAAGACGCTGGATGGCCTACCGATTTCCGTCGGTAATGCCATGAAGCTTCTGGTTGGCCCGAGCCTGGAATTGCCCGCACGGCAATTGACGGTGAGTGTCGGCGCCACGCAGATCAGCAACGCCAATATCTATGCTGGCTTCGTCCAGCCGCTGGTCGAACCGCTGATCCCGAATAATCGCTGGTACCTGTTCGCAGATCCGCCGACCGCGCCGGTCTATGTCTATGGCTATCTGAACGGAGCCGAGGGACCGCAAGTCACCACCGGCCCGGTTTCCGGCGTGGATGGTGTCGAGGTCAGTGTGATTTTCGACTTCGGTGTCGGTGCCATTGATTGGCGCGGGGCGTGGTTCAATCCGGGCGTCTGATTGGCTTCGGGCCGCCTAACTCGGCATATCGCTAAAGGGATTACGCACCGTCACCCCGCGCCAGGTAAAGCCATCCTGCATGTCCTCGGAAAGTAGGAAGCGGCAACCGGCCTGCGCTGCCGCGGCAAGCATCACGGAATCCCAAAAACTGAGGCGATGGGTGGTCACCAATTCCATCGCCTCGACAATCACCTCCGATGTTGTCTCGATCATCGCAAAACTATCGGACCAGCCAAGCAGGGCACTGCGCACTTCAGCGGCATCGCGCTTTGCCTTGCGCGTCAGTACGACAAACAACTCACCAAGCGCCTGAACGGGCAGCATCACTTCATGCTCCCCGAATTCCTGCACTATCTTAAGCGCCGCATCCTTGCGCGCTTGGCCATTCACGCCTTCGGCATAGGCAAGGATATTGGTGTCGAGTGCGACGCGCATTTCAGCGCTCGTATAATTCGTCGCGGCTCCAACGGCCGATATTCTGAACGGGCTGCGCCGCAAGGCGTGCCAGCAAAGCCTCGCGCGCGGCATTGCGGCCCGCTTCGGCGGCGCTGCAAGGCCCGATCTGGGCAACCTGCTCGCCATGGGACGTCACCACAAAACGCCGGCCTTCTTCGCGAACTTCGCGCAGCAGGCGGGAAAAGGCGCGGTTTGCCTCGGCGGCTGAGATAAGCTGATCCATGGCACAAATATAGTGAATTGCACTACTTTCTGCAACCACTACTTCCCGTGGCCTGGGGCGCCTTAATCGTCTTGGCGGTGAACAGGCTCCGGCCCGTTGCGTTCAATGAAACCCATTATGTCGTCGAAGTCACTCTCGGCGGCGATGAGCAGCGATTGGCGCCGCGCCTCCTCAGCGAAACCAGGGGCGTGCGTATCCGGCACCCAGATCTCAATAACGCGCAGTCCGCTCGCACGCATCTGTGCGCGCTGGGCGGCACGGCGCGAAGCATCAGCGGAATGGGCCATCGGCACCTCCAGCAGCACCCTTCCATCTAATCCAACCAAAGGGCGGTTCCAACCACGCCGCCCCTCACCATCAGGAGAATTTCCATGCGTAACTTCATCCAGCCGGGCAATAGCCTCGCGATTGCCGTGCCCTATGCCACCGGGGTTTCCGCCGGTCAGGGCGTGCTGGTCGGCGCGCTGTTTGGCGTCGCGGCCGTGGATGGCGCGCAGAACGCCATGATCGAGGCACAGACCCAGGGCGTGTTCGACCTCACGAAGGATCCAGCGCTGGCCATCGCCGCCGGGGTGCGCGTCTTCTGGGACAATACCAACCGCCGCATCACCACCACTGCCACGGGTAATTTCCAGGTTGGTATCGCAACCCAGGCCGCGCTCGCCGCCGATGGCACGGTGCGTGTCTGGCTCAACCGCGTCCCAGCGGCGGGGGCGTGAGCGTGACAACCCTGCTGTCGCGCGATCACGAACGTCTGCAAGGCGTGCATCCCCATCTGGTGCGCGTGGTGATTGAGGCGCGCAAGGCCGCGCCCTTCATCGTGTTGGAAGGGCTGCGGTCCCGCGAGCGCCAGGCGAAGCTTGTCGCACTCGGTGCCTCGCGCACCATGAATAGCCGGCATTTGACAGGCCATGCGGTGGATCTTGGCTATTGGCTCGATGATGGTGATGGCGTGCCGGAGAATGGCGAGATCCGCTGGGATTGGCCGTTGTATGCGCAACTCGCCGCCGCCATGAAGGGTGCGGCACAAAAACTGGGCGTAGCGATCACCTGGGGCGGTGATTGGCCAGGCTTTCCCGATGGTCCGCATTTCGAATTGGACCGGGGGAAGTACCCATGATCGGCGCCCTGCTGCCCGCGCTGGTGCCGATCCTGGGTGATGCACTCAAGCGGCTATTCCCCGATGCCGAGGCAAGGCAGCGTGCGGAGGCGGAACTCAATGCCGCCTTGCTCGCGCGCGCAGGTGAATTGGAAAAGGCCGCCGCCGATATCATCAAGGCTGAGGCGCAATCGGAACATTGGCTCGCTGCCTGCTGGCGGCCGATCTTGATGCTGACCTTTGGCCTGTTGATCGTCGCGCGCTGGCTCGGTTGGTCGGCGCCCGGAATCACCGAAGCGGAAGCGCTTAAACTGTGGGGGATCGTTGAGATCGGCCTGGGTGGCTACGTCATTGGCCGTTCCGCCGAAAAGACGCTGCCGCGCATTGTCGAGGTGCTGAAACGATGAGCGCTTTCGACGGTGCCATGGCAACGCTGCTGGCGGATCCCAACATGGCGATCGCAGCGGAATGGCGCGCGGCTTCGGGCGGCCCCTGGCGGCCTTTGCGTATGGCGCTCACCTCTGCCGCGCAGGAGATCGGCGCCATTGGCGCACGCGGGGTGGCGTTGGAGGCGGTGCTGCGCGTCGCGGACCTCTCGCCCGACACACCGCGCCGGGGCGATTTGCTGCGGCGTCTCTCCCCGCCCGAAACCTGGCGCATTGAGGAGGTAGAGCCGGATGCGCTTGGCCTCACCTTGCGCCTGAGCCTGGCACGCGCGCCATGAGTGGCACGCTACCGCTCCGCGAAGCCGCCCTTGCCGCGATCGCCGAGCGCATCATCACTGGCCTGCCCGATGTGGCGCTGGACCGCGCGCGGCGTGCGCCAGTGGATGTTGAGGCTGAGGCCCTGCCGCGCCTGGTGCTGCGCGGTGAGGAGATTGAGGCCGACGATACCGAGGAACCGGGCCGCACACATTATCGCATCGGCTTTGTGGTCTCGGGCTTTGCGGCGGGTGCTTCCGATCTGGCTGCCGAGCAAGCCTTGTCCATGCTCCATGCGCGCCTGGTCTCAGTGCTTGCCGGCTGGACCCCCGCCGCACCCGGCCTTGGCGATGTTGTCGAACAGGGCGCGGAATTTCGCATGTATGACACTGAGGAATCTGCCTTTCCCGCCGGGGAATTCCTCGCCCGCTTCCGCATCCTCGCCATCGGGCCCAATGGCGGCCCCTGGTCTGCCTGACCGCAATCCTTCCCATCCCATCCCGAAAGGAACCGCGACATGAGCCTTGATCTCGTGCGCATGCGCTTTGCCGCCATGGCAGCGAAAATCGAAATCACGCCAGGGCTGGACGCCATTGGCGGCACGCCGGTCAATGCTGATTGGCTCGCTGCCGATTGCGAGATCGATTTCGATCCGATCACGGTGGAGAATAGTGAGCTCACCGGATCACTCGATCGCTCGCCCGCCATTGTCGGTGGTTTGCGCCCGCGTCTGCGGCTGCGCGTGCCGCTGCGTGGCTCGGGTACGCCGGCAACGCCACCCGAATGGGGAAGGCTGCTGCGTTGCTGCACCATGCAGGAAGGCATCACCAATGCCGCGATTGGCGCACCCACCGCCGCCGCAAGCGGCACCACGACCAACCTGACGCTCGCCACACCCTTCGCCGCCACGGCACAGCTTTATCGCGGCATGCCCCTGTTGCTGTCGGGCGATCGCAACCTTGTCACGGGCATCATTGATTACACCGCCGCACGTGTCGCGAGCCTCGGTGAGACAATGGCAACCCCTGGCGCGGTCGCGACGCTCGCGCAAATCCCGGCCAATGTGCTCTACAGCCCGACCTCGGATGAGGCTGTCTATAAAACCGCGACGCTCTATTTCTATGCCGATGGGCTGCGCTGGCGTTTCACCGGTGCGGTCGGCAGTTGGAGCCTGGAGCTTTCCACCGGCGGTATTGGCTTTCTGGTCTTCGATCTGCGCGCGCAATTGCTGGATAAAACGGTGGCTGCGCTGCCGACCGGGTGGAATACCGTCATTCGCCCGACGCCGCCGCGTTTTGTGAATGGCCGCTGCCAGTTGAACCAGCAATTGGCGCGCGCGCGGCGCCTGACGCTGGATGCCGGCGTCAATGTCATCCTGCCAGATAATCCCGAAGCGGCCGAGGGCTATGATCCCGCCGTACCTACGGAGCGTGATGCGCGTGGCGCGATTGATCCCTTGATGAGCACCACGACTGCCGTTGCGCTGTTCAACGCCTTTCGGCTGGGCACGGCGATGCCCTTGATGGCGATCCTCGGGGCCAATCCGGGTAATCGGTTTTGCGTCATTGCGCCTGCCGCCAAGGCGACCGCGATGCGGCCCGGGCAGCGTGATGGGCTGGGGCAATTCGATATCGGCTTTCAACTGGATGGCGCAGATTGCCCGTTGTTTCTGGCGCAGTTTTGAGGGGGCGTGGTTTATTCCGCTGCCTGGACCGAAAGGCGAAGGCCAAGTGAACGCATCACACCAAGCAAGGTCGTGAGCCGCGGGTCACCATCCTCACTCAGCGCGCGATAGAGCGCTTCGCGTGTAATGCCAGCGCCGCGGGCAACTTCTGTCATACCGCGCGCGCGAGCAATGACGCC
>JBPCSO010000102.1:0-36386 GCA_051007055.1 Roseomonas sp.
CTTGCGCATACCAGACATGGCCGGTGCTGGCGGCTTCCATCTGGCTTACCAGCGGTTCAAAAAGCTGCGCGACATCCAGGGTGCCGGCGGCAACGGCGGCGGCATTGGCGGGCATGGTCTGGTCCGTGATCCGCTTGATGGCAGCAGGATCAATCCCCGCCGTGCGGATATCATCCTGTAGTGTCCACCAAGGGGTCGGCACTTCACTCACGGTGCCAAACATCATGCCCGCAAGATCACGCAGCCTGAAGTCAGGATTGGGCTGGCGCCCGACCAGGAAGAAGGGATCGCCCATCACCACCGCGCCGAACAGCCGCAAGGGGCAGGCGGGATCTGCATCATGCGCGAGCAACAGCCGCATCGGCCCACCCCAGGCAAGGTCCGCTGTCCGGTCCAGCACGGAATCCTTCGCAAGCGATGGCACCGCGCCGGGCAGTAGCGTGACCTCTACGCCCTCTGCCGCGTAATCGCCGCGCGCCAGTGCAGCATAGAACGGCGCATAGAATAGCGCGCGGAAGGGTTCCTGAACCTTGAGCCGATGGGTGGCCATAACGTTTCAGCCGCGCCCTTCGAAGGGCATCTTGGTGGCCTTGATGGTCATGGTGAAGATATTCGCTTCAAGCGGCAGATTGGCCATATGCAGAATGGCATTGCCGACATGCGTGGCGTCCATGGTGGGTTCCACCGCAATACTGCCATCCGCCTGCTTCACGCCGCGCGTCATGCGTTGCGTCATTGGCGTCGCGGCATTGCCGATATCAATCTGCCCCGCGCAGATATCGTATTTGCGACCATCAAGCATGAGGGATTTCGTGAGCCCCGTAATGGAATGCTTGGTGGCCGTATAGGGCGCGCTATCCGGGCGCGGCGTATGCGCGCTGATCGAGCCATTATTGATGATGCGCCCACCCTGCGGCTTTTGATCCTTCATGATGCGAAAGGCAGCCTGGGCGCACAGGAAGCAGCCGGTGAGGTTCACGCCGACAACGCGGGTCCAATCCGCATAGGTCAGGTCTTCAAAGGGCATGCCTGGCACATTGGTGCCGGCATTATTGAACAGCATATCAAGCCGGCCATAGCGCTGCTTCACGGTGGCGAAAAGCGCATCCACCGCCGCGGGGTCTGAGACATCGGAAGGCACGGCAAGCGCGCGTGATCCTGCCGCGCCGGCAAGGGTCACGGTTTCCTGCAAGGCATCGGCGCGGCGGCCCGCCAGCACCACATGCCAACCACCGCCCAGCAGGGCCAATGCCGCCGCGCGGCCAACACCACTACCGGCCCCGGTAACGACCGCGATCTTGCCTTCTGTGCTCATTTGACCTGTCTCCTCAAGGTTGGGCGAAGCTTGCAGCGCCGCGCGCGCGCTGGCAATGCGGGGCTTCAATACGTGGCGCGCCCGCCCGATATGTCGAAAACCGCGCCGGTGGAAAAGGAACAGGCCTCCGAACCCAGCCAGCAGACAAGCTCGGCAATTTCTTCAACCTTCACAAAGCGATCCATCGGGATTTTGGAACGCATCCAGGCGATTTGCTGCGCCGTCATTTGCTTGAAGATATCGGTCTCGGCGGCGGCTGGCGTCACGCAATTGGCCAAAACGCCGCTGCCGGCTAATTCCTTGCCAAGGGATTTCGTCAGCCCAATCAAGCCCGCCTTGGAAGCGCTGTAATGCGACGCATTGGGATTGCCTTCTTTCCCGGCGATGGAGGCGATATTCACCACGCGCCCATAGCCCGCCGCGCGCATATGCGGCACCACGGCGCGGGAAACGATGAAGGGGGCGATCAAATTCACCTCAATCACGCGGCGCCATTCCGCGACAGGCAATTCCCAAACCGGGGCATTGCCGCCGGTAATGCCGGCATTATTGACCAGAATATCCACGCGGCCATGCGCCGCTAGGGTCGCTTGGGTTGCTGCTTCCACCGCCGCCGCATCGGTCAGATCAAGGATATGGGTGCTGACCTTGGCGTGGCCTAACCGCGTGGCGGCGGCCTTGGACGCGGCTTCATCCATGTCCCAAATGGCGATGGAAGCCCCTCTGCTGGCAGCAAGCTCGGCCACTGCGAGCCCAATTCCGCGCGCGGCCCCGGTAATCACCGCAACCCGGTCCTTCAGATCAATTTTCGGCATGGCTTCCCCCCGTTCCTGGTTAGTTTTGACGGGAAAGCGAATCCTGGAAAGAGGTCAGGCTTCCCGCGCCTTGAAATGCCTGCCTATAGTTACCCGAGCCGAGGCACGACCCCGGTAGAGAAAAAGGGAGAAACGTCATGAATCGTAGGCAATTGCTTGGGGCAACCCTGGCGGCGGCAGGCCTGGCCGCACCGGCAGTGGCGCGCGCGCAGCAGGCCATCACCCTGAATGGCGCGGTGCAATTCAATGATGATCACGTCTTCACCCGCGCCCTGGTGCGCTTTGAAGAATTGGTGAAGCGTTACTACACCGCCGGCCCGGTGAATTTCGTGCTGCACAAGAACAGCAGCCTGGGGCTCGAGAAACAGTATTTCGAATATATGTCGGCAGGGCGTGGTGCGGTGGATTACGGCATTGTCTCGCCCGCGCATATGTCCACCTTCAGCCGTGCGGCGCCCTTCGTGGATGCGCCCTTCCTGTTCCGTGACCTGAAGCATTGGAACCAGGTGCTGGATCAAAACCTTTTCGCGCCTGTGGCGGATGAGGTGGAACGCCGCGCCAAGGTGATGCTGATTGGCTATGCCGGTGGTGGTGTGCGCAATATCTTCGCCAATAAGCGCATCACCAATATGGCGGAACTGCGCGGCCTTAAGGTGCGCGTGCAGGGTGCGCCGATCTGGTCGCGCACTTTTCAGGCGGCGGGCATGTCGCCTTCCGTCATTGCCTATAATGAAGTCTATAACGGCATCCAGAATAACGTGATCGAAGCCGGTGAGAATGAAGCGGCGGGGGTCGAGGCGATGCGCTTCTTTGAAGTGGCGCCGAACCTCATCATGACCGAACACGCCATCACCATCCGCCCGATCTGCTTCGCAAGCCAAACGCTTTCCCGCCTGCCACCCGCCTTGCAGGAAGCGGTGAAGCGCGCGGGGCGTGAAGCTGGCGCCTTCGGGCGTGAAGCGGAAAGCAGCGAAGATGGGCAGAAGATCGCGGCGCTGGAAAGTGCTGGGCGTCTGCGGCGCGTTGTCTTCAATGATCGGGACGCGCTGAAGAAGGCTGTTGATCCCGTGATGGAAGCCTATGCGAAGGAAGTGGGCGCGGAGAGCATTTTTGCCCGCATCAACGCGCTGACATCGTAATCGGCTTCGCCTTCCGGCGGCCAGAGGCTGCTGGAAGGCGACACCCAAAAGAAAAATCACCGGTCGCCGGATAGGGAAGGGGGGCGTTATGCGCGAAGCTGGTTTCCGCCATGCCGTGCAAAGAATGGCTGATCTCTACAGCCAGTTTTTGTCGGTGCTGCTCGCATTATTCGTTTTGATTCTGGTCTTTCCGGTGACCCTTCAGGTTTTTGCGCGCTTTACGAATTTCCTGCCGCATTATATCTGGACCGAGGAAATGGCGCGCTTCCTTTTGGTATGGACCGTGATGATCGGCGCCATGGTCGGGCTGAAGGAAGGCATTCATTTCAATGTGGATCTTTGGCCGGAACTGAAAGGGCGCGCTCGCGCCGCGCTTGATCTGGTGACTGGCGTGTTTGTGCTGGCCTTTGCCGCCGCCTTCTTCTGGTATGGCATTGAATTTGTGGATTTCGCCTGGTTTCGCATCAGTGAATTGGCGGAAATGCCGCTGTGGATGATCCATCTTGCCTGGCCCATTCTGGGGTTTTCCTGGCTGCTTTTTGGCGGCCTCAAATTCTACGATGATTTAACCATCTTGTTTGGGGGCGAAGCGCCATGATGGGCGGCAATGTTCTGGCGCCAAGTGAAGCGGCCTGGATTCTATTTGGCGGCTTCTTTGCGCTGCTCGCGCTGCGTGTGCCGGTGGCGGTGGCGCTTGGCATGGCCTGCCTGCCGGTGATGCTGATTGAACCGCGCCTTGGCGCCATGACACTGATGCAGGAAACCTTCAACGCCTATAATTCCTTCATCCTGCTGGCAGTGCCCTTCTTTCTGCTGACCGCCAATCTGATGAATGTGGGTGGCATTACCGATCGGCTGGTGCGGCTATCGCGCGCCTTGGTCGGGCATTTTCCGGGCGGGCTTGCGCAGATCAATGTCGTGCTTTCCATCTTTTTCGCCGGTATCAGCGGCAGCAGCACAGCGGATGCCGCATCGCAATCCAAAATCTTCATCGAAGCGCAGCGGCGCGAAGGCTATGACGATAGCTTTTCGGTCGCCATCACGGCTGTTTCTGCAGTGCTGGCGGTGATCATTCCGCCTTCCATTCTAATGATCGTCTGGGGGGGTGTACTGACGGTTTCCATTGGCGCGCTATTCCTCGCGGGCGTGATCCCGGGCTTGCTCATTGGCCTTGTGCAAATGGCAACTGTCCACGCCTACGCCAAGAAGCGCGGCTACCCTACCTATCCGCGCGCTAGCCTCAAGGAATTGGGATTTGCGACCTGGATTTCGCTGCCCGCGCTGATGACACCCTTCATCATCATTGGCGGGAAGATTTTCGGCTGGTTCACCGCGACCGAAAGTGCCTGCATTGCCGTGCTTTATGCCGGCCTGCTTTCCTTGGTTGTATATCGGGAAATGGATCTCAAGGCGCTTTACGGAGCGCTTGGCGAAACCGGAAGGCTTGCGGCGGTGGCGCTGTTTTGCGTGGGCACGGCTTCGGCCTTCGGTTGGTTGCTCGCCTATTACAAAATCCCTGACGCTATCCTGGCCGGCGTTTCCGCCTGGGGCATGGGCAAGATCGCGACTGGGTTCTTCATCGCCGGCGTTTTCCTGGTGGTGGGCTGCTTCCTGGATGCGATTCCGGCCATCATCATTGTCGGCGCCATCCTGCAACCTCTTGCTGGCGCCGTGGATATGCATCCGGTGCATTTCGCCATGATCGGTATCGTCAGCCTGGCCTTTGGCTTGGTGACCCCACCTTATGGCTTATGCCTGATGATTGCCTGTCATGTTGCGGGCATGAGGATTGGTGACGCGCTCAAGGATACCATCATCATGCTGCTGCCGATGCTGGCGGTGCTTGGCTTGGTGATCATGTGGCCGGATGTGTCGCTGATTCTACCGCGACTGATCTCCCCCGAATTTCTGGAGTGAGTTGCCTCAACCCCCGCTGATGCGCGCAGCAAAGCCACCCAGAAACACGGCAAGCCCCAGATCAAGCGCGACGAACCCTGCCGCGCCGAATGCGCTAAGCCGCAGCGCATTGCGCGCGACAAACCATTCCAACCAAAGCGCACAAAACAGCGCGAGTAATCCACCAAGGTCGAGCAAGCTGCCATTATCCAATAACAAGCCTGGCAGACTCAATATCGCCAGTGCCAGATACTGCACCACCGATGACCAATTCCATGCAGCGATGAAGCGCGGCCAAGCATCCGCCACGCCAAGCGCCTTGGCCAAGTACAGTGATGCCAAGGCAAACCCTGCCCAGGAAGCGATAAAAAGCAGTACATCCACAAAAAGCGATAGAACTACATCTGCCGGAGGAGCCGATGAACCCTTGAAGAACAGGAATATCGGCAAGCAGATCGCCGCGGCACGGAAAGAATAGGCCGCGACAGGTAATGTATTCTCAAACGCCGCCAGGCCCGCGGCGCGCCCCCGCGCAAGCATAAACGCGCCAGCCAGCGCGCGCGCGACCCCACCTTGCGGGGCGCTGGTCAGCCGACCAGCTCCTCAAGCACCATGCGATAAAGCGTGGCAAGATTGCGTAACTCGTCAATTGGCGCGCATTCATCCACCTTATGCATGGTCGCACCAACAGCGCCCAATTCCGCCACCGGGCAATAACGCGTGATGAAGCGCGCATCCGAAGTGCCGCCGCCCGTATCAAGCTTGGCTTGCGCGCCCGTTGCGCGTTCAATGGCGCGCTGCAGCCCGGCCACAAAAGGCCCCGGTTCGGTCAGGAAGCTTTCGCCGGAAACCGTGACCTTCAGATCATGATTGGGCGCTTCTTCTTCCAGTACGGCACGAATGCGCTGGGTGAGCCCACTGCTGCGATGCAGGTCATTGAAGCGGATATTGAGAAACGCCTTGGCCGCCGCCGGGATCACATTGGATGCGCTATTGCCGACATCAAAGCCCGTGACCTGTAGCGTGCTTGGCTGGAACCAATCACTGCCATTGTCCAAGGCCTCGGCGGTCAGCCTATTCAGCACGCGCACCAGCCGATGCACCGGATTATCGGCGCGCTCCGGATAGGCAGAATGGCCCTGCACCCCATGCACGGTGATATGTGCCGTCATGGAACCGCGCCGACCGATCTTGAGCGTATCGCCAAGCTTCACCTTGGAAGTCGGCTCCCCCACCAGCGCCATATCAGGGATCTGATCATTATCAGCCATCCATTCCAACACCTTGGCGGTGCCATGGATGGAAGGCCCTTCCTCATCGCCCGTGATCAACAGGCTGATGCTGCCCTGGTGATCCGGGCGCAGCGCAAGGAAATCGGTCAAGCCCGCAATGAAGGCCGCGATGCTGCCCTTCATGTCGCAAGCGCCACGGCCATAGATCATGCCATTGGCGATTTCTGCACCAAACGGATCATGCTGCCAGCCGGCGCGGTCGCCCACCGGCACCACATCCGTATGGCCCGCATAACAGAAATGCGGCCCATGCCGCCCGCGTCGGGCGAAAAGATTATCAACTTCCGCGAATTTCAGCCGCGTGCAGGTGAAGCCAAGCGGTGTGAGTGCCGCTTCCAGCACGCCAAGCGCGCCGCCTTCTTCCGGTGTGACGGAAGGGCAGCGAATCAGTGCTTGCAGCAGGGGAAGCGGATCAGTCACGCAGCAATTCGTTAATCGCGGTCTTGGCCCGGGTTTGCGCATCCACCCGCTTCACGATCACCGCGCAATACAGCGATGGCCCAGGCGAGCCATCCGGCAGCGGCTTGCCCGGCAAGGAGCCTGGCACCACCACGGAATAGGAAGGCACGCGGCCCATGAAAATCTCGCCAGTATTGCGATCAATGATCTTGGTGGTGGCGCTGATGAAAACACCCATGGAAAGCACTGAACCACGCTCCACAATCACACCCTCTACCACTTCAGACCTTGCGCCAATGAAGCAATCATCCTCGATCACGACAGGGTTCGCTTGCAGCGGCTCCAGAACACCGCCAATGCCAACGCCACCCGAAAGATGCACATTCTTGCCGATTTGTGCGCAGGAACCAACGGTGGCCCAGGTATCCACCATGGTGTTTTCCTCAACGCGCGCGCCAAGGTTCACGAAGGACGGCATCAGCACGACATTGCGCGCGATATAAGCGGAACGGCGCACCACCGCGCCCGGCACTACGCGAAAACCCGCTTCGCGGAAGCGATTTTCGCCCCAGCCTTCGAATTTAAGCGGCACCTTGTCATAAGCGCCGGTTGAAATCTCCATCGGTGCGGAATCGGCTAGGCGGAAGGACATCAGCACCGCCTGCTTCAACCATTGATTGACCTTCCAGCCGCCATTCCCATCCGGTTCGGCCACGCGGGCCTGGCCGGAATCGAGCATTTCCAGGGCTTCTTCAACCGATGCGCGATCTGCGCCCGTGGTTGAGGGGGAAAGCTGGTCGCGGCGGGCCCAAAGCGCTTCGATACGGGCCTGAAGGGCGGTCATGTTCATGGGGCGGGTTCCTCCGGCAAAGCGCCCTTTCCTTGCGGCGGGGCGGGGGCGCTGTCAACGGCGGTTAGTAACGAAACATTAGGTGGACATGATGAATATGCCGCCATGCCGCGCTTTCCTGAAATCGGGATGCCTTCTTTTGCCCACCCAGCCGGGGTGGCGGGCTTCGCATGAGCGGTACGGTCGAAAACCTCCTACGCCTGGCGCGTGAAAGCGATGCCTCAACCCGCGCAGTTTTGGCGCGCAACGCGACCACACCGCATGAGGTCTTGGCGTTCCTTTCAAGGGATACGGAACCGCGCGTCAGGGCCAGCGTGATTACCAATTCACGCGCCCCGTTTTCGGTGCTGCAAAGCCTGAGCGAAGATGAAGATGTCTCAGTGCGGGAGGCTTTGGCGCGCCGTGTGGCGGAAATTCTCCCCTCACTTACGTCATCAACCCATGATCGGCTGACCAATATCGTGCAGCCGATCCTGTTGCGGCTTACCGTTGACACGGCGGTGCAGATTCGTTTGATCATCGCCAATGCGGTGAAGCATCTTTCAAATATCACGCGTGATGCCGTGCTGCGCCTTGCGATGGATACGGAATTCCGTGTTGCCGAGCCGGTGATTCGCCTTTCACCCCTATTAACGGAGGATGATCTGCTGGCGCTGATTGCTCAGCCGCCTGCTTCGGCCAGTCTCCAGGCGGTTGCCTGCCGCCTTGGTATCAGCGAAGCGGTGACTGATGCGCTGATTGCCCGCGGTGATCAGACGTCAATCGGATTGATGCTGCAAAATGCAAGCGCCAAGATCAGACCTGCAAGCATGGAGGATGTGCTTAACCGCGCACGCTTCAATCCGGAATGGTTGCCAAGAATTATGACGCGACCTTCGTTGACACCAGAAACCACCATTCGCCTGGCCGGCGTTGTTGCGGATACGCTGTTACGCCCCTTGATGCAGCGGCATGATGTGGATCAGACGCTGCTATTTCGTATCCGCCAATGTATCGCGGATCGGCTGGGCCTGCCGCAGCCCAACCTAACCGGCAATTCCGCGAGCCGGCAGATAGATCCTGTCACCAAGGGTTTTCCCGCCAAATCCATGGTTTGGCGAAACGATAATTCCGGTCCGCGTTTTTGAATCCTATGGCCGGATCAGCGTACCCGCACCGCCATCGGTAAACAGCTCCCGCAATACCGCATGGGGCACGCGGCCATCCAGGATAACTGCGCCCTTCACGCCCTTTTCAACCGCATAAATGCAGGTTTCCACCTTGGGGATCATGCCGCCGGAAATCCAGCCATCGGCGATACCCTTCTTCACCTCGGCCACCGTCATTTCCGGGATGAAATTGCCATCGGGGCCAAGCACGCCGCGCACATCGGTCAGCATCAAAAGCCTCTCGGCGGAAAGCGCGCCGGCAATCGCACCGGCCACCGTATCGGCATTGATGTTGTAGGTTTGGCCATCCGCGCCCACGCCAACGGGCGCGACTACGGGCACGATATCCGCGCCAATCATCAATTCCAGCACGCGTGGGTTGATGGATTCCGGTTCGCCCACAAAGCCAAGATCAAGCACTTTTTCGATATTGCTGTCAGGGTCGCGATAGGTGCGCGTGAGCTTCCGTGCGCGCACCAGCCCGCCATCCTTGCCCGAAATGCCAACCGCCATGACGCCGGCGCGGGTGATGGCTTCCGCCACCTGCTTATTCACTGGCCCGGCGAGGACCATTTCCACCACATCCAGCATGGCGGCATCGGTCACGCGCAGCCCCTGCACGAAGGTGGATTTCACATCAAGCCGCTTTAGCATGGCGTTGATCTGCGGCCCGCCTCCATGCACCACAACCGGGTTGACGCCCACCTGTTCCAGCAGCGCGATATCGCGGCCAAAGCGCAGCGCAGTCTCCTCCTCGCCCATGGCGTGGCCGCCATATTTCACCACGACGATCTGATCATCATAGCGCTTCAGGAAGGGCAGGGCCCCTGCCAGGATTGCCATCTGTTCCTGGGCGGTATCGGTCATGAAAAGCGATCCTGTGATTTAAGTTGGCGTGTAGGGGGCGGCGGCCGCAAGGGTCAAGAGGCCGGCGGGTGGCTGGCCTTCTTCTCCCAGCCGCGCGCGGTTTGCTGCCAATAGGTCAGACTATGCCCGGCTTCCTTGGCGGCCACCCAGCGCGCCCGCGCCGCTGCCACCGCGGCTTCATCGCCGCCATCGAAAAGATCAAGCACGCGATCGTAATCGGCAAACCGCGCGCTTACCACGCCATCCACCAGCACCAGAAAGCGCGCAGCATTGGCGGGCGGGATATCCTGATCGGCGATCAACAGGGGCTGCGCCGCATCATGCTCCCCGCCCGCGAGCCCATGCGGCAACCAGGGCGGATCGGCGGGCAGCCATAGCGCAGCATCCAGGGCGCGCGCGCGTTCCGCATCACCGCATAGAATAAAGGCGCGCCCGCCCGCATCCAGCACGCGGCCCAGCAATTTCGGCAGCGCTTCCTGCAATTTGCTCCGCGTTAGGTGATAGAAGCCGATCTCCGTCATGCGTCGCGTTCAAAGCGCATGGCGACCAGGCGATCCAGCAAGCGCACGCCAAAGCCACTCGGCCCTTTCGGCCCAAGCGGTGCTGCTTCTTCGCGCGCTTCAACCCCCGCGATATCCAGATGCGCCCAGCTTGTGCCTTCCGCGAATTCACGCAGGAAGGCTGCCGCATGGCAGGCGTCAGACAGGAAGCGCCCACCCCAGGCGCCGCTGCCCGCCGGCGCGCATTGGCGCAGATCGGCGATGTCGCTTTTCAAGACTTCCCTGTGTTCATCATCAATCGGCATGGGCCAGAGCGGTTCGGTGACATCCTCGCCTGCCGCCATCAGCGCGGCTGTCAGCGCTTCATCATTGCCGAAGACGCCGGCGCGGTGATGGCCAAGGGCGGTGATGATGCTGCCCGTCAGCGTCGCCAGATCAATCATGGCGCGTGGTTTGAAACGTTTGGCGGTATAGGCCAGCGCATCGGCCAGAATGAGCCGGCCTTCCGCATCGGTATCCAGAATTTCAATGGTCTTGCCGCTGAATGTCCCCAGGATATCACCGGGGCGATAGGAAGCCGCACCAATGGCGTTTTCCGCGAGTGCCAGCACAGCGACTGCCGGTGCGGGAGATTGCCTGAGCGCCAGCGTCAGCATCGCACCTGCCGCAGCGGCAGCGCCCGCCATATCGCCGCGCATTTCTTCCATGCCTGCGGCGGGCTTGATGGAAATGCCGCCCGTGTCAAAGCAAACTCCTTTGCCAACAAAGGCAACCGGCGCGGCCCTCAGCTTGCCCGGCCAGCGCAGCACGACAAGGCGCGGGCCATACTCGGCCCCGTCGCCAACCGCGCATAACGCGCCCATGCCGAGCGCAGTCAGGCCCTTGCCTTCCAGCACTTCAACCTTCAGGCCAAAATCTCGCAGCGAGCGCAGCCTTGCGGCGAAGCTTGCGGGGTTCAGGCGATTGCCTGGCTCCGCTACCAGATCGCGCGCATAAAGCGTGCCGCGCAGCGCTGCTTCGGCATGTTTCCAGGCGTGCTCCACCTTTGTTGGTGCGGCAACCGCCAGCGTCACCTGCGCGGGTGGAGTATCCTTGTCCTTGCTCGCATCACGCAGCGCATTGAAACGCCAGGCATTCAGCAGCGCACCAGCGGCAAAGCCCGCCGCCTGTTCGGGCGTGGCGCCATCCGCGAGCAATACGGCGTAGCGTCGCCCAGCGGCTACGGCCATGCCAGCGCCACCACCTGCTTCCCAATCGCTGATCGCCTCACCGCCGCCAATCCCGGCCAGGATGGTGAAGCCATGGGCGCCCGGTACTGACAAAACCTCTCCGGCCTTAGCCCTGAAGCGCGCTGCCTTCGCCGCTGCCGCAAGCGCCGGATCATCCGGCGCAGCGCCGGCCATCAGCGGCAGGATCAGCGCGCTATCAGCACCGCGCGCCTTGTGGCGGCGCAGCGCTTCAGTGCTTCGTTGCAGGGTAAGCTTCGTCATTCGTGCAAAAGCTTGGAAGTTTCAGCCTTCGTAATGATCCGCCACCATGCGATCCAGCATGCGCACGCCATAAGCGGTCGCACCCTTCGGCACGGTTGGCGCATCCTTGGAAGACCAAGCGGTACCTGCGATATCCAAATGCGCCCAGGGCTTGCCATTGACGAAGCGCTGGATGAATTGCGCCGCGGTGATGGACCCGCCCGGCCGGCCGCCGACATTTTTCATATCGGCAATGTCGGATTTGATCTGCTTGTCATAGGCATCACCAAGCGGCATGCGCCAGGCTTTCTCACCGACCGCACTGCCCGCTTCCTTCACATGGGTCGCGAGCGTGTCATCATTGCTGAAAAGCCCCGCGCGTTCATGGCCAAGCGCGATGATGATGGCGCCCGTGAGTGTCGCCAGATCCACCATGAAGCGCGGATCATATTTTTCCTGACAATACCACATGACATCAGCCAGCACCAAACGTCCTTCCGCATCGGTATTGATAACCTCTACGGTCTGGCCGGAATAGGATTTCACCACATCTCCGGGTCGCTGCGCGGTGGCGGATGGCATGTTTTCCACCAGACCCACCATGCCAATCACATCCGCCTTGGCCTTGCGCCCCGCGAGTGCGGCCATCAGCCCAATCACTGTGCCAGCGCCGGCCATATCCCATTTCATGTCTTCCATCCCGCCCGCCGGCTTGATGGAAATGCCGCCCGTATCAAACGTGACACCCTTGCCGATGAAAGCGAGCGGCTTTTGCTTCTTGCCCTTGGGCGCGCCCATCCATTTCATCGTCACCATGCGCGGTTCCTGCGCACTGCCCTGCGCCACACCTAACAGCGCGCCAAAGCCCAGGCGCTTCATCTCACGCGGGCCCATGATTTCGACCTCGACGCCAAGCTTTTCGAGTGCCTTGCAGCGTTCCGCCATTTCAGCGGGTGTCAACACATTGGGCGGTTCGGAAACCAGATCACGCGTCAGGAAAACACCATCCGCGATAGCCTGCATGGGCGCGAAGGCGGCCTTGGCCTTGGTGGGTTCGGCAGCGGCAACGGCAATGCGTTCCAGCTTTGGCTTGTCTTCCTCCTTTTCCATGGTGCGGTAGCGATCAAAACGATAACTGCGCAACCGCGCGCCCATGGCGGCGCTTGCCACCAATGCAGGCGTCAGCCCATCTGCGGCAATCACCGCCTCGCGTTCCTGCTGCACGGCAACCAGTGCGGTACCGCCGGCATTCTCGGCCCCCTGCGCATCCAGCGCATCGGCCTTGCCAAGCCCGATGGCGACAATTTTCGCGAGGCCCCCGCCCGGCGCCCACAGCGTGCAGGATTGGCCCTTGGCGCCCTTGAACTTCGCCGCTTCCAGCCCGCGAGAGACCGCGCCGCCAGTCGCTTCCTCGGCGGCCTTGGCCAGGCCCGCAAGCGCGGCCCCTTCAGCCAGCAGCAAAACCAAGGCGCCGCTGCGCGGCAAAGCGGGCTTCACGAAGGTGATATCGGGCATGGTGGCTCCTGCGGGCGAAACAATGTCACCGCACCTTAACAGAGGCATCGCCACCAAAACAGGGCTTGCAGCCCAGCGCCCATGCGGCCAAAGCAGGGACATGAAAGATGATGCGCTGCTGGCGCTTGCCGGCGATCTCGTGGCCAAGGCGGCTTCGGCCATTATGGCGATCAAGGCTGCGGGCTTCGCCGTGGAACGGAAATCCGACCATTCACCGGTGACCGAGGCTGATCGCATCGCCGAAGCGCTGATTGTGGAAGGCCTGCGGGCCGCGACACCCGATATTCCCGTGATTGCGGAAGAAGAAGTCGCCGCCGGCACCGCACCCGCCCATGCGGAGCGTTTCTGGCTGGTGGACCCCCTGGATGGCACGCGGGAATTCGCCGCCGGGCGCGATAACTTCGCGGTGAATATCGGCCTGGTGGAAGCCGGGCGCGCGGTTTTGGGCGCGGTGGCGCTGCCGGCTTCTGGCGAGATCTTTTGGGGCCGTGTTGGCCTTGGCGCCTGGAAGCGCGACGCAGCCGGAACGCGCCAGATCCACGCCCGCACGCCGCCCAGCACGGGTTTGATCGTCATGGGTAGCCACCATTACGCCGATGATCCACGCATGGGTCGCTTCCTGGAAGGCCGGCATGTCGCGCGGGTTGTGAATATCGGCTCGGCGGAGAAATTCTGCCGCCTGGCGGAAGGGACCGCCGATCTCTATCCGCGCTTTGGCCGCACGATGGAATGGGATACCGCCGCACCCCAGGCCGTGGTGGAAGCCGCCGGGGGGCGCGTGCTGGTCATGGAAGGCCGCGCGCCCTTGCTCTACGCCAAGCCCGGCTTTGAGAACCCAGGCTTTGTCTGCGAAGGCCTGCCCGCATGACATGCCGGCTTGGACCGCAGGATGTTGCGGAAGCCGCGCGGTTGCTCCGCGCCGGTGAACTCGTCGCCTTCCCGACCGAGACGGTCTATGGCCTCGGCGCGGATGCGCGCAATGGCCGGGCCGTGGCGGCGGTGTTTGAAGCTAAGGGCCGCCCGCATTTCAATCCGCTGATCTGCCATTTCCCGGATGCGGAGGCCGCCTTCGCTGAGGTAATCGCCGATGAGCGCGCGCGCGCCTTGGCCGCCGCGTTCTGGCCCGGGCCGCTGACGCTGGTGCTGCCGCGCCGCGCGGAATGCCGGATTGATCTGCTGGCCGGGGCGGGGCTGGATACCCTCGCGGTCAGGGTGCCGGCGCATCCGCTCGCTTTGGAATTGCTGCGCGCGGCGGCGATCCCGGTAGCGGGGCCTTCGGCCAATCGCTCCGGCGCGGTCAGCCCGACCATGGCAGAACATGTGCTGGAGGGTCTATCCGGGCGCATCGCCGCCGTTTTGGATGGCGGGGCCTGCGATGTTGGCGTGGAAAGCACCGTCCTTGATGTGGCGATGGGCGGCGCCGCGCTGCTTCGCCCCGGTGGCGTGCCGGTGGAAGCGATTGAGGCGGTGATCGGCCCGGTTTCCCGCCCCTTGCCCATCAGCGCTGCCGAGAAAACCCGCACGCTCCGCAGCCCTGGGATGATGCTGTCCCATTACGCGCCCAACCTGCCGGTCAGGCTTGGCGCGGTGGATGTCGCGGCAGATGAGGCGCTTTTGGCCTTTGGTCCCGCTTTGCCTGGCGCGGGGCTTGTTTGGCAGCTTTCCGAAACCGGCGATCTGCGCGAAGCCGCCGCGCGGCTTTTCGCGGGGCTGCGCTTTCTGGACGCCGAAGGAGGCCAGCGCGGTCTTGCCCGCATTGCCGCCATGCCGATTCCGGAAAGCGGGCTGGGCGCGGCCATCAACGACCGGCTGGCGCGGGCGGCGGCGCCGCGCGGTTGAACCCTTGTGCAATATTTTTCGCGTAAACCGCTTATCCACCACAAAAAACATTTGACTGTGATTTTGGAACTTAACTAGAACATCCACTCAGTTGCCGGTTTGTTCGCCCGGATTCGCGGGGGAGCACTCGGCCCGGGAGGATCAGATGCTGACGCGTAAGCAGCATGAATTGCTGATGTTTATTGACAAGCACCTGCGGGAGACTGGTTTTTCCCCTTCCTTTGAGGAAATGAAGGAAGCGCTCAATCTGCGGTCCAAATCGGGCATTCATCGCCTTATCACCGCATTGGAAGATCGCGGGTTCTTGCGCCGCCGCGCCCATCGCGCCCGGGCGCTGGAAGTGATGCGCCTGCCCGAAGCCATGACCCCCAAGGTCAAGGAAACAGCGCCGAAGCCCGAAGCGCCAAGCTTCGCGCCCAATGTCATTCGCGGCAATTTCGCCAATAACCTGCCTGCCAGCGCTGCGCGCGTGGCCGCCGAGGCCGCTGCGGTGCATCTGCCGCTTTATGGCCGCATCGCTGCCGGCCTGCCCATTGAAGCGCTGCGCGATAATGGCGCGAGTGTGGAAGTACCGCTCGCCTTGCTCGGCAATGGCGAACATTACGCTCTTGAAGTTGCCGGTGATTCCATGGAGGAAGCCGGCATCATGGATGGCGATACCGTCATCATCCGCCGCACCGATACGGCCGAAAACGGCACCATCGTCGTTGCCTTGGTGGATGAGAATGAAGTCACTCTGAAGCGGCTGCGCCGGCGCGGCAATTCGATTGCGCTTGAGCCCGCCAATGCGCGGCATGAAACGCGTATCTTCGGCCCGGATCGCGTGCGCGTGCAGGGCAAGCTGGTGGGCTTGCTGCGGCGGTATTGAAAAGGCGCGGGGGATGCCCGCGCCTACACGCCTTTAGTCCACCTTCACCACAAGCTTGCCGAAATTCTCGCCCTTCAGCAGGCCAATGAAGGCGTTGGGCGCATTGGCCAGGCCCTGCACCACATCTTCCCGCCAATGCAGCTTGCCTGCCTTGATCCAGCCCAGCATTTCCGAGCGGAATTGCGGATAGCGTGGCCAGCCCGTGTCACTCACGATAAAGCCCTGGATACGCAGGCGCTTGCGCACAATGGGGCCCAGATTGGGGCCAGCCGGCGCACCGGCAGCATCCGCGCCCGGGGCTTCATTATACTGCGCGATCATGCCGCACATCACCATGCGGCCGAAATCCTTGAAGCGCGGGAAGACCGCCGCCTGCACCGCGCCGCCCACATTCTCCCAATAGACATCAATGCCTTCCGGCACTGTGGCGTCCAATTGCGCATTGAGATCGCCGCGATGATCAAGGCAGGCATCAAAGCCAAGCTCCTTCACCACGAAGTCACATTTCTTGGCACCCCCCGCGATGCCGATCACCTTGCAGCCCCTGATCTTGGCGATCTGCCCGGCCACCTGCCCAACAGCGCCTGAGGCCGCGCTGATCACGACTGTCTCCCCCGCCTTGGGCTGGCCGATATCGGCAAGGCCCGTCCAGGCGGTCAGCCCCGGCATGCCCAGCACGCCAAGGCTTGAGGAGAGCGGCGGATCGGCTTCCGGCACCTTGAACAGGCGTTCCGGCCCCACCACGGAAAAGCGCTGCCAGCCATAGCCGCCGAGCACCGTCTCCCCTGGCTTGAAATCTGGATGGCGGGAAGCGACCACCACGCCGGCGGTCTGGCCTTCCATCACGGCGCCGAGGGCCACGGGCTTGGCGTAGCTTTTCACATCCGCCATGCGCCCGCGCATATAGGGATCGAGCGAGAGATATTGCGCACGGACCAGCACCTGCCCTTCGCCGGGTTCGGGCACTGCCGTTTCGACAATGTCGAAATCCTCCGGCACCGGGGCGCCGACGGGGCGGCGCTTCAATAGGATTTGCAGGTTTTTCTCGGCCATGGGGTTCTCCTTTGTTCGTTGTTGTCGCACGTTCAATTGGGACGCGAAAATAGGGCGCTGACAAGCGCGGCCTTCTGAAGCAGTCTCCGCGTCCTGAATAAGGAGATTCGCCATGCCCCTGCCAGAAACCGAGACCCTTCAACTCGAAAGCCCCGAGCCCCACATCCAAATAGTCCGCCTCAATCGCCCGGAGGTTTCTAACGCCTTCAACACGCAAATGGGGCGAGATCTCCACACGGTTTGGTCGGCGCTGATTGCGGAGCCCGGCGATATCCGCTGCGTCATTCTGACCGCGACCGGTGGGCGTGCCTTTTGCGCCGGCGGCGACCTTAAGGAACGCAAAGGCATGACGGATGCCGCCTGGCGCCATCAGCATGAGATTTTTGAGCGTGCCTTCTGGACCATGCTGGATTGCCAAATCCCGATCATCGCGGCGGTGAATGGCCATGCCTATGCCGGCGGGCTGGAATTGGTGCTGGCGTCAGACTTTGCCTATGGCGTGACGGGCACGCGCTTTGCGCTGACGGAAGTGACCATTGGCATCATGCCAGGTGCCGGTGGTACGCAAACCCTGCCGCGCATTGTTGGCGAACGCCGCGCCAAGGAAATCATCCTGACCGGCAAGCCCTTCACCGCGGAACAGGCGCTGGAATGGGGCATTCTGAACCGCGTTTGCGCGCCGGAGGAGGTGCTGCCCGCAGCGCTTGAAACCGCACGCGTGATCGCCGGCAATGCACCGCTTTCTATCCGCCAGGCGAAGCGTTCGATGCATTTCGGCTTGCAGATGGATTTGCGCAGCGCGCTGCGTTTTGAATTGGAATGCTACAATCAGCTGGTCGGCACGGAAGATCGTCAGGAGGGCATTCTGTCCTTCAACGAAAAGCGCAAGCCGGTGTTCAAGGGGCGCTGAGAAAACTCAAGGCCCGCGCCGGTCCCCCAGCGCGGGCCTTTCATGGGCGAATTACTCACCCAGCGTCGTTGAAATCCAAGTCTTCAGCGCACCCTTGGGCAGAGCGCCGACCTTGGTATCCAGGGGCTTGCCATCCTTGAACAGGATCATGGTGGGAATCCCGCGCACCGCATATTCATTTGGTGTCATCGGATTCTCATCAATATTCACCTTGGCGATGGTGAGCTTGCCGGCATATTCCGCTGCAATCTCATCCAGAATCGGCCCTACCATGCGGCAGGGGCCACACCATTCGGCCCAGAAATCCACCAGCACCGCGCCGCTGGTATCGAGCACATCAGCCTTGAAGCTCTCATCAGATACGGCCTTGGTCAGATCACCCATGGGGGTCTCCATCGAATCGCGGGCAGCGGGATGCGCTGCCCTTCTTGTCGCTGAAAATCGTGTCTCAGCGCCCCTGGGTCAAGACGGGGGGTGTTGGGCGGGCTTCACAGACTGCCCCGCACCGAGCATGGCCTTCACCTTTTCCCGCAGGCTTTGGAAGGTGACATAGAGCATAGGGATCATGAAAATACCGATGGTGGAGGCCGCCAGCATGCCCCAGAACACCGGCGTGCCGACCGCGCGGCGGCTGATCTGCGAAGCGCCTTCCGCCACCACCAGCGGATAAAGCCCCAGGATGAAAGCGAAGGATGTCATCATCACCGCCCGGAAGCGCAGCTTCGCCCCCAGCACCGCCGCTTCCTGGATGGATTTGCCGTGCAATTCGCGCTGTTCCTTGGCGAATTCAATGATCAGAATGCCGTTCTTCGCGGCCAGCGCGATCAGCACAACAATCCCGACCTGGGCATACAAATCAAGCGAAAGCCCGGCGGCACCAATGGACGCAATCGCCCCCAGCACCCCAACCGCAACCGAAAGCAGCACGGGCACCGGAATGGTCCAGCTTTCATAAAGTGCGACCAGGAACAGGAAGGCGAATAGTACCGCAAGGCCCAGGATCATGGCTGTCTGCCCGGAGGCAGCTTTTTCCTGATAGGCCGTGCCGGTCCATTCATAGGAAAAGCCCTGCGGCAGCGTGGTGGCACTCAGCCTTTCCATCGCCGCCAGCGCATCACCGCTGCTGCGCCCCGCCGCCGGTTCGCCATTCACCGTCAGGCTACGGATATTATTGAAGCGCACAATGCTTTGCGGGCCGAAATCCACCCGAATATCGGCCAGTGCCCGGATCGGTACCATTTCGCCATTTGCATTGCGCACATGCACGCGGAAGATGTCTTCAACCGAAGCGCGGTCGGCTTCCTCGGCCTGCAAGCTTACGCGCCAGCTTCGGCCGAAAAGATTGAAGTCATTGATGTAATAGCTGCTCATGGTCGCTTGCAGCGCAGCGAAGACATCGCTGATCGAAATACCCAGCACCTGCGCGCGATCCCGATCCAGATCAAGAAAGATTGAAGGCGCAGCAGCCGAGAAGGTGGAAAAAACGCGATTGAGTGTGGGGTCCTGATTGGCGGCAAAAACCAGGCCGCGCATGGCCGCGGCCATATCGGCGACCGGCCGGCCTTCCAGATTCTGCAACTGGTATTGGAAGCCGCCGCCAGTCCCAAGCCCGATGATGGGCGGTACGTTGAAGGGCACCACCAGGGCGGGAACCTGTGCCGTGCCGCGTGCCACGGCGGTCAGCAACGCATCCACCTTGGCCTCAGCCGCAGTGCGTTCCGCAAAGGGCTTCAGCGTCACGATGAAGAAGGCGCTATTGGATTGCGCCAAGCCATTGAGCATCGAAAAGCCCGAGACGGCCTGCACCGCCTGTACACCTGGCAGAGGCTGAATGATCGCCTCCACCTGCGCGCTCAATTCCCGCGTGCGGTTCAGCGATGCGCCATCCGGCAATTGCATTTCAACAAAAAAGGCGCCCTGGTCTTCCTGCGGCAGGAAGCCGGTTGGGGTGCGGCTGCCTACCCCATAAATCCCGAAGGCAATGACACCAAGCAGTACAAGGCTAAGTGCCGAAAGCCGGACGAGGCGGGCGACAATCGCGCCATAGCCATCGCGCACCGCATCAATAAAGGCCGAAACTCGGCCCATGATCCCGGTTTTCGGCCCGTGATGCGGCTTCAGCAAGATGGCGCAGAGCGCTGGTGAAAGCGTCAGCGCGTTGATCGCCGAAAACAACATGCTGACGCTGACCGTGACCGCGAATTGCCGGAATAGCTCACCTGAAATACCGGGGATGAAGGCCAAAGGCACAAAGACCGAAAGCAGCACCATGGTGATGGCGACAATCGGCGCGGTTATGCCTTCCATGGCAAGCTTGGTGGCTTCGGGCACCGAAAGCTCCGGATGGTGTTCCATGGTGGCTTCGACATTTTCCACCACCACAATCGCATCATCCACCACAATGCCAATGGCCAGCACCATCGCCAGCAAGGATATGGTATTGGCCGAATAGCCCATGGCGCTCAGCACTGCGAAGGTGCTGATCAGGCTGACCGGCACCGCAATCAAAGGAATGATGGTGGCGCGGATCGAGCCCAGGAACAGGAAGACCACAATCACCACCAGCACAAAGGCTTCCAGCAGCGTCTTGATCACCTCATGGATCGTTAGCTTGACGAAAAGCGTTGAGTCATAAGTCACCTCATAGCCAAGCCCGGCCGGAAATCGCGTGGCAAGCTGGCGCATGGTGGCGCCAACACCTTCAGCCACACCAACCGCATTGGCGCCGGGGGAGAGGAATACCTGCACCAGCAGCGCCGCACCTCCATTGAGCCGCGTATCCACATCCTGGTTCCAGGCGCCGAGTTCTAACCGCGCGACATCACGCACACGCAAGACGCTGCCATCCTGATTGGCGCGGATGATGATGGCGCCGAATTCATCGGTGCTGACCAGCCGCCCCGTGGTGGTGATATTGAGCTGATAGGACGCGTCCTGGCTCATGGGCTGGGCGCCAACGCGCCCAAGCGGCGCCACTTGGTTCTGTTTCTGAATTGCCCCAATCACATCGGCTGGCGTCAGGCCAAGCGCGGTCATGCGATCTGTCTGGAACCAGATGCGCATGGAATAATCGCGCGTGCCAAACATCTGCGCGTCACCCACACCGGGCACGCGCCGCAGCGCATCCAGAATGTTGATCGTGACATAATTGCTGATGAAAAGCGGATCGAGTGAGCCATCGGTGGAGCGGATGGTGATCACCTGCAGCATGGCTGAGGATTTCTTGCGTACCGACAGGCCAAGGCGCTGCACTTCCTGCGGCAATTGCGCCAGCGCCAATTGGGCGCGGTTATTCACATTGGTGGTATTCTGGTCCGGGTCCGATCCCACGCGGAACGAAACATTGAGCGTATAGGAACCATCATTGCCGCTGGTGGATTGCATGTAGATCATGCCATCCACGCCATTGATCTGGCTTTCGAGTGGCTGAGCGACAGTGGCTTCCACCACCTCGGCCGAGGCGCCGGAAAAACTGGCGGTCACCGACACCTGCGGCGGCACGATATCGGGAAATTGCTCCACCGGGATGCGCAGCAGCGAAATCAGGCCCGCAATCGTTGTCAGGATCGCGATGACAATGGCGAAGCGCGGGCGGTCAACGAATAGCTTTGAGATCATGGCGCGTCAGCCCCGCCTTGGCGCTGAGCCAGGCATCGTGCCACTCGGCGTGGTTGGCGTTGGCTGCGGCGTCACTGCTGCGCCTGGGCGGGCACGTTGCGCGCCTTCCGTGATCACCAATTGGCCAACCTCAAGCCCTTCGGTCACCACCAATTGGCCGCCAAGCCCCCGCGTGGTCTTCACACGTTTGACCTCCACCTTGTTCTCGGCACCCACCACCAGCACGAAGCTGCCGGCCTGGTCTATCTGCAAGGCGGATTGCGGAACGACGATGGCCTGTTCTGGTTGGCCTTCTTCCACCACCACCGTCACCGCCTGCCCATCCACCAGAAATTTTTGCGGATTGGGGATCATCGCCTGTACTAGTACAGAATCAGTCGCGCGATTGGTAGTAACATCAATGAAGTCAAAGCGGCCTGTGCTGTCCAGCATGGTCCCATCGGGCAGACGCACGCGCACCTTGATCTGTTCCGCAGCGTCGGCGCCGGCATTGCGCCTGAAATTCAGCAATTGCCGCTGCGTGACCGGGAAGCTGATGCGGATAGGGTCATCGCGCACAATCGTGACCAGCGTGCCGGTGCTTGGGCTGACTACATTGCCGGGGCTAAGCGGTGAACGCCCCGCGCGCCCATCAAAGGGGGCGCGGATTTCGGTATAGTCATAATTGATCTGCGCCTGCTGCAATTGCGCTTCGGCCGCGGCGACCTTGGCTTTTGCTTCCGCTTCCGCCGTGATCCGGTCGTCCAAGGTTGCTTGCGGAATGGCGTTGGTTTTCACCAATTCGCGCCCGCGCGTCACCTGGGTCGTGGCATTGGCAAGATCGGCACGCGCGCTATCCACCTGCGCGCGGCGGAGCGCCACTTCGGCCGCGAAGGGCGGCTGTTCCAGGGTGAACATCAATTGCCCGGCCTTCACCGCATCGCCTTCATTGAAATGCCGCGCCTGCAAGAAGCCCGTGACGCGCGCCACGATGTCAACGCGGTCAATCGCTTCCACACGGCCAATGAAATCCGCGCCCCGGCTGATGGCTTGGCGTTCCACGCGCGCGACGAACACCGCCGCTGGTGGCGCCGCGGCCTGCTGGCGGGCGGGGACGGTTTCTTCCTTGCAACCGGGCAGCAGGGGCAGCGCCAGGACCAGCATCACCGGTAGCGCCAGGCGCGCGGCGCCCTTCAAGTCACGCATAGCCATGATGGTCATTCCCCCTCAACATTCACGCGGCGAAACGCCGCCTCATCCAGATTGATGAAGAGCTAACACGGCTTGCGCAGGCGTGGGTAGCGCCATGGCGGCTTGGGCGCCGTTTCCCAGCACGCCAAACCGGGCTAGAGGTTGGGGGATGACGCGCGAAGCCCATCCCCAATGCTCAAGCGGCTGATCCGCCATCCTTCTATCCAGGCGCTGCTGGCTTGGCTGATCGGGCTTTATTTGCGGCTGATCTGGGCCACCACGCGCTGGACGCTGGTGGACGCCGAGGGCGCCAATCTGAAAGCCGATGGCCCAATGATCCTGGCCTTCTGGCATGAATGCTTGCCACTTGCCGCGCAGGGGTGGCGGCTGATCGCCCGTGAAAATCCGGCGGCCCCAGGGCGCCGGGCACAGGCGCTGATTTCGCGCCATCGCGATGGTCGCCTGATTGCCCGTGCCGTGGCGCCTTTTGATGTGGAGGTTGTCCATGCCTCATCCTCGAAAGGCGGTGCTGCGGGGCTGCGCCAGCTTTTGCGCGTGCTGGAAGGCGGCGGAGTTGCGGTGATCACGCCCGATGGACCGCGTGGCCCGGCACGGGAAGCGGCACCCGGTATCGCCCAGCTTGCCGCCTTGGCAGGGCTGCCGGTGCTGGCCTGTGGGGCGGCATCGTCGCGCATGCGGCGCGCCCGGTCCTGGGACCGGATGCGCTTTCCGCTGCCCTTTGCCCGCGCTGTTGTTGTGCTTGAAGCGCCGATCCTGGTGCCGCGCGATGACCCCGCCGCTGCGCTGCCAGCCATCACCGCAGCGCTCAACCGCGCAACAGAACGCGCGGATCAGGCGGTGGCGCGATGAAGCCACACAGCCTTTCGGCGCGCATCCTGGCCGGCGCTTGGGCGCTGTTCGCCAGCCTATTGGCGCCGTTTCTGCCGTTCTACCTGCGCCGCCGGGTCGCCAAGGGTAAGGAAATCGCCGAACGCTTGGCCGAACGCCAGGGCCATGGTGCTGCGCGCCCATCGGGCCGGTTGATCTGGTGCCATACGGCGAGCAATGGGGAGACGCTGTCCCTGCTGCCGCTGCTGGAAGCCCTGGCAAAGCAGGACCCGGCGCTTTCTTTCCTGGTCACCACCGGTACGGTCACTTCCGCGCGCTTGCTCGAACAAAGGCTTTCGCCGGAACTGGCGCCACGCACGCAGCATCGCTTCCTGCCCTTGGACGTACCGCGCTGGGTGGCGCGGTTTCTGGCAGGCTGGCGGCCTGATCTGGCCGTGATCGTGGAATCGGAGCTTTGGCCGAATATGCTGGCGGCAGCGGGGCGGCAGGGCGTGCCGATGGCGCTGATCAATGCGCGCATGTCGGCGCGTTCTGCACATGGCTGGGGCTGGGCGCCGGGCTTCGCACAGGCCTTGCTCGGGCGCTTTGCGCTGATCCTTGCGCAGACCGAAGCCGATGCAGCGCGCTTCGCTGTGCTGGCCGGGCGCCCCGTACCCTGCTGGGGCAATCTGAAATATGCCGCACCGCCCTTGCCGGCTGATCCGGCTGAACTTGCGCTGCTGACCTTGGCCTGGGCGGGGCGGCCGGTTTGGCTCGCCGCCAGCACCCATCCGGGGGAGGATGAAATCATCCTGGCCGCGCATCGGTTGCTGGCGGGGGAACACCCGGGCCTGCTGACGGTGGTTGTGCCGCGCCACCCGCCGCGCGGGCCGGATATCGCCACTTTGGCCGGGGATTTGCCGGTGGTGCGGCGCGGCGCAGGGCAGGAAGTGGCGCAGAGGACCGCCATTTATGTCGCGGATACACTTGGCGAATTGGGCTTGTTCTATCGCCTGGCCCGCGTTGCGCTGATTGGTGGGTCCTTGGTGCCGCATGGCGGGCAGAACCCGCTGGAGGCCGCGCGGCTTGGCTGCCCCATTCTGATCGGCCCGCATCACTTCAATTTTAGCGAAATCATCACGCGGCTCAGCGCCGCCCATGCCTTGGTCGAAACCCCGGATGGTCCGGGGGCGGCTCAGGCGCTGGCCGCCAATGTCGCGCGTATCCTGGCTGATCCGGCGGCAGGGCAGGCCATGGCTGAGGCGGCGGGGGCACTTGCCCAGGACCAGGCCGGCCTGCCGGGTCGCATCGCGACAAGCCTGTTGCCCTTCATCGGCCCAGCGCGGTAACATCCCCCCGATCCGGGGGGACCAGTCCACAATAATCTCGGGGTCCTTACCGCAAAGACGGCGAAGCCGCGCGGATGGTAAAGCCTGAGGCAAGTGATCCCAGCCCCGCACGCTTGGTGCGCGGTGCGGGCATTATGGAAGGTTTGAACGGTTTCATCTGATGCGATCGCCTGGTTTCTGGAGCGATAAGCCTGGTGTGGCGGCAGCTTTGCTTTCGCCCATAGCGGCGCTTTATGCCGCGACTACAGCGCGGCGCATGATGCGCGCGGGGGAAAAGCTTACCCTGCCGGTCATTTGCTGCGGCAATGCCACGGCGGGCGGCGCGGGCAAGACCACGGTCGCGCTGGATCTCGGCCAAAGGCTTCAGGCACGCGGCTTGGCCGCCCATTTTCTGCTGCGCGGCTATGGCGGCAAGCTGAAGGGCCCGGCGCGGGTTGACCTTGCCAGCCATGACAGCCGTGCCGTGGGGGATGAGGCGTTGCTGCTGGCCGCCATAGCGCCCACCTGGGTTTCCGCTGATCGTGCTGCGGGCGGGACAGCGGCCGAAGTGGCTGGGGCGCAGGCTATCATCATGGATGATGGGCTGCAGAACCCGACGCTCGAAAAAACACTCTCTCTGCTGATCATTGATGGCTCCTATGGCTTCGGTAATGGTCGCGTGATCCCCTCTGGCCCCCTGCGCGAACCCGTGGCCGCCGCCGCCGCGCGCTGCCAAGCGGCGGTGCTGATTGGTGAGGATGAAACCGGCGCGCTGGCGCAGCTTCCGCCCGGCTTGCCGGTGCTGCGCGCCCGGTTGGTGCCGGGGCCCGAAGCGGCCGCGCTGGCCGGCAAGCCGGTTGTCGCCTTTTGCGGCATCGCCAATCCGCGCAAATTCTTCACAACCTTGCAGGAAGCCGGCGCCGTTTTGGCCGCGCGCCACCCCTTCGCGGATCACTACCCCTTCGATGATCAGGAAATCCGCGACATCCTGGCCGAGGCCGAAAAGCTCCGCGCCGCGCCGGTGACGACGCGTAAGGATATTGTGCGCATCCCGCCCGCTTTGCGCGCCGGCATTCAGGTGGTGAGCATTGCCCTTGCCTGGGATGACCCAACGGCGATTGAGGCGCTGCTGGACAAGGCTTTAGCCTCGGAAGCTTGAAAAACCGTCTGGACGGTATAGTTAGGGGGGTATGGACACCTTAACCCCCTCTGCTGATGCGCCCACACGCATCCTGGATGCGGCTGAAAACCTGATCATCGCGCGCGGCGTCGCCGCCATGACCCTCGAAGCCGTTGCGCGGGAGGCCGGGGTTTCCAAGGGCGGCTTGCTCTATCACTTCGCGTCCAAGGAGGCGCTGTTGGAAGCGCTGCTTGGTCGCCTTGCCGCCTTCATCGCCCAGGAATTCGCGGCTTGCATTGCTTCCCAGCCGGAGGGGCTCGGGCGCGTAGCGCGTGCCATGCTGGAATGGGGCTTTGGCGCGGGTGAGATGGCCTGCAATGAACGCCATGAAAGGGCAGGGGCGGTGTTCCTGGCGGCCTTTCACCATGATTCTGCGCTTTTGGCACCGATGCGCGCGGTGATTGCGGATATGCGCGCGGCTGTGGCCGCCGATGGCCTGCCGCCCGGCCATGGTGCGGCCATCATGGCCGCCGGCGATGGGTTGTTTATGGCGCGGCTATTCAGCCTCTACACGCCAAGCGCGGCCGAATTGGCGGCAATGCGCGCGGCACTTTCTGGGCTTTTGGGGGCGCGGTCATGACTAGGCGCGGCAAGATCATCGCGGGGCTTTTGCTGCTTGGGATTGGTGGCGCGGCGTTTTGGCAATTGCGCGCCAGCACGCCACCCCCCGCAACCCCGGCACCTGTCGCCGCCACGGGCCCGATTGGGGTTGGCGCGCTTGGGCGGGTTGAACCGGCTTCGCGCATCCGCCGGCTTAATCAACCAGGTGGCATGGCGGTGACGCGGCTGGAACGGCTGCTGGTGGCGGAAGGCGCGGAAGTGACGCAGAGCCAATTGCTGGCCGAATTCGCCGATGCCGCAATGAAGGATGCTGCCGCAGCCCAAGGCGAAGCCGCCGTGGCAGAGGCAGAGGCGCAACTCGCCCGGCTGCGCGCCGCAGGCAGACCTTCAGAGGTTGAGGCGCAACGCGCGCGGATCGAAGCGATCACAACCCAGGAAGAAATCGCGCTGCGTGATGCGGAGCGGGCAGAACGCCTGGTGCCGACCGGTGCGGGCGCCGTGGCGGCAGCGGATCGCAGCCGCGCCATTGCCACGCGCCTCGCCGCTGAAAAGCGCGAAGCGATGGCGGCCTTGGATACGCTACTGTCGTCTCGGCCTGAGGATATTGCGCTTGCCGAAGCGCGCCTTGCCGGAGTGCGGGCGGCAGCGGCCAAGGCGGCGGCGGATGCTGAATTGGCCCGCGTGCGCGCGCCCATCGCGGGCACCATCCTGCGGATATTCGTCCGCCCCGGCGATCAAGTCGGCGCGGATGGTGTTTTGGAAATGGCCGATCTTTCGAAGCTTGAAGTGGTGGCTGATGTTTATGAGACCGATCTACCCCGCGTGCGCCTTGGTGCGCTAGCGGAAGTGGTGGTGCCCGGTGAAGCGCAGCGTTTTGCAGCCCGGGTCAGCGCCATTGGCTGGACGGTGCGGCGCCAAACCCAGGCGAGCAATGACCCGGTGGCGGCGGTGGATGCGCGCACGGTTGAAGTGCGCCTGACGCTGGACGATGCCGGGGCGGCCGCCTTGCGGCGGCGGTCCAATATGCAGGTGCAGGTGGCGATCCGGCCGTGAATGCGCTGACAGAAAATTTGCGTGCGCCGCCGGGGGCATCCGCGCCGGCGCCGCCCGGCAAGGGGCGTATGTCACCGCTTGATTGGTTCCTGCTGCCCGCACGGCTGGCGGCGCGCCAGCTTTTCTTTGAACGCGCAAGGCTGTTTTCCGCCATTGCCGGGGTGATGTTCGCTGCCGTTTTGGTCTTTATGCAGCTTGGGTTCCGCGCCGCTTTGTTTGACAGCGCAACCCGGCTTTACGCAGCCATGCAGGCGGAACTTTTTCTGATGAATCCGCTGACCATGGCAAGCTTCCGCCCTGAAGCCTTGCCGCGCATTCGTGCCCATCAATCCCTTGCCCTGCCTGAAGTGGCACAGGCCGTGCCGGTTTATCTGACGCAAGCTGCCTGGCGCAGCCCGGAAACCGGTGCCAAGCGCGCCATTCAATTGATCGGCTTTGATGTTGAAGCGGGTGCGATGCGCTTTGAGGGGCTCGACAAGATATCAGATGCGCTGCGGCAGGTGGATGCGGTTGGTTTTGATGTGCGTTCCCGCCCCGAATTTGGCGATGTTGCGAAGAAGCTCGCTGAAGGTGGACCGTTTGAGGTGCAGATAGGCAATCGCATGATGCGCATTGTGGGCATTGTGGAAATCGGCCCTTCCTTCGGCGCCGATGGCAATCTGGTGATGAGCGAGGTGAATTTTCGCCGTGTGGTACGCGGGCGCGATCCATCGAATGTTGACCTGATCGCCATTCGCCTGGTGCCGGGCGCCGATATTCAAGCCGCCAAGGAAAGGCTCAAGGCTCTATTGCCCGGTGATGTGCTGGTGCTGACGCAGCCGGAATTGGTGGCGCATGAACGCCATTACTGGGAAACCGCAACCGCCATTGGCTTCATCTTCGGCTTTGGCAGCATTATGGGCCTGATTGTCGGCATGGTCATTGTATATCAGATTCTCTTCAGCGATATCGCCAATCACTTGCGCGAATATGCAACGCTGAAGGCGATTGGCTATACCAATTTCTACCTGGCGCGGGTTGTCATGGCATCGGCGTTGATCCTGGCAGTGCTTGGGTTTGTGCCAGGCTTTCTTGCATCCATCTGGATGTATGATTTTGTCGGCGCTGCCACCTTCCTGCCGCTTGGCATGACATGGGATCGCACCGTCACTGTATTCCTGATGATTTTTGGCATGTGCGCGCTGGCGGGCTTGCTTGCCATGCGGAAGCTCCGTGATGCCAATCCGGCGGATATGTTTTCCTGATGCAGGCTGAACCCATCCGGATTGAGGCGCTGAATTACGCCTATGGTGAAGGTGAATTACGCCGCCCCGTGCTACGCGATGTTGCCTTGCAGGTGGGCGTGGGGGAAGTGCTGTTGCTGACCGGCCCATCCGGGTCTGGCAAGACAACCTTGCTGACACTGATCGGCGCGCTGCGTGCCATGCAGGAGGGTTCCTGTACCGTCTTGGGACAAGAATTATTCGGTGCGTCCGAGAGGGCGCGGGTTGGTTTGCGTCAGCGCATTGGCTTCATTTTCCAGAACCATAATCTGCTCGGCGCGCTGACCGCGCGGCAGAACGTGGCCATGGCGTTGGAGGTGGCGCCGCGGTTTTCGGAAACCGAACGCCTGGCGCGCGCGGGCGAAATGCTGGCGGCGGTAGGGTTGGCAGAACATGCGGATCGCCTGCCGTCCAAGCTTTCCGGTGGGCAGCGCCAGCGTGTTGCCATTGCCCGTGCCTTGGCCGGTGAGCCCGGCCTTGTCTTGGCCGATGAACCGACCGCGGCGCTGGATAAGGTTTCGGGCGCGGAGGTGGCGCATTTGCTGCGCGATTTGGCGAAATCCCGTGGTGTGCCGATTTTGATGGTGACGCATGATCCGCGCATTTTGGATATCGCGGACCGCGTTGTGACCATGGAAGATGGGCGTATTGTGGAGCAGAAATTGACATAAATTAATAAAAACAAAGTTGCGTTGACATCGCTCGATCGCATCGGTGACATGACGCCTCTTCAACAGGAAAAAAGAGGCCCCCATGCGTAAACTTGGCTTCAAAGCTGCTCTTGCCGCGCTTTTTGCGACCTTCGCCGCGCCAAGCTTTGCCCAACCTTCCGCGAGCCCGACGCTTGATGCCATCAAGGCGCGGGGCACGCTGGTGTGTGGCATTCACAATGGCGTTGCGGGCTTTGCGCTGCCCGATAGTCGCGGTGTTTGGCAGGGCTTGGATGTTGATCTCTGCCGCGGTTTGGCGGTCGCGATTTTCAATGATGCGTCGAAAGTGCGCTTTGTGCCGTTGTCTTCTTCCACGCGCTTTACCGCGCTTGGCGCGGGGGAAGTGGATGTGTTGTTCCGTACCTCAACGCAGACCATGCTGCGCGACACCACGCTCGGCCTACGCCATGCGGTGACGTATTTTTATGATGGTCACGGCTTCATGGTGAAGGCGGATGCCGGCATCAATAAGGTTGCCGAGATGCGCGGTGCGACCATCTGCCTGATCCAGGGCACGACGAATGAACAGGTGACGGCGGATTATTTCCGTAGCATCAATACGCCTTTCCAGGCGGTAGTGTTTGAACGCACTGACCAAGCGGTGGCCGCCCTGCAAGCCGGCCGTTGCGACAGCTTCGGCACTGACGCATCCCAGCTTGCCGGCGTGCGGTCTTCCATGCCGCGACCCGCCGATTGGACCATCCTGCCCGAGCGTTTTTCCAAGGAGCCCTATGGCGCCTACCTCCGCCGTGGCGATGACCAGTGGTTCGATATCGTGCGCTGGTACACCTATGCCGTGATCGAAGCCGAAGAACAGGGCATCACCCAGGCCAATGCCGAAGAAAGGCGCCGGACCAGCACCAACCCCAATACGCGCCGCCTTCTGGGCGTGACGCCGGAACTTGGCCAATCGCTGAAGCTTGACCCTGCCTGGGCCTATAATGTTGTGCGCGCCATCGGCAATTATGGGGAGCTGTATGAGCGCACCATGGGCGATAAGAGCCAGGTGCAATTGCCGCGTGGCCCGAACCATCTTTGGACCACGCCTGGTGGCTTGATGTACGCGCTGCCGCTGCGCTGAGCGACATCACGTAACTTCTAAGGGGGGCCTTATGCGGTCCCCCTTTTTTATTTCAATCGTCTGAACGGCTGGGGCTGCCGGCCAGCACGCCACCATCAATGACAATCGTCTGCCCGGTCATGAAAGACCCGGCGGCTGAGCCGAGGAACACCGCAGCGCCCGCGATTTCATCGGGTTCACCAATACGCTTGAGCGGTGTGTCCTTGGTGCGCTTGGCGTAAATGCCAGGGTCTTCCCACAGGGCGCGGGCGAAATCCGTCCGCACCAGCCCGGGTGCGATGGCATTGGCGCGTACGTTTTTGGGCCCCCATTCCACCGCAAGATTCCGCACCAATTGCATATCCGCTGCCTTGGAAATGGCATAGGCGCCCAGCACGGGCGAACCCCGGAAGCCGCCGATAGACGATATGATGATGATGGAACCACCGCCGCGTTCCGCCATGCCCGGCGCGGTCATGTGCGACAGCCACAGGTTCGATTTGATGTTGGATGCCATGATCTTATCGAAAATCTCGTCCGGCATGGTCATGGCGGGGCCGAAATGCGGATTGATGGCGGCATTGCACACCATGATATCCACCTGGCCCCAGGCGGCGATGGTTTGGTCTATCAGCGCCTGACATTCATTCTTGCGCCCGATATTGCAGGCAATGGCCATGGCGTCCCCGCCCTTGGCCTTGATGGCATCCACCACTTCCTGGCAAGCATCAATCTTGCGGGATGAGACGACGACCTTCGCCCCCTGTTCGGCCATTCTTTCGCAAATCGCCCGGCCAATGCCGCGGCTGCCGCCGGTGACCACGGCCACCTTGCCGGTCAGATCAAATAGGGACATGGCGTTTCCTCCTGCTTAGATTGTTCGGGGGGCAGCGCAGCATGGCCTGCGCTTTCCCGCAACCGGGTGCTTGCCCTCTGGCGCAGAGTGCCGGAGACTACCCCGAAAGGGGCTAGAGGCCCCACCTGGATGAGGGAGAGACGCTTTGGCCGAGAATCAATTCGTGCAGCATGTAGCGATGGGGGAGGTGCATGTACTGCGCCTTGCAAACCCCCCAGTAAATACGCTGCGCACCGAAATCCGCGCCGGGCTGTATGATGGCATGAAGGCCGCGCGCGCCGCCGCCGCCAAGGCAGTGGTGATCATCGGCACGGGGCGCATGTTCTGCGCGGGCGCCGAGATGACCGAATTCGGCAAGCCGCGTGTCCCGCCATCGCTGACGGAAGTGTTTGAACAATTTGAAAGCTTCCCGGGCCTGACGGTAGCCGCCATTCATGGCTCGGCGCTGGGGGGTGGTTTGGAAGTGGCTTTGGCCTGCCATGCGCGCGTGGCGGTGGCGGATGCGAATCTGGGCCTGCCGGAAGTGAAGCGCGGCTTTGTGCCTGGTGCCGGCGGCACGCAGCGCCTGCCGCGCCTGATCGGCCCGGAAGCGGCGCTGAAAATAATTGTCTCCGGCGAACCGATCAAGGCGACCGAGGCGCATAAGCTTGGCTTCGTGGATGCGGTCATTGAAGGCGATTTGGAAGCCGGCGCCATTGCCTTTGCGCGCGCTAATCTTGGCAAGACTTTCACTTTGGCGCGCAACCGTACGGATAAGATTGCGGGTCAGGATATGGCGGCGTTTGATGCGGCTGCGGGCGCGTTGCTGAAGCGCGCGCGCGGCCAGGAAAGCCCGAAGGGCTGCGTGGAAGCGGTGCGCGCTTCCTTCACCTTGCCGTTTGACGAAGGCTTGCAGAAGGAACGCGATTTGTTCGCAAGCCTGGTGGCGGGCGAACAATCCAAGGCGTTGCGCCACATCTTCTTCGGTGAACGCGAAGCGCAACGCGTGCCGGGCCTGCCGGCTGATACGCAAGTGCTGCCCGTGAATAAGCTTGTCGTGATTGGCGGCGGCACCATGGGTGGCGGAATTGCCATGAGTGCCGCGAATTTCGGCGTGCCCGTCACCATTGTGGAAATGACCGAAGAAGCGCTGGCCAAGGGCCTACAACGCTGTGAAGCGAATTGGCAGCGCACGGTCGCTTCCGGGCGTTTGTCCCAAGCTGAGTATGAAGAGCGCCGCGCATTGCTGACCGGTTCGACCGATTTCGAAAAAGCCGTTGGCGAAGCTGATCTGGTGATCGAAGCGGTGTTTGAGAATATGGACGTGAAGAAGCAGGTCTTTGCGCGGTTGGATAAGGCGGCGCGGCCTGGGATTGTGCTGGCTTCCAACACCTCCACGCTTGATATTGACCAGATCGCGAATGCGACATCGCGGCCCGAATGGGTGATGGGGATGCATTTCTTCAGCCCCGCCAATGTGATGCGACTGCTTGAAAATGTGCGCGGGTCGAAGACCAATGCGGTGGCCATCGCGACGGCAACCGAATTCGGCAAGAAGATCGGCAAGCTGCCCGTGCTGGTCGGGAATTGCGATGGCTTTGTCGGCAATCGCATGACCGGCAAGCGCACGCCGCAGGTGGAAAAGCTACTGCTGGAAGGCTGCCTGCCGCAGGATATTGACCGCGTGATGGAAGGCTATGGCATGGCCATGGGGCCACTCGCCACCGGTGACCTTGCCGGCTTGGATATTGGTGCGGCGGTGCGCAAGGCGCGTGGGACTGTTGCGCCGATTGCGGATGCGGTGGTGGCCGCCGGGCGTTTTGGTCAGAAGACCAGCAAGGGCTGGTATATGTATGATGAAAAGCGCAACCGTCTGCCCGACCCGGAAGTGGAGCGCATCATTCTGGATGTTGCCGAGAAAATGCAGGTGCGCCGCCGCAAGATCGAAGCCGATGAAATCCTGGAACGGTTGCTGCTGCCCATGGTGAATGAAGGTGCGCGCATCCTGGAAGAAGGCATTGCATCCCGCCCGATTGATATTGATGTGATCTTCACCAATGGCTTTGGCTGGCCGGCCTGGCGTGGCGGGCCGATGTTCTGGGCGGATACGCAGGGCCTCAAGGCTGTGCGGGATAAGCTGAACCAATACGCCGAAGCAACGGGTGACAAGAATCTGCGCCCAGCGGCGCTGATCGAAAAACTGGCTGATGAGGGCGGCAGCTTCGCCGACATGGGCAAGTCCAAGGTTTGATGCCGCCAAGCAGCAGGAAGGAATGAAGGGAAAGAACAATGGATCTACGCTTCACGGATGAAGAACGCGCCTTCCGCCAGGAAGTCCGGGACTGGATTGATTCCAACCTGCCCGCTGATACGCGGGAGCGTCTGGCGGCGGGCCGCACCCCCACCAAGCAGATGCAGGTGGATTGGCAAAAGAAGCTGAATGCCAAGGGCTGGTGCGTGCCGCATTGGCCTGCAGAATGGGGCGGGCAGAAGGATTGGTCCGCCATCAAGCGCTTTATCCTTCTGGAAGAATTGCAGGGCACGCCAGCGCCGATTCCGCTTGGCTTCAACTGCAATATGTTGGGGCCGGTGCTGATCGCGTTCGGCACGGAAGAACAGAAGAAGTTCTTCCTGCCGAAGCTCGCTAATCTCGACCTTTGGTTCTGCCAGGGCTTTTCGGAACCAGGCGCAGGGTCTGACCTGGCGTCGCTGAAAACGCGTGCCGTGCGCGAAGGCGATCACTACATCGTCAATGGGCAAAAGACCTGGACGACGTTGGCGCAATATGCCGATTGGATCTTCCTTTTGGTGCGCACCAATCCGGAAGCGACCAAGCAGCAGGAAGGCATTTCCTTCCTAGTGGTAGATATGAACACGCCAGGCATCACCGTGCGCCCGATCATCACCATTGATGGTGCGCATGAGGTGAATGAGGTTTTCTTTGATGATGTGAAAGTACCGGTGGCCAATCTGGTCGGTACGGAACATCGCGGCTGGGATTGCGCGAAATTCCTGCTTTCTAATGAACGCACCGGTCAGGCGCGGGTTGGCGCTTCCAAGGATCGTATCCGCCGGCTCAAGCTGATCGCGCAGAATGCGCCGGGTGGTGAGCGCCCGATGATTGAAGATGGGCGCTTCCGTGAGCGATTGGTCGAAGTTGAGGTGCAGTTGAAGGCACTTGAAATGACTACCATGCGCGTGCTGGCCGATGAGAATCGTCAGCTCAGTGAACGCAAGCCCAACCCGGCATCCTCGGTGCTGAAGATCAGGGGTACGGAGATTCAGCAGGCGATCAGTGATCTTTATGTCATGGCTGCGGGGCCTTACGGCATGGTCGGTGCTGATCCCGATGGCGATCGCTGGAATGAACCGGAATTGGCGCCGGAATGGGCGACACTCGCGCAGCCGACCTATTTCAATTGGCGCAAGCAGACGATCTATGGTGGTTCCACCGAGATCCAGAAGAATATCATGGCAAAAGCGTTTCTGGGGCTCTGAGACATGGATTTCGATCTTTCCGAAGACCAGCGGCTGTTGCAGGACAGCCTGACCAAGCTGCTGGCCGATAAATACAAGTTCGAAGACCGCAAGCGCTTCATGAAATCAGCCACCGGTTGGTCGCAGGAAATGTGGGAGGCTTATGCCGATCTCGGCCTGCTGGGCCTGCCCTTCTCGGAAGAGGATGGCGGCTTTGGTGCCGGCCCCGTTGAGGTGATGCTGATGGCGGAAGCTATGGGCGGCGCGATTACGCTGGAGCCTTGGCTTGCGACCGTGGTGATGGGTGGCGGCTTTATTCGCCACGGGGCATCGGCGGCGCAACGTGCGGCCATGGTGCCGGAGATTGCAGCGGGCAAGCTGAAACTCGCCCTCGGCTATACTGAACCGCAATCGCGCCATGATTTGCATGATGTTGCGACCACGGCGAAGAAGGATGGCGCGGGCTGGGTGCTGGAAGGCCGCAAGGGGGTGGTGCTGCATGGCGATGTGGCGGATCAGATCGTGGTCACTGCACGCATCAGTGGCGCGCGGCGCGACAAATCCGGCATTGGCGTTTTCCTAGTGCCGGCGAATGCCAAGGGCGTCACGCGCCGTGGCTACCCAACCACGGATGGGCTGCGCGGTGCGGAAATCACGCTTGATCGCGTGAGCCTACCGGCTGAGGCGCTGCTGGGTGATGCAGGCAATGGCCTGGTGCTGGTGGATCGTGTGGTGGATGAAACCATTGCGGCCCTTGCGGGGGAAGCCGTGGGCGCCATGGATGCGCTACAGAAGCTGACACTTGATTATCTGAAGACGCGCAAGCAATTCGGCCGACCTATCGGGACTTTCCAATCCTTGCAGCACCGCGCGGCTGAAATGATGGTCTCCTTGGAAGAAGCGCGTTCCATGGCCATGCTCGCTGCGATGATGGCGGCGGAGCCTGATGCCACCGAACGGCGCCGGCAAATGTCGGCGGTGAAGGTGCAGATCGGGCGTTCCGGTAAATTCCTCGGCCAAGGCGCTATCCAATTGCATGGCGGCATTGCCATGACGATGGAATATCTGGGCGGGCATTACTTCAAGCGTCTGACCACGATAGACACCATGTTCGGTGATGCCGATCATCACCTGACGCAATTGATGGCGATGGGTGGGCTTAATCAGGCCGCATAAACGGGACCTGTCTGCATCTTATCCGTCATGGTCGTGAAGAATTGATGACACGACCATGACGACGCTTCCCTGAACGCCCATCAAGGGCTACCGAATTCATGACCGGTTAGGGAGAATTCATCATGGCGAATACTGAAGACCCGCGCTTGCAGGAATTGGCCGATCTGATTGATGGCAAGGGCCATGGCCGTTACGGGCTGCATGATGTCACACAACGTCAGCACTCGCTGCAAGCCGCCTGGCAGGCAGAGCG
>JBPCSO010000103.1:0-46194 GCA_051007055.1 Roseomonas sp.
GGGCCTCAGGTCCGGCACGCTCCCCGCGCCCTTGGTGGTGGGCTTTGGGGAGGCCTGCCGGATCGCCGCCATTGAAGGCTTGCTCGATTCCGGGCGCATCGCTGGCCAGCGCGAGATTTTCCTGGATAAGCTCCGCGCCGAAATCCCGGGCCTGGTGGTCAATGCTGAAGCCGCGCCCAGGGTTTCGGGCAATCTGAACCTGACCTTTCCGGGTGGCGTCACCGCCCAAACCATCATGGCCGGCGCGCCGCTTGTGTGCGTTTCCACCGGCTCCGCCTGTTCCTCGGCTGAGATCGAGCCTTCTTACGTGCTGCAAGCCATAGGGCTTGAACCCGCCGCCGCCCGGGCCACCTTGCGGATTGGGATGGGACGCTTTACCTCGCCCGCCGAAGCGGAACTTGCCGCGGCAAGCTTGGCCGCTGCTTGGCACCGCGCAGTTTCCGCAACAGACAAGGCAAGTGATTAGCCATGCCGAAAATGGTATTCATCGAACGCGACGGAACGCAGAAGGAAGTGGAGGCCCCGCTTGGCCTTTCCGTGCTGGAAATCGCGCATCGCAATAGCGTTGACATTGAAGGCGCCTGCGAAGGATCGCTGGCGTGTTCCACCTGTCATGTGATTGTGGATGGCGCCTGGTTCAGCAAGCTGACCAAGCCGACCGAGGATGAGGAAGATATGCTCGACCTCGCTTTCGATTTGCAGGAAACCAGCCGCCTTGGCTGCCAATTGATCATGACCGATGCGCTGGATGGGCTGGTGGTGAAGCTGCCCGCCGGGTCGCGCAACGCGGGCGGCTGAGGCATGGCGCGCGCGCCTTGGGATGAATTCGGCGCGGAAGGCGGCTTGTTTCGCAAGCTGTCGGCTGCGTCGGCGACCGAATGGCGCGATTATACTTGGCACCCTTTTGTGCAGCAGCTTTCGGCCGGCACTTTGCCGCTCAAGGCGTTTCAGCATTACCTTATTCAGGATTATTTGTTCCTGATCCACTTCGCCCGCGCCAAGGCGCTGGCGGTGCTGAAGGGCGAAAGCCTGGCCGCGATGCGCGACAAGGCGGCTGCGGTGCTGGCCATTCTGGATGAAACGAAGCTCCATCTGAAATACTGCGCCGAATGGGGGCTTTCGGAAGCGGCGGTTGTAAGCGTGCCGGAAAGTGCCGAGACGGTTTCCTATACGCGCTGGGTGCTGGATCGCGGCTATGCCGGCGATATTCTGGATTTGGAAGTGGCGCTGGTGCCTTGCACGGTGGGTTATGCTCAGGTGGCGCTCCGCATTCTGGCGGACCCTGCGCGCCAGCGTGATGGCAACCCATATCAGTCCTGGATTGATACCTATGGCGCCGCTTCCTATCAGGAAATGGCCCATGCTGCGGCGCGGCGGATTGATGCGCTGGGCGTGTCTCATGGTGGGGAAGCGCGTTTCGCGCGGCTGGCAGCGGATTTCGCTGAGGCCGCGCGGTTGGAACAGCGCTTCTGGCAGCAGGGGCTTGATGCGGTGGGGCGCGGTTGAGAATGCGCGTGCTGGTCGCGATGTCGGGCGGGGTGGATAGCAGCGTGGTTGCCGCGCTGTTGCAGGAAGCCGGGCATGAGGTGATTGGCGCGACCTTGCAGCTTTATGATCACGGCGCGGCCTTGCAGAAAAAGGGCGCCTGCTGCGCGGGGCAGGATATTCTGGATGCGCGGCGTGTCGCTGACAGGCTTGGCATCGCGCATTACGTTCTGGACCGCGAGGAGATTTTCCGCCGCGATGTGATGCGTGATTTCGCCGATAGCTATGCGCGCGGCGAAACGCCCGTGCCCTGCATTCGCTGCAACCAAACCGTGAAATTCCGCGACATGGTGGCGATGGCCGAGGATCTGGGCTGCGAAGCACTGGCGACCGGCCATTACGCAAGGCGCATCGAAGGGCCGAATGGCGCGGAATTGCACCGCGCCGTGGACCCGGAACGGGACCAAAGCTACTTCTTGGCCGCCACCACAAGCGCGCAGCTTGCCATGGCCCGCTTCCCCTTGGGTGACATGCCGGACAAAGCCACGGTGCGCGCCGCCGCCGCGCGGCTTGGGCTCGCGGTCGCGGAAAAGCCCGATAGCCAGGATATCTGTTTTGTGCCCGCCGGGCGTTACGATGCGCTTGTCGGTAAGCTCCGCCCCGATGCCGCCGAACCGGGTGAGTTTGTGCATGCCGATGGCCGCGTGCTTGGCCAGCATGGCGGGATTTCCGGCTTCACCGTGGGCCAGGGGCGGGGCCTGGGTCAGGCTTCCTGGGATGGCGAGGAAAAACTTTATGTGGCGGCGGTGGATGCACCGAAGCGCCGGATTGTGCTGGCCCCGCGCATGGGCCTTGAACGGCGGGATGCCGAAGTTGGTGAGGTGAATTGGCTGATCACCCCACCTGCCGCGCCGCTCCGCTGTGCGGTGAAGCTGCGCGCCCGCGAAGTGCCGCGTGCGGCTGAGGTAGCCTGGGACGCGGCCGCAGGGCTTTTGCGCGTGGTCTTGGATGAACCCGGCGTGATCGCGCCCGGCCAGGCCTGCGTGATGTATGACGGGGATCGTGTTTTGGGTGGCGGCTTCCTGCGCACGCGGCTTCCGGTTGACACTGACCGGGCGGCGGCCTAACTCGCTGGCCTGTTTGGCGGCGTAGCTCAGCTGGTTAGAGCACGGCACTCATAATGCCGGGGTCAGCGGTTCAAGTCCGCTCGCCGCTACCAATTTTTCCCATGATCAAGGTGCCGAGACCGCGCGCTAAGCGCGGCCCCGGTTCAGCATATCGCCGCCTTAGCTGCCGCGATGCAAAGCGCAAATTTTGTTGCCGTAAGGATCGCGCAGATAGGCAAGGTAAAGCCGCACGGCGCCGCCTTCACGCCAGCCCGGCGGGTCTTCAATGCTGGTGCCGCCATTGGCCACGCCGGCATCATGGAAGGCCTTCACCTTTTCCGGGCTATCGCAGGCAAAGCCGATGGTGCCGCCATTGGCGCCGGTGGCCGGCTGGCCATTCAGCGGCTTGCCAATGCCAAGCGTGCCAGTGGGCGTGCGGTAAAAGCAGCGCCCTTTCGGGTCCATCTTGCCTTCCGCGACACCAACGGTGGCAAGCACCGCATCATAGAATTTCTTGGCCACGGCAACGTCATCCGCGCCGATAAAGATATGAGAGAACATGTCCACCCCTTTGAGTTGAACGCCCGGCAAAGGGCGATAGCCCATCTTCCGATACCCGGCGCCGATTGCAAGCGGGGGCGAAGCCCCACCCACCGCCCAGCGCCGCCGCAGCTTTCCAGCGGCGCGGATCAGGCGTTAGGCTTTGGTCTGCAATGCGCTGTTTTCAGGGGAACCCGCATGTCCAAGGCTTTCTTCATGGTGCGCGCCGTCGTGGCAGACCCAGCCGACCGCGCCGCTTTCGACACCTGGTATGAAAAGGAACATCTGCCCGATGCGTTGGCGGCCTTTGGCGTTGCCCATGCTTGGCGCTGCTGGAGCAGGACTGACCCTTCGCTCCATTTCGCCTTTTACGAATTCCCAAGCGTCGCGGCGGCTGAGGCCCTGCCCGGTTCACCCGCGCTTGCCGGCATGATCGCGGAATTTGACCGCGTCTGGGGCAGCCGGGTCACGCGGTCCCGCGAAATCCTGGAATTCGCCGGGGAGTTGCGCGGCTAGCGCCTGATCCGCGGAGGCGGAATCGCCGGAGCGGTGAATCAGTCGCTCAAACACATGTATGGCGTGATCTGCGGGAGCGGAGCGCGCCTGATCAGCGCTTGCTGAGCGCCTCGGCCAGCCGCCCACTCGCTTCGCGGATACGTGCCTCACTTTGCGCGAAGCAAAGCCGCAAATGGCCTTCCCCGCCGGCACCAAAGGCGGCACCGGGGGCAATGCCAACCCGCGCCGAATGCAGCAAGGATTTGGCGAGAGCGAGGCTATCGGTGCAGCCTTCCACCTTCAGGAACAGATACATCGCGCCATCGGGGCGCGGTGCGGTGATGCCGGGGACGGCAGATAGCGCGGCATGGGCGATATCGCGCGCCTTCAAATACCGCGCGCGGGTTTCCGCAATGAAGGCATCACCCTTATCGAGCGCCACCACGCCGGCATGCTGGATGAAGGTGGGCGCGGATGACATGTTGAATTCATTGAGCTTGCCGATGGCATCCATCAATGCGGGCGGCGCCACAATCCAACCGAGCCGCCAACCTGTCATGGCCCAGGATTTGGAGAAGGAATTGACTGAGACAACGCGATCCTGCTCATCCGCGATTTCAAGGAAGGACGGCGCGGCATCGCCCGCGAAATAGAGCCTTTCATAGACATCATCTGAAAGGATCCAGGTACCGGTCTGGCGGCATTTTTCCAGAATGGCGCGCTGTTCTTCGCCGGTCAGCGTCCAGCCCGTGGGATTTCCGGGGCTGTTCAGGAAAAGCAGTTTGGTTTCGGGCGTGATGGTCGCCAGCAATTCATCCAAATCCGCGCGCCAGATACCGTTCATGAGCCGCAGCGGCATATCCGCCACTTCCGCGCCCATCACGCGCGCAATGCCATCCATATTGGGCCAGGCGGGGGCGGGGATCACCACACGATCCCCCGGTGAGAGCAACGCCTGCGCCACCAGCATCAGCGCATTGACGCCCGATGCCGTGACGGCCACGCGCGCAGTGCCGACAGGGCGATTATTGCGCTTGAGGTAAGCCGCGATGGCTTCCCGCAGTGGCGGGATACCCGGATTGGGCGCGTAGAAGGTTTTGCCTTCATCCAGCGCCAGCTTCGCCGCTTCCCGCACGAAATCCGGCGTGACCGTATCCGGTTCCCCAAACCAGAGGGGAATGACATCTGGCATATAGCGCCCGACTTCCGAGACTTCGCGGATCAAGGAGCCGGGGATTTCAGCAAGGGCGGGGCGGGGGGTGGGTTCGAAGCGCATGCTGGGGCTTTAGCGCGAGGGCCGCGCGTTGGACAGGGTGGGGTAGGGCGCCCCGCCGCCATCAACCCCGCATGGTGGTTTCTGGCTTGCGCGCTGGTGCCTTGAAGCGGGCTACCTTGATCTGCCCTGCGCGTTGGCGGGCGCGCGCGATATCAAAACTACCCTGCATGCGCAGCAAAGTATCCATGGAAACGCCAAAGGCTTTTTCGACCCTGATCGCCATTTCGGGCGAAAGCGCTGCCCTTTCATTCAACAGCGCCGAAAGTGCAGGCCGCGTGACACCCAGCACCTTGGCCGCTTCCGTGACGGAAAGCCCGTGGGGATCAATCACTTCATGCTTGATGAAGCTGCCGGGATGGGCGGGGTTTTTCAGGCGGATGGGTTGTGCGTTTGTCATTGCTGCGTCCTTCAATGATAGTCCTCATAATCCAGGTTGATGATCTCGATTTCCGTCTGATCAATCCTGAAGGTGAGGCGCCAATTCTTTGTGACTGAAAGGCTCCATTCCCCTTTGCGATCACCGGTCAATTGATGCGCCTTTCAGCTTGGTATGCTGCGCAATTCATCCTCCCGCGCCATGTCTTGCAGGAAGGAAATCATGTGCCGCAATTTGGGCACCACAGAAGGTTGAAGGCCGGAAGCATCATCATCTTCGATGAAGCGCCGCAGGCCCTTATGCACCACATTGCGGATTTTCATCACGACGACTTCTAGCGCGGTAGACCATGAATGTAAAGTGTAACTTTACAAGCGACGATCAAAGCTGCTTTTCTCACGTAGAATAGCGGCCGTCTTCCGTAAGGCTTACCCACTTGGCAAAGCCTGATTGCGGGGGGTGGCTAAGGCCGGGCTTGCGCCCCATCATCCCCTGCCAGAGGAATTCCAAGCCATGTCCGCCGCCGCCCTCCCCGAAATCCGCGAAGCGGAAGCGTCGCCCGATATTGCCGCGATTTATGCCGCGTTGAATGAGGGTATCGGCATTGGCCAAGTGAACCTTATTTGGCGCCATGCGGCGGCGCTGCCTGGTGTGCTTGATTGGCTTTGGGCGCAGGCAGCGCCAGCGCTTACTTCCGGCGTGGCGGCGGCGGCGCGGGATCGCATTACTGCTGCCATTACTCTCCCCGCGCCCACGAAAGCGCCTTCCGCTTTGCCCGCGTGCATTGCGGCGCTGATTGAGGTCTATCATCGCGGCAATGTGACAAATCTTGGCCTGCTGACAGCGATATTGCTTCGTCATCAGGGCGTGGCACCGGGTGCGCCGATGCTGCCGGCCCCGCGCGGCCCAATGCTGCCTGCCCCACCAGTCTTGCCGCGTTTGGCGATATTGCCTGCGGCGCTACAGGTGCAAATTCGGACATTGACCGCGGCGCATGGGCTTTCAGATGGCGCGGTGGTGCCAAGCCTTTATGTGCATCTGGCGTTATGGCCGGATTTTTTGGCGGGCCTGCCCGATATGCTGGCGCCCTTGCGCGCCCATGCGGGCCTGACGCATTGGCGTGACGCGGCGGTAGAAGCCGCGCGCGATGCTGCGCCGGGGCTTATCGCAGCCCTTGGCCCTGCCCCCGCCGCGCCAGCGGCCTTGCCGGAATTCCTCGCACGGCTTGAAGTTTTTGTGCGTGAGGTAATCCCCGGCATGGTCCCCGTCGGCATATTCTTGCGTCGGGTGCTCACCTAAAGTCCCGGGTTCCAAGGGCCTCACGGCCCTTGGCGGGTGGGTGCGGGAGGGCAGAGCCCTACCGCCATTCAACAGCCTCAGGATAGGTAACCCCCGTCAGCACCAACCCCTCCGGCGGCGCGGTCTGGCCGGCCTTGGCGCGGTCTGCGCCCAGCAGCACGGAACGCGGCCAGGAAGCCGGGCGGCGGCCATAGCCAACCTCCACCAGCGTGCCCACCATATTGCGCACCTGGTGGTGCAGAAAGCTCCGCGCCTCGGCGATGATTTCAATCTCCTCACCCAGCCTGGTCACATCCAACCGGTCGAGTGTCCTAAGCGGCGATTTCGCCTGGCAGGAAGCGGCGCGATAGGCGGAAAAATCATGCCGGCCCAATAGCCCCTGAGCAGCCTCATGCATCGCCGCCGCATCCAGGCGCTTCTTCACATGCCAAACGCGGCCCCACTCCAGTGCCGGGCGCGCCGGGCGGTTCAGGATGCGGTAGCGATAGGCGCGGCCAATGGCGGAAAACCTGGCGGACCAATCTTCGGGCATAATCGCCGCGCCCGTTATCGCCACGGGGTGCGGGCGGGTGTGGAAGTTCAAGGCCTCTCGCACCCGTTCGGGCGGCAGGCTTGAACCCAAATCCAGATGCGCGACTTGCGCTTCGGCATGCACGCCGGCATCGGTGCGCCCGGCGGCGGTCACCAGCGGGGCCTCTCCGCCATTCAAATGCGCGGCTGCTTCTTCGAGCACGGCTTGGATGGAGGGCAAACCCTCCTGCCGCTGCCAGCCGCAAAAGGGCGCGCCATCATATTCCAGCCTCAGCGCATAGCGGGGCATGGCGTCATTCCAGGCGGGTGCCGGCGGGGATTGGCAGGCCGCGCAAAAACGCCTCGGCGGCCATGGCGGCGCGGCCTGGGCGCTGCAAACGTTGCAAGCGCAACGCGCCCTGCCCGCAGGCAATCAGCCCGGCATCATCCAAGGCCGTGCCGGCTTCACCCTGCCCGGCTTCATGGGTGGCAGCGGAAACACGAATGGCCTCGCCCTTCCACAAAAAGAATGTGCCCGGCCAGGGGTTCAGCGCGCGGATGCGCTGTTCCAAAGCCTCGGCGGGCTGCGTCCAGTCCAGGCGGCCATCTTCCTTCGCCAGTTTCGGCGCATAGGTGACGCCCGCTTCCGGCTGAGGCGTCGCTGCTGGGTTTTCCGCCAGCGCGCGCAGAATCAGCCGGGCGCCGAGCTCTGCCAGCGCATCATGCAGTTCGGGCGTGGTGGTGCTGGGCGTGATCGGCACCGCTTCCGCAAGCAGCATTGGCCCCGTATCCAGCCCTTCTTCCATGCGCATGATGGTGATGCCGGTCTGGTTATTGCCCGCCAAAATTGCCGCCTGGATCGGCCCCGCCCCGCGCCAGCGTGGCAGCAGGGATGCGTGGATATTGAGGCACCCGCGCCGCGGCGCATCCAGCATCGCTTTCGGCAGAATCAGGCCATAGGCCGCGACCACCGCCACATCCAGATCAAGCGCGGCGAAGGCTGCGTGTTCGGCTTCATCGCGCTTCAGCCGCGCAGGGTGGCGCACCGGCAGGCCCAATGCCAGGGCAGCGCGATGCACCGGGCAGGGCGTTTCCTTCTGCCCGCGCCCGGCGGGTTTGGGGGGCTGGCAATAAACCGCCGCAATCTCATGCCCGGCATCATGCAGCGCGCGCAACGCCGGCACTGAAAAATCCGGGCTGCCCATGAAGGCCAGGCGCAAAGGGCGCTTTTGGCTGCTCACCCGCGCTGCTGGGATTTCAGATCCTTCGCGAGCTTACGCAGGATCATGTTGCGCTTGAGGGCAGAGAGGTAATCCACAAACAAAACGCCATCCAAATGGTCAATTTCATGTTGCAGGCAGGCGGAAAGCAGGCCGTCGCCCTCAATCTCCCGCTTCGCACCCGTCAGGTCCAAAAAGCGAACCTTCACGCGGGCGGGGCGCGTCACATCGGCATATTGACCGGGGAGCGATAGGCAGCCTTCTTCGCGCGTCGCGGTCTCAGTGCTTTCGGCGATGATTTCCGGGTTCACCAGCACCATCGGATCGGGCTTTTCCTTGGGCTGGATATCAAGCACCACCAAGCGCAGCCCTTCGCCAATTTGCGGCGCGGCCAGGCCAATGCCAGGCGCGGCATACATGGTGGCGAGCATTCTGGGCGCGAGGGCGCGAATGGCATCTCCATCAGCATCGCCAAGCGGGCGGGCTTTCAGGCGCAGCCTTTTGTCGGGCACCAACAGAATAGGCAGGGTTTCGGTTTCGGTCATGGCAGGGGCTGGCATGTAGCCCCGCGCGCCCCCCCTTGCAACGCCCGGGCCGAAATCCAAAATAGGGCGCAGCAGGGCGCTTCGGGCCCGGCAACACGCTTCGCTCTCGGATGAGGAGGCCACCTTATATGACCAGACCTTCGCTTTTCGGCTCGCCCTTGTTTCTTGGCTTCGATCATCTGGAACAGATGCTCGATCGTGTGGGCAAGAATGCCGATGGCTATCCCCCGTATAATATCGAACAGATCGGCGATAACCGGCTGCGCATTACGCTGGCGGTGGCTGGGTTTTCCATGGATGATTTGCAGATCACGCAGGAAGACAATCAATTGGTCATCCGCGGGCGGCAGAAGGATGATTCGGAAGGCCGGATTTTCCTGCATCGCGGCATCGCGGCCCGCCAATTCCAGCGCGCCTTTGTGCTGGCCGAAGGCATAGATGTGGAAGGTGCGTGGCTCGATAACGGGTTGCTGCATGTGGAATTGAAGCGGCCTCTGCCAGAGGTTCGCGTCAAGACCATCCGCATTGATACCAAAACCAATGGCGCCGCCACCATTGTGGAAGGGCGCCCTGAACGGGGCTGAACGCCCCATCTGTCGCGCTCATCTTGAGGCGACATTGCAGCGTGGGCCTTCGGGACATGCAAAGGACAAGACCATGAATGACCAGGAAGAATTCGACACCGAAACCGAACAGGACATCATCCTGACAGCTGAGGCGCTGCGCCAGCTTTCACCGCTGGACTGGGCACGCTTTGGCGCCAACCGCATCGCCTATATGCGCCCGGTGATGGTGAATAATCGGCCTTCGGTCGCGATTCACGCGGCGGATGGCACGCAGATTGGCGCGGCGCCGGATTACGCGCTGGCCGCAGCGGCGATTTTCCAGCATGGCATGGGTGTCGCGCTGGTGCATTGACCAGCGCATGATCAGCGCTTGAGCGGTTCCAGTACCAGCCAGGGGGTTGGCGCCATGCGCCATTCCCATATCGCCAAAAGCTGATCCAGATGGCCAAGCCCCTGCATCCATGCCGGTAATTCGGGCTGGCTGAAGGGCTGTTCCAGCCGGGTGACCTGATGGGTCGGCGCGAAGCGGCTGGCAATAAGGTCTGTCATGCCGCGGCGGCGTTCTTCGTGGCATTCCACAATCAGCGTCATCTGCCGCAGCGCCGGGAAGGCGGTTGGGTCAAGCAGGGCCTCCTCACCGCCTTCGATATCCACCAGCGCCAGCGTATCCTTACCCGCGAAGCGTGCGAAATCCTCACCGCGCACCAGCCCACCAATGGTGATGCGGTCCGCTACCCCATTCGCGTCTGCCAGGCTGCGGCAGGCTTGTTGCGCGCCTTCATTCAAATCATGCGCGAAAATTCTGGTTCCGGGCATACGTCGCGCCATGCCGATGGCGTAATAGCCCTCGGCGCAGCCAATATTCAGCACGGCATCAAATCCGCGCGCGATGAAGCGTTCAACATGCGGGTGGAGCGCCTGCTCGTAGCAGCCAAGCAGCTTTGGCGCGTGGCAGCCTTCCGCACTGTGCTGGCCAAGGCGCATGCCGGCGAAGGGACCAGCCTGCACCACCGGGCCAGCATGGGCGATGATGCTGTTCGAGATCATCTGATGTCGCCATTTGCTCATCAGACGCAAAATGCCCTCAAGCTCCGGCAGGGAAAGCGGTTCCGGCTTGGCGAGCGCGCGGCGGAGCAGGCTATCCATGGTCTGGTTCAGGCTTGTCATGCGCCGCGCCCCATCACTTCACCCGCGGCAGTTTCTGTTCCACCAGCGCGGCCATCACACCGCCGCCATAGGGGATGGCTTCATCATTGAAGTCATAATGCGGGTTATGCACATCGCAGCCGCCGGCATCGCCCGTGCCATTGCCGACATGGATGTAAGCGCCCGGGCGCTGCAACAGCATGTAAGCGAAATCCTCGCTGCCCATCACGGGGGTACGATTGCGCTCCACCGCTGCCTCACCCACCAATGACGCTGCCGCATCAGCAAGCGCGGTGGCTTCTTCCGGCGCATTGATGGTGGGGGCGGCGATTTCCTGGAAGGTCATCTCAGCGTTGGCACCAAAAGCCGCTGCCGTGCCCTGCACCACGGCGCGCATGCGGTCTTCCATCAGGCGCATCACTTCAACCTTGAAGGCGCGCACCGTGCCTTTCAGCGTCACCTGATCCGGGATAACGTTATAGGCCTGCCCGGCATTGAAGCCCGTCACGCTCAGCACCGCGCTATCCAAGGCGGGCACATTGCGCGCCACCACGCTTTGCAAGGCGGTGACGATTTGCGCGCCCACCACCACGGGATCAATCGTCTGTTCCGGGCGCGCGCCATGGCCGCCCTTGCCCTGGATCAGGATGTCGAAAAATAGCGCGCCCGCCATGATCGGGCCGGGGCGGATGGCGAATTGCCCGACCGGCAGGCCAGGGCGGTTATGCAGCCCATAAACCGTATCGCAGGGGAAGCGATCAAACAGCCCATCAGCCAGCATGGCTTGCGCACCACCGCGGCCTTCTTCCGCCGGCTGGAAAATGAAATGCACCGTGCCATCGAAATTGCGCGTCTCGGCCAGATAGCGCGCGGTGGCCAATAGCATGGTGGTGTGCCCATCATGCCCGCAGCCATGCATCTTGCCTTCGATCCCTGATTTATGCGCGAAGCCATTGGCTTCCGGCATGGGCAGCGCATCCATATCCGCGCGCAGCCCAAGCCGGCCTTGGCCGTTCCCGTTGCGCAGCACGCCCACAACGCCGGTCTTGCCAATGCCGCGATGCACCTCAATCCCCCAGGAGGCAAGGCGTTCGGCCACCAGCGCGCTGGTCCGCACTTCCTCAAACCCCAATTCAGGATGGGTGTGGAAATCCCGCCGCCAGGCGGTCAGTTCTTCATGCCATTCGCGGATTTTCTCAACAGGCGTCACGCCACATCCCCCGTCATCAAGCTTCGGTCGAGAATTCTATAGGGCAGCAGCGCGCCCTGGGCTACGCTGCCGCGCAAGGACCGTGAATGCGGCCAGAAATCAGGACGACCCCATGCACCCAAGCCGCCGCCTGCTGCTATCCGCCCTGCCCGCTGCCGCCCTGATCGGGCGTGCACAAGCCCAAGCAAGCTTTCCGGATCGCGCCGTGCGCTACATTGTACCTTTCCCGCCCGGTGGGCTGACCGACATTATGGCGCGGCTGGTGGGCCAGAAACTGTCCGAGATTTGGGGCAAGCCGGTCATCATCGAAAACCGCGCCGGCGGCAATGCGCTGATCGGTGCTGATGCGGCGGCGAAAAGCCCAGCCGATGGCTATACGCTGCTTGCCATCACCATGACGCATACGGTGAATGCCTCGCTTTTTCCCAATGCGCCTTTCAATTTCCGTCAGGATTTTACGGCGATTTCTGTCCTTGGGTCGCTGCCCCTTGTGGTGGTAGTGAATGCGGAACGCAACGCTGCGCGCAGCCTGGCTGATCTGCTGATGCAAGCGCGGGAGCGTAACTTGAATGCCGGGTCATCGGGCACTGGATCGCCGCCGCATCTGGGACTGGAATTGGTGCGCCGTGTTTCTGGTGCGGGGGACCGGATCACCCATGTGCCCTATCGTGGTGGCGCGCCTTCGGTCACGGACCTCGCGGCGGGGAATCTGGATTTCATGGTCTCTAACCTGCCGGAATGTATTGCGCAGATCCAAGGCGGGCGGCTCCGCCCCCTTGCCATAACCTCCGCCGCCCGCCATCCCCTGGTGCCGGATGTGCCCACCGTGCGCGAAGCGGGATCACCCGAACTTGAAATGACCAATTGGACCGCGATGATGACCAATGCGGCGGTGCCGGCCCCCATCCTGGCCAAGCTTGAAGCCGATACCCTCGCCGCGATCCGCGACCCCGAGGTCTCCCGCCGCGCGCGCGACGGCGGCTTTACGGTGGAAGCCTGGGACAGGGCGCGCAGCGCGGCCTATATCAGCGCCGAGACTGACCGCTGGGCCAGGCTGGTGCAGGAAGCGAAATTGAAGGCGGATTGATGCGACTTTCCCTGATTGAGGCTGAACAACTTGTCACCGCTGCGCTCGCGGCTTCCGGTGCCGGGCCTGAGATGGCCAAGCGCACCGCCGCCGCGCTGGTTGCTGCCGAGGCCGCTGGGCAGGCGGGGCATGGGCTTTCGCGCGTGGCGCAATATGCGGCCTTCCTCCGCAACGGTCGCGCGGATGGGAAGGCAACACCCCGCATCATCAATGAACGCGGCGGCTCTGCGCTGATTGATGCCAAGCACGGGCTGGCTTACCCGGCGCTGGCCTTGGCGGAGCAGGAAGCGGCCTGGCGCGCGCGCGGGCATGGCATTGCCTTTATCGGCATCACCAATAGCCACCATTCCGGCGCCATGGGCTTGCCGGTGCGGCGCTTGGCCGAACAAGGGCTGGTGGCGCTGGCTTTCACCAATTCGCCCGCTGCGATGCCGTTGCCGGGCGGGCGCCGGCCAATCATGGGCACCAACCCCATCGCAGCGGGTTTTCCGCGCCACGCCGCGCCGCCGCTGGTGATTGACATGGCGCTGTCCGAAGTGGCGCGTGGCAAGATCATGGTCGCCGCCAAGGAAGGCCGCCCCATCCCCGAAGGCTGGGCGCTTGATGCCGAAGGCCGCCCCACCACCGATGCCAAGGCCGCGCTCTCGGGCGCCATGCTCGCCATGGGCGGCACCAAGGGCGCCTTGCTGGCGCTGATTGTCGAATTGCTCTGCGTGGCGCTGACCGGTGCAGCCTTCGGCTTTGAAGCCGATAGTTTTTTCCAGGATGAAGGCAATCGCCCCCGCTTGGGCCAGGCGCTGCTGGTGATAGACCCCGGCGCGCTTGCCGGTGCGGATGGCTTCGGCGCGCGGATCGAAACCCTGATTGCCGCCATGCTGGCTGATGAGGGTGTGCGCCTGCCCGGCGCCAAGCGCGATGCGCAAACTACCCGTGCCGGCGCTGATGGGTTGGAAATCCCCGATGCCCTGCTGGAAAAAATCAAGGCATTGGCGATACCGTGAGCAAAGCCCAGGAACCGGATAGGCATTGCGGCCCCGCTGCGGTGGCCGCCCTTTTCGCGCATCGGCCCGCTGATGTGCTGCGGCTTTTCTATACGCCGATGCGCCGGCAGGAAGCGGGCCCGTTATGCGCGGTGCTGGCGAAGCGGCGCTTGCCGTATCGTGAAGTCCCGCCCGAGGAATTGCAGCGCATCGCCGGCACCACGCATCACGGCGGCATGGTGGCGGTGGCGCGCCCGCGCGGTGTGACCTTGTTGGACCCAGGCGCGCTGCCGCCGCTGCTCTGGGCCGCGCCCGTGCTGCCCATTCTGGATGGCATCGGCAACCCGCATAATCTTGGCGCCATTGCGCGATCAGCGGCGTTTTTCGGCTGCAAGGCGCTGGTGATCTCGGGCGACCAACGCCAGGCGCGGCTTTCAGACGCTGCCTTGCGCACCGCTGAGGGTGGCTTGGAAGCACTGGCCCTGTTCCAGGCAACCAATCTGCCCGAACTGCTGCGCGCGCTTGCGCCGCATATGCTCAGCCTGGCCGCCGTGGCGCGAGATGGTGAGCCGCCAGAAGCCCTGCCGCGCGGGCGCTCTTTCGCCTTGGTACTCGGAAATGAGGAAAAGGGCCTCGCGCGCGAAAGCATCGCCGCCTCAGCGGCGCGCGTCACCCTACCTGGTTCCGGCGCGGTGGAAAGCCTAAATGTCTCGGTCGCTGCCGCGGTGTTGATTCATGCGCTCTGGCGCTGAGCATCACGGCCTTGAAAAGCTTGCGGAAACTTCGCAAAGCTGCGCTTGGTAGTACGCGACATGACCGAAGCCACCCTTTCATTGCGCGCCGCGCCGCAAGGCAGGGTGCTAGTCTTTTCCGGCACGCTGGATGCCGAAGCCACGGCTGCGCTTTGGCCCGCCATGACGCGCGCACTTGCCGAAAAGCCAAGCGCCATTGATCTTTCCGGTGTTGAGGTAATGGATAGCGCCGGCGCCATTCTGGTGCTGCGTGCGGGGGATGAAGTGCCAGTGCTGGGTGCCGCGCCTGATGTGCTGGCGGTTTTGGAACGCAACCGCACGGCGCTTGCCGCCGCGCCACTGCCTGTGGAACCGCCACGCGACTTCGCGCCCATCACCGCCTTTGGCGGCGCAGTGTATGGCGGCATCCAGGCGGCACTTTCCGGCATCGCCTTTGCCGGGGAGGCTCTGGTCGCGGCGTTTCGCATGTTGTTCCGACCGCGCATGTTTCGCGGTGCTGAATTCTTGCGCCATTTGGATGAGATTGGGCTGCGTGCCTTTCCGCTCACGCTGCTGCTTGGCTTTCTGATCGGGCTGATCCTGGCCTATCAATCCTCCATACCGCTCAAGCGTTTTGGCGCCGAGATTTTCGTGCCCAACCTGGTTGGCATTTCGCTGCTGCGCGAATTGGGGCCATTGCTGGCCGGTGTGGTGCTGGCAGGGCGCACGGGCTCCGCCTTTGCCGCCGAGCTCGGCACCATGACGGTAAATGAGGAAGTGAATGCGCTTCGCATCATGGGCATTGATCCCATGGTGATGCTGGTGCTGCCACGCATCCTGGCCGGGATTTTGGTGATGCCGGTGCTGACATTGGTGATGAACCTTGCCGGTCTGACGGGCATGACTGTGGTGATGCAAAGCCTGGGCTTCCCGTGGAGTGCGGTTTCCAACCAATTGCAGCAATGGCTCAGCCTTGGGGATATGATGGGCGGCCTGTTCAAATCCGCTTGCTTTGGCCTGGTGATTGCGGCCATTGGCTGCCGCGCAGGGCTTTCCGCCGGCTTCGGCCCGCGCGCGGTGGGTGACGCCGCAACGGCGGCGGTTGTTGGTGGCATTGTCGCCATTGTCGCCATGGATGGCGTTTTCGCCATTCTGTTTTTCAGGCTTGGCATATGAGCGACGATACCGTCATTCGTGTCGAAAATCTGGCCGTCAGCTTCGGCCCGCGCACCATTTTCAAGGATGTGAGCTTTGAGGTGAAGCGCGGTGAAGTTTTCGTGATCCTGGGTGGTTCTGGTTGCGGCAAATCCACCTTGCTCAAGGCGCTGATCGGCATTGTGCCCATCGCTGCCGGGCGGGCGGAAATATTGGGCGTTGATCTGGCGGAAGCGGATGCGGCAGGCCGGCTTGGACTGCTGCAAAGAATTGGCGTGATGTGGCAATCCGGCGCGCTTTTCGGCAATATGACATTGTCGGAGAACGTGGAATTGCCCTTGGAAGAACACACCGATCTACCACGCCCCGCGCGGGAGGCTTTGGCCCGCGCCAAGCTTGGCCTGGTTGGGCTTGGCGATGCGGCGGGGCTTTTACCGGCCGAAATTTCCGGCGGCATGGCAAAGCGCGCCGGTATTGCGCGCGCCATGGCGCTTGATCCGCCCTTGCTGATTTTGGATGAACCTTCGGCTGGGCTTGACCCCATCACCTCAGCGGGATTGGACAAGCTGATCCTGGATATTGCGCGCAGCACCGGCACCACCTTCGTGGTAGTAACCCATGAATTGCAATCCATTCTGGCCATTGGGGATCGCTGCATCATGCTGGATAAGGAAGCGCAAGGCATGATCGCCACAGGCAAGCCGCGCGAATTGCGTGATACGGGAACGCACCCCACCGTGCGTTCTTTCTTCCGGCGAGAAGCTGCCTGACATGGCAAAACCGCCTAATTCGCTATTTCTCCGCGTCGGCATGCTGGCGCTAGCGGCCATTGGGCTGGCGATTGGTTTCGTTGTTTACCTGACGGCAGGACAATTCGGCACCAAATCGGATTACTTCGAAACCTATGTGGGTGAATCCATTATCGGTCTCGATGTCGGGGCTTCAGTACGTTATCGTGGCGTGCAGATTGGGCGCGTGACGGAAATCTCACTTGCCGCTGCCACCTATGATGTACCGGAAGCCCGGGCTGATCGCTATGCGATGCAATTGGTGGTGATACGTTTCGCCGTAGAAAGGACACGCGTGGCGCGCATAGTTTCCCTGGAAGATATGATCGCGGGGGGCTTGCGCACACGTATCGCTTCCCAGGGGATAACAGGCGTCACCTATTTGGAAATTGATATTCTTGACCCCGTGCGCTACCCGCCCATGCAGGTGCCGTGGAAGCCGCGTTATGACCATATTCCCGCCGTGCCTTCCACCATTACGCAGGTGACCAGCGCCGCAGAGCAGATTTTGCGCCGTCTGGAAAAGCTGGATATTGAAGGGCTGGTCAACAATGCCGCCGGGCTGATGGGTGATTTGCGCCGACAGGTGAGTGACGGCGAAGTGGCGACAATGTTGCGCGAAGCCAGTGAAACCCTGGCCGAACTGCGCACCGAAATCCGCAAGGTGCGGCTTGAAGATACAGCCAGCGAATTGCGCGGTGCCATAGCCCAGATTGGTGACGCCGGGCGGAGCGTGCAGGAATTGCTGGCCAGCCGCGAAATACGCGAAGCCTTGGTGCGCATCCCCGCTGCCGTGACCGCATTGGAACAGACGCTGCGGACCGCGCGCGGCACCACCAGTGATCTGCAAGCCGATCTTTCACCGCTGATGCGTGATTTGCGATCCTCAGTCGCCAATCTGCGCGACACAACGGAAGCGCTGCGGCGCAACCCTTCGCAAACCCTTCTCGGTGCGCCACCGCCGCCGCCTAATCGGGAACGCCGCTGACATGAAGACCTTGCATCGCCGCGCCCTGCTGCTGGCAGCACCTTTCCTCGCTTCCGCTTGTTCCGTGCTGCCGGATCGGCCCTATCAAGAAATCTCCCGCTACGCGCTGGAACCACGCCGGCAGGGGGATGGCTGGCGCGGCAAGGGGCGGCGGCTTTTGCTGTTGCGCACGCTGCGCGCACCGCCGGCGCTTGATGTGCGTGGCCTGCGTAGTGTGCGCCCCGATGGCACAGAGGAAATTGATTTCTACGCCGAATGGATCGCGCCGCCTGCGGAAGCAACAGAACAAGCGCTGCGCCGCTGGTTGATCGATGCGCGGCTTTTCGCCGCGATTCTCGCGCCGGGCAGCCGCGCCAATGCTGATCTGGTGCTGGAAGGTGAATTGACGCGGCTGGTTGCGAACCGCGCCAAAGGCCAGGCGGAGGCCGAGCTGAATTTCGTGTTGATTTCCGAACGCGAAGCCTCACCCCGCGTGCTGGGACAGATGCTCAGCTCTGGGACGGCGGCTTTGCCCGGCGGTGCCTTACGCCCAGAGCAATCGGCGGCGGCGATGAATGCCGCGCTCGGCAATGCCTTCGCGTCCTTGGAACAGGCGCTGTCGCGTTACGCCTGATCCCGCCGGCGCCGTGCGCGGCGAAAGGCGTAAAGCAAATGAAGCGCGTAGGCCGCGATGGAACCGCCCACCACTACCCAGGCGAGAGGTTCAACCCAGCCCTGCACATCTTCGTAATGTTCTTCCAGCATATAGCCCGCGATGGCGAGGAAGCTCAGCCAAATCGCTGAACCAATCGCCGTCCAGACATAAAAGACACCGCGCGGGATCAACACCATGCCGGCGGGGATGGAAATGATGGTGCGAATGCCGGGCAGCATCCGCCCGAAACAAAGCGCGAAAGGCCCCCAGCGTTTCAACGTGCGCTCGGCCCGATCCATGTCTTCGGTTTCAAAGGCGAACCATTTGCCGTAGCGCGCGACCAGCGGGCGGATGCGCTCCATCCCTAACCAGCGGCCGATTTCATACCAGAAGGCATTGCCTACCAGCGTACCCAGAACAGCGACAATGATGGTACCAATCAGTGAAATCTCGCCCCGGGCGGCGGCGAAGCCCGATGCGGCCATGATGATTTCGGATGGGATGGGCGGGAAGATGTTTTCCGCCACCATCAGCACAAACACGCCAAGCAGCCCGGTTTCCGCGACCTGGCGCGCCACCCATTCGAACATTCAATCCACCTTGAAAATCAGCAGCGTGAGCCAGCGCCCGCGCACGTAATTGAAGCCCGTGACAGAACCAATATCGCGCGGCGTGATGCCGAGTTCTGCCGCCGAGGCACGAAACGCTGCTTCCTGCCGATGCGAAACAGCCACCACACGCCCTGGCTTTTCCGCCAGAAACTCAGCCGCCGCCGCGCCATCACGGAGCAACGCAATGCCGCCACCAAGCGCGAATTGCAGCGAAGGTTCATGGTAACCCACCACGCCGAAATCCCGGTCGCGCAAGCCGGGGGCAATGGCGCGGACCTCCGCCGCCAGACGCGGGGATACCCAAACGGAGTGCAGGCGCGGAATGACGCCTTCCAGCACGGCGGCATAAACCGGCAGGCTCAGCACTGCACCAAGCAGGGCAGCGCGCGCCCATTGCCCAGCGCGTGCGGCGCGCCACAAAACAAGGATTAGCGCGGCGCCGAAGCCAAGCCCGATCAGGCCGAAAATATCCACGCGCTTTTCGGCATAGAAGGCCGCCGCCATGGCAGCGACGGGCAGACCTAGCGCCACGCCGCCCAGCGCCAGCCAACCAATCGCGGCCAGCCAGCGCGGTGTTGGGCGCCGCAAGGGATCAAGCGCCCAGGCAGCCGCCAGCAGCATCAGCGCGGGATAAGCGGGCAGGGCGTAATGCGGCAGTTTCGTTGCCACCGCTTCAAACATTAGCCAGACCGGCACGGCCCAAGCCAGCAGAAAGCGCGTTTGCGGCTTCAGCCGATCCGCCCAGGCGCCTGGCAAGGCGCGCAGCACAAGCCAGGCAGAAGGAAAGGCCGTAATACCAAACAACATAGTATAGAAACCTGGCGGTCCCCAATGGCTTTCCTCGCCCGACCCCACCTTGTTCAACATGTCATCGCCGATGGCCTCAGAGAAAAACCGACCCTCGGTTGCGATGCCAATGGCGATGAACCAGGGCGCGGCGCAGGCAATCATCAGCGGCACGCCCCAAAGCGGGCAGAGTGCGCCAAACCATGGCGTGCGACGATCCATGACCAAAAGCGTAATACCGGCCAGCAGGGGCACCATGGGCGCAATCGGCCCCTTCAGCAGCACGCCAGCGCCCAAAGCCAACCAAAAGCCCAAAGCCTGCTTCGCGGTGAATTGCGCCGGCGCCAGATAGGCGCGCCCCATCAGCAGCATCGCCGCCGTAATACTGGCAAGCAGCGCCGCATCCGTCTTGGCGATATGGGTTTCCGCCACCAAAACCATGCAGGGGGCGAGCATGGCGGCGGCCAGAAACGCCGCACGCCTTCCAACCAAGGCGCGTCCCAAATAGCAGGTGGCCAAGACCGCCAGCAGCGCGCCGATCAGCGATGGCAGCCGATAGGCCCAAATGGCGCCGCGCGCCGGGATGCCCACGGCTTCCAGCGCATGCACCGTCGTGGCCTGCGCCCAATGAATGCCAACGGGTTTCTTGTTGCGTTCAACCTCACCCAGCTTGATCCGCACGTAATCGCCGGTTTCCACCATCTGCCGGCTGGCCTGCGCGAAGCGGCTTTCATCGCGATCACCGGGCGGGATGGAAAAGAAGCCCGGCAGCCAGACCAATAGGCACAGCAACGCAAGCCACCAGCCCGGGCGGCGCGTTTCCGGCAATCGGTCAAGGAGTGTGCTGCCCAGGGTCATTGCGCGGGCCATCTAGCACGAGTGAAGCGCGGGTGCCATGAAGGCGGCATGAATGAGACCCCAACCAAGCCAAGGCGCCCGCCTGGCCTGCCGACAAGGCGCGCCGCGCGTGATGTGCTGGATGCCGTGCTGGAAGCGCATCGGCCTTTGGAAGAAGCGCTGGAAGCCCTGCCCGCACGGCTTGAAGCGCGGGACCGGGCCGCGGCGCATCGCATTGCGGCCATGGTGCTGCGGCGGCTTGGCAGCATAGATGCGGTGCTGGAACCCTTCCTGCGCCGGGAACCGCCACCACCGGCGCGCCATGCACTTCGCATCGGCGTGGCGGAATTGCTGCTCCTGGGCACACCTTCCCATGCCGCGGTGGCCTCCGCCGTGGATCTGGCGCCGCGCGCCTTTGCTGGCCTTGTGAATGCCGTTTTGCGCAAGGTGGCCGCAGAAGGGCAGGCGCTGTTGGAAGGGCTGGATGCGGCACGGCTGGATACGCCGCCATGGCTTTGGTCTGCCTGGCACGCTGCCTATGGCCCCGCGGTGCGCAGCATTGCAGAAGCGCATTGCGGCCCAGCGCCCTTGGATATCTCGCTGAAACCCGGTGCCACGCCGCCCGAGGGCGCGGAAGCCCTGCCCGGCGGGACCTATCGCCTGCCCGCTGGCACCCGCGTGACGGAACTGCCCGGCTTTGCTGAGGGCGCGTTCTGGGTGCAGGACGCCGCCGCCGCCCTGCCGGCACGGCTTCTGGCGCCACGCGCGGGAGAGCGCATTGCCGATCTTTGCGCGGCGCCCGGCGGCAAAACGGCGCAGCTTGCAGCAGCGGGCGCCAAGGTCACGGCAGTGGAGCGCGATGTGAAGCGCGCAGAACGGTTGCGTGAAAACCTGACACGGTTGCAGTTGCAGGCGGAAATCGTAACCGCTGATGCCGCAAGCTGGAAGCCCGCCGCGCCCTTTGATGCCATTCTGCTGGATGCGCCCTGCACCGCCACCGGCACCATTCGCCGCCACCCGGATGTGGCCTGGCTGAAGCGCCCGCGCGATGTCGCGACTGCCGCCGCCTTGCAATCCCGCCTGCTGAAAGCTGCCGCCGGTATGCTGGCACCAGGCGGGCGCTTGGTTTTTGCCACTTGTTCCTTGCAGGCCGAAGAAGGGGAAGCCCATTTGCGTGAAGCCGCAGCGCTTGGCTTGAAGCTTGATCCGATCCGGGCAGAGGAAATGCCCGGCTTGCCGGAGGCCATTCTGCCAAACGGTGCGCTGCGCACCCGCCCGGATTACTGGGCCGCACGCGGCGGCATGGATGGGTTTTTTATCGCTCGATTTGTGAAGGGCTGACCCCTTGAAGACCATTGCGCTTCGTCGCGCGCTTCGGCACATCTAACGCCATGCCGCGCGGAGATCTTTTCCCCGATATCGCCCCTTATGAAACTGGCTTCCTGCCGCTTTCAGGCGGCCACGTTATGTATTGGGAACAGGTGGGCAATCCGCGCGGCCAGCCAGTGCTGTTCCTGCATGGCGGGCCGGGTGCGGGGGCAGGCGCGGTGCATCGGCGCTTTTTCGACCCGCAGCATTGGCGCGTGATCATTTTCGATCAGCGCGGCGCCGGGCGGTCCCGCCCACTTGGCGAATTGCGTGACAACACAACGCCGCATCTGGTGCGCGATATTGAAGTGCTGCGGCAATTCCTTGGCATTGAAAATTGGTTGTTGTTTGGCGGTTCCTGGGGATCAACCCTGGCGCTGGCTTACGCGCAGGAACATCCATATCGCGTGCTGGGCTGCGTGCTGCGCGGCGTGTTTCTTGGCCGGCAGGATGAGGTGGTGTGGTTCCTGGATGGGCTCCGCCGCGTCTTCCCCGATGCCTGGGCCGCTTTCAGCGAACACTTGCCGCCCGAAGAACGTGGCGATCTGCTGGGGGCGTATTTGCGCCGGCTGTGTGACCCTGACCCCGCCGTGCACCTGCCGGCGGCGCGCGCCTGGAGCCAATATGAGGGGTCATGTTCCACCCTGCTGCCATCGCCGGAAACGGTGGCGAGTTTCGCGCAGGATCGGACCGCCTTGGGCCTTGCGCGCATTGAGGCGCATTACTTCGCCCATGATCTTTTCCTGCCACCCGAAGGCTTGCTTGGCCGCATGGACCGGCTGGCGGGGATTGAGGCCGAGATTGTGCAAGGCCGCTACGACATGGTCTGCCCCGCGACCAGCGCCTTTGAACTGGCGGCTGCCTGGCCCTCAGCGCGGCTGACCGTCATCCCCGATGCTGGCCATTCCGCGCTGGAACCCGGGCTGCGCACGGCACTGGTGGGCGCGGTTGAACGTTTCCGCCGGCGCTGAGGCAGCGGCGCCGTTTCCCGCAGACGTGGAGTGCGGTATAAGAACAGCGCTATGTCCCCGTAGCTCAGCAGGATAGAGCACCAGATTCCTAATCTGGGGGCCGTGAGTTCGAATCTCGCCGGGGACATAGCCTTCGCTTTGGCGCATTTCCATCTGGCTGCGATGACTTGGCGGTGAATATCCGGCGGGGTTCATCTGCCTATCTGTGGCCTCGCGCGGCGCGCCCCCCGGGGGGCATTGGCCGCGCAGATGTCAGTTCCAAGACAAGCTGTCACGCCCGCTTGAAACCTGCCCACTGGCGGGCCACCTCCGGCCCGGGCGCGATGGTGGGAACAAACCCGCCCGTGACCCAACTGTCGGGAGAAGGATTTCACGATGACGGATGAGGAAAAGCGGATCATTACCGCTTTTGTGGAACGGCTCAGCGGCAATGCGGCTGTGCAGGGGGCGCCTTCGGGCCCTTGGGGTGCCAGCGCGGCGCAAAAGCCAAGCCTGCCGCCGATGGACCCTGACGCGGACCGGCTGATTGGGGAGCTGTTCGCGCGCTACCCGGAAGCACGCTATCGCATCACGCAATCCGCCTTCGCGCAGGAAGCCGCACTCGTGGAAGCCAATAACCGCATCCAGCAATTAGAATGGGAAGCGGAAGCCGCGCGGCGAGAAGCCCAAGCGCAGAAGGGTGGCATGCTCGGCGGGTTGTTCGGTGGCAATCGCCCCGCCCCCATGCCGCCGCGTCCGCAACCCTATTACCCGCCCGGCCACAACCCGCAGGCCCTGCAACAGCGCCCGGGTGGTGGCTTTCTTGGCACGGCTTTGGCCACGGCAGCCGGTGTCGCGGGCGGGATCATGCTGGGCAATATGTTGATGAGCGCGCTTGGCGGCGGCGGTGCGGCGCAGGCTGCCTCGGCCGGCGGCTTCGCTCAGGAAGCCGTGCCTTCTTCCTCACCCTGGGGTGGGGATGCTCAGCCGGATGCAACGGCGGATTACGGCAATGACGCCAGCGCCGATTGGGGCGACGAAGAGCAGCTTTGAATTTTTGCGAATGCCGTGGATCAGGTGCTTGAGTTGCGCGGCTGATTCACGGCTTCGGCGATACCGCCTCCGCCGATCAGGCGCGTGGGCATAAGGGCAGGTTGACGCTGCCAACCAGGGTGCAAAACTGTCCCCATCAAAAGGGTTGGGGAACAAGCCATGCGGCAAATGCATCTTGTCGGCTTCATGCAGGCGCAGAACTGCACCAATTACGCCAGTTCCTGGCGGCACCCGCTATCGCGCACGGATTTTCTGACCGCCGACTTCTATCAGGAAATCGCCCGCATCCTGGAAGCTGGTAAATTCGACCTTGGCTTTTTCGATGACCGGCTTTCCATGCCGGATCGCTACGGCAATGACCATCACCACACGGTCGAACACGGCATTCGCTGCGTGAAGCTTGATCCCATTGTGACGCTGACCATGATGGCCGCCGTCACCTCGCGCCTCGGCCTCGGCTCCACCGCGTCCACTACTTATTACGAGCCCTTCCATGTCGCGCGCACCATGCAGACGCTTGATCTGATGAGCAACGGGCGCGCGGCCTGGAATGTGGTGACATCGCTGAATGACGGCGAAGCGGCCAATATGGGCCATGATGAAATGATGGAACATGACCGGCGCTATGACCGCGCCGATGAATTCGTGGAAATCGTGCTGGGTCATTGGGATGCCTGGGACCCTGATGCGCTGATTGTGGACAAGGCTTCTGGTCGTTTCGCCGATGGCGATAAGGTGCGTCGCTTGGATTATCGCGGCCAGTTCCTGAAATCGCGCGGGCCCTTCACCGTGCCGCGCAGCCCGCAGGGCAGGCCCGTGGTGATCCAGGCCGGCAGCAGCGGGCGCGGCAAGCGTTTTTCCGCGCGCTGGGCAGAGCTGGTCTTTGTTGCCTATCACGATGTCGCTTCTGGCGCGAAGGAATATGCCGAATTCAAGCACATGATCGCGGATGCCGGGCGCAATCCGGATCATGTGAAGGTGGCGACGTTGATCTCCCCTATTTGTGCCGCGACTAAAGCGGAGGCCGAAGACAAGGCCGCCCTGATCGCAAGCCTGCCATTGGAAATTGACGCGCTGTCGTTGCTTTCAGAAGCGTTGAATTTTGATTTCGCGACCAAGGCCATGGATGAGCCCTTCAGCGATGAGGAAATGGCCAGCATGCAAGGGCTGCAAGCCATTCGTGACCGTGTTGTCCGCAATACCGGCAAGAAAAACCCAACCGTGCGCGAATTCATCACCGGCAGTGGCCGAGGCCGACCCAATATGAACATGGTCGGCGGCCCGAAGGAAATTGCTGACAAGATGGAAGAATGGTTCACCAAGCCTGCTTGCGATGGCTTTGTGGTGGCGGCGACCTATGTGCCGGATGGTTACCGAGATTTCGTGACGCATGTGGTACCGGAACTGCAGCGCCGCGGGCTGTTCCGCAAGGAATATGCTGGGGCGACGCTGCGTGATCATTTGGGCCTGGCGAAATCCACTATTGGCGATTGGCGCCCGGCCAGCGCCGCCGAATAGGCGTTGATTTTCCGGGCGCGCCTGCGCCATCCTGTATCAAAGACGGGCTCACACCCCGCCTAAACTAAGGGAAGGAACCACCATGCGCGCCGCGATATTCCGCCGGGGAAGCTTTGTGCTGGGCGATGTGCCGGACCCGCAACTTCAGCCCGGCCAGGTTTTGGTGCGCACGAAATCCTGCGGTATTTGCGGTACGGATTTGCACGCGGCGCGCTTCACGCGCGAATTCGTCTCCCTCGCGCAGCGCAGCGGTGGGCGCTGGAATATGGATACCGAACGCGATGTGGTCTTTGGTCATGAATTCGTGGGGGAGGTTGTGGCGAATGGCCCCGGCACGGAAGGCAAATTCAAGCCGGGGGATTTGGTCACCTCCTTGCCGCTCACCATCGCTGGTTCAACAATATTGGGCATGGGCTATAACCCAGACTTACCGGGCGGTTTTGCCGAATACATGCCGCTCGCGGAACGCATGCTGCTGGCGCTGCCTCCGGGGATGGAACCCGACCACGCTGCGCTGACCGAACCCATGGCGGTTGGCATTCATGCGGTGGAACATTTCGGCGTCAATAATGCCGAAGTGCCGCTGGTGATTGGCTGTGGCCCGATCGGGCTTGCGACCATCGCCGCGCTTAAGTTGCATGGTCATGCGCCGATCATCGCGGCGGATTTCTCGGCAGGGCGAAGGGCTCTCGCGAAGAAAATGGGCGCGGATATCGTGATAGACCCCGCCATTGAATCTCCCTACCAGGCCCTGGAACGCGCCATTACGCCGGATGACTTTGATGCCAGCCGCTATGCCGCGCTTTTCGGCCTGGGCCCGAAGCGCCGCCCCGCCGTGCTATTTGAATGCGTGGGTATTCCGGGTGTGCTCGCCGCCATGATGGAAGGCGCACCGACCGGGGCGCGCATCATCGTGGTTGGTGTCTGCATGGAACCCGATGGGATCGAGCCCTTCTTCGGCATCGTGAAGCAATTATCGCTACATTTTGTGCTGGCCTATAATGTGCAGGAATTCGCCGCGACCCTTGGGCATATTGGCGCCGGGCGGCTGGACGTGCGGCCGCTCATTACCGGGCGGATTGGCCTGGGCGAGGTCGGGCAAGCCTTTAAGGACCTCGCCACCCCCGAAACTCACGCGAAGATTTTGGTCGAGCCGTGGCGCTGAAATCGCCATCCTGAAACCTACCGCTTTGATCAGCCCTTCAGGTAGTACTGACATGCCCGATCTTTTCGCGCCCTTCACGCTCAAGGATGTCACGCTGCGCAATCGGCTGGTGATGTCGCCCATGACCATGTACCGCGCGAGCGACGGGATCATGAGCGATTTTCACCTGATGCTACTCGGCTCACGCGCGGCGGGTGGCTTTGGATTGGTCTTCCCCGAGCAATTGGCCATCACGCCAGATGGGCGCACCGGCACAAGCTGTGCCGGTATTTATGATGATGATCAAATCGAAGGCTTGTCCCGCATCACTGCCATGATCAAGGATATGGGCGCGGTAGCGGCGGCGCAGCTTGGCCATACCGGGCGCAAGGGTAGCGAGAAAAAACCCTGGCATGGCAAGCAACAATTGCCAGCCGATCATCCGGATGGCTGGCAGGTGCGCGCGCCATCGGCCCTTCCCTATGGCGGGCGCTATATCTACCCGGTGCATGAACTCAGCGTCACGGAAATCAAGGCGCTGCATCAGAGCTATGCTGACGCCGCGCGCCGCGCCCTGGCGGCTGGCTTTGAATGGCTGGAATTGCATTTCGCCCATGGCTATCTGGGGGCGAGTTTCCTCTCGCCCATCGCCAACCAACGCAGCGATGCCTATGGTGGCAGTCTGGAAAACCGGATGCGCTTTCATCTGGAAGCGATTGATGCGGTGCGTGCGGTCTGGCCGGAAAACCTGCCGCTGACCATGCGGCTTGGCTGCGATGATTTCAATGAAGCCGGCACGCAGTTTGAAGACGCCATCGTGGCGGTGCGCGCCATGAAGCGCCATGGGCTGGATTTTGCTGATCTCAGCCTTGGCATGAATACGGATGAAACCCAGAACCTGCCCTACACGGAACCAGGCTTTATGGTGGATCGCGCCAATCGCATCCGCCAGGAAGTGGGCATTCCAGTGGGAGTCAGTTGGAATCTGGGTATCCCTGCCATTGCCGATGCTGTCATCCGTCAGGAATTGGTTGATCTGGTCTTTCTGGGCCGTCCCGCCTTGGCGAATCCGCATTGGCCTTTATGGGCAGCGCGGGAATTGGCCCATCAGGACCCGTTTTCGTTATTGCCGGAAGATTGGTCCTGGTGGCTGCGCAACCGGCCCGGCTCGCCCAATTCGCATGGCCTGCCGGCCCCCGCCGCCACGCCCATAGCCGTACCACAATTCGGCAAAGGGTGATTTTTTCGTGATTTATTTTATAAAAAACAATAACTTAATGCCATATCGCACACCAAAAGACCTGGTTGCGCATAACCGCAAAAGCTTATCTGTATCTGTCAGTCAAACCGGTCTAGTCTGACTGTCATGGCTTCGGAGCATAAACGGGAGGGGGCTGCCGCTGCCGCGCTTCTAGCGCGGGAAGCAAAGGCATTGAGGGGGCGGCTTTACGGGCCGGTCCTGCTTGGCCTTGCGTTGGCCCTTGCCGCCGTTGCGCAAGCGCTGCTGATCGCGCGCCTGCTCGCCGCGCTGTTGGGCGGAGCCCCGGCTTCCTGGGCGGATTTCATCGGCGCCGGGGCGCTCGCGCTGATCATGGCAGCGCTCGGCATTGCGCAGGAACGCGCCCAGACCACCGCCGGGGAAGAAGCCAAAGCCAGCCTCCGCGCCCGCATCTTCGCGCGGCTATTGGCGCAAGGCCCCGCGGATCAGCGCCCGGTTGGGGAGAAAAGCGCGTTGGTGGTCGAACGCGTCGAAGCCATGGAAGGCTATTTCGCGCGCTGGATGCCGGCTGCGATCATCGCTGTCATGGCACCACTGCTGATCGCGGGCTGTGCCGCGTTCTTTGATCCGGTGAGTGGGCTTATTCTGCTGGTCGCGGGCTTAATGGTGCCGGTAGCGCAGGCGGTATCCGGCATTGGCGCGGCGCAAGCCAGCCGCCGGCAATTCGCTTCACTACAACGGCTTTCCGGGCGCTTTCTGGATCGGATGCGCGGCTTGCCTGTGCTGGTGCTGTTCAATCAACAACACGCGGAAACCCAAAGGCTTGCCGCAGCAGCCGAGGAATTGCGCCAGCGCACCATGCGCGTGCTGCGCGTCGCCTTCATTTCCTCAGGCGCGATGGAATTGATCGCTGCCGCCGCGCTGGCGTGTCTTGCCATTCGGCACGGCGCAGTGCTGACCGGCGCGCATCCTGATCCTGTGACGGCTTTTTTCGTTGTGCTGCTGGTGCCGGTGTTTTTCCTGCCGCTCCGTTCCTTCGCCGCTGCCTATCATGAACAGTTGGGCGCGCGCGGAGCGGCGGCGGACCTGGCGCCTTTGTTGGAGCAACCCGAAGAAACCGGGCTGCTGCTGGAAGAAGTGCCGCCCAAGGTCACCATAACCTTCCAGGATGTGCGGCTTTCCTATGATCCCTCTCGCCCGCCTGCCTTGGATGGGCTTTCCTTCCGTGTGCTGGCCGGTGAGACGCTGTTGCTGACAGGCGCATCAGGCGCGGGCAAAACAAGCGCGCTGCGGATTCTGATGGGCTTCGCCCAGCCCGTATCGGGGCGCGTTGCCATCAATGGCCGCGACGCGATGCTGCTGAAACCTTCCGAATTGCGCCGCCTGTCATCCTATGTCGGGCAACGCGCGCATTTGTTCCGCGCCACCCTGCGGGAGAATATTCGCCTCGCGCGGCCTGATGCGGATGATGCTGCGGTGCTGGCTGCCGCTGAAGCCGCGCAGGTGATGGATTTTGTGCGTGACCTGCCGCAGGGGTTGGATACGCTGATTGGCGAAGGCGGCTTCGGGCTTTCCGGTGGCCAGGCGCAGCGCGTGGCGCTCGCGCGCGCCTTCTTGCGCGACACGCCTTTGGTACTGTTGGATGAACCCACAGCCCATCTTGATCCGGGGACCGAGGCTTCGGTGCTGGACGCGCTCCGCCGGCTTTGCGTGGGCCGCACCGCCATTATCGCAACCCATGCCAAGGCAGCACGATCCTATTTCGGCCAAAGGCTCGAAATCGCCGATGGGCGGGCGCAGGGCAGCAGGCTCGCGGGGAATGATTAGGCCATGACCGCTGATCTTTTCCGCGTGCTGAGGCTTTGGCTGGAGCGTTCCGGCTGGCTGGTAGTGGGGATCATCGTGACGGTGATCTCGGCGCTGGCGGGCGTTGCCTTGCTCGCCTTCGCGGGCAAGCTGGTGGCGGCTTCAGTTGGTGGGGCGGAAAGTGCGGCACTCGCCGCGGCGGGCGTGATTGCGCTGCTCTGGTTGCGGCCCTTGATCTTGCTCAGGCCCATCATGCGCTATCTGGAACGGCTGGCTACGCATGAAGCGACCTTCCGTGCGCTGGCCGATATGCGCGTATGGTTTTTTGGGCGCCTGGCTGAACGTCTGCCAACCGGGCTTGGCTTGCGTCGCGCGGGGGATTTACTCGGGCGCTTGGTGGCGGATGTGGAAGCGCTTGATGGGCTTTACCTGCGCGCGCTGGTGCCGGCGGCGGCTTCCATTGCTGTGGTGCTGGCGATAGCGCTGATCCTGGGCGCGGCGGACCCCTGGCTTGCCATGCTGGTGGCACTGCCGCTGACCGCGGCTTTGGTGCTGCCGCTTTTGCTGGCGCCGGATGCGGCGCGAACGGCGGAAGCAACTTCCCGCGCGCAAGGTGCGCTCCGCACCGCAACGGTGGATCCGCTGACGGGTATTGAAGATACGCTGGCAGCGAATGGCGAAAAGCGCGCGCTGACCCGGGTTGCTCAGGAAGATCGTGCGCTATCGGGCGCGCAGCGCGCCTTGGCACGAAGGGCTGCCTGGGGTGGCGCGGCGGGTGCCTTGCTCACGCAAGTGGCACTATTGGCGACACTTGGTTGGACCATGCTGGCGGGGCATTCCGGCATGGCCGCCGGCGTGCTCGCGGTGTTTCTGGCGATTGCGGCGGCTGAGGCTTTGGGGCTGATGCCGCGCGCCGGGGCGTCGGTGGCGGCGGCAGCGGCGGGCGCGCGGCGGCTGTTTGAAGCGGCTGATGCGGCGGTACCCGTGCCGGACCCAGTTGCGCCCAGCGCGCTACCTTCAGGCCATGCGCTGGCGCTGCGCAATGTGGTGTTTTCCTGGGCGCCGGATCGGCCCCTTGTGTTTGATGGGCTTGATCTTGATGTGCCGGAAGGGGCGCGCATTGCGCTGCTGGGGCCCTCGGGTACCGGCAAATCCACCTTGGCGGCGTTATTGCTGAAATTCGCTGCCCCGCAGCAAGGCAGCATCACCTTGGGCGGTATTGATGTCGCCACACTTCCCGCTTCGGTTCTGCGCGATCGCATTGCCTGGCTTACGCAGGATGCGCGGCTGTTTGATGACAGCATCGCCGCCAATCTGCGCCTTGCCGCGCCGGATGCGGATGATGCGGCGTTATGGCGCGCTTTGGACCGCGCGCGGATCGGCGATGTGGTGCGCGCCCTGCCGGAAGGGCTTGAAACCCAATGTGGTGAGGCTGGCGCACGGTTTTCCGGTGGTCAGGCACGGCGCATTGCGCTGGCACGGGCGCTGCTTTCGCCAGCGCCCGTGCTGATTTTGGATGAACCCGCCGCGGGGTTGGATGCCGCAACGGAACGCGCCTTCATGGAAACGCTGGACGAAGCCACTGCAGGCCGCAGCGTGATCTTAATTCTGCACCGCCTGACCGGCGTGGAACGGCCAAGCCGTATTCTTCGTCTGGCCAGCGGGAAAGCCATTGCAGCCACGGGCTGAAAGCCGCGAAGGCCCTGACCGGGACGCCTCGGCCAAGGCTGCTATGCCCCAGCCTTAATTGGGCTTTCCCCGCCCTTCACCCCCCATAATGGCAATGCGCTTGACGCTCGGCTTGGCTTCCGGTGGGCGCGGCAGCGTCACAGTCAGCACGCCATTTTCGAAGCGCGCCGCCACCTTGGCCGGATCAGGCGCGAAGGGCAGGCGGAAGGAACGATGGAATGACCCATAGCTCCGTTCGGAAAGGCGCAGCCCTTCCTTTTCCTCGGTCTTTTCTGATTTCTTTTCACCAGCCAGCGTCAGCAGATCATCGTCTATGGTCAGTTCCACGTTCTTTTCCGCCATGCCTGGCAATTCGGCGGTGAGAATGATTTCCGCCTCAGTCTCTCGTACCTCCAGCGAAGGCGCGAAGGCGGGCTCCGTAAGGCTCGCCCGTAAGGAGGGAAAGCCGCGAAACACCTCATCGAAAACGCGATTCACTTCACGATGCAGCGTGCCCAGCGGATCACGAGCCGATTCACGCGCTGTTACAAGCGATGTTGCCATGTTATGCGTCCCTTGTTGGAATGCCGCGTCCTGACTCCAAGGTCGGCGCGGGATGATCTTCTACCAGGGCCGAGGGGGCTGCCGTGAATCATCACTCCGTGAGCGTGAGAACTCTCGATCCACAAAAATTCCGCGATCCATGCGTCACTGCAAAAGGCGAAATCCGCGCGCAAGTGGCGCTTACAGCGCTGGAGACGCTTTGGATTAATACCGGTACGCTCTGCAATATCACCTGCGTCAATTGCTATATTGAAAGCAGCCCGCGCAATGATGCGCTGGTCTATATCAGTGCCGCTGAAGTGGCGCGGTTCTTGACTGAAGCTGAAGACTTGCGCCTGCCCTTGCGCGAAGTGGGCTTCACCGGCGGGGAGCCTTTCATGAACCCCGAAATGCTGACCATGCTGGAAGATACACTCCGCCGTGGCTTCAAGGCGCTGGTGCTGACCAATGCCATGAAGCCCATGATGCACCATGCGGCGGGCCTTTTGGCACTGCAGGAAAAATACGGCGCAAACCTGACACTGCGCGTTTCAATCGATCATCCAGATCGCACGAGGCATGATGCGGAACGCGGCGCAGGCAGTTTTGATCGCACCATGGAAGGGCTGGGCTTTCTGGCACGCCACGGCTTTCGGCTACATGTGGCGGGGCGGGCGGGTTTTGGCGCGGGTAATGAAGCCACATTGCGCGCCGATTTCGCGGCACTTTTCGCCACCCATCGCATCATGGTGGATGCCGCAGATCCTGTAGCGCTGATGCTGTTCCCGGAAATGGATACCACAGCGGATGTGCCCGAAATCACTGAAGCCTGCTGGGGCATATTGGGCAAATCCCCCGATAGCCTGATGTGCGCATCGGCGCGCATGGTGGTGAAGCGCAAGGGCGCTACCCAACCCGCCGTGCTGGCCTGCACGCTGCTGGCCTATGATTCGCAATTTGAACTGGGCGCAACCCTCGCCGAAGCCGCCCGGCCCGTTGCGCTGAATCACCCGCATTGCGCAAAGTTTTGCGTCTTGGGCGGGGCGGCTTGCTCCAGATGACGCGCTGACAATTGACGCCGCTGCCTGGGCGCGCGACCAAAGGGAAACGTCGAATCGGAGCCCTGTGTGATGCGCCGCTGCCATCTGATCGCCGCGCCGGCATGAATGCCATGCATGACGCGCCGCGCGAGACCTTGCGGCGCGTATTCGGCTATGGCGCCTTTCGTGGCCGGCAGGAAGAAGTGATCCGCCATGTCGCCGCGGGCGGTTCAGGGCTTGTCCTGATGCCAACCGGTGGCGGTAAGAGCTTGTGTTTTCAGGTCCCCGCGCTATGTCGCCCTGGGATCGGCATTGTTGTCTCCCCCTTGATTGCGCTGATGGAAGACCAGGTCGCAGCGCTTCGCCAACAAGGTGTGGCTGCAAGCGCGCTGCATTCAGACCTGCCGCCAGATGAAGCGCGCGGGGTTTTGCGCGATTTGCACCAGGGTGCGCTGAAGCTGCTTTACATCTCCCCAGAACGGCTGACGCTGGAGACGATGCAGGCGCGGCTGGAAGGCTTGGATATAGCCCTTTTCGCGGTGGATGAAGCGCATTGCGTCAGCCAATGGGGCCATCATTTCCGGCCAGAATATCGCGGCCTTGGCATTTTGGGGGCGCGCTTTCCGCAAGTGCCGCGCGTGGCACTCACCGCCACGGCTGACCCGCGCACGGTGGAAGATATTCGCCTACAATTGGGCTTGCAGGATGCGCCCGTTTTTCGGGCTTCCTTTGACCGGCCCAATATCCTGATCGAAGCCGCGCCGCGTGAGAATGAACGCGGCCAAATCCGCGCCCTGATTCGTGAAGCGGGCGGCACCGGCATAATTTATTGCGGCAGCCGTGCGAAGACCGAAAGCACAGCCGCATGGCTGCGCGATGATGGGATTGAAGCCATTTCCTTTCATGCCGGCATGGAAGCCAGCGCGAAGCGTGAAGCGCATCGGCGTTTTTCGCGTGGCGAGGAAATGGTCATGACCGCAACCATCGCCTTTGGCATGGGCATAGATCGGCCTGATCTGCGCTGGGTTGCGCATCTTGATCTGCCGCGTTCGCCAGAGAGTTGGTATCAGGAAATTGGCCGCGCAGGGCGTGATGGGCTGCCGGCGCGCGCCCTGCTGCTGTATGGCGCGGGCGATATTGCGCTGGCCCGGCATCGTATTGCGGAGAGCCCCGCTGGCGAGGAACAAAAGCGCGTGGAACGTGCGCGGCTTGAAGCGATGGTGGGCATTGCCGAAGCCGCGACCTGCCGGCGGGCGCTGCTGCTCCGCTGTTTTGGGGAAGAACCGGAACGCGAAGCCTGCGGGCATTGCGATATTTGCTTGCGCCCGCCTGGGCTTTTCGATGGCACCATTGCTGCGCAGAAAATGATTTCCGCCGTGCTGCGCACCGGCCAGCGCTTTGGCCTGATGCATGTGGTGGATGTGTTGCGGGGACGGCTGACGGATAAGGTCGCGCAATTCTCCCATGACAAGCTGCCGACTTTTGGCGTGGGGAAGGATTTGCCAGATACCGCCTGGCGCGGCGTGGCGCGGCAATTGGTGGGCCGCGGCGCGCTGGATGTGGCGGTGGAAAACCACGGGGAGCTTGTGGCGACCGAAGCTGCACGCCCCATCCTGCGCGGTGAGGATGTGGTGATGCTGCGCGAGGATGTTGTGCAGCTGGGCAAAAAAGCCGCCCCAGCGCGTAAGGGGCCGGATGTGGCGGGCATTGGTTCCGATGATCCGGTGTTTGAGGCCCTGCGCGCCTGGCGGCGTGGTATTGCTCAGGCGCAAGCCGTACCTGCCTATGTGGTGGCGGATGACCGCACTTTGGCGGGGCTTGCCGCGCGGCACCCGGCAACCACAGAAGAATTGCTGGAAGTGCCGGGGATGGGGCGTTCACGCGTGGAACGCTATGGTGCCGATATCCTGCGCATTATTGGCGAAGCCGCGCCGCAATCATAACAAGGCCCGGGCTTCACTGCCGTGTAACTTCAACTAGTCGCCCATCTTCAATGCGCAGCACCCTGTCATGAAAGCGCGCCACAGCCGGGCGATGCGCAATGGAAAGCATCGTGACACCTGGTAGGATGCGTTGCAGGGCTTCATGCAAGGCTTCCTCAGCTTCCGGATCAAGGCTTGCCGTTGCTTCATCCAGGAAAAGCCAATCAGGACGCAGCAGAAAGGCGCGCGCAAAGGAAAGCCTTTGCTGTTCGCCGCCGGAAAGCCGCTGACCCCAACTATCACTATCACCAAGCCGGGGCGCGAGGTGCCCAAGACCTGCTTCACCCAGCGCGGCCACAACCTCAGCATCGGTGAAGCGCGCCTCATCTTCCGGGTAGCACACGGTGCGCTTCAGGGTGCCAAGCGGCAGGTATGGGCGCTGCGGCAGGAATAGCGCGCGCGCATCCTGCGGCAGGGAAATTGTGCCGCTGCCAAAGGGCCAAATGCCCGCCATGGCGCGAAACATGGTGGATTTGCCAGAACCCGAAGGGCCATTGATCAGCACGGCGTCACCGGGCGCGACACCCATCTGTGCATCACTCAGCAGCACGCGCCCATCAGGGAGCTTGAGCGTGAGATCGCGCATGGCGAGACCTTTGTCACTTGCCTTGCCGACTTTCGGCCCCGCACCGGCCTCACGCGCTTTTGCCACTGCTTGGGTAAAGCCTGTTAGGCGCTGCACAGTCGCGCGCCATTCCGTCAGCTTGCCGTAATTATCCACAAACCAGGAAAGCGCCCCCTGCACCTGGCCAAAGGCACTACTGGTCTGGATAAGGCCACCAAGCGGCAAGCGGCCCGCGAAATAAGCGGGTGCCGCAACCACAATTGGGAAGATGGACGCCACCTGCCCGTAGCCCGCGGTGAAGAAGGTCAGGCGCTTGGTGGCGCGCATGATATCCCACCAATTCAGCATCAGCCTGCTGAAGCGCTGTGTCAGGCCGCGTTTTTCATCAGCCTCACCGCCATAAAGCGCAATGCCTTCGGTATTCTCACGCAGCCGTACCAGCGCATAACGAAAATCCGCTTCCAGCCTTTGCTGGGAAAAATTGAGCGCAATCAGCGGACGCCCGATCAAATGTGCAAGCCATGTGCCAAGCAACGCATAGATCAGCGCCACCCAGACCATATAGCCCGGAATTTCGATACCCAGCACCGTGACCGGCCCGGACAGCGACCACAGCACGAGAATGAAAGACCCAAGCGTGACAATGGAATTAAGCAAACCAATGCCAAGCGAAAGCGTGTCTTCCACAAAAAGCCGCGCATCATCTGCAATGCGCTGATCAGGATTATCCGTATAGGGATCCGTCAAGGCCATGCGGTAATAGGCGCGGTCAGACAGCCATTGCGTGAGATAAACATCCGTGAGCCAACGCCGCCAACGCATTTGCAGAGCCTGTCGCAGATAAAGCTGATACACCGCGATCAGGATATAAAGCGCGGCCACCAGGACAAAGCCCGGGAGCAACCCCTCGGCTTCCGTGCGATGCCAACTGAAAAGCAGCGCAATGAAGCCATCCCAATCCTTACTCTCCAGCGTATTGTAGAAGGCACGTTGCCAATAAGTCAGCAACACCGTCATGCCCACCAGCGAAAGATTAAGCGCAATCACTACGGCGAGCAGTAGGCGCGCACGCCAGCGTTCCTCGCTCCGCCAAAAGGGGGCGATCAGCGCCCAGGCGTCGGCAATGAAGGTGACAATCCAGCGCATGGCGCGGCGCCTAACCCGCGCGCAGCGCCGCTTCCAGCGCTTCAAGCCATGCCATGACGCGCGCGCGATTAACACCCAGATCAGACCAGCCGATCAGGCTCCGCGAATACAGCCAAAGCCCGGTGCCACCCGCAACGGGTGCGGCTTCCGCCACCACAATATCCGGGTAATTCATCAACGCGCTGCGCACGACCCATTGCGCCTCGTTGCGCGCCGGAAAGCGCGCGAGGGGAAAGGTGCGCGGCATGCCGGCCGCTACGCGATCCAAAGTGGCCATCACCGCCTCCGGTGAGGCAGGCAGCGGGTCTCGGTGCAAATGCCCCTGACCAGGTACGACGCTTGGCGTGAGCAAGCAGGTATTAGGGGAAGCCGGTAATTGCAGCGTCGCGAAATCAAGCGGCGCAGGTGCGGGAATACCCTCAGCACCGCGGGAGAACAGGGCAGAGATCATGATGTGGCCCTCAAGCGAATGACGCCCCGCATGTCATCGGGGTTGATGGGTTTGCCCTTGCGGAGGATTTCAATCTTGCCCTGACGTGCCAAATCAGCGGCCACCTTGCGCACCGCGCCCAGCAAGGGGCGCCAGTTCTCAGTGGAAACTGCGCGCGCCACATCCGTGGGACACAGGCTTTTCTCCGGCCCCCGTTCGGCGGCAATGCGCAGCAGGGCGTCGGTGATGGCTTCAATATTCATGGCGCAATCCAATCGGCGGTAAGATTGCCCGCTTCATCCCAGATGAAGCGCGCGCGTTGATGCCCGGCGGCCGCCAACCAAAGCCATTCCAGACGATGAAAACCAATCACCACCGCAGCGAAATGCGGCCGGCCAATCTCGGTATCCTTCGGCGCGGCGGGGGGTGCCTGGACAATGGCGCCAGAGGCATAGGGGGCGGCATAGCACATGCGGCTGCTTGATCGGCTGGCGGCCCAGGCGTTATCGGCCACCGTATCGTCCAGATGCAGCGTCGCTTGGCCCGCCACGCGCAACTGAATATGCAAGGCAGCATCATAGAAATGCATCATCACGCGTGGGTCTTGCGCCATGCCGCGCGCCTTGTCACTGCGCCGGTCGGTATGAAAGCGCAGCCTGCGCGCATCCGCATCAAAGCCACGCAGCACAACGGCGCGCAGGCTCGGCGCGCCCGCATCATCAAGGCTGGCGATGGTTGGCGTATGAAATGGGCTGCGCCGGTTTGGCACCGCATCAGCCAGCAGCCGAAAGCCTTCTTGCAGGCTTGCCGCCAGATCATCGGCAAAAGCGGGGCGGGCGGGTTTCATGCCAGCACCTGTGCCGCGAGTGCCGCACCGCTCTGCCAGGCCGCTTCAGCCCGCCCGCCAATACAGCCATCACTGGCATAGCCAATGCGCGCCGCGCCATCCCACAGACAGGGCTCACCCAAGGGCGCTTCCAGCAGCGAATAGCGCCAGCGATGCGCCAGCGCCATGAAGGGTGCCGGCAGGGGCACAGCGCTGAAGCTTGCCAGCGCAGCCAGCAAAGGTTGCGCGATTTCTTCCGCAGACGATTCCAGATGCGCACGCGTCCAGGCTGGCCCGGCCTGGATCACCCAGTTTTCCTGGCCTGCATTGCGCCCTGGCTTGGCGGAATCCCGCGCGGCCCAACCAATGGCATGCGCTTCGGGGCGGAGCGTTTCCGGCAAAGGCAGCGGTGCGTTGAAAGCGGCCATTACCGTCCAGCATGGCGCGTAGCGAATGGTGGCGAGTGCATCGGTGAGGATAGGCGCGTTCTGCCCCAACACCTCACGCGCTTGCGTGGCCGGAATGGTGAGCAACACGGCGGCAAAGGGGCCGGCTTCTTCAGGCGCGGTATCAGGCAAGGACTTACCTGGGCGCACCAGCCGCGCATCCCAATGGCGCAGCACCCAAGCGCCGGGGTTGCCCGTGATTTGTCCGATATGGCGACAGGCAACGCAGGGAATCTCGCCAAGCAAGGCGCGCGGCACAGCCGACATGGAAGGCACACCAACGCGCCGCGCCGCATCAGGCCAGGGCACGGCTCCAGCCTCAGTCAAGGCCGCTGCGAAAGCCACACTCTCGGCTCGCAGATATTGCGCGCCATGATCGAATTGCAGCGTGCGGCATTTGGCTTCAATCCGCCGTGTCGCGAGGCGCCCGCCTGGGCCGCGGCCCTTGTCGAAGATCGTCACCGCATGGCCGCGCGCGATCAGCGCACGTGCCGCCGAAATGCCGGCAAGCCCAGCGCCAATGACGGCAATCGGCAGCGCCATCAGAAGCCTCCCCCAGCAGCAAGCCAAGCCTGTTCAGCTGGCGTTGAAATCCGCCCAAGCGCAGCATTGCGATGGGGAAAGCGCCCGAATTCCTGGATCACCACGCGATGCCGCCAAGCATACTCAATCGCGCCCTTTTCGCGCGCATGATGCGGAATATCACGCAAGCCTTCGAATAAAGCGACAGACAAATCCTGATCCGCGAGCGATTCGCTATGCTCAAAGGGCAGATAGAAAAAAGGCTTCTCGTAAGGACCAAGCTGCAGATCAAAGCGCTTTTCCAGTACCACCTTGCGCGCAATGGCGCGGGCATGCGCATCGCTCGCGAAGGCTTCCGCGCTGCCGCGCAAGACATTGCGCGGGAATTGATCCAGCAGGATCAGCAGCGCCAAAGCGCCTGTTGGCGTTTCAGGCCAGGAATCGAAAGCGCCTTCCCGCGCTGGGCGAATCAGCGCGCCGAAACGCTCGCGGATTTCGGCATCGAAAGCGTCGTTCTTTTGGAACCAGATCGGGCGATAGGTGTCGCGCCCTTCGGCATACCAGAAGGCGAGAATGGCTTCAGCGTCGTTCATGACAAGGCACGGTCCAAAAGCCGCACGGAATGAATCGCCTCTCGCCCACCAAGATCACCAATCTGATGCCGGCAGGATGTGCCATCGGCGATGATGAAATCATTGGCGGCAGCAGCACGCACCGCCGGCAGAAGTGAAAGCTCCGCCATCGCCTTCGATGCGTCCAGGCTTTCCGCCTGATACCCGAAAGCCCCAGCCATGCCGCAACATGATGAGGTGATGGGCTTCACCGTCACCCCTGGGATACGCTTCAACAGAGCGACCGCCGCCTGAAAGGCGCCGAATGCCTTTTGGTGGCAATGGCCGTGGATATGCACGGTGGCCTCCACTGGCTTGAGGGCAAGCGTTGGCTTGTCGCGTTCCAGCAATTCGCTCAGCAACAAGGCGCGAGCAGCCAAAGCGCGGCTTTCTTCGCCTGGCAGCAGCACCAGGAATTCATCGCGCAGGGTGGTCAGTGATGAAGGTTCAATGCCCACCACTGGCGATGCGAAGGGCTTTAGCGCTTCGATGACGCGGCGCGCTTCAATACGCGCTTCCTCAACCATCCCAGCGGCCAGCAGCGTGCGCCCTTCATCGAGTGGGCGCATACCGCGTGGCGGCCGCGCAACGGCGGGATCATAGCCGGCCGCGCGCAGCACGCGGATGGCGGCGCGCAGATTTTCCGGTTCAAAATACCGATTGAATGCATCGGGTAGCAGGATCACCTCATTCGCCCTGCCATCCGGGGCGCGCAATTCCCAATCATGGAAAACATCACCGCGAAAACGCGGCAAAGGCCGATCCGCTGCCAAGCCCAGCATGCTTTGCGTGAGCGCCGGCAGGCCGGGGATCATGTCACGCAGATTGAACAAAAGGGGCGCCATGGAAGCAAAACGCGCAATGCGCGGCAGGCGCGCGATCAGGCGTTCACGCAAGGGTACGCCATGGCGCTTGGCGCGCGCGGCCAAGGCTTCGATCTTCATGCGCGCCATATCCACGCCGGTTGGGCATTCCCGCTTGCAGCCCTTGCAGGAAACGCACAACGCCATGGCAGCGGCGACCTCATCCCCCGCCAGCGCATCCGGCCCCAATTGACCCGTGAGCGCCAAGCGCAACGTATTGGCGCGCCCGCGCGTCAAGTGCTGTTCATCGCGCGTCGCGCGATAGGATGGGCACATGACATTGGCATCAAACTTCCGGCAGGTGCCGTTGTTGTTGCACATTTCAACCGCGCTCAGCAGGCCGCCGAGCGGGCCGGGATAGTCAGACCAATCCAGCACCGGTGTTATCGCCGCATCCGCCGCGTAATCCGGCCCATAGCGAAACAGCGAACGATCATCCATGCGCGGCGGGCGCGTGATGCGATTGGGGTTCAGCAAACCGCGTGGGTCAAACGCGTCCTTCACTTCTTCAAAGGCAGAGACGATGCGATCCCCAAACATCGGGCGATGGAATTCAGACCGCACAATGCCATCACCATGTTCGCCGGAATGGCTGCCCTTGTATTCCCGCACCAGCGCGAAGCATTCCTCGGCAATGGCGCGCATTTTCGCGACTTCCGCGCCATCCTTCATGTTCAAGACAGGGCGCACATGCAGACAGCCGACAGAAGCATGCGCATACCAGGTGCCCTTGGTGCCATGCTTGGCGAAAACCTCATTCAGCCTTTCGGTGTAATCGGCCAGATCATCTAAACCGACCGCACAATCTTCAATGAAGGAAACCGGTTTACCATCGCCCTTCATGGACATCATGATATTGAGGCCGGCTTCACGCACCTCCGCAATCGCGGCCTGAAAGCCGGCATCGGTCGCGCGCACCACCTGGCCGGGATGGCCCAGATCCGCCATCATTTCATCCAGCCGCGCCAGATCACGCAGCAGCGGGCCACCTTCCTGGCCGTGGAATTCGACGATCAACAAACTATCCGGCTCGCCGATCAGCATCTTGTCAATCGTCGCACGGTAGATCGGGATGGAACGCCCCAGATCAATCATGGTGCGATCCACCAATTCCACCGCTTCCGGCATCAATGTCACAAGATGCTTGGATGCTTCCATCGCCTTGCGGAAGCTCGGGAATTGGCAAATGCCCAAAACCTTGCGCGGCTTGATCGGCCAGAGCTTCAGATCAAGCGCCGCAGAAAAGGCCAAGGTGCCTTCCGATCCCACCAGCAACCGCGCTAGATTGCCGCGCCCTGCCGCCCGCGCCGCGGGGGTCAGCGCTTCGATATTATAGCCGCCCACGCGGCGAAGCTGTTCTGGGAAACGGGCGGCGATTTCCTCAGCCTCCCGCGCGCCAAGCGCCCGCAGGCGATGGATCAGGTCAGCAATGCCGCCCGGCACTTCGGCACCAAGATTATCCGGCAGATCGCCAAAGCGAAACCGCGTGCCATCCGCCAGCAGCGCATCAATCGCCAGCACGTTATCGGCCATGAGCCCGTAGCGGATGGATTTTGATCCGCAGGAATTGTTACCGGCCATCCCGCCAATGGTGCAGCGCTGCCAGGTGGAAGGGTCCACCGGGTAGAACAGCCCCTGGGCCTTCAACGCCTCATTCAGCGCGCCGAGTGTAATGCCCGGTTCCACCCGCGCTACGCCCGCCTTGGCATCCACTTCCAGCACGCGGCGGAGGTATTTCGTGCAATCTAGAACCAAAGCGCGGTTGACGGTCTGCCCGCATTGGCTGGTGCCGCCACCCCTTGGCAAAAGGGGCACGCCTTCTTCCCGGCAAATCGCCAAGGCAGCTTTCACATCAGCGATGGAACGCGGCACCACCACACCTATCGGTTCCTGCTGATAGATTGAGGCATCAGTGGCATAGCGCCCGCGATCCGCGGGGCGGAACAATACCTCGGCGCTGCTCTCACGCCGTAAGCGGGCAGCCAGACGGGAGTCTCCGGGGGTGATCCGGCCAGGTGGCAGTGCATTCATGCTGGATGGTCCTGAAATATCTTATGCGGAAATGGTCTTGGCATGGATGGGGGGTTTCGCCCATGTAGGGGCAGCAAACAAGGATTCCACCATGGCTTATTTCCAATCCAAGCCCACCGCCGGGCGCCATTTCCTGCAAATCCCTGGGCCCAGCAATGTGCCAGACCGCGTTCTGCGCGCGATGGACAACCCCACAATGGACCATCGCGGGCCGGATTTCGGCATTTTCGGCAAAGGGGTGCTTGAGAAAATTCGCCATGTTTTCAAGACCCAAGGCCCGGTAGTGATCTATCCGGCCAGCGGCACGGGCGCCTGGGAAGCGGCCCTTGCCAATACGCTTTCGCCCGGCGACCGGGTGCTGATGTGCGAAACCGGCTGGTTCGCCCATTTGTGGCACGAAATGGCTTCCCGCCTGGGGATTGAGACCGATTACGTGCGCACCGATTGGCGCCGTGGCGCGGATGTGGAAGCCATCGAAGCCCGGCTCCGCGAAGACAAAGGCCATACCATCAAGGCCGTGGCCGTTGTGCATAATGAAACCAGCACCGGCGCCACATCGCGCATCGCCGAAGTGCGCCGCGCCATGGATGCGGCGGGCCACCCTGCGCTTTTGCTGGTGGATACCATCTCCTCACTTGGGTCCATGGATTACCGGCATGATGAATGGGGCGTGGATGTCACCGTTTCCGGCTCCCAGAAAGGGTTGATGCTGCCGCCGGGGCTATCCTTCAACGCGATCAGCGCCAAGGCGCTCAAGGCCAGCGAGAAGGCGAAGCTGCCGCGCAGTTTTTGGGATTGGCAGCCGATGATTGCTTCCAACGCCACCGGCTATTTCCCCTATACGCCCGCGACCAATCTTTTGTATGGGCTGGATGCGGCAGTGGATATGCTGCTGGAAGAAGGGCTGGATAATGTCTTCGCGCGGCATGATCGCCACGCTGAAGCCACGCGCCGCGCCGTGCGCCATTGGGGCTTTGAGATTCAATGCGCCGATCCGCGCCATTACTCATCAGTGCTGACGGCAGTGCGCCTGCCGGAAGGCCATAGCGCCAATGCGCTGCGCACCACCATTCTGGAACGCTTCAACATGAGCCTGGGTAATGGGCTTGGCCAATTGAATGACCGCGTCTTCCGCATTGGCCATTTGGGCGATTTCGGAGACCTGCAATTGACCGGCACGCTGAGCGGGGTGGAGATGGGGCTGCGCGCTGCGGGTGTGCCGCATCAATCAGGCGGCGTGCAGGCAGCGATGAATTACCTGAGTGGGAATGCGTGAGGGTTTGGGCCTGGCACGCGTCACGAGATATAAAAAGCGCCCCTAGCACACCCCATGGTTGCAAAAACTTTGCCTGTTAGGTCATGATGGGCTGACCAGCGAAACCATGGGGGCGCCGAAATGCGGCATTTGCTTTCGCAATCCGTTTCCAGCCTTTCAGGCTCGACCCGTTTAGCCCGCCGAGACATTGCTCGGCGGCTTGCATTTGGCGCTGGTGTTGTTGCGGTGACGCACTTAACCGTCGGGCAGACGATGGCGGCGGGTGAAAGCACAGTGCGGGGGGGCGAGGCTTATGCGCGCCTGAAGGCGGCGTCCCTAATGATTCTGGTAGATGGTCAGCAAAGGGGTAGCGGTACCCTGATTGATGCGACTGGTTTCGCCATTACGGCGGCACATGTGATCATCCGAAAAGGCAGGCGCATCGAAGTCATTTCAGCCACTGCCGAGAGGCTTGGCGCTGAGGTGGTGGCGGTTGATTTGGGGCATGATTTGGCGCTGCTCCGCCTGCCAGTACGTGAAGGTGGCTACCCCTTCCTGCCCTTGGCCGAGGAATTACCCGGCCCAGGAGCCGACGCGTTTTATATTGGCACTCCAGTGCCGATGCAAAAGCCGGTCTGGCTTCGCGCGATGGTTTCGGGCGAGGGCATCGCCTTCACCCACTTCCGGGATATTGGTTATATTCCCGTCATGACTCTGGCGGCGAGCATGCCGCGCGGCAGTTCCGGCGGCTCTTTTGTTGACACCAAAGGAGCACTTTTGGGAGTTCTTGTTGGCGGGACGATGCAGAATGAGGCGCCGGCCGGTTTTCTATTTGCAAGCCCCAGTGAAGCTATCCGCAAACTGCTCACCAACCGCCAAAACGCAGCTACGCCTCTTTTGGGCATGATCGTGTCAGAACTTTCGCGGCAACATCCGAATTATCATCGTCTTTTTCCCGCGGAAATCGAAGGGCTTTTTGTCACTACAGTTACGCAAAACGCTCCAGCGGCACGCGCGGGCATAAAAGAATGGGATTTGGTTATTGAAGCTGAAGGACAGAAGTTAGCTACAGTGAACGAGTTCTTGGCGCTGGTGAGGCGTAAAAAACCAAATGAGGGTCTTACAATTGGAATTCTGGAGCCTGGCGCCTCAAGCAAGCGCAACGTGACCATCACCCTCGGTCTGCTGGAAGCTTCCTGGCGATAAGCCTTCCCTCCCTGGCTATTGCCTACAAAAGCGACGTCTCCGCCAATTCAATCGCGCGGCCAAGGTCAACACTCAACAAGCGCGACACGCCGCGTTCCTGCATCGTCACGCCATAAAGCCGATGCATCCGGCCCATTGTCAGCGGGTGGTGCGTCACGATCAAAAAGCGCGTGCCGCTTTCAGCCGCCATGGCGTCCAGCAAATCGCATAGACGTTCCACATTCGCATCATCCAGGGGCGCATCAACTTCGTCCAGCACGCAGACCGGTGCGGGATGGCAGTGGAAGACCGCGAAAATCAGCGACAGCGCCGTCAGCGCCTGTTCGCCACCGGAAAGTAGCGACAGGGTGGAAAGCTTCTTGCCCGGCGGTTCGGCGTAAATCTCAAGCCCCGCTTCCAGCGGATCATCGGAACCAACAAGGGCAAGATGCGCGCGCCCGCCGCCGAAAAGCCGGGTGAACAGGCTGCGGAATTCATTGTCCACACGGTCAAAAACCTCACGCAGGCGTTCACGGCCTTCGCGGTTCAAATGGCCGATGGAACCGCGCAGCTTGGCAATCGCATTCATCACCTCATCACGGTCATGTGTGATCTGGCCGATGCGTTCTTCAATCTCCGCAATTTCGATATCCGCGCGCAGATTAACCGGGCCCATTTCATCGCGCTCACGCGCCAGGCGTTCCACTTTGCGCCGCGCCTTGTCTTCCGCAATGTCCGAAAGCTCTTCTGGTGCCGGCGGCAATTCCGCGCCTTCCCCCAGCCGTTCGGCAATCCGCGCAGCGACAGCGGCTGAGGCGGTCTCTGCCGCTTCCGTCGCGGCTTGAGCACGTACCTGTTCCTCACGCGCCAGCGCAAAAGCCGTGTCAGCGCTGCGGCGGGCTTGGCTGCCTTCACTCACGCGCCGTTCGGCAGCGGCCAGGGAAGCTGAAGCGGCGGCATGGGTTTCGCTGGTTTGTTGCAGCAGCCGCGCGGCTTCGGCACGGCGCAGCGCTGCGGCTTCCGGTGCGGCTGCCAGCGCCTCACGCTCGGCTTCCGCTTCCGCGTCGCGCCGGCGTAAATCAGCAACGCGGGCCGAGGCATCTTCGGCGCGCGCGGCCCAAAGGCTTGCTTCATTGGCAAGGCTGGCGCGGCGGGCCGCAATGGAGCCTGCCTCAGCCGCCAAGGCGCCTTGCGCATCGCGTGCGGCGGCTTCACTGGCGCGCTGTTCCGCCAAATTGGCACGCGCCTCGTCAACCATTTCGCGCAGTTGCGCGAGATCCGGCGCAGCTTCGCGCGCTTGCGCCGCGCTGGCCTGCATGGCTTTGGCTTCGGCAAGCTCGGCGCCGATGCGTTCCAATTGCGGGGCAAGTGCGGCGAGCCGGTTTTCGACTTCAGACGCACGGCTGAGCAGCGCGGCCTGAAGCTGGCGCGATTCCGCCAGCGCCAGCTCAGTACGCCGGCGTGCCTCACGCGCATTGGCCTCAGCATTGCGCGCCTCGGCTTCCGCACGGCCCGCCGCTTGTTCTGATTGGCGAAGCAGCAGGATATCGGGGCGCGTGGTGTAAAGCGCCTCGGCCTCGGCCCGCGCGGCCTCGGCCCCCGCACGTTCTTCAGCCAGTCGCGCCAATTGCGGTTCAAGGGCAGCGATGCGG
>JBPCSO010000104.1:0-39022 GCA_051007055.1 Roseomonas sp.
CAGGCGCTTTCCCTGGCCATTGACCGCCCGGCGATTGTGGCACGCGTGATGGAAGGTGCCGCGACTGCCACGCGCCAGGTGATGCCCGAAGGTGCTTTTGGTTATGTGCCGGAACTGGCCATCTCGCGCGCTGATCCGGACCAGGCGAAGAAGCTGCTGGCGGAAGCCGGCTATCCCAATGGTTTTCGTCTGACTCTGCATGGCCCAAATGACCGCTACCCAAATGATGCGCGCATTGCGCAAGCTGTCGGGCAGATGTGGACGCGGATTGGCATTCGCACCCAGGTGGATGTGGCGCCCTATGCCAGCTTCATCGCGCGCGCATCCCGTCAGGAATTTTCGATCTTTCTGGTATCCTGGGGCAGCTCAACGGGTGAACCCATGGCGGGGTTGCGTTCCATCGCCGCCACTTATGATCGCGCGCGCGGCACCGGTTCGGTCAATCGCGGGCGCTATTCCAACCCGGAATTCGATACGCTGCTGGCCAGCGCCGCGCGGGAATTGGATGCGCCAAAGCGCGAAGCGCTGCTACGGCAAGCAACGCGGGTGGTGGTGGAAGATGCCGGCATCATCTCCACCCATTTGCAGAAAAATATCTGGGCGATGCGGCGTGGCTTCACCCATGATTCGCGGGTGGATGAGAGAACCCGCGCGCAGGATGTGACGCCAGCGCGGTAGTCATTCCATCATAATGGCCGGCGTGCCTTCAGCGCAGCGGCGAGCGTGCCATCATCCAGCACATCCAAAGCGCCGCCAATGGGCACGCCCTGCGCCAAGCGCGTAATGGCAACACCGCTTGGCTTCAGCCGATCTGTTACATAATGCGCGGTAGTTGCGCCTTCCACTGTCGCGGGCAAAGCGAGAATCACCTCAGCAATGCTATCCTGTTCAATCCGCGCGAGCAGCGGCTGAATAGCCAAATCTTCCGGCCCTGTGCCGGACAGCGCGGAAAGCATACCGCCCAGCACATGGTACAACCCTTGATGCGCGTGGGCGCGTTCCAGCGCCCATAGATCGGCCACCCCTTCCACCACGCAAACCAGCTTCCGGTCCCGATGCGGATCGCGGCAAATGGCGCAGGGGGAGATAGTGTCCAGATTGCCGCAAACCTGACAGGGTTTCACCGCGCTTGCCGCATCACGCAGTGCAGCGGCCAAGGGCAGCATCTGCCCATCCGGATCCATCAGCATTTTCAAGACAGCGCGTCGAGCACTGCGCCGGCCAAGGCCAGGCAGGCGCGAGAGCAGCGCAATCAAATGCTCGATCGGGTCGTTATGCAGCATCAGGCTGCGTACAAGGTCAGAAAGGCAGCTTCATGCCTGGCGGCAGATTCATGCCGGCAGTCGCCTTTTGCATTTCAGCCGCCATGGTTGTTTCCACCTTCTGCTTGGCATCGGCATGGGCGGCCACTAACAAATCTTCCAGCACTTCGCGTTCATCTGCATTCATCAGTGAAGGATCAATCGTCACGCGGCGCAAATCACCCTTGCCGGTCAGGCGCACCACCACCATGCCGCCGCCAGATTGGCCTTCCACTTCGGTGGCTTCCAGCTTGGCCTGCATTTCCTGCATGCGCGATTGCATCTGCTGCGCCTGCTTCAACATATTGCCCAGGTTCTTCATGGTCTCTTTCGCCTAAAAATCATCGGGAGGGGTTTCATCATCGCCGTAAGCGGGTTCGGCATCGGGTGGCGCGAAATCGCGCGCATCATCATCAGCGGTCGCGGCGCTGCGCGAAAGGCCATAGGCGTCAGCCGCACCATCATGCACCGCTTCAATCGTGGCACCTGGAAAGGCTGCCAGGATGGCCTGCACCAAGGGATGCGCGCGGGCAGCAGCAAGCCGATCTGCTTCTGCTTCCTTACCTTGCGCGGCCAGTGTCGGCGCGCCGGCTTCCTGGGTGATGATCACCGTCCAGCGCTGGCCGGTTGCTTCTGACAGCAGCGCGGTCAATTGCGCGGCCAGATCGCGTGGCGCGTCCGGTTCCGGGTTGATTTCAAGCCGCCCCGGCGCAATGCGCACGGGGTGCACACTATGGCGAAGTTGCGCATGCAATAGCGGCTTCACACCGGAAGCGAGGGCGACAATTTCCTGCCAGGTACTGGGCTGTGCCAGCGCCGTCGCGGGCGGGCTTAGTGCTGCTTCTGCACGCACCGGCGCTCCGCCGGCCACGGCGCGCAAGCCGCCACCACCACCATTGGGGGCAGGGCGCGGGGTGCCGCCAACTTCGCCCGCTTCGGTCAGGCGTTTCACTAAATGACCAGGCGTTGGCATATCCGCCACATGGGCAATGCGGATCAGTACCATTTCCGCCGCAGCGCGACGGTCAGCGCCTTCAAGCTGCAATTCGCCAATGCCCTTCAGCAGCATTTGCCAGGTGCGGCCAAGTACCGGTACGGAAAGCCGTTGCGCCAAAGCCGCACCGCGCACACGCTCAGCTTCCGGAAGCGATCCATCCTGGCGCAGCGCGGGTGCTGCGCGGAAGCGCGTCAGCAAATGGCAAAGCTCGGCCAGATCCTGCAAAATCACCAAGGGGTCAGCGCCCAATTCATGCGCGCGATCCATGATGCCAAGCGCTGCGGCAATATCCCCGCCCATCAGCGCTTCCATCAGATCAATGATCATGGCGCGGTCAGCCAGGCCCAGCATGTCACGCACCGCTTCCGCGCGCACTTCCGCCGCGCCGGATTGGCCAATTGCCTGATCCAGCAGGGAAAGCCCATCGCGCACGGAACCATCGGCAGCGCGCGCAATCATGGAAAGCGCATCAGCCTCGGCCGTCACGGCTTCCTTGTCGCATATCCGCGCGAAATGCTGCGCCAAGCTATCCTGCGGCACACGGCGCAAAGCGAAGGTTTGGCAGCGGCTACGAATGGTGATTGGCACCTTACGCAATTCCGTTGTCGCCAGAATGAAGGTCACGCCGGATGGTGGTTCTTCCAGCGTTTTCAGAAAGGCGTTGAAGGCAGCACCGGAAAGCATATGGCATTCATCAAGGATAAAAACCTTCTGCCGGCCTTGGCTGGCCCGGAAGCGCAGCGCCTCTCGCAATTCCCGCACATCATCCACGCTATTATTGGAAGCGGCGTCCAGTTCCACCACATCCGGGTGCCGATCCGCGAGTATCGCCTTGCATTCCGGGCAGACGCCGCAAGGGTCAGCGGTGGGGCCGCCCTTGCCATCCACGCCAATGCAATTCAGCGCGCGCGCAATGATGCGCGCCGTGGTGGTTTTGCCAACACCGCGCACTCCGGTCAGCAAAAAGGCGTGATGCACGCGCCCCTGCGCGAAAGCGTGGCGGAGCGTGCGCACCAGCACATCCTGCCCAATCAGATCATCAAAGCTGGTCGGGCGGTATTTGCGCGCCAGAACGCGGTAGCCTGGCTGTTCGGCGGGCTTCGCCACCGGCGCGGGTGCTGGTGCGGGCGGCGCTGGGTCCCCAAACAGCCCCGGTCCGTCTGGCGCTGGCGGCTCAGGCAGGCCCGCTTCTTCCGGCGTGTCATCGCCAGGCGCGGGAAGCGGTGAGCCGAACATATCGGAAGCCATGGCGCGGGCGGTCTCTCGAAAAAGGTGGAAGGCCGGCAAGCGACCCGAGCAAGAACCCGTTACGGCTGCTTCCTTCCGGACCTGACCGGGTTGGCGAGGAGCCCGTCCACCGCCGACCTTCCGAAGGCACCATATCATGTCCCCATGCCCCAATGCCAATGGGGGGCTTGGTTGCCCAGCGCCGGGCCGCGTGGCAGTTTCACGCCCATGCTTTCAATCCCCGCCAGCCGACCCAACGCCTATACAGGCAGCCCGCTAGACCGAGCATCCCACCGCCGCGAAGACGCCGCCTTCATTGAAGCGGCGCTTGCTGATCCCAATACGGTTTTCGCCCCCGTCTGGCGTGCCCGCAGCCTGATGCGCGGCGTGGCCGAAGGCGCACCCCAGGCCGTGTTGCTGACCGGGGAGGCTGCCGGCGCTCTCCGCATGGCGGGCGGGCCCTGGGCTTGGCTGGGTGAATGGGAAGGAAGGCAGGTCTTTGCCGTGGATTGTTCCACGGCGGATGATCCGATTCCCCTGCTGCCGGCGGAATTGGGTGTATTTGCTGATCTGCGCCAGGTGGCCGGGCTGCTTCCGCCTGGGGAAGCCAGCGTGCTGGCCCATGCGCGCGGCCTGATGCATTGGCGCACCAAGCATCGGTTTTGTGGCGTTTGCGGCGGCGTTTGTGAACCGCGCAGCGCCGGCAATGCGATGAGCTGCACGGCCTGCAACACGCAGCATTTCCCGCGCACCGACCCTGCCGTGATCATGCTGGTGGTGCGTGGCGATTCCTGCCTGCTGGGCCATTCGCAGCGCTTCCCGAATACCACCATGTATTCAACACTGGCGGGCTTTGTGGAACCTGGCGAAAGCCTGGAAGAAGCGGTGCGGCGGGAGGTTCAGGAAGAAGCCAATGTGAAGGTCGGGCAGGTACGCTACCATTCATCCCAGCCCTGGCCCTTTCCGTCTTCCATCATGCTTGGCTTCCATGCCGAGGGTCTGAGCGAGGAAATCACTATTGACCCGGAAGAACTGCGCGATGCGCGCTGGTTCAGCCGGGATGATTTGCGCAATCACCAGCAGCTTGGCTTTTCCCTGCCGCGTGTTGATTCCATCGCGCGCCGGTTGATCGAAGATTGGTTGGCATCATGAAGACAGCGGCGGCATTTCTGGTGGCCTTGGCGGTGGCAGGCTGCGCCAGCCAATCGCGCGAAGATATCTTCCCGCCCGATACCAGCGAAGATGCGGTGGCCTGCCGGGAAGAAGCCCGGCGCGATCCGGCGCTCAGGGATTTGCGACACAGCATCTTCATCGGCTTTCAGGCGCAGGAAGAACGCCTGCGCAATGAAATCGTGACCACGCAACGCCGGACCTATTTTGAATGCATGGCGCTGCGCGGCCATACGCGCCAGGGCGGGGTGGAACGCGTCAGGCGCTAATATTTACCGTCACCAAGCGATGTCCTTGGTCGCCTTCCCTGCGGCGGTAAAGGCGCCGCGCAAGCAGGGCAGCGCCTCAGACCGTGGAAATATCCGGCGCGTCGGGGTTCTTCATGCCCACAATATGATAGCCGCTATCCACGTGATGCACTTCGCCCGTGACGCCGGCGGAAAGATCAGACAGCAAATACAATCCTGCGCCGCCCACTTCTTCGATCGTCACATTGCGCCGAAGCGGCGAATTGTACTGGTTCCATTTCAGGATATAGCGGAAATCACCAATGCCGCTGGCGGCCAGCGTCTTGATCGGGCCGGCGCTGATGGCATTCACGCGAATGCCGGCCTCACCCAAATCGGTCGCCATATAGCGTACGCTCGCTTCCAAAGCGGCCTTGGCAACCCCCATCACATTGTAGTGAGGCGTCACGCGTTCGGCCCCAAGATAGGAAAGGGTCAGCTGAGAGCCGCCCGGCTTCATCAGCGCGGCAGCGCGGCGGCCCACCGCCACGAAGGAATAGCAGGAGATATCCATCGCTTGCAGGAAGGCATCGCGCGGCGTGTCCAGATAGCGCCCGCGCAGAAACTGCTTATCGGCAAAGCCAATGGCGTGGACCAGAAAATCAATCCCCCCCCAGGCCTTTTCCACCGCACCAAAGGCGGCATCCATATCGGCGTCATCGGCCACATCGCAGGGCACAACAAGGCTTGACCCCAGGCTTTCCGCCAGCGGGCGCACGCGCTTTTCAAGCGCCTCACCCTGATAGGTAAAGGCAACCTCGCCCCCTTGGGCGGCGATCGCCTGGGCAATACCCCAGGCGATGGAGCGATCATTCGCGACCCCCATGATCAGGCCGCGCTTGCCTGCCATCAAGGTGCCTGTCGGGATGCTGGGTGCTGGTTCCGCGTCGTTCATGGGTAGTGGGACCATCCGGCTATTGCGTTGCCGCGGTCTGCCATGGCGCCGGATGCCGGGCAAGGGCCTTGCCCTTTCGCAAAGCGTCCCGATACAGGGCAGGACAAGGAGAAACCAATGGACGGCACCGCGACCACCACCGAAGACCCCTATGCCCTGTTTCAGGATTGGATGGCGGAAGCCACCAAGGGGGAGATCAATGACCCCAATGCGGTGTGCCTAGCCACCGCCACGCCAGATGGTCGGCCATCGGCGCGCATGGTGCTGCTGAAGGGCGTGGATGCGCGGGGTTTTGTTTTCTACACCAATCTGGATAGCCGCAAGGGCGGCGAATTGGCCGCCAACCCCTTCGCCGCGCTTTGTTTTCACTGGAAAACGCTCCAGCGCAGCATCCGCGTTGAAGGCCAGGTGGAGCAGGTTTCGGACGCTGAGGCCGATGCCTATTATGCCTCCCGCGCGCGCACGTCCCGGCTCGGCGCTTGGGCGTCAAAGCAATCCCGCCCGTTGGAAAGCCGCTTCGCTTTGGAAAAGGCGGTGGCGGAATATGGGCTGAAATACGCGGTGGGCGAGATCCCGCGCCCGCCCTTCTGGTCCGGCTTTCGCGTGCTGCCGGCACGGATTGAATTCTGGCGCGACATGCCCTTCCGCCTGCATGAGCGCCGTGTGTTTCACCGCGATGGTGCGGGATGGCGGCTGGAAACCCTCTATCCGTGACGCTTGCCGCGGGCATTCCCCCCGCCCAGGCGGAGGTTGCGGCCTTCCTTGCCGGTTTGGCCGGCACCCAGCCGATTGAAACCCATATTTCGGCGATTTTCGTGGGGCGGGACACCGCCTGGAAGATGAAAAAGGCGGTCGCGCTGGGGTTTCTGGATTTCAGCACCCTGGCCGCGCGAGGGCATTTCTGCCGGCGGGAATTAGAACTGAACCAGCCCGCCGCGCCGGGTATTTACCGCGATGTGGTCCCGATCACCCGCGCCCCGGATGGAAGCTTTCAGGAAGGGGGGGCGGGTGAGGTTGTGGAATGGGTGCTCCGCATGGCGCCAATCCCCGCTGGCGATTTCCTGGATGCGGCGGCGGCGCGGGGCGCGCTGACGCCAGCATTGCTGGACGCTTTGGGCGATGCAGTTTTCGCCCTGCATGGGGCGGCACCCCAGGTGGCGGGGCTGGATGCACCGGCGGCCATGGCGGCAGTACTGGCCGGCAATCTGCGCGCTGCAAGCGCGGCGGGTTTGCCGGAAGCCGCCCTCACGCCGCTTGCCACGCAGTTTCAGGCGGCACTGGTACGAAGCGCCCCCCTGCTTGCAGCGCGCGCAGGCGAGGGCCGTATTCGGCGCTGCCATGGCGATCTGCATTTGGGGAATCTCTGCCTGTGGCAGGGCAAGCCCACCGCCTTTGACGCGCTGGAATTCGATGAGGCTTTGGCGCGGATTGATGCCGGCTATGATCTGGCCTTTCTGCTGATGGATCTGGACCAGCAGGCGGGGCGTGCTACGGCGAACCGTGTGTTAAACCGTTATCTGGCGTGCGCGGGCGATTATGGCGTGCTTTGCCCCTTGCCGCTTTGGCTTGCCTTGCGTGCCCTGGTGCGCGCGCATGTGGAAGCCGCGCGCGGGCGGGATGGTGTGCCGCTTTTGCGAGCTTCGGCTGGCTATTTGGCGCCGCCGCCGCCGCGGTTGATTGCGGTCGGCGGGTTGCAAGGCACGGGCAAATCCACCCTGGCGCGCGGGTTGGCGCCTGCGCTCGGCGCTGCCCCGGGGGCGCTGCTGCTGCGTAGCGATGAACTCCGCAAGCGGCGCTTCGGGGTGCCGCCGGAAGCGCCCCTGCTCCCCGCGGCCTATTCCGAGGCCGTGAGCAGCGCCACACATGAAGAATTATTCATGATTGCAGAGGCCGCTTTGCGCCAAGGCCATGCGGTTGCCTTGGATGCGATGTTTCTGGACGCGGGGCATCGGCAAAAGGCGGCGGAAATCGCGGCGCGCGTGGGTGTGCCGTTTCAGGGTTTTTGGCTTGAAGCACCAATGGAAATCCTGAAATCCCGTATCCTGGCGCGGCGCGGTGATGCCTCGGACGCCACCATCGCCGTATTGGAACAGGCCGCGCAGGCCGACCCCGGGCCGATTGATTGGCTGCGGCTGGATGCCGCGGGGGATGCGCTGGGCGCGGCGCACAAAGCCCTTGGTGTGGTGGGCTGAAATATGTGTTAATCCATCCCATATCTGGGGCGACGTAAACAAAACCAAAGTAACGAGGAGGCATTGCCATGGCCTATCGCCGTCTATTGCTGCCGTTGACTGGCACGGCTGCTGGGGAATCCGCGCTTGGCACCGCGCTGATCGCAGCGCGCATTTGGGGCGCGCATGTGCATTGCCTGCATGTGCGCGTGGATGCGCGGGATGTGGCGCCGCTTGCCGGGGAAGGGCTTTCCGGCGCGATGATTGAGGAAATGATGGCGGCCACCGAACGCGAAAGCGGTGAGCGGGCGGATCGCGTCAAGAATCTGTTCCAGAAATTCACCGCCAATCTGGGCGATGTGACACTGGCCGATAACCCTGACACCGCCGCGAAAACCGATGGCCCCACGCTTTCCTTCGAATCCATGGTGGGGCGGGAAGAAGATATCGTCGCGCAGCAATCGCGCCTTTACGACCTGGCCGTGGTGCCGCACCCGGAAGCGGGGGAGGATGTATCGAGCAGCGATGCGTTGCACGCCATCCTGTTCGATTCCGGCCGGCCCGTATTGATTGCGCCACGCACGCCGCCGGCGGCGATTGGTACGCGCATTTGCATCGCCTGGAATGGCACGGCCGAAAGCGCTGCGGCAGTTGCGGCCGCTTTGCCCTGGCTGCATCAGGCCAAGGCCGTGCGGATTCTCTGCGCCGATGAATATCAGCGCCGCGGCCCGAAGGCCGAGGGTATTCAAGCCTATCTGCGCTGGCACGGCGTTGAGGCAGAGCTGGCGCCATTCAAGCCGCAAACCCGCGATGTGGGGGCAGGGCTTTTGGGCGCGGTGCGCGATTTCGGCGCCGATATGCTTTCCATGGGTGCCTATAGCCATTCCCGCCTGCGGCAATTGATCCTGGGCGGTGTGACGCGCCATGTGCTGGAGAATGCGGAAATTCCCGTGCTGATGTGTCGCTGAGCCGGTTTGGCTTTGCATATCAGGCTTGCGCGGGCGGTATGGCGCCGCCCGCGCCGCGACCCCATGTGACGGGGCAAGGCCACAAGCGGCCATTCGGAAAAAGCAATGATCGAACTCCGTTCCTTTGAAAGCTTGGGCAAGGCCAATTTCGGTTGGCTCAATGCCAATCACCATTTCTCCTTTGGGCATTACCGCGATGCTGGCCGCATGAATTGGGGCCGGCTGCGCGTTTGGAATGATGATGAAATCGCGCCCGGCACGGGGTTTGACCCGCACCCGCATCGGGATATGGAAATCATCACCTATGTCCGCCAAGGCGCCATCACCCATAAGGACAGTATGGGCAATGAAGGCCGTACCGAAGCCGGCGATGTGCAGGTAATGAGTGCGGGGACTGGCGTGGTGCATGCCGAATACAATCTGGAACCGGGTGTGACCACACTATTTCAGATTTGGATCATGCCGGACCGCACCGGCCTGCCACCTTCCTGGGGGGCGAAGAAATTCCCCAAGGAAAAGCGCGATGCAGGCTTTGAGGTTTTGGCATCAGGCCGGCCTTCAGATGCGGAGTCTGGTGCGCTTGCCATCAATGTGGATGGCGCGGTGATGGCGGCGACACTGGCCAAGGGGCAAAGCCTGACGCAACCCTTGGCCGAAGGCCGCGCGGCCTATCTGGTGCTGGCGCGTGGTGCAGTCAGCGTGAATGGCGTTGAAGCTGGCGCGCGCGATGGCCTCGCCATTCGGGCGGAGGACGCGATCACCATCACCGCCAGCGAAGATGCTGAATTGGTGATGGTAGAAGTGGCGGATAGCTGAAGTACGTTATGGCCCGAAGGTGACGCGCGGTAGCCATAACGCCATTTCGGGAAAGCCGATCAGCAGCGCCGTCATTACCACCATGGCGATGAAGAACGGCACGGTGCCTTGGAATACCTCGGCAATCGTGCCTTCGCGCCTGACCGCCTGAATGACGTAAAGCGTCATGCCCACAGGCGGCGAGATCAATGAAATCTCGCACATCAGCACGATGAAAACGCCGAACCAGACAGGATCAATGCCGGCAGCCACAATCACCGGAAAGACTACCGGCACGGTACCCACCAGCATGGGTAGGGTCTCGAAAAAAATACCCAGCAGCAAATAGAAGATCGTGAGCGCAATAATCAACTCCAGCGGGCTGGCGCCAATACTCGTAGCAAAAGCGCCAAGCGCTGGCGTCACGCCGAGCAACCCCATGACGAAGTTCAGATAAAAGGCAACGGCCAGGATCAGCATGCTCATCGCCGTCAGATTGGCTGTCGCGATGAAGCAATCATGCAGCATACGAATGGAAAGCCGGCCATAGAAGGCGGCGATGGGCAAAGCCACCACCACGGCAAGGGCAGCGCTTTCCGTCACTGTCGCCCAGCCGGTGTAGATGGAGCCCATGATGATGCCGAAAATCACCAAGGGTGGCATCAGATCCACCAGGCGCTTCAGCCTTTCGCGCAAGGGATCGGCGACTTCCTTCTGGCGCACCAGATGGGGCTTCACCAGCGCAATCAAGATGATGGTACCCATGAACAGCACCGTCATCACAATCCCCGGCACCACGGCAGCGGCATATAGCTGCCCGACCGAGGTATTGGTCATGGCGCCATAGACAATCAGCGCAATCCCGGGCGGGATCAGATTGCCGAGCGAAGCGCCAGCCGCGATGGACCCCAATACCAAGCGCGTATCATAGCGGCGTTTCCGGAAGGAAGGCAGTGCCACGGTTGAAATCGTCGCAGCCGTGGCAACGGAAGAACCGGATACGGCGGAAAACACGGCAGAGGCACCGATATTCGTGTGCAGCAAGCCCCCCGGCAGGATGTTCAGCCAATCCGCGAGCGAGCGATACAACCGATCCGTCGAACCAGACCGCACCAGAATCTCACCCAGCAAAATGTAAAGCGGTATGGATAGCAGCACATAATCTTCCATCGCGCCCCAAAGCTGCGTGCCAAAGGCGGCGACCAAGGGCGGGCCAAGATATAGCGCCGCGCCCAGCAGCGCGATCAGGAACATCGCCACCGCCACATGTAGGCCCAAAAACAGGAAGGCGATCAGCAGCAGAAAGCCGATGCTGGCTTCGGTAACGCCGATCATGGCTGTTTGCCTTCACGTTCCAGAATGGTGCCCATTTCAGCTTCGATTTCCTCATCAAGCGTAAGCGGACCGTAGAATAGATTGAGCTTCGCCCGGTCTGACAGCAGCAGCCAAAAGGCATGCGCGGCCATGGCGCCGGCAGAAACCGCGAACAGCAATAGCCCAATCATCCAGGCGCCCTGCGGCACCCAAAGTGGCGTTTGCAGCGGCGAATTGGCGTGTGCCTGGAATTCAATGCTTTCTTCCAGGACCGACCAGCCGCGCCAGGCGCCGTAAACCGCCATGCCGGCCAGCAGCCCATAAGCGAGCGTATTCAGCGCGGCGCGCAGGAATGCAGGCATGCGCCCCAACAGGAAATCCACCCGCGTATGCGCCTTGATCGTAAGCGCTGAGGCAAACCCAAAAGCCGAGACAATGGCGGTGGTATAGCCGCCAATTTCATCCACCCCCTGCAGAGAGATGGAAAAGAATTTGCGCAGCAGGATTTCCGCCACCGTCAGGAAGGACAGCGCAATCAGCCACCAGCCGGACAGAATGGCGAGAAATCGGGCAGGTGGCGCGAAAAAGCGGCTGACCGGGTTCGGGTCTTTCGGGGTCATGGGCGGCAGGGCCTTGTTCAAAACGCTTCGGCCCGCCTTGGCGCGCCGGTTGCTTGGCAAATCGAACGCCGTGTTGCACAGAGACTGCAACCTGGCAAAACTCATCACTTACGGCGGCAGGGTTCGCAAAATCCGTGCCGACTTTTTCGGGAGAAGATTTCATGCGCACCCCCCTTTCCCTGCTTGGCGCGGCCTTTGGCGCCCTGCTTGCCGCCGCCCCGGCCTTGGCGCAAAGCCCAATCCAGCTGCGTGTGGCGGGGCATTTCACGTCCAATTCCCGCCATACGGAGGGCATTGAACGCCCCTTCTTCACTGGCCTTTCCCAGGCCACCGGTATCAACCTGGCCGTCACCTTCAACCCGATGGACCAGGTGGGCGCCGCCGCGCCGGATGCGCTGCGCCATCTGCGCAATGGCACTTTTGATGTGATGAGCGTCTTGATCGGCCAAACTGCGCGCGATGAGCCCTTTATTGATTCGCTCGATTTGATCGGCGTTTCCACGACTCTGGAAGAAACGCAGCAGGCTATTGCCGGCGGGCGTGAGGCGCTGGATCGGCGCTTGCAAGAACGCTTCAACGCGAAGGTCATGACGCTCTGGCCCTTTGGTGCGCAGATGTTCTTTTGCAATCGCCCGGTTGCTTCCATGGGCGATCTGCGTGGTCTCAAGGTGCGGTCCTATACGCCCACCATGTCGGCGCTGCTGCAATCCTTGGGTGCCACGCCCGTGACCTTGCAGCTTTCTGAAACCTATCAGGCGTTGCAGCGCGGCACGGTGGAATGCGGCATCACCTCAGCCACTTCCGCCTATACCGCGAATTGGGGAGAGGTTATCCGCACCATCTTGCCGGTGTCGCTTGCTTCCGGGGTGCAGGGGCATTTCATGTCGCTCGCGGCATGGCGGCGCTTCAGCCCGGAACAGCAGGCCGCACTCACGCGCGCTTTTGCTGATTTGGAAAAGCAAATGTGGGATTTGGCACGGGCCGCGAGCGATGAGGCCTTCGCCTGCTTCCAGGGCCAGGATGCCTGCACCACGCGCAAATTCAATGTGCAGCTGGTGACACCGCCGGCGGAAGATGAACGCCGCGTGCGTGAAGCCGTGACCGCGGTGGTGCTGCCAAGCTTCCGCGATAGCTGCAACCGCGTTTGGGCGGATTGCGCGCGGGTATGGAATGAAAGCGTCGGCAAGGCGCGCGGCTATACCATTCCCTGATATGGCACCCGGCTTCGCCATCCCACGCCTTGGGCAAGGGACCTGGGGCATGGGGGAAGATCGCACGAAGCGCGCGGCGGAAGCCGATGCGCTGCGCGCGGGGCTCGATCTTGGTGTGTCCTTGATTGATACGTCCGAGATGTATGGCGATGGCGGGGCCGAGGAAGTGGTGGGCGATGCCATCACCGGGCGGCGTGATGAGGTGTTCATCGTCTCCAAGGTCTATCCGCATAATGCGTCGCGGCGCGCCGTTGTGGCGGCCTGTGAGCGCAGCCTGAAGCGATTGCGGATCGAAACCATTGATCTTTATCTGCTGCATTGGCGCGGTTCTGTGCCACTCGCGGAAACCGTGGCGGGGTTTGAGGCGCTGCGTCAGGCTGGAAAAATCCGGCGCTGGGGCGTTTCCAATCTGGATGTGGATGATCTGCAAGAATTGGGTGCGGCGCTGGCAGATTGCGCGACGGATCAGGTGCTTTACAGCCTGGAGCATCGCGGCGCCGAGTTTGATCTGCTGACCTTTTGCGCCGGGTGCGCCATGCCGGTGATGGCCTATTCGCCGGTGGGGCAGGGCGGGCGTATGCTGCGTAATCCCGCGCTTGCAAGTGTGGCGGCGCGGCATGGCAAAAGCCCAGCGCAAATCGCCATTGCCTGGACGCTCCGCCAGCCTGGCGTGGTGAGCATCCCCAAGGCTGCGACCCTTGCCCATGTGCGGGAAAACGCGGCGGCGCGGGAGATTACCCTTAGCCCCGAGGATATCGCTGCGCTGGATGCGGCCTTCCCGCCGCCGCGCCGCAAGCGGCCCTTGGCGATGTTGTAACAAGTCAGCACGCTTTCCGGGTTGTTCTGGGGCTGGCTGCGGGCTTAGCCTTCCAACCATGGAAGGCAATGGCGGCGAATCGTGTTGATCACCCTTGCTCTGGTGCTGGCGGGCCTTGCGCTGCTTGCGATAGCGGCGCCTGTTTTGGCGCGGGCCGCGCTTGGCGTCAGGCTGCTTTATGCGGGATCAGCCTTGGCTTCCTTGGTATTGGCGCTGGGCGGCATCATTGGGCTGATTTCCGCCCCCGCCACGCTTACGCTGCCTTTCGGCCCACCCTGGGGGGCGATGCGGCTTGCGCTTGATCCGCTTGCTGCCTGGTTCCTGTTGATCCTGGGCCTTTGCGGTATGGCCGCTTCCGGCTTCGCCTTAGGCCATGTGAAGGGGCCAGAGGCACCGCGCCGCCTGGTGCCCTATCCGCTGTTTCTGGCCGGTATGGCGCTGACCTTGCTTGCCGCCGATGGTTTTACCTTGGTGCTTGGATTTGAACTCATGTCCTTTGCGTCATGGGTGCTGGTCGCGCATGAGCATGAACAGGTGGAAAATCGCCGCGCCGCGCGGCTGTATCTGGGCTTCGCAGCCTTGGGGGGCGCGGCGCTGATCCTCTGCTTTGGCTTGCTGGCCGCTGGCGCTTCGGCGGGCGCGGGTTTCGCTGCCTTGCGCGCCGCGCCACCGGATGGTTTGCGCGCGCTGGCCATATTGCTGCTGGTGGTGATTGGCGCCGGATCAAAGGCGGGGCTGGTGCCTTTGCATGTCTGGCTGCCCTTGGCGCATCCCGCAGCACCGAGCCATGTGAGCGCGCTGATGTCAGCCGCCATGACCAAGGTGGCGATCTATGTGCTGGCGCGCGTGATGTTTGACCTCGCCGGCCCGGCGCAGCCGCTGTTTTGGGGCGCGGTGCTGATGGCGTTGGGCGTCGCCTCCGCCATCATGGGGGCGCTGCGCGCCGCGATGGAGGAAGACACCAAAACGCTGCTGGCCTGTTCCACCATCGAGAATGTTGGGCTGATCACGCTTGGGCTTGGCCTGGCCTTGGCGTTTCGCGCGGCGGATTTGGGTGCGCTGGCGGCCGTGGCGGCCGGCGCGGCGCTGCTGCATGCGCTGAACCATGCCATGTTCAAGACCCTGCTGTTTCTGGGCGCTGGTGAGGTGCTGCATGGCGCGGCATCGCGGCGCATGGATCGGTTGGGCGGCCTGATCCATGCCATGCCCTGGACTGCTGGTTTGGTGCTGCTGGGTGCGGCTGCTGCCGCCGCGCTGCCGCCGCTTTCGGGCTTTGCATCCGAATGGTTGCTGTTGCAGGCGCTAATCGCCGCCTGGCGCGTGGGTGATCTTGCTTTCCAGATTGGCGCGGCAGCGGCCACTGCCTTGGCGGCGCTGGCGGTGGCGCTGGCCGCTGCGGCCATGTTGCGCTTTTACGGGTTGGTGTTTCTGGGCCGGCCACGCAGCCCGCGCGCCGCAGGTGCGACGGAGCTTTCCGGCGTGGCGCGTGCCGCGCTGATCCTGCCCGCTGCGCTGACAGTGATCTTTGGCCTGACGCCAGGGTTTTTACTGCAACTCGCCGCGCCGGCGCTACGGCTGTTGACGGGTGCGGGCGCGGGGCTTTCCGCCCTCGGTGGTGTCACGGTGACGGTTTCGGAAGGCGGCGCGGGTTATGCGCCGATGATCGTCTTTGTCTTGTTGCTGCTGATGGGTGGCGGCGTTGTGTGGTTCGCGCGCCGGCAGGCGCCGGGTATTGTGCGCGGCCCCGCCTGGGATTGCGGCTTCGTCGCAGCGCCGCATCATCTGCCCTTTGGTGATCCAGCAACGCAAGTTTCCGCCGCCGGCATGGCGCAGCCGTTGCGCCGCATGCTGGGCCGGACGCTGCTGGCAGCGCGAGAGAAGGTGGACATGCCGCCCCCCGGCAATATCGCGCCCGCACGTTTGCAGGCAGGGTTTCATGATCCAGTATTGGCGCTGATTTCAGTGCCTTTGCCACGGGCGCGCGATAGGCTGGCGGCGCTTGCGGAACGCTTGCGCGATTTCTCGCTCAGGCAATGTCTGGGGCTTGGCTTTGCGGTGCTGCTGGCGTTGATGGCGTTGCTGATTTGGCTGGAACGGACATGAGTATCCTATCCAGCCTTCTGACGCAGCTGTTGCATCTGGCGCTGATTCTGGCGCTGGCGCCGGTGCTGGCAGGTTCGGTGCGGTGGCTGAAGGCGCGGCTGATGGGAAGGCGCGGGCCGCATCCTTTGCAGCCTTGGCGCGATCTGCTGAAGCTTTTGAAGAAACGCCCAGTGCTGGCGGAAAATGCTTCCGCAATTTCACGCGCCGCGCCTTATGTCGCGGTGGCTTCTGCGCTTCTGGCGGCAGCGCTGGTGCCGAGTTTTGCGCGCGGCATGGTACTCGCCCCTTTCGCCGATTTGCTGCTGATTGCAGGGCTTTTGGCGCTGGGGCGCTTTGCCATGGCGCTGGCGGGGATGGATGTGGGCACCGCCTTTGGCGGTATTGGTGCAACGCGCGAAATGGCCTTTGCCGCACTCGCGGAACCTGCCCTGGTGTTGGCTGCACTGATTTTCGCCATCCTGGCCGGCACAGCGAATCTGGATGTGATCACCGGGATTTTTCAGGAAGGCACGCTGGGGCTTCGCGTATCGCTCGGCTTTGCTGCGGTTGCGCTGCTGGCGGTGGCGGTGGCGGAGAATGCGCGCATTCCGGTGGACAATCCCGCCACGCACCTGGAATTGACCATGGTGCATGAGGCGATGATCCTGGAAGCCTCTGGCCGCCATTTGGCGCTGTGGGAATTTCAGGCATCGCTTTGTCTTACGCTTTGGTTGGCACTGCTGGCGGCAGTCTTTCTGCCCTTTGGCATGGCGGCACCTGGCGCGGGGCCGCTTGCATGGGTGATGGGGCTATGCGTCTTCATCGTGAAAATGGCCGCGCTTGCTTTTGCGTTGGCGGTGTTTGAATCCACGATCGCCAAGATGCGCGTCTTTCGCGTACCGGAGTTTTTGGGCGCGGCGCTGCTGCTTGGCTTGCTGGGTGCGGTGTTCCTTTTTGTCTCAACGGGGCTGTCATGAGTTTCGGGCAGCTTCCCTATGATCTGGCGCATCTTCTGGGTGGGGCGGTGCTGCTGCTGTCCTTCGTACTGCTCTATCAGCGGCGTATTTCTGCGGTGATCAATGCCTTCGCGACGCAAGGCGCGCTGCTGGCGCTTGCCGCCGCCTGGCAGGGCTATGTGCAGGGGGCGGCGGGGCTTTATGTGACGGCGGCGATTGCTTTTTGCGCCAAGGCAGTGCTCATCCCCTATGCGCTGCATCGGCTGGTGCGGCGCTTTAATCTGCAGCGCGGCGTTGATCCCGCGCTTGGCATTGGTGCTTCAATGATCGCCGGTGTGGCTTTGGCGGGATTCGCGCTGCTGGTGGTGCTGCCGGCCACCGCCGGGCAGCGCGCCTTGGCGCGGGAGGATTTGGCGCTGGCGCTTTCCGTGGTGCTGCTGGGCGGCCTGATGATGATCACGCGGCGCAATCTGATCAGCCAGGTGATCGGGCTGCTCAGCCTGGAAAATGGCTTGATCCTGGCGGCAGTGGGTGTCGCCGGCATGCCGTTGGTGATGGAACTTTCCACCGCTGCGCTGGTGTTGATGCTGGCGGTGATCGCTGGTGTCTTTGCGCTGCAAATGGGCGAAAGCTTTCAAAGCTTGGATACGGAAAGCCTCGATACGCACAGGGGAGAGGGCGAGTGATGCCGCTGCCCTGGATCATGGTGTTCTTCCCCTGGATGGGCGCGTTGGTCTTGCTGGCCTTGCCGAGGCTCCGTATTGCGGCGGCGGTGAATATTGGCTGCGCGGGGATTTCCTTTCTACTGGCCTTGGCGCTTTTCACTGTGCCGCATGGCGAACAAGGCTGGACGCGCATTGATGCGCTGAACCTGCCCTTTGTGCTGCTGGCATCCTTTGTGGCTTTGACCACCGCGATTTTCTCGGCAGCCACGCTGACGGCGGAGGGGTTCGATCACTGGCGCATCCGTGCCTATCACGGCGCTTTTCAGGTGTTTCTCGGCGCGCAATATCTGGCGCTGCTATCTGATAATCTTGGCATATTGTGGGTGGCGATTGAAATCGCGACACTGGCCAGTGTGCTGATGGTGGCGGTCCATCGCACGCCGGCGGCGATGGAAGCGGCGTGGAAATTCTTCATGCTCTGCGGCTTTGGCATTGCGCTGGCACTGTTTGGCACCATCCTGCTTTATTCCGCCGCACAGGCACTGTTGGATGCAGAAAGCGGGCTTTCCTGGGCAGCGCTACGGCGCGTTGCCGCGCGGTGTGATGCGGATACGCTGAACCTGGCTTTTGTTTTCCTGCTGGTTGGCTATGGCACCAAGGCGGGCTTGGTGCCGCTGCATTCCTGGTTGCCCGATGCGCATGCGGAAGGCCCGATTGCGATTTCCGCCGTGCTATCCGGGCTTTTGCTGAATGCCGCCATGTTAGCGGTGTTGCGCGCAAAGGCCATTGTTGGCGCGCATCCGGATACGCTGGCGGTTGGGCCTTTCCTGATGGCATTGGGCCTTGCTTCCGTGCTGCTGGCATCGCTCGCACTTTGGCGGCGGCGTGATGCCAGGCGGTTTTTCGGCTGGAGTTCCATTGAACATATGGGCATCGCCGCTTTTGCCTTCGGTGTTGGTGGCCCGGCGGCGACGCTCGCGGGTTTGTTGCACATGATCGGCCATTCATTGGTGAAAAGCGCGATTTTCTTCGGCATTGGGCGCGCGGCACAGCAAAAGGGCAGCCAGAAATTAGCGGATATTTCTGGGTTGGTCGCCAGTGATCCTTGGCTTGGTTGGGGGCTTGCCTTGGCGATTGGCGCCATTGCCGGGCTGCCGCCCTTTCTGTTGTTTGCGTCAGAATATGCCGTACTGAATGCCGCCATGGCCGCGCAGCCTTGGCTTGCAGTGGTGCTGGGACTTGGGCTGGTGCTGGCGATGACGGCCCTGATCCATACGCTGCAAGGACTTTGTTTTGGTGGAGCAACACCTGATGTGGCGACTGCTGGTCATGGGCTTGCGGTGCTGGTGCCGCTTTGGCTGCATCTGGCGGTGGCGTTGTTGTTGGGGCTGGCCATGCCCACGCTTTTCAGCGGTTTCCTCAAGGCGGCGGCGGGGATGATCGGATGATGGGGCCGGCGTCCAGCCTGATCCGCGGCGGCAATCCGCAAGGGGCGAAGCCCTATGAGCGGTTTTTGCTTTCCCCCACTGCCTGGGGGCAATTACCGGCGGCCTTGCAGCAGGAACCGGCCTTGGCGCTGCTTGGGCTTTGGGCGGATGCGACGCAGGTGCATGCCTGCTTCCTGCATGAACCAAGCAATGAGGCCGTTCTGGCTTCAACGCCGGCGGCAGGTTGGAATTACGCCGCCCTTTCCCCCACGCGCCCCGGTGCGGTGCGCTTTGAACGCATGATCCTGGAATTATGGGGCCATCGCGCGGAGGGTGCGGTGGATCTGCGCCCCTGGCTGGATCACGGGCGCTGGCCCTTGCGCCACCCGATGGCCGCCAAGCCGATCCCCTTTGCGGGCGAAGCCCCGCAGCCCGAATTCTTGCCAACAGACGGTGATGGCATTCACCAAATCCCTGTCGGCCCCATCCATGCTGGCGTGATCGAACCTGGGCATTTCCGCTTTTCTGTTCAGGGAGAAGCGGTGGTGCGCCTGGAACAAAGGCTTGGCTATACGCATAAGGGCACGCTTTCGCTCATGCTTGGCACCTCACCCCGTGCGGCGGTGCGTTATGCGGCGCGGCTTTCCGGCGATACCACCGTTGCGCATTCCTGGGCGTTTTCTGCGGCGGTAGAAGCCGCTGTTGGTGTGACGCCGCCACCACGCGCGCTGCATCTGCGCGCGTTGATGCTGGAATTGGAACGCATCCATAATCATTTGAATGATTGGGGCTTTGTCTGCAATGACGCAGCCTTCGCCTTCCCGCATGCGCGCTGCGGTCTTTTGCGCGAAGGCGTCCTGCGCGCCATTGCTGCCGCCTTTGGCCATCGGCTGATGATGGACCGCGTTCTACCTGGCGGTGTCGCGCCCGATATTGCGCCACGCGGGGCTGAGGCGATTTTGGCGGCGTTAGATGCGGTGGAAGCGGAAATCCCAGCACTCATGCAGATTTATGAAGCCCAAGCCAGCTTGCAGGATCGCGTGGTAACAACGGGATATTTGCGCCCCGATGTGGCGCGCGATTTTGCTGCGGGCGGGCATGTGGGTCGCGCCTCTGGCCGTGATTTCGATGCGCGCCGCCTGCCGCAAAGCCTGCCCTATCCAACACTTGGCTTCGATGTTCCCGTGCTGGAAGCCGGCGATGTGGATGCGCGGGTGCGTATTCGTGTGACTGAACTCGGCCAATCCATCGCGCTTGTGCGGCAAGTGCTGGCCAGCCTTCCATCTGGTGAGTTGATGGCGCCGCTGCCGGTGAGGTCCGGCGAAGGTGTGGCGATGATTGAAGGCTTTCGCGGCGAATGCCTGCATTGGATCGCCCTTGATGATGGCGGGCTGATTCGCGCGCTTTTCCCGCGCGATCCTTCCTGGCTGCAATGGCCACTGTTGGAAGCGGCAATTGAAGACAATATCGTCGCCGACTTTCCGCTATGCAATAAATCCTTCAATTGTTCCTATAGTGGGGTGGATTTGTAATGCTGTGGCCGAAGCTCGCCCGGGCGCTTTTCGCGAAGCCACTCACGGATGATGCGCCGCTGCTGCCGCAGGAAACCATTCAGGCACTGGGCGAAAGAATGGCCGCGACCAGCCGTGCGCGGCTTGGCCGCAGCCTGGCAATCCGGGAAGTGGATAGCGGTTCCTGCAATGGCTGTGAGCTGGAAGTGAATGCGCTGCAGAATGTCGCCTATGATCTGGAACGATTTGGGCTGCGCTTTGTTGCCTCCCCCAAACATGCCGATGTGTTGTTGGTGACGGGCCCTGCGTGTCTGAACATGCGCGAAGCATTGGAACGCGCGCTTGCCAGCACGCCGGAGCCACGCTGGGTGGTGGCGGCGGGTGATTGCGCCGTGGATGGCGGTGTCTTCAAAGGTTCCTATGCTGTGGAAAACGGCATCGCAGCGGTACTGCCGGTGGATTTGCTGATTCCAGGCTGCCCGCCTTCCCCGGCGCAATTGCTGGAAGGCTTGCTGTCGCTATTGGAAGCGGAGGCGGCAAAAAAATAGGGCCGGCTGGATTTAACCAGCCAGCCCAAGGGTACCGCCCGAAGACGGACCAGTTGCGGCGCGGCATGCCGGGAATGAGCCGCGCAACGCAAACACACTGACAGCCACAACCTCTCGCTGCCGTGAGCGATAGCTTAATTTTTTTCAAGAAAAGCAGGGGGCGTTCAGATCAGGCAGAGCTCGGCTAAATCGCGCCTGAGCTTGGGCGGTAGGGCGTCCAGCCCGCGCGTTGGTGGGCGCGCCTGGTTCACATCCGCCGGGGCTTCTTCCGGCTTCAAATAGCGCCAGCCCTGGAAGGGCTTCATGGGGCGCGCTTCTACCGGGACAAGCACCGGGTCCAGCAGCAGGGCCGCGCAGGGGCTTTTGTCGTCCCATTCTTCTTCGCGGATTTCCAGGATGCGCTGGCGCACGCGGATAAAGCCGCCAATCACCCAATAGATGGAGCCGCCATTGCAGAGTTCCTCAACACGTTTGGGGAACATGCGCGTCCAGGCGCGGAGCGGCGGGTCTTCCTTCAGGCGCACCGCCTGCAAGGCCGCCAGCGCGGCGACATCCTTGGGACCGACAGAGAGCTTGATGAGGTTCAACACCGGGCTTCCATGGCCGGAAGCGCCCCGAGTCGGCAAGGGTCATTATTTTAAGGCACGCCACGCGATATCCCGCCGGCAAAAGCCGCCCGGCCAATCCAGCCGATCCACGGCGGTATAAGCTGCATCGCGCGCTTCGCGGAGCGTCTTGCCCGTGGCGGAAATACCCAAAACGCGGCCGCCGGTTGCGATCAGCGCGCCATCCTCGCGCCGCGCCGTGCCGGCATGGAAAACCTGCACGCCCGGCACCTGGCCGGCGGCTTCCAGGCCGCGGATTTCGCTGCCCTTGGCGTAGCTGCCCGGATAGCCACGCGCGGCCATCACCACCACCATGGCATGCAAGGCTTCCCAGCGGAGATCAAACCGCGCCAATTCGCCGTCACATGCCGCGAGCAAAGCCGGCAGCAGATCGGATTTCAGGCGCAGCATCAGCACCTGGCATTCGGGATCGCCAAAGCGCACATTGAATTCAATCAGCTTCGGGCCTTCTGCCGTGATCATCAGCCCCGCAAAAAGCACGCCTTTGAAGGGCGCGCCGCGCTGCGCCATTTCGGCCAGTACCGGGCGGATGATGCGCGCCATGACAGTTTCCTGAAGCGCATCGGTGAAAATCGGCGATGGCGAGTAAGCACCCATGCCGCCCGTATTGGGGCCAGTATCGCCATCCCCCACACGTTTGTGGTCCTGCGCGGCACCCAGAGGCAAGGCGGTGGTGCCATCACACAGCGCGAAGAAGCTGATTTCCTCGCCCACCAGGCATTCTTCGATGACTACGGAAGCCCCCGCCGCGCCATGGATGCGGTCTTCCATGATGCCGGCGATGGCGGCTTCGGCTTCAGCGATAGTCGCGGCCACCACCACGCCCTTGCCGGCGGCGAGCCCATCCGCCTTCACCACAATGGGTGCGCCTTTTTCGCGAATATAGGCGCGCGCGGCGGCGGCATCGGTGAAGCGCGCCCAGGCGGCGGTGGGCGCGCCGGCGGCATCCGCCACTTCCTTGGTGAAGGTCTTGCTGCCTTCCAGCCGCGCGGCGGCGGCAGAGGGCCCGAAGCATTTCAGGCCAGCGGCAGCGCAGGCATCCGCCAGCCCAAGCGTCAACGGCCCTTCCGGCCCGACCACGACAAGATCAATGGCTTGATCCTTGGCGAAGGCGACAAGTGCCGAGATATCCTCGGCGCCGATCGCGATGCATTCCGCCACTTCCGCAATGCCTGCATTGCCGGGTGCACAAAAAAGCTTGGTCAGCAGCGGCGATGCCGCCAAGGCCCAGCAGAGCGCATGTTCGCGGCCACCGCCACCCACCACCAGAACGCGCATCGCAACCCCCGCCGATCAATTCGCGGGGCGTTGATTACGCCTTGCGGTGCGCGGCGCCAAGCTTGCTGTCAGCCGAGCCTATCCGGGTCCGAATCCAGGGCATAGCCGGCGGAACGCACGGTGCGGATCAGATCAACCTCATGATCCTGATTGATCGCCTTGCGCAGGCGGCGGATATGCACATCCACGGTGCGCGGTTCCACATGGATATCGCGGCCCCAAACGGCATCCAGCAATTGTTCGCGCGCGAAAACGCGGCCCGGATGCTGCAAGAAAAACTCCAGGAGGCGGTATTCCGTTGGCCCCAAATGCAGTGGCCGCCCCGCGCGCGTGACGCGATGCGCATCCTGGTCCATGGCCAGGTCCGCATAGGCAAGGGAGCCCTTGGAAGCCACACGGCCAGACCGACGCAGCAAGGCACGGATGCGCGCAATTACGTGTTCCATCGCGAAGGGCTTGGCGATGTAATCATCCGCACCGATATCAAGCGCGCGCACCGCATCCTGGTCTTCCGTGCGTGCCGTCACCATGATGATCGGCAAATCGCGGGTCTCGGTACGGCGGCGAAGCTGGCGGCAGACCTCAATGCCTGAAAGTGATGGCAGCATCCAATCCAGCAGCATGACATCTGGCCGCGCTTCCGCCACGCGCAGCAGCGCTTCCTGGCCATCTGCGGCTTCATCCACGCGAAAACCCTGCTTTTCCAGGTTATAGCGCAGCAAGGTCAGAAGCGGCGCTTCATCTTCCACGATTAGAACCGTGGGTTTGGCGAGGCTGCTATAATTTTCTGCCATCATGTTCATGCCTATTCGCCCGGCGCGCGTACCACGGCAAAGGCTGAAGTATCACCCTTTGGCCGGTCCTCTGGCAGGGTTTCGCCGCGTACGGCGAAATGGATACGTTCCGCGATATTCGTTGTGTGATCACCAATGCGTTCTAGATTCTTGGCGATGAATAGCAAATGGGTCGCGGCGGTGATATTGCGCGGATCTTCCATCATATGCGTCAGCATTTCGCGGAAAATACCGTTATAGATTTCATCTACCGGCTCATCAGCCGCCCAAACGCGTTCGGCTGCATCGGCATCGCTTTGCACCAGCGCATCCATGGCAGCCTTCAGATTTTCCTGAACCAGATGCGCCATGCGTTCAAAACCATTCATGCTGCCAAGCCCAGGGAGCGAGGCCAGCACAATGGATCGCTTGGCCGCATTGGCGGCATAATCACCAATACGTTCCAGATCATTGGAAACCTTCATGCAGGCAATGATCAGGCGCAAATCCGCCGCCATGGGTTGGCGCAGCGCCAGAAGGCGCACGCAAAAGGCTTCGATTTCACGTTCAAGCTGGTCAATCTGGAGATCGCGCTGTACGACCTCACCAGCCAGATCGCTATCCCGGCGCACTAAAGCGCGGGTAGCATCGGCAACTTGGCGTTCCACCAGCCCGCCCATGCGCGCGATCATATCGCGAAGCTTGCGCAAATCCTCATCATAGCTGCGGACGATGTGTTCTGTGGGCATGTGTATGCTCCTGCCTGGCTCAGCCAAACCGGCCGGTGATGTATTCTTGCGTCTTTGGATGCTTGGGCGCGGTGAAAAGCTGCGCCGCGGGCGCCACTTCGATCAATTCGCCCAGATAGAAAAACGCCACCTGATCAGCGCAGCGCGCTGCCTGCTGCATGTTGTGGGTGACTATGGCGATGGTGAAATCGCGCTTCAACTCGTCAATCAATTCTTCGATCTTTAGTGTGCTGATCGGATCAAGGGCTGAGGTGGGTTCATCAAACAGGATTACTTCGGGCCGCACCGCAATGGTGCGCGCGATGCAAAGCCGCTGCTGTTGCCCGCCGGATAGGCCCAGTGCGGAACGGTCCAACCGATCCTTCACCTCACCCCAAATGGCGGCGCGCGTCAGCGCCCATTCGATGCGTTCACCCATTTCGGACTTGGAGAGTTTTTCATGCAGGCGGATGCCGAAGGCGATATTCTCGTAAATCGTCATCGGGAAGGGGGTGGGCTTCTGGAACACCATGCCAATCTTGGCGCGCAGCGCGTTAACGTCCGTGGAATCGGCGATGATGTTCTCACCGTCCATCATCACCTCACCGGTCGCGCGCTGGCCAGAATAAAGGCTATACATGCGGTTCAGCACGCGGAGTAGCGTAGATTTGCCGCAGCCGGAAGGCCCAATCATGCCGGTAACCTGACGGTCCGGTAGATTGAGGTTGATCCCCTTCAGCGCGCGATTATCGCCATAGAAGAAATCCAGGTTGCTGATGGCGATGCGCGCCGAATTCAGCGCGGCATCGGAACGCGCCTGCATTCCGCCGAAGCTTTTTGCCGCGCCAGCTTGGTTTTTTGTTTCGGTGGAAAGGCTCATGGTTCCGTCCTTCCGGTCAGATGCGGCTACGCAGCAGCGTGCGCGCAAGAATATTGAGACTTAGTACGCCAAGCGTGATCAGAAGCGCCCCTGCCCAGGCGAGGGCGATCCAATCCTCAAAAGGTGAACCGGCGAAGGAGTAGATGGTCACCGGTAGGCTGGACATCGGCTTGGATAGATCGGTGGACCAGGCGTTATTGCCGAGTGAGGTAAACAGCAGGGGCGCGGTTTCCCCCGCCACGCGGGCAATGGCCAGCAAGATGCCAGTGATGATGCCCGCCATGGCAGAGCGCCAGCAGATCAGCGTAATCATTTTCCACTTCGGCGCACCAAGCCCCATCACCGCTTCGCGCAGCGTATTCGGGATCAATTGCAGCATGTCTTCCGTAGTACGCACCACAATGGGGATGACGATGATGGCGAGTGCGGCCACACCTGCCCAGCCGGAAAACCCGCCGAAGGGCAGCACCAGGATCTGATAGACGAAAAGGCCGATCAGAATGGACGGCGCGGAAAGCAGAATATCGGAGACAAACCTCACCGCATTACCAAGCCACGAATCCTTGGCGTATTCGGCCAAATAGGTGCCAACCAGCATGCCAATAGGCGTGCCAATCGCGGTGCCCAGCAGGGATTGAATCAGGCTGCCCACAATGGCGTTCAACAAGCCGCCTTCAGATCCGGGCGGTGCGGTGACATGCGTGAAAACCCGCAACGACATGGCTTCAAAGCCGCGATAGAAAAGCGTCGCCAGAATGGAGGCCAGCAGCACCAGGCCGATCACCGTCGCCGCAATGCACAGTGTACGGATGATGCGGTCAGTCCGCTTGCGCCCACGACCAAGCTTTGCAGCCATGGTAACGTCCTTGCGCGGACCAGGATGGGGCATGGAGGAAAGCGCGAGCGACATGGTTCAAGCCTTCAGCCGTGAGCGCAGTAGATAACGCGACGTGGCCAAGACCACGAAGGACAGGAGGAACAGGATGAAGCCAAGCGCCAGCAAGGATGCCAGCTTCAAGCTGCCGATTTCGCTCTCACCAAACTCCAGCGCAACGAGGGAGGCGATGGTATTCCCAGGCCCAAACAGCGAAGTTGAAATCCGGTTCGCATTGCCGATCACGAAGGTCACCGCCATGGTCTCACCCAAGGCGCGACCAAGGCCGAGCATAATGCCACCCACCACGGAAATCCGCGTATAGGGAATGACAACGCCCTTCATCACTTCCCAGGTGGTGGCGCCAAGACCATAGGCGCTTTCCTTATAGACGGGCGGGACTTGCTCAAAGACATCGCGCATGGTGGCGGCGATGAAGGGCAGCACCATGATGGCCAGGATGAAGGCTGCGGTGAATAACCCCGTACCGAAAGGCGGCCCCTGAAACAGGAAGCCGATCAGAGGCAATTCCCCGACCGTATCAATAATGAAGGGCTGCACATGCTGCGCGAAGGCGGGCGCGATGACAAAAAACCCCCACATGCCGTAGATGATGGACGGCACCGCGGCCAGAAGTTCCACCGCCGTGCCGACCGGGCGCCGCATCCAGGGTGGCGCCAGTTCGGTCAAGAAGAAAGCGACGCCAAAGGCCAGGGGCACGGCCAGAATGATGGCCAGAATGGCGGTCACGATCGTGCCGTAGATGGAAACGCCGGCGCCGAATAATTCCTTCACCGGGTCCCATTCCGTCGAGGTCACGAAGGCGACACCAAAGGCGCGAAAGGCCGGCAGGCCGGCGATAAAAAGTTCAAGGATCAGGGCGCCAAGCAGGATCAGCACGAATATGCCAGCGGCCTGACAGACCAGGGCAAAGACCTTGTCGCCCAGGCTGCTGGACCGCCGTGCTGCCTTTGGGGGCATTACGCTTTCTGACGCCAAGGAACACCCCCGGGGTTAGGCTGTAAAAGAAATCCCGTAGACAGAGACTGCCTGCGGGAAGGATACGCTTCAGGCGCCGAAGCTTTGCCGCCAAGCGGCCCGGACCGCGTTATGCACCGTTTCGGGTAGCGGGATATACTCAAGCTCGGTCGCCAATTGGCTGCCATTTGCGAAGGCCCAATCAAAGAAGCGGCGCACATTGGCGCTGCGCGTCGTATCGGTCGGGTTGGTTGGCAGCAAGATAAAGGTGGGCGCCACAATCGGCCAGGATTCCGGGCCGCCCTGGTCAATCACATTGGCGGCAAAGCCGGGCACGGACCAATCTGCGGCGGAAGCGGCGGCGATGAAGCTTTTGTGTTCGGGCTTCACGAAATTGCCGGCCTTATTGCGGAGTTGGGTCGTCACGAGCTTATTGGTGATGGCGTAGGCGTTTTCCACATAGCCAATGGCGCCGCGCACATTGCGCACCGTGCCGGCGACGCCTTCATTGCCACGCGCGCCCGTACCGGTGGGGAAGCGCACCGAAGTGCCAACGCCAACCTTATCTTTGAATTCAGGGGAAACGGCGGAAAGGTAGGACACCCAAACAAAGGTCGTGCCCGAACCATCCGCGCGATAGGCCGGGGCAATGGTAAGGTTCGGCAGCGAAAGACCAGGGTTGAGGGCGACGATCTGCGGGTCATTCCAGCGGGTGATTTTGCCGAGGTAGATATCGGCCAGCAAAGGGCCGGTCAGGCGCAGCTGATCCTCTGCAATGCCCGGAATATTCACGATCGCGACGAGCGATCCCATCACAGTCGGGAATTGCAGCAGATTGCCGTCGGTCAATTGCTGGGCATTCAACGGCGCATCCGTGCCACCGAAATCAACCGTACGATTGCGAATCTGGTTGATACCCGCGCCCGAGCCCACGGATTGGTAATTCACCTGAATACCAATCGCGCCACGCGCGGCTTCCGCCCATTTCTGGTAAATCGGGTTCGGGAAAGTCGCCCCCGCGCCGGTGATCTGAGCTGTCTGGGCCTGCGCACCAAAAACGGGAAGGGTAAGGGCGGCGCTGGCGCCGAGAAGGAGGGATCGCCTATCCACAGGAATGCTCCGGATGTTGCAAACGCGCCGCCCGCTTGGACGACGCTAGGCTTCTATAAAGGCCCGGCGACTCTTCGATTGCAGTTTGATGAAGCTTTTGTGACAAAGGCTCGGACAAGTCTGGGCGTTATCCACAGGCATCATTTGTACCAATTCGGCCGGCGCTTCGCCTGGAAGGCCGCCAGACCTTCCCGCCCCTCCGGCGCGGCGCGCTGCATCCAGCCCTCATGCGCCAATTGCGCCACCTGGCGGGGGGAAAGCGTCAGCCCATTGGCCTCCAGGAAGGATGTCTTGGTCATTGCAATGGCTGTCGGGGCGGAGAGCATCATCTGGTCAATGATATGCGCAAGCCGCGCTTCGATGGCATCCGCCACTACCACCTCATGCACCAGGCCAATACGCAAAGCCTCGGCTGCGTCAAAGCGCTCACCGGTGATGGCGTAGCGGCGGGTCTGCCGGAGACCGAGCGCGTCCACCATATGGGTGCTGATCGGCGTGGGGGCGACGCCAACGCGCACCTCCGTAATGCCGAATTGCGCGGCGGGGGTGGCCAGCGCCACATCAACGCAGCAGGTAATGCCCACCCCGCCGCCAAAACACGCCCCCTGGATCACGGCGAAGGTGGGTTTGGGGAATTCATTGAGCTTACGCATAGCTTCGGTCGTGGCCATGGAGGCCGCGAAGGCGGGCTCCGGCGGGTAAGCCGCCACTTCCGCCAGCCAATCAATATCCGCCCCGGCCTGGAAATGCGCCCCGGCGCCGCGAATGACCAGGCCACGAATGGCGGCATCGGGACGGAGCTGATCAAGCCCGGCAATCAGCCCTTCCAGCATGGCGGCGTTATAGGCATTGCCCTTATGCGGGCGATTGAGCGTGGCGGTCGCGATGCCGCGCGCATCAATGGCAAGCAGGACAGGTTGGTCAGGGTTGGTCATGGTGGGGCTTCCTTTGGGTCGCGCCATTCTTCCCCGTTGCGCGCCCTGACGCCAGACCCGCGCGGCTAGACGAGCTTTGCGCCCCGCATACGCAACCAAGCGGAATGGCTGCCATCCGCACGCCAGGCGATCACGTCATAAACCTCGGGCTCATGTCCGGGGACTTCCATGCCCGGGGTTCCAATCGGCATGGCCGGAACAGCAAGACCCACCACGCCCGGCGGAGTTTCAGCCAAGGCGCGGCGGATCGCCAAGGCAGGCACATGCCCTTCAATTTTGAGCCATCCGGCAATCCGGGCCGCGTGGCAGGACAGCAAATCTGATGGTGTGCCAAGCATACGCCTGATTGGCGTGACGGATGGCACAATGCGATCGGTTACCGCAAAACCTTCTTCTCGCAGATGTGCAACCCAGCCGGCGCAGCATCCACAATTCGGGTCGCGCCAGACTTCAGCGCTTTCCCGGCCTTGGGTAAGCGCGGGGTTGGCGAGAATGGAAAGGCCCCCAATCGTCAATATGCGTCGTGACAGCATGGCCGCGCTTTCCTTCAGTTTTGCACGCGGTGGCCGTAATCCACCGGATGGACCGATACCATCTCAGCCGCGGCATAAAAGGCCAGCGCCACCAGCACCATTTCAAGCCGAATTGATGCTGCAAGACGCGCGCCCGCACCCGCATCGCCCCGCACGAGTGCCGGTGTATGTCGTTGGCGGTTCAAGAGCGCTAGGCCGAGTGCGGCCAATACCGCCAATACCTTCCACGCCAGGGCCCAGCCATGCCAGGCATCGAATATACGATCCATGCGCAGTGTCAGATACCAGCTCAACAACAAGCCTGTAGTGACCATGGTGCCTACAGCCAAAATGGCAGCCTTACTCCAATCCTGCACGAGCCTTGCGGCACTAGCGCCATCACGGCGATGGGCGACCCATAGCAAGGGCGGTAGCGACCCGACCCAAAACGCAACGACCGCAAGATGAATTACAACCAGGGCGGCGATTTCCTGACGTGGGGCAAACAGCATGGAATGGCCCATGGCCGCATAGGATGCCACAACAAGCACAGCGCCGATCGCCGCAATGGCTGGTCCAATCCGCCAAGAAGTGACAGCCGCGCCGAGCAGTACAAGCCCCGCCGCGCGTAGCAAAAAGGCATCACCAATGCGCGAACGCATGACGGCAGCCCAAACATCTGAACTGAAAATGCTGGCACCGGCGGTAAGCACCAGCACACGCAACGCCAGCGCCAATACCGATAACAATAAGCCTGCCGCTATTGCGCCAAGTAAGGTCCGATGCAGCCTTGCAGACTCATTCGGTTCAAGCCGGTACCCAAAACCAATGGCGAATAGGCCAAGCCCGGCTGCGCCGATGGTGCCAATGTAATAAAGCGCCCTGATAATGACGGTCATGCCATCCAGAAAGGACGCGTCAGGTTGAAGATATTCAAGGATCATGGGCGTTTTGGCGCCTCTATCGTAAAGGGAATAACGCCGCCGGCTGGATGCCCGTCGGCGGAGATGATACGCCATTCCGCCCGATAGGCGCCGGGTGGCAGCGGCGGCATGGCAATGATTTCCATATTCGCGGTTCGGATGGCGCGGCGTGGTAGCGAAACCTCCTCGCCGCCTGCGCGATAGAGCCGCAATGCGGTTAGTTGCACCCGTTCGTTGAAATGCAATTCGATCTGTTCAGGCGCATGCATCAATACAGCACCAGCGGCCGGAGCTGATCGCCGCAGTTCCGAATGCGCGGCGGCTGGCAGGCTGACCAAAAGCAGCGGGAGCAGCAGCAAAGCTCCTCGCCTTAATGCACGAAAAATACTGGTCGAAGCGAATTTCATCGGTTCCTGATCTGATGTCCGAGAACGCACGTTGGATTATGGGGCTTCCCCCTATGGCAAGGTCAATAACAGCAGCATGAATAAGGGTGCCTGCACTTAGGATAGGATTGCGGTCAGGGATGCAGCGCCCGGGCCTGGCCAAAAGACTGCATTTCGCGTGATCAGCCTTTTGCGCGACCTTTGCCGAGCCATTTGGGCTTAAGCGCCCCGATGGCGGCGCAACCCGTGGAAACTATCGGAAATCTTCTTAAAGCCAATGACAATGTGGCCCCGGAGAATGCCCCATTGGCGATCCATGCCAAACTGGTTCACGCTATATGCCTTGCGGCCCTATTTGCGGAGATCACCCATGCCCGCTTCCCGTCCCACGCTTAGTGGCCCGCGCCATGCGATTTCGGCGGGGCATTATCTGGCGGCATCCGCCGGTTACGCGGTGCTGGAAGCGGGTGGCAATGCAGTGGATGCCGGGTGCGCGGCTGGGATTGCGCTTGGGGTGCTGCTGCCGGATTTGGTGAATGTGGCGGGGGTCGCGCCCATCATGATCCGGCTGGCGAATGGGCAGGTGGAAACCATTGCGGGGCTTGGCCATTGGCCGGCGTCTCTGCCGCCGGATGTTTTCATGCGCGAACATGGCGGGAAGATTCCCCAAGGCGTGCGCCGCACCGTGGTGCCCGCCGCGCCAGATGCCTGGATCACGGCCTTGGAACGCCATGGCACCATGGGCTTCGGTGATGTGGCGCAATACGCCATTCGCTACGCGGGGGAAGGCTTCGCGGTTTACCCGCTGCTCGCGGAAAGCGTTTCGGCCCATGTCGCGGAATATGCGCGCTGGCCATCCAATGCGGCGATTTTCCTGCCTGGCGGTGCGCCGCCCAAAATCGGTGAGCGCTTCATCCAAAGCGATCTGGCACGCAGCCTGACCTATATGGTGGATGAGGAAAGGCGCGCCGCAGCAAAGGGCCGGCTCGCAGGCCTCGCTGCCGCACACGCCGCTTTCTACCGCGGCGATATCGCGCGGGAGATCGTGGCCTTTCAGCGCCGCGAAGGTGGCTTCCTGACCATGGCAGACATGGCGGGCTTTCGTTCTCGGCTGGAACCCGCCATCACACGCCGCTGGCGTGGGCATGAGGTGATTACCTGCGGCCCCTGGTGCCAGGGCCCAGCCCTGCTTGAAGCGCTGCTATTGATGGAGCGCGCTGGGCTTGATGGGTTGGAGCATAATTCACCTGAATACCTGCATCTTCTGACCGAATGCGTGAAGGCCGCCATGGCGGATCGCGAATATCATTTCGGTGATCCCGCCTTCATTGATGTGCCGATTGATCGGTTGCTGTCAGACGCGCATCTGGCGGCGCGTGTCGCGGAAATGGACCCCGTGCGCGCGCATCCCACCATGTACCCGCCCTTGCTTGGCGCCGGGCGCGCGGCGGATGGGCCCGTGCGGCGCGACCTGCCCACAATTGAAGCCGATACATCCTATGTCGCCGTGGTGGATCGCTGGGGAAATGCCTTCAGTGCCACACCCTCCGATGGTTCCTGGAATTCGCCGGTGGTGCCGGGGCTTGGCCTGATCCCTTCCAATCGCGGCAGCCAAAGCCGGCCCGATCCCGCGCACCCCGCTGGCGTGGCACCCGGCAAGCGCCCGCGGCTGACGCCAAACCCCGCCATGGTGGTTACGCGCGGCGGTGGTGTGATGCCTTTCGGCACACCGGGCGGTGATGTACAGATCCAGGCCATGTTGCAGGTAATGTTGAATGTGCTGCACTTTGGCATGGAATTGCAGGAAGCGATCGAAGCGCCGCGCGTTTCATCCTATGCCTTCCCGTCATCCTTCGCGCCGTTTGACTATTTCCCGCGCCGGCTTGCGGTGGAAACGCGCATTCCTGAAGCCACACGGAATGCACTGGCCGGGCGCGGGCATGACATCAAGGAATGGCCGGATATGACCTGGCTTGCCGGCAGTGTGGAGGCGGTAATGTCTGACCCCATAACGGGGTTGGTGCGCGCCGGGGCTGATCCGCGCCGCCCTGCCTATGCGATCGCGGGATGAGCGCCGCATCCGATGGTGGGCCGCTGCTTGACCAGGCCATGGCGCGCCTGCAGGCAAAGGATTTTCGCACCGCCGCCGAGCACTTCACCCGCGCCATAGCGCTTGGCCATGATGCGCCGGAAATCCGCAATAATCTTGGCAATGCCTTACGTTTTTCTGGTGACAAAGCGGGGGCCGAAGCTGCCTTTCGCGAAGCGCTCCGCCAGCGCCCCGCCTATGTGCGCGCCGCCGCCAATCTGGTGGAATTGCTGCTGCCGGAAGGTGCCACTGCGGCGGCCCAGGTGATTTCCGCCGCCCTTGCCGCCGGCGCGGGAGAGCCACTGCACCGTGCAGCCGCCCGGCTTTGGCGCGATGCCGGGCGCGCGGATCGGACTGTTCCTCATCTGCTGGCTATCCTTGAAGCAAGCCCGGGCGATACGCTGATGCGCAGCGAATTGGGCACGACGCTGATGGGGCTTGGCCAGCCAAGCGCGGCTATTCCGCATCTGGCGCGCGTGGCCGCGGAAATGCCGGACCGGGCCGATGCCAAGGTGAATTATGGCCTGGCCTTGCAGCAATCCGGCGATATCGGTGCGGCCATGGCGGTGCAGCGCCGCGCCATTGCGCAAGACGCGCTCTGCCGCCCGGCCTGGCAAAATCTGCTGCTGGGGTTGAATTACATGCCGGGCATTACAGCCGAGGAAGTGGCGGCAGCGCATCGTGCCTATGCTGCGCGCTTCGCCCGGAAGGCGCCCGCACCCTTCGCCAATACGCCAGACCCAGAAAGGCGGCTGCGCATTGGCATGCTGTCGGGCGATTTTCGGCAGCATCCCGTTGGGTATTTCCTGGAAGCCGCCATCGCGCAGCATCGGCGCGCAGGCTTCAGCCTGACGGCTTATGATGTGAGCAAACGCGCAGATGCCACCACGGCTAGGCTGCGCGGGCTTTTTGATGCCTGGCGCCCCGTCGGCAGCTTGGAAGATGCCGCGATAGTCGCGCAAATTCGCGCTGATGGCATTGATATTCTGGTTGATCTGACCGGCCATACGGAGGCAAGCCGGATCGGCGTGATGGAATATCGCCCCGCGCCGGTGCAGGTAAGCTGGATTGGCTATGCCAATACCAATGGCGTCGCGGCGATGGATTGGATTATCGCTGATAATGTTGTGCTGCCGCCGGAAGATGAGGCGCTTTACATCGAAAAGCCGCTCCGCCTGCCGGGTTGCTATTTGTGCTTCACACCCCCACGAGACGCCGTGGCCCCAACCCCGCCGCCCATGTTGCGCCAAGGCCATGTGACTTTCGGTTGCTTCAATAATCTGGCGAAGATCAATGATGAGGTTTTGGCCGCTTGGGCCGCTATTCTGGCCCGCCTGCCCGATGCGCGGCTTTTGCTAAAGACAACCACGCTCGGGGAAGCCGCGACGGCACAAAAGCTCCGTGCGCGGTTTGCTGCCGCCGGCGGCGATGTGGCGCGGCTTGATCTGGAAGGGCATAGCCCGCGTGCCGGCTACTTCGCGCGCTATGCCACGGTGGATTTCATGCTGGACCCCTTCCCCTTTCCGGGCGGCACCACAACGGCCGAGGCGATCCACGCCGGGGTGCCCACCCTGACCCGGCGCGGGCGCGGCGGCATGATCAGCCGCAATGGGGAGACGCTGCTGACCGCGGTGGGGCTGGCCGATTGGATCGCCGCCGATACGGATGCGTATATCGAAAAGGCGGTGGCCTTCGGGCGCGATGCGGCGGGGCTAGCCGCGCTGCGCGCCCGGCTTTCGCTTGGGCCGCTTGGCGATGCCGCTACCTATGCCAGGGGGCTTGAGGCCGCCTGGCGCTTCATCTGGCGCGATTGGTGCGCGCGCCAAGGGGGCAGATGAGGGGTGATTTAACGCGCGGCAGAAAAGGTCTAGTAAGCGCTGACCTGGCCCGCCTGGCGGAATGGTAGACGCAGCGGACTTAAAATCCGCAGCCCGCAAGGGTGTGGGGGTTCGAGTCCCCCGGTGGGCAGGGTTTTGTATCACTGGGTTGGTGGGGTTTTGGTGTTTTTGCGGTTTGGCGGGATGCGCTAGGCTCTTTTTATGGCCGTAACCAACCCCTAGTTTAACAAATCTAGGATTCATGGTTTTATAGTAGAAACCCCCTAAGCTAATCACCAGCCAGGAGCCCCGCTTAATGTCTGGAACTTTCAGCCAAACGCTTGAAGGCGGAACGGGTAACGACACGCTTGCTGGTGATACCATATCCAACTCTAGCGAGTGGATATCAGGCGGCGACGGCAATGACATAATCGCTGGTTTTGGTGGTAACGATAGCATTTCGGGTGGAAACGATCACGACTCAATTGATGGCGGAGCCGGGGCGGATACGCTGCTGGGCGGGAGTGGGAATGATCGGGTGCAGGGCGGCGCCGGGAATGATACGCTTGAAGCGGGTTCCGGTAATGACACCCTTTTCGGGAATTTGGGAGCCGATACCTACGCTGGCGGTGCGGGCGCGGACGTATTCTTCCTGACACATCAGGAAGGTTTCGCTTCTGGAGATGTTGGAGCTGCTGTGTCGGCTCTGGATCACGTTCAAGACTTCAATCGTACGGAAAGTGACCGCATAGCTCTCTTCAGCGGAGTTTATCAGGACCTTTCTGGAACCAACAGGACTATGGTTTGGTATGGTTCCATAGGCGATGAGAATTCTGTCGTTGCATTGGGTGCAGGTTTAGCGCTTCCTGATGGCGCTGCGTCAGAGCAGGTGCGCGGCTACTGGGTGCCGCGCATCGGCGGCGACGGGTGGTTAGTGCTGGACCTCAACCGCGATGGCGTTCTCAACACAAGTGATTTTGCCGCTTTTGTGAATACAGCCGACAATGCGGCGCTCACGCAAAATGACTTTATTGCTGGTACGTTTACTGTTGGGCTGACTAGCGGTAACGATACCTTCAACGGGACCGCAGGTGCCGACACGGTTGATGCGCAAGCCGGGAACGATCTTCTGAATGGGCTTGGCGAGAATGACTATCTGCTTGGTGGGTCAGGCAATGATACCCTGGATGGCGGTAGCGGCAACGACACTCTATCCGGTGGTGCCGGCATAGATGTAGCGGCATACGCTAACGCCCAATCAGCTTATCGCTTTTCCCTTGATGACGGCGCATTGATTGTGTCTGGCGCCGACGGTACTGACAGACTTAGAGATTTTGAGAGTCTCCAATTTGGTTCCGAGGGGCCTATTCAGGTCGGCAGTCTAGGGGGCATGGGCCTGATTGAAGAAATGGTTTCCATTATCCAGGGTGGTGTCACCACCCGGGTGTTCGCGGAAATCTACTCTGGCCCTGTTTCATGGCTAGAATACCAGGTTCTAGGTAACATCGGTGGCGATGTAATGATTGGCACAAGCCGCAACGACTTCTTTAACCTTCTGGGGGGAGATGACGCCGCGGATGGCGGTGCCGGGGATGACGTGATGGATGGTGGCTCTGGTTCCAACTTCCTGACTGGCGGCGAAGGACGAGATGATTTCTTTCTGGATGGTCGTGGTGGCACTGTAACTTGGGCAACTATTACCGATTGGCAGGCGAATGAACGCTTGTCTGTTTGGGGGTGGCGACCGGGGGTTAGCCGGGCGCTGTGGGTTGATAGCGCCGGCGCACCTGGCTGGACCGGTGTGACCATGCATGGCGATCTTGATGGTAATGGCGTCATTGATACTTCTGTGACTTGGACCAGCCTAACCGCCGCGCAACTCCCAACGCCGCTACAGTTTGATGGGCTGCTGTGGTTCACGTGACCTAGTTTGCTGGCGCTTATCTCGTGTTGTCATAGTCATTGAAGGCGTGGGAACCTTATTGTGTGCGCGAAACTCGACCAAAACGCCCACCGAATTCTTAGTATAACATACTGTTCAATAGGACTTTCAGCGATGTGCGGACAGACCTTCCCTCAAGCGAGCAACTCTTCTCCGGATTGAAAAGGGCACGGTTTTTAGCCAAATGGCTCTAATAAAACTCCTCAACGCGTTTCCGTCCTGTTCGGGGATCGATTTGTTCTCCTCGACACTAAGATAAAATTTCGCCTGCTCATAAAGATCTCTCTGAATCTCCATGAGTAGCGCTCTGCGGCGTGCCTCAAAGGCCTCCTCAGAGGCAAAGAGGGGTCGCCCCCGGGCAAGATGAACAATAAACTCTACACCAGACTGAGGTAGCATGCTTTGCACATGCCAGTCCAAGACCCCCAAAGCAGATAACTCCAAAATCAGAAGCTCGAAGCTCGCTGGTGTGAACATCCAGGCGTGGCAATCCTGATACTCCTGATCGGATCGCTTGCTGGCTGCCTTGAAACTCTTGAAGGCATGGGGCAAGGAACTAACTGGGCGCACATTGGAGGTCTTGCGCCAGTCCCAGGCAATGTCTCCACCAAGAAATGCCATATAGGCTACAGAATCAAAGATATCCGAAGCAGAATGCCGCACCAGCTCATCATAATGCGCACCAAGCAGCTTGCCTGTAGTGCTGAGTGGACGAAAAAAATCAAAACAAAGACGCTTGTCCGGCACCGCCAAACTAATCAATCCTGTGTCAGGCCGCAAAAGTGTTTCGGCACTCCTGAGTACGCCGACAGGATCTGGAAAATGTTCGATGACATGGCTGGCAATCAGTAAATCGAAAGTTCCGTGGAGCTCTTTAGGAACAAGGCAATCCAATTTCTCTGAGGACCAAACGAAATCTACTGTCTCAATGCGGGTACTATCGACGCTCTTATCCTCTTTGTATTTCTCAATGAGCTTTTCCCGCGTGGCGTGATCGATAGTTTTTGTGTTCCAGCCCAATGTCTTGGCAGCAATCGGCGCGTGGCTTGGTCCAATTTCCAGGATTTTTGACTCGGCATTTGCGTGGGCAAGCAATAGTTTCTGGCGAGTCTCGGTCGTACACCAGCGAATATCCCGGGTAGTATCCGAAATCGCCTGACGTCCAGCGGCCCTAATTCTTGCTTGATAACTTGCCGTCACGCGCGCCCCAAGCGACTCAAAAATTTCACGTACAGCTGAGGCGGCCTGACTCGTCTTGTCCAATTCAACAAGACAATTCACAGACGGCGGGACATGCTTGCCCACAGCCAAAATGCCAAGCCCATATCCATGCGAAAAGGAAAAACTTGGAAAGCGCTGCGATACCTCATCCCAGAGTCTCCAAACACCAAAATCCCTCTCTTTTACTTCGATATCATGAAAAAGAATAATCCCCCTATCGGACATTTTTGGGAGCCATGAGAAAAAGTCTTCTGAGACTGCCTCATAGGTATGGAGTCCATCTATGTGCAAAAGGTCAATTTCTTTTTCTTGAAAACGATCCAGCGCATCGGAAAATGTGCTACGAACTAAAGTGGAGAACCCAGCGTACCTTTCGGTATTCAAGGTCTTTACCCACTCGAATACCTCATCGCCATAGGCCCCTGTATGCGCATCTCCATTCCAGGTATCTACAGCGAAGCAGCGTGTTGGCCTTGCCAGTCGATGAGCAGCCTGACAAAATGTCATATAGGAAACTGCGCGATGCGTCCCTAATTCTACGAGGACTTCAGGGTGTGCTGCGTCCATCAGCCATGCAGCAAAGGGCGTATGCTCGAGCCAAGCACTTTCATCTACATGCAGCGGCCACCAGCAACTGACCCCTTGAGCGAGAAAGTCGACCATCGGCGGGGGAATTAGATGAGGCGTGTTCACGAGAGCATCTCCACGAGTATTTCTCATATTAGCCGCAGGCGAAAAGCGGCACAATTCTTGATTTTCGTGAGTTCAGAAGTTAGCAATCAGGTTTCTGGGGTTTATGGGGCTTATGGTGGAAGAAATCAGACGCTCGCTAGTTGAGTTGGCTCTATCAGGCTGGCGGTTCCTCAGAAGAAACCCGTGGCTCAGAGCTACAATCCTGACGCTATTGGCGCCGGTGCGGCCTGCGCTACTGAAAGTTTTGTTTAGTTCACGTTAATATAACTATAAAGCATGGATTGACTACGTTGAG
>JBPCSO010000105.1:0-14924 GCA_051007055.1 Roseomonas sp.
GTGCTGGACAGAACCAGGGCGAAAAGCGGTGCCGCCGCAAAGGCCGTGAGCGCCGCCGCCGATGACATTTTCAGGAGTTTCGCCGCCACCAACCAAAGGGCGCAGCAGGCGAGCCCAACCGGCCAGGCAGCGGCCAACAACACGCCAAGCCCGGTTGCCACCCCCTTGCCGCCGCGAAAGCCTAGCCAGACCGGGAAAAGATGCCCAAGCACCGCCGCCGTGCCGACAACCAAATCCTGATCACCGAGGAAATAGCGTGCGAGCAGCACCGCTACCGCGCCCTTCAGCCCATCCAGGATCAGGGTTGCCGCCGCCAGCCCCTTGCGGCCGGTGCGCAGTACATTGGTGGCACCTATGTTCCCGGAACCGACCTTGCGGATATCGCCAAGCCCGGCGGCCTTGGTCAGCAGCAGGCCAAAGGGGATGGACCCGATCAGATAGCCACCCAGCAGCGCGATCACGAACATGATGCTTTCGGCGTGTTCGGCCATGGCTCAGCCCCCGAAAACGCGCCGCCCGGCCTTCCAGGTGCCAAGCACCCGGCCTTCCAGGGCGCGGCCATCAAAGGGGGAGTTCTGCGCCTTGCCCGGCAGCTTGCCGGCTTCAACCTTCCAGCCGCGATCGGGATGGAACAGCACCAGATCAGCCGGCGCGCCCTTCGCCAAGCGGCCCTGCGGCAGGTCAAGCAAAGTGGCGGGTCGCGCTGTCAGCAGCCCAAGTGCCGTGAGCATCGGCACATCCCCCGCATGTACCCGCGCCAGCGTCACCCCCAGAAGTGTCGCCAGCCCCGCGCCACCGGCTTCCGCCTGGGCAAAGGGCAGCCGCTTGTCATCGGCATCGCGCGGCTGATGGTCTGAGGCGATGGCGTCAATCGTGCCATCAACCAGGGCAGCCACCACCGCTTGCCGATCCGCCTCCGTCCGCAGCGGCGGGGAGAGCTTGGCATAAGTCCGGTAGTCGCCAATCGCGGTCTCATTGAGATCAAAATACGGTGGCGCAGTATCGCAGGTGACAGCCAGCCCCTCGGCCTTCGCGGCACGGATCAGGTCAAGCGCCGCCGCCGTTGAGACATGCGCGAAATGCACATGCCCACCCGTGATGCGCGCGAGTGCGATATCGCGCGCCACCATCATCGCTTCCGCAGCAGGGGTAATGCCAGGCAGACCAAGGCGCGTGGCCAATTCACCTTCGGTCGCGGCACCGCCGGCAGCCAGGCTCGGTTCTTCCGGGTGCTGCATGATGAAGGCGCCAAAGGCCCGCGCGTAAGACAGCGCAAGCCGCATGGTGCGCGCCGAGGCGATGGCGCGCGCGCCATCGGTAAAGGCAATGGCGCCGGCTTCGCGCAGCAGGCCGAATTCCGCCAATTCCTTGCCGGCGCAGCCTGCCGTGGTTGCGCCATAGGGCAGAAGTGCTACCGAACCCGTGGCTTCCCCGCGCCGCGTGATGAAGGAAATCAGCGCGGGATCATCAAGCGCCGGATCAGTATCCGGCAAGACGCAAATGGTGGTGATGCCGCCGGCAGCGGCGGCCTGTGCGGCAGAGGCAATGGTTTCGCGATGCTCCGCACCCGGTTCGCCAAGATTGGCGCGGAGATCAATCAAGCCGGGGGCGAGGCAAGCACCAGCTGCATCCACCACAGCAGCGCCTTCGGGCGCGGTCAGGCCAGCGCCGCAAGCGGCGATCAGCCCATCACGGATCAGCAGCGCCCCCGGCGCATCAAGGCCCGAGGCGGGGTCAAGCAGGCGGGCATTGGTGATGATTGTGTCAGCCATGCTCAACGGTTCCGCGGCAATTGGCGGGAAAGCACATCAAGCACCGCCATACGGCAGGCGACCCCCATTTCCACCTGTTCACCAATCACGCTGCGGGTCGGGTGATCGGCGATGGCGCTATCAATTTCCACGCCGCGATTCATGGGGCCCGGATGCATCACAATCGAATCCGGCTTGGCGAAGGCCAGCTTTTCCGCATCAAGCCCATAGAAGCGAAAGAATTCCCGCGCGGAAGGCACCATGCCGCCCGACATGCGTTCGCGTTGCAGGCGCAGCATCATGACAACATCAGCACCGGCAAGCCCGGCCTTCATGTCGTGGAAGACCTCAACGCCCAGACGCGCGGCCTCCGCCGGGATCAGGGTTGGTGGCCCCACGACGCGCACGCGGCTGCCCATGGTGGTCAGCAGATGCATGTTGGAACGCGCCACACGCGAATGGGCGATATCGCCGCAAATCGCGACAATCAAACCCTCAAGCCGGCCCTTGTGGCGGCGGATGGTCAGCGCATCCAAAAGCGCCTGGGTCGGGTGTTCATGCGTGCCATCGCCAGCATTGATAACGGCCGCATCCACCTTTTGGCTCAGCAGCGAAGGCGCGCCGGATTGCCCATGGCGCACCACCAGCAAATCGCAATGCATGGCGTTCAGCGTACTGGCCGTATCCAGCAGGGTTTCGCCCTTATTCACGCTGGAAGTGCTGACCGACATATTGATGACATCGGCACCCAAGCGCTTGCCCGCGAGTTCAAAACTGGTCCGCGTGCGGGTGCTGTCTTCAAAAAACAGATTGATCAGCGTGCGGCCCTTCAACAGGTCTCGCTGGGTTTTGCCGCTGCGATTGAGCAGCGCGTAGGATTCCGCCAGGTCCAGCAAATCCGCGATATGCGGCGGTTCAAGACCCTCAATGGCGAGGAGGTGTTTGCGGGGATAGGTCACGCGCCCTTTCTAGCCGCCGAGCGGCAGTGAAGACCAGACCCGTTCATGGCAGCTTGAGCGCCCCTTTGAGGGCTACGGCTTTTTCATCCAGCGAAGCACGCCCTGGGCTGCGCTGAACCTCCCGCATTGTGCCATCGGAAAGCCGCAGCACCAGGCGCCATTCCTTTGATGTCGCGGAGAAATCCGTCTCTCCGCTGGTGGTGGTGCCAACAGGGGCATTGGCGGCTTCCAACGCCACACCGGTAATGGCGCCGGGGGGCAGGGTTTCGAAAGCATCGAAAAACCGCCACCAGGTAGTGATGCTGCGGGTGAAGACCGCGCTGCCATCGGCGCGAATCGCAAGCGCATGGGGGGCGGGGATGAAGGACAGCCAGAGGAACATCCCAAGGCCAAGCGCGGGGAAGCCAAGGCCCAAAAGCCGGAGCGTGATAGCCGGCCATTCGGCCAAAAACTGCGGCACCAAGGCAAACCCGACCATGGCAACGCCAAGCCCCGCCAGCGCGCCAATCGCGTAGCGGATGCGCCCATCCAGCGCGATTTCCACCAGAATCTGATCCATGCGCTTCACCCTTTGGTGGCATCCAAAGCTGCCTGAAGCATCCAGGCCGCTGCTGCCTTATCCACCGCCGCCGCCCTTTTGCCGCGGCTGAGATCGGCTTCCCCCACCATCATGCGGTTCACCGCCGCGGATGAAAGCCTTTCATCCCAAAGCGCGGCGGGCAGACCAGCGGCATCCGACAGCGACCGCGCCCAATCCCGCGCTGCCTGCGCCGCCGGGCCGAAGGACCCATCCAGGCCAAGCGGCAGGCCGACCACCAGCCCCCCCACGCCTTCCTTGGCGGCAATCGCCTTGATTTCGGCCGCCATGGTCATCAATTTTCCGCGCTTGAGGCTGCCGTAGGGGCTGGCCAACATCAGCGAGACATCACTCAGCGCCACGCCCACGGTCTTCTCCCCCGGATCAAGGCCGATCAGGCGGGAATGGCGGGGGAGTGCGGCGCGCAATTCTGTCAGGTTGATGATAGGCATCGGGGGCCTTATGGTCCGCCGCTCTTTTTCCGGGAAGTAGTGATTTCATGTCCCTAGACACCGCCACCGTCCGGCGCGTCGCGGCCTTGGCCCGGCTGCGCCTTGAAGAACAGGATATCGCCCGCGTGCAGGGCGAACTCAACGGCATTTTGGGCTGGATCGAACAGCTCCAGGCCGTCAACACCGAAGGTGTGGAGCCCATGGCCGGCGGCACGCCTGGCGGCGCGGCCGCCATGCCGATGCGCGAAGATGTGGTGACCGATGGCGGCAAGGCGGAAGCCGTGCTGGCGAATGCGCCTGACCGAGAGGGCGAATATTTCGGCGTGCCGAAGGTGGTGGAATAATGCATCCGACCGATTTTACCCTCGCGGGCGCCTTGGCCGCGCTGAATGAGGGCGCGATCAGCGCCGAAGAATTGACGCGCGCCCATGTGGCCGCGGTTGAAGCGCTGAACCCGAAGCTGAATGCCTTCATCACCACCACCAGCGAACAGGCGCTGGAGGCGGCGCGCGCATCCGATGCGCGCCGTAAGCGGGGTGAGGCCGGGCCGCTTGAAGGCATACCGCTTGCGATCAAGGATTTGTTCTGCACCGAAGGTGTGCGCACCACGGCGGCATCCAAAATCCTTGGCAATTTCATCCCGCCTTATGAAAGCACCGTCACCGCGCAGTTGAAGCGCGATGGCGCGGTGTTTTTGGGCAAGGCCAATCTGGATGAATTCGCCATGGGGTCATCCAATTTGACCTCGGCCTATGGTGGAGTGCTGAACCCTTGGCAGCGCAAGGATGATCCGGGCGCGCGGTTGGTGCCGGGCGGGTCTTCCGGTGGGTCTGCTGCCGCCGTGGCAGCGCGCATGGCGCTTGGCGCGACGGGCACGGATACGGGTGGTTCCATCCGTCAGCCGGCGGCGTTTTGCGGCATTACCGGCATCAAGCCGACCTATGGGCGCTGTTCGCGCTTTGGCATTGTGGCCTTTGCGTCTTCCTTGGATCAGGCCGGCCCCTTTGCGCGCACGGTGGAAGATTGCGCCATTCTGTTGCGGTCCATGGCCGGGCATGACCCGAAGGATTCCACAAGCGCCAATCAACCTTTGCCGGATTTCGCCGCTGCATGTGGGCGGAGTGTGAAGGGGCTACGGATTGGCGTGCCGCGCGAATATCGCCTGGATGGCATGCCGGCCGAGATTGAAAAGCTCTGGCGTCAGGGGCTGGATTGGCTGCGCGATGCAGGGGCGGAGATTGTCGATATCTCCCTGCCGCATACGAAATATGCGCTGCCCACCTATTACATTGTGGCCCCCGCTGAGGCTTCGTCCAACCTCGCGCGTTATGATGGTGTGCGCTTTGGCTTGCGCGTGGCGGAAAAGGATAGCGACCTGCGCGATCTATACGAACGCACGCGGGCCGAGGGGTTTGGCGCGGAAGTGCGTCGGCGCATCATGATCGGCACCTATGTGTTGAGTGCAGGTTATTACGATGCCTATTACCTGAAGGCGCAAAAAATCCGTGCCCTGATCGCGGGCGATTTTGACGCGGCCTGGGCCAAGGTGGATGCGATTGTGACGCCTGCCACACCATCGGCGGCCTTTGCCGAGGGTGAGAACACGGATGACCCCGTGAAGATGTATTTGAATGATGTCTTCACTGTCACCGCCAATCTGGCCGGCCTGCCGGGCCTGGCGCTGCCAACCGGGCTTGATCATCAGGGCTTGCCCTTGGGCTTGCAGGTGATTGGCCGCGCCTTTGATGAGGAAACGGTTTTCGCGGTGGGTGCCGCCTTGGAACGCGCCGCCGATTTCAAGGCAGTGCCAGCAATGAGGGCAGGCGCATGAGCTACACGATCGAGGGCGAAAGCGGCCCATGGGAAGTGGTGATCGGGCTTGAGGTTCATGCCCAGGTCATGTCCAATGCCAAGCTGTTTTCCGGCGCAGCAACGGCTTTTGGCGCGGAACCCAATGCGCAAGTTTCCTTCATTGATGCGGGCTTCCCCGGCATGTTGCCGGTAATCAACCGCGAATGCGTGGCACAAGCCGTGCGCACCGGGCTTGGCTTGAATGCCAAGGTCAATCTCTGGTCACGCTTTGACCGCAAGAATTACTTCTATGCCGATCTGCCGCAGGGCTATCAGATCAGCCAATACGCGCATCCCATCATCGGTGAAGGCGCGATTGATATTGAATTATCTGATGGCAGCACGAAAACCATCGGCATTACGCGGCTCCATCTGGAACAGGATGCCGGTAAATCGCAGCATGACCAGCATCCGACAAAATCCTTCATTGACCTGAACCGTTCCGGTGTGGCGCTGATGGAAATTGTCTCGGAACCCGATATGCGCAGCCCCGAGGAAGCCGGCGCCTATCTGACGAAGCTCCGCCAGATCATGCGTTACCTTGGCACCTGCGATGGCAATATGGATGAAGGCTCAATGCGGGCCGATGTGAATGTTTCCGTCCGCAAGGCGGGCGAAGGGTTCCGCACGCGCTGCGAAGTGAAGAATGTGAATTCCATCCGCTTTGTCATGCAGGCGGTAGAAACCGAAGCGCGCCGGCAGGTTGAGGTATGGGAATCAGGCGGCACGGTTGAACAGGAAACGCGGCTTTTTGATACGGGGCGCGGCATTACGCGTTCCATGCGGTCAAAAGAAGATGCGCATGATTACCGCTATTTCCCGGACCCTGACCTACCCCCGCTGGTGATTGATGCTGCCTGGGTGGAAGGCTTGAAGGCCGCTTTGCCGGAACTGCCCGATCAGCGCCGCGCGCGCTATGTGCGCGATTACGGGATCACGCCTTATGATGCGCATGTGCTGACGCTGGAACGCGAAACCGCTGCCTATTATGAAACCGTGGCCAAGGGGCGGGATGCGAAGCAGGCAGCGAATTGGGTGATGGGTGATCTTTTCGCCGCCATCAACCGTACCAAAACCTCCATCGCAGAACCGCCGGTCAGTGCCGCTGATCTTGGCGCGCTGCTTGATTTGATGGCGGATGGTACGCTTTCCGGCAAATTAGCCAAGGAAGTGTTCGAAGCCATGGTGGAAACAGGCCGCGCGCCTGGCGCCATTGTGGAAGAACGCGGCCTGAAGCAGGTGACGGATACCGGCGCGATTGAAGCGGTGATTGATCAGGTGCTGGCCGCCAATGCCGATAAGGTCGCGGAATATCGTTCCGGCAAGGACAAGCTGTTTGGCTTCTTTGTCGGCCAGACCATGAAGGCCATGCAGGGCAAGGGTAATCCTGCGCTGGTCAATGATGTGCTGAAGCAGAAGCTTTCCTGAAAACGCGTGCTGCGCGGGGTTAAGTGCCCCGCGCGGCGCTGCGCAATTCCTCGGCGAAATCGGCGCGTTTTTGGTGGATGGAGGCAATCACGCGCCCCATCGGCACGCCGAGCGACACCAACGCCGCTTCGGATAATTGTAGGCTCGCTTCAATCGTCTCCGGCACGGTCTCACTCACGCCCTGCGCGTAAAGATGCCGTGCATGCGCCGCATCCCGCGCGCGGGAGATGATGGGCAAATCCGGCCGCTCTGCGCGAATGGCGCTGACGATCTTATCTATTTGTGGCGCGAGGTTGATGGTGATGATGACGCTCCGCGCCGACGCCAGACCACAGGCTTGCAAGAATGCGGGGCGCGCGGCATCGCCAAAAAACACGCCCTCCTCCGCGCGGCGGGCGCGGGCCACCGTGGCGGGGTCACTATCCACCGCGATCTGGCTGAGGCCATGTTGGCGCAGCAGCGCCGCCACGGTTTTGCCGACGCGCCCATAGCCGATGATGATGGCATGTCCCTGCTGCGCTTCAGGCAGGGCTTCCAGCGCCGGGTCCTTGGGCCGCGCTTCTTCCAGCAGCGGTGCCACGCGCCGCGCCAGCGCAGACAGCAGCGGCAGAAGTGCCATGGTCAGGCTGATCGCCGCCAGGGTAAAGGCGGCAAGGCTTGGTTCGATCAGCGCAAGGCCAGTCGCGAGCCCAATGCCCACAAAGGCGAATTCGCCGCCAGGGCCAAGCAGCAGTGCCGCTTCCAAAGCCGCCGCGCGGGTCAGCGCGAAATACCGTGCCAGGGCGTAAACAATGCCTGCCTTGAGCAGCACGAGGCCGAGCGTGAGGCCAAGCAGCAGCACGGGTTCACGCATCACCGCGCGGAAATCAATGCTCATGCCGACACTGAAGAAAAAGATGCCAAGCAGCAGGCCCTTGAAGGGTTCAATTGTCGCCTGCACCGCGCGGCGATATTCGGTTTCGGCCAACAACAGCCCGGCAACAAAGGCGCCAATCGCCATGGAAAGCCCGGCCTTGGCAGCCATGATGCCGGTTGCGACAATCACGAACAGCACAGCGGCGATAAAGAGTTCTTCCGAACGCTGGCCGCCCACCAGGCGGAACAAGGGGCGCAGCACTACGCGCCCCACCAGCACAATCACCGCCAGCACGAGCAGGGCCTGCCCCAAGGCGATGGCGATACTAAGCAGAACGGAGCTGCCACCCTTGGCGCCAAGGATGCCAATAAAGATCAGGATGGGCACCACGGCCACATCCTGCGCGAGCAGGACCGAGAAACTGGCGCGCCCGCCGCTTGTCAGCAGCCTTTCCTGCTGCGCCAGCAATTCCAGCACAATCGCGGTGGAGGAAAGTGCCAAGCAGGCCGCCAGCACCGCGGCAATCCCTGGCGTGAAGCCAAGCGCCAGCCCAATCAGGCTGATGGCCACAAAGCTGATCGCCATTTGCAGCCCGCCCAGGCCCAGCACCAGCCTGCGCATAGCCTTCAGGCGATCATAGGAAAGTTCAAGCCCAATCAGGAACAACAGAAAGACCACGCCAAGCTCCGCAATCGCGGTCACACTTTTCGCATCTATCACCGTGAACCAATAAAGCAGCGGGTATTCATTGATGAAGGACCCAAGCGCGAGCGGCCCCAGCACGGCGCCCGCCCCCAAATAGCCAAGCACAGGGCTGACACCGACACGGCGCAACAGCGGCACGATCACGCCCGCCGTGCCAAGCACGACCAGCGCATCGCTATAGGCCTGGAAATTGATTCCCTCAGCCACCCCGGCAGCCCCATTCTTTCTTGCTGAATCCAGATATGGGGTTGCGATGGTATTTTTGGGGCAGTAGCGCACTAATTCTTCAATAAGGTATCGTAACGAGTGGGATCAAAGCCAATCAGCAGCGCGTCACCCTTGGTCAGCACCGGGCGCTTGATCATGCTGGGTTGCGCCAGCATCAGCGCCATGGCGCGGGCTTCATCCAGCCCTTGCTTCTGATCATCGGGTAATTTGCGAAAGGTCGTGCCGGCGCGGTTCAGCAACGCCTCCCACCCCGCTTTTCGCACCCAGGCTTGCAGCATGGCGGGCGTGATGCCGGCGGCTTGATAGTCATGGAAGTGATGGGCAATACCCTCGGCTTCCAGCCAGGCGCGCGCCTTTTTCATGGTGTCGCAATTCTTGATGCCATGGATGGTGATGGTCATGTCGCAAAATTCCCCTGCCCGACCGCCCCGCGATACCAGCCTTGCGCGAAGCCGCCAATCGCGCCAGCCTCAGGCACACCCCCAGGAGCATCCGCATGAGCAGCACGAGCGATTACACGCCCCCCAAGGTCTGGACCTGGAACAAGGCCAATGGCGGGCGTTTTGCTAATATCAACCGCCCCATCGCCGGCCCGACGCAGGACAAGGAATTGCCGGTGGGCCGCCACCCCTTGCAGCTTTATTCGCTGGGCACCCCCAATGGCCAGAAGGTGACGATCTTGCTTGAGGAGCTTTTGGCGCAAGGCCACACAGGCGCTGAATATGATGCTTGGCTGATCCGCATTAGTGAGGGCCAGCAATTCGGCAGCGGCTTTGTGGATGTGAACCCCAATTCGAAAATCCCAGCGCTTCTGGACCGCAGCGGCCCGAAGCCCATCCGTGTTTTCGAAAGCGGTGCGATCCTTGTTTATCTGGCGGAGAAATTCGGCGCCTTCCTGCCAACAGACCCCGCTTCGCGCGCTGAATGCCTTTCCTGGCTATTCTGGCAAATGGGCAGCGCGCCCTATCTGGGTGGTGGCTTTGGGCATTTCTACGCCTATGCGCCGGTGAAGATCGAATACGCGATTGACCGCTTCGCGATGGAAACAAAGCGGCAATTGGATGTGCTGGACAGGCGTTTGGCCGAAAGCGCCTATCTGGGTGGTGATGACTACACCATCGCCGATATCGCTGTCTGGCCATGGTATGGCGGCTTGGTCCGGGGCTATCTTTACGGCGCGGCGGAATTCTTGAGCGTGCATGAATACAAAAATGTGCAACGCTGGGCAGAAGCCATCTTCGCCCGCCCCGCGGTAAAGCGCGGGCGTATGGTCAACCGCGTGACCGGCGAACCCGCCGAACAATTGCATGAACGCCATGAAGCAAGTGACTTCGACACCAAAACCCAGGACAAGCTGGCCGGCGGCGGTTGACGCCCCAAGGCTTTCTGGACAAGGTCCGCCCAAATGGCAGGCGGACCTTGAAAAAACCTCGTATCTATATTGATGGCTATAACCTCTCGCTCCAGCAGGGCACGGGTGTGGCGACCTATGCGCGCAATCTTTCCTTTGCACTGCGCGATCTTGGGGCCGAAGTGGGGGTGCTTTACGGGGGGCAGGCAAGGGCGGTTAGCCGCAACCCAATTCTGCGCGAGGTATCCTTTTTTGATGCGCCGCTGGAAGGCCGACCCAGGCTCAAGGACCTGCCGCGCAATATCCTCCGCGCGCTTTCGCTACCCTTTGGGGAGATCGCAACCAGGGTGCCCGTCAGCGGTCACGTCATCCGCGAAACGCTGCAAAACCGCTTGCCCCACTTCGATCATATTTGGAATGTGAAGGGGCTTTATGACAAGCAAAGGCTTGCCGCGAAACTGACTGCCGGGCGTATTCCAATCCATTTCCTGGAACGGCCGGAAGTGATGCATTGGACCTATCCGCTCGCACTCCGAGCCGTTGGTGCGCGCAACATCTATACATTGCATGATCTTGTGCCGCTCAGGCTACCTTATGCGACACTCGACAATAAGCGGGTCTATTTCCGCCTGATCAATCACATCACGAAACACGCCGACCATTTGGTGACCGTGAGTGAGGCTTCGAAGAAAGACATCATGAGCTTCTTCGGCGTGCCTGAGGAACGGATTACGGTGACCTATCAGGCCGTGGATATTCCATTGGCTTTGCGCAATAAGCCGATGCAGGAGGTAAAGGGCGAAATCGAAGGCAATTTCGACATCCCCTTCAAAGGCTATTTCCTTTATTTTGGGGCGCTTGAACCGCGCAAGAATTTAACCCGCATGATTGAAGCGCATCTTGCTTCAGGCGTGGCTGAACCCCTGGTCATTGTGGGCAAGAAGACGTGGCGCCGAAAGCGGGATTTGCGTGCGCTTGCCCAGCATGACAGGCTTCTTCCATCATTTGACAAGGACGCTGGTGGTGGCGCCTTGTCGCGCATCATCCAGCTTGAATATCTGAGCTTTCCGCTGCTAGTCAGCCTGATCCGCGGCGCCAAGGCGGTGTTGTTTCCATCGCTTTATGAGGGCTTCGGCCTGCCCGCGCTTGAAGCCATGACTTTGGGCACACCCGTACTTACATCAAACACATCATCCATGCCGGAACTGGTGGGAGATGCCGCGCTTCAGGTGAACCCTTACGACACTCAAGCATTGGTGCAAGGCATTCGCGCATTGGCAGAGGATGAAGCGCTGCGCGGCCGCCTTTCTGAAGCCGGCCCTGCACGCGCGGCGCGGTTTTCCGTTGAGAATTACCACGCGAGGCTGGCAAAGCTTTACGGGCGCTTCGTTCAACTTCCTTGAGAGGTATGGCGTGACAAACAAAAAAAAGGGCGCCTTGCAGCGCCCTTTTGATGTCTTCGGCCAGAAAGCCGCCAGCCTACCTAAGAATGATTTCCACGCGGCGGTTCTGCGGTTCACGCACCCCATCGGCGGTCGGCACCAGGTTGTTTTGCTCACCGAAGCCGCGGGTTACGATTTCATTCCGCGGCACGCCACGACGTACGAGCTCAGCCGCCACCGCATTCGCGCGACGGACCGACAGGCCCATATTGTAGTCAGCCGGGCCGGAACGGTCCGTGAAGCCATTCACTTCAATGCGGGTGACACCTTGGCCGCGGGACGATGCCGCTTCACCAATCACCTGCCGGGCGCGATCAGTCAGGTCCGCCTTGCTCCAGTCAAAGAAAACAAGAAAGGTACGCGCAGCCGCGACAGGCGCAGCGGCAACAACTGTCGGCGCAGCATTGAAGGCATAGCGGAGACCAAACAGAATGGATTGGTTAGTGTTGTCCACATCTGCATCAGCAGGGTAGATGATACCATTCACCGTGTTACGGCGAAAATTATGCCCGGTCGTGGTCAGGAAACGATATTCAGCCGTCAGGCTCAGCCCAGGCACGGAATCGATCGGCAACGAAACACCGGCAATCAACTGCCCTGCAGGCGCGCCTGAGGTGCCCTGATAGGTATTGTCCAATTGCCTATTAACCCGATAACCGACATCGGAATATTGGTGCCAGATATAGCCGGCACCTGCACCGAGATAAGGCGAAATGCCACCAAGCGCGCCGCCAAGGTCAATATCATAAAGGACATTGGCCATGAAGCCGTAGCTATAGGCCGTGCCCATGGCGCCAGATTTCTTCTGCCAAAACAGCGTATGATCGGACACTTCATTCTTACGATAATTGCCTTCAATTTCGGCGCGGAGACCATTGCCATAGCCCCAACCAAGGCTCAGGACGCCACCAAAGCCCCATTGAAAATCAACAGTTTCGCCCCGCAATTCAGTCTTGTTGGGGCGCCAAGTGCCGGTGATATCGGTGCCTTCAAGGGAATTAGCACCGAAGCCGCCCCCCACATAAAGCCCGCTTACCGGCTGAGCTTGCGCCAGCAGGGGGAATGACAAGACAGCCGCCGCGGCCAGCGCGTATTTCTTGATGGTCATGGACGTCTCTGCGAGCCCTTCCGTATCAATAAAGAATAACTTCCAACGCTAAGTCTATTTGTTTAGCACATTCAAATCAAGAACCTAACGATAGCGCATGAACCGTGAAGCAGACGAAACTCGAATACCGGGCATGCGGCCTTGTTGGAGAATGCCGCCAAAGAAAAAGGGGACGCCTTGCAGCGCCCCCTTAATTCAACCCCTGGTGGAGTTTCCGGAATTACTTCAGGATGATTTCCACGCGGCGATTCTGCGGTTCACGCACGCCATCGGCGGTCGGCACCAGGTTGTTTTCTTCGCCGAAGCCGCGGGTCACGATTTCATTCCGCGGCACGCCACGACGCACGAGCTCAGCCGCCACCGCATTGGCGCGACGGACAGACAAGCCCATGTTGTAGTCGGCCGGGCCGGAACGGTCCGTGAAGCCATTGACTTCAATGCGGGTCACGCCCTGGCCGCGGGCAGAAGCGGCTTCGCCGATGATCTGGCGGGCACGGTCGGTCAGGTCCGCCTTGCTCCAGTCAAAGAACACCATGTAGGTGCGGGCAGCAGCCATCGGTGCTGCAGCGGCAGCAACAGTCGGAGCGGCGTTGAAGGCATAGCGCAGGCCGACGAGGAGCGAGTGGTTCACGTTGTCCACGTCAACCTTCCTAGTCGCACCAGCAATGGTGGAGCTGATTTCATGGCCAGCGGTCATCATGTAACGATATTCGCCAGTCACCGCCAAACCAGGCACTGCGGCAATCGGCAAGGACAGACCAACAATGCCCTGGCCACCCCAATTGCCATTGTCGCCGGTAAACACGTTCTTGATGCCACCCACATTGGTGCCGACTTCATCATAATCATGCCAGATGTAACCGCCACCCACGCCAACATAGGGCGTGATGCCACCAAGCATGCCGCCTAGATTGATGTCATAAAGGACATTCAGCATCGCGCCGTAGCTGGTGGCGGTACCGGTGGCGCCTGACTGATTCGCGCTTCCGCTTTTAATGTCGGAAACATCATTCTGACGGTAGCTACCTTCGATTTCAGCACGCAGACCATTACCAAAACCCCAACCGAGGCTCAGAACGCCCACATAACCCCAGGAAAACTCCGCCGAGAGGCCCGAGCCGACGGCAGCCTTATCAGCCGCAGATGAGCCAGTGATATCTGTCTTATCCAGGAAGTTCCCACCGAAGCCCGCGCCAAGGTAAAGCCCGCTCACCGGCTGGGCCTGCGCCAGCACTGGCAGCGCTACCACCGCCGCAGCGGCCAGAAGGGTCTTTTTAAAGGTCATTGTCTTTCCTCATCTCTGTTTCGGAACTGCCGATTCGATAAGCGAATCACTCCCGAAAACCACCATAACTATGTAGCATGATTTAGCGCCGATGCGACGCTGGAATGGGCATTCCAGCCCGCCCGTGTCGCATCGGTCACCCACTGTTGCAAAATTGCCATGCCCCCCCCCCCCCCCATTGCAAGCAAGGGGTCAGGCGGGGCCTCAGCGTTGTTATCCAGCAAGCCTTTGTGATTGACATCACTCGCCCGATCCCAACCAGCAAACGCAGCACCTTCGGCTTTGCGCCATGCGCCAGGCCGGAGAATCGCCTCGACTTTCGAAGGCCCCTCAACGCTCGGGCGCGTGATGGGCAAGGATGCGATTTTTTGGCCGGCATCCTGGCGAGGCGTCGCCAAGGCCGAGCGGAAGCGAGCATTGCGCGTTGCGACACCGTCCTGCCAGCACGAATGCCAAGCGCCTGATGCTACCCCAGGCAGCAGCCGTCATCTGTGCCATATCGGAACGGGTAAGGGCAATTACACCGCCGCGCGTGGTTGGGGCCGGGCTTTCCCGTCCAGCAATACGCACGCCGCAATGACAGTAGAAGCCCGGTTCATATTCGTTCACCGGATATGCGTTGAATTTTTGCTTGGTTGCTGGTGCGGAGAGCCAAGCCTGGTGCGGAGAACCAAGCGTTTGCACTGTAGCTGCATGAGGAGCGCCTAGCGCCGTAATCGCACATGCGTGGGTCCCTCGGTGGAGTGTCGGCGCCGAGGCTCCGAGGAAGCAGGAATGAGGAATCCCGGCGCCGTAAATTGGCTAATGGCTTCTCGCGCTTGATGAAAGCAAGGGCCGCTTGCTGGATGTCGCGACCGCCAATGTGACGATTGATGAAATCGCCAGCACCATGCGCGACGCGCTGCTGAATTGGCCCGCGCGCGTGGCGGGC
>JBPCSO010000106.1:0-3833 GCA_051007055.1 Roseomonas sp.
TTTTTGCCGCCTTGCGGCACAGAATCCAATAGTGAAACCGCCCACCATTGGAATTGATGCTTGTCCCGCGCCGCCAAATCCCGCGCGGCAGACAAATCCCTCGGCGTCCCCAAAACAGCGAACGCGCTATTGGGGAAGGCTTCCTTCTGCCGACGCTCCACAAGGGAAATGGCAAGATGCGTGACATCAATGCCGACCCATCGCCGCCCGAGTTTTTCGGCAGCATGAACCGCCGTGCCACAGCCGCAAAAGGGATCAAGCACAATGTCGCCGGGATTGGAGGACGCATTGATGATGCGTTCGAGTAGCGTGAGGGGCTTTTGCGTGGGATAGCCGAGGCGTTCTTGGGCTTGAGAATTGATGGGCAGAACGTCTATCCACACATCACTGGTTACTGGCCCCTGCATTTCATCCAGATAGCGTTTGATCCTAGGGCGCTTCGACGTATCGAAAGAACCGTCCTTGTGCTTCGGGTAGTAAATCCGATTCTCGGCATGCAGGCGCTGCATCGTGGCAAGCTCGAACCGCCAGCCCATCGGAGGCGAGGGAAAGCCCATCCATTCATACATCATGCGCGGTCTTGGGCTAGGGCTTGTCATATTGTCGAGCTGATATGCGCGCCCGTCTGGATCGCGGTTCCGATACTTGTCCGCAATGTAGTCCTCTGAATGCTTCTCTCGTGGTGTATTCCAGACAAAATTCGTTGTGCTGGCCTTTGTAAAAAAGAAAATGCTGTCGTGAACGCGGCTCCAAGTCTTGCTGTCGTTATGCGTATTGGTCCGCTTCCAAATAATCTCGTTCCGAAAATTCTCCGGACCAAAAATCCCATCCAGCAGAATCTTCAAATAATGGCTCGCGGTCGGGTCGCAGTGCAGGTAGAGCGATCCGGTGGGTTTCAGGACGCGGTGCAATTCAATCAGCCGCACGGCCATCATCGCCAGATAGGCGGTCATGTCATTCTTGCCGAGTGCGGTAACAATGCCGCGTAGCAGGACGGAGGCGTCGGTATAGACGCTCTGGGTCAGCACATCCTCATAGGCAGCGGCGGCGGCGTCGCCCCAATGCCAGCTATCTTCGAAGGCTTCCAATTGGCTGTCGCTCATTTTGCCATCGGGGGCGCGGAACAGCACGTTATAGGTTGCCGCTGAATTGAAGGGCGGGTCCAGGTAGATCAGGTCAATGCTTTCATCCGGGATCAGCGGCTTGCCATCCGCATCCCGCCCGCGCAGCACGGCCAGATTATCCCCGTAGAATAGCCTGTTTTTCATGCGTGTCTGTTACCAAGCCTTGGCGTTGCTCACCATGCCCTTATCGCACCCCCTTCCGCAATTCCGGCACGAAGTCCCGGCGGGGTCCGGGGAGACACTGTCTCCCCGGTGGGGGCTCCGGGGGCAAAGCCCCCGGCCTCACCCCTTCCCATTCGCCTCAGCTACCGCGAGCGCCGTCAGGTTCAGAATCCCTCGCGCCGTTACGCTTGGCACCAGCACATGCACGGGTTTTTTCATGCCGAGCAGCAGCGGGCCAAGTTGCAGCCCATCGGTGGCGGCCTTGGCCAGGTTGAAGGCGATATTGGCGGCGTCAATGCCCGGCATGACCAGCAGATTGGCCGCGCCGGTCAGTTTGCCATCGGGCACGGCGCGGTCGCGGATGGCGGGCACAAGGGCGGCATCGGCGTGCATTTCGCCATCTACTTCCAGGGCGGGATCGCGTGCCTGGATCAGGGCGAGTGCTTCGCGCATCCGCCGGGCTGAGGACGCGTGGGAAGCGCCGAAGGAAGAATGGGACAGCAATGCGACTTTCGGCTGCAAGCCAAAGCCGCGCACTTGTTCGGCGGCCAGCAGCGTCATTTCCGCGATCTGCGCGGCGGTGGGTTCCACGCAAAGATGGGTATCCACCACGAATAGATGCTCGCCGTTGCGGGTGATCAGGCCGGAAACCGCATAGACGCGCCCGACATCATTGCGCTTGCCGATAATGTCCAGCACGTGGTGCCATTGATCCATCCAATCCTGCGTGCCGCCGCAGAGCGCGGCATCCACAAGGCCGGCTTCCAGCAGAAGCGAAGCGGCAACGGCGGTGCGGGTTGCGACGCGACGCGCCGCGGCTTCCGGCGGCACGCCGCGGCGGGAGACCTTGCGGCGGTATAGTTCGACCAGCGGGCCGAAGATTTCCGTATCCTGCGCGGGGTCCAGCACCTTCACGCTTTCGCCGACGGACATGCGAAGCCCAAGTGCTTCGCAGCGCGCGGCAATCACATCGGCGCGGCCAATCAGGAAGGGTTCGGCAATGCCTTCATCCAAAACGCTTTGCACGGCGCGGAGCGTGCGTTCATCCTCACCTTCCGCATAGGCAATGCGGCGCGGGCGTTTGCGCGCGGCTTCAAACACCGGGCGCATGAGGTTGCCGGAACGGAAAACATTGCGTTCCAGCCGGCGGCGATAGGCGTCGAAATCCTCAATCGGGCGTGTGGCGACACCGCTTGCCATGGCGGCACGTGCAACGGCGGGGGCGACTTCCAGTATCAAGCGCGGATCAAAGGGTTTGGGGATGATGTATTCCGGCCCGAAGATCGGCGCCTGGCCGCCATAGGCGGCGGCCACCACTTCTGAGGCTTCAACGCGGGCGAGTGCGGCAATGGCATCTGCCGCCGCCACTTTCATATCCTCATTGATGGTGGTGGCGCCGACATCAAGCGCGCCACGGAAGATGAAGGGAAAGCACAGGACATTATTGACCTGGTTCGGGTAATCCGTCCGCCCCGTTGCCACAATCGCATCCGGGCGCGCGGCGCGCACTGCTTCGGGCAGGATTTCGGGTTCAGGATTGGCAAGCGCCAGCACAAGGGGGTTCGGCGCCAGCAGCTTTAGCCATTCCGGCTTCAGGACACGCGGCGCGGAAAGGCCAAGGAAAACATCAGCGCCGGGCAGCGCGTCTTGCAGCGTGCGCGCATTCGTTTCAATCGCCCATTTGGCCTTGTAGGGATCAAGGTCTTCGCGCCCCTTATGCACCACGCCGCCAATATCGCAGATGGTGACGTTTTCGCGCTTGAGGCCCATGGCAACCAGCAGATCAAGGCAAGCGAGTGCCGCCGCGCCGCCGCCGGTATTGACCAGGCGCACGTCTTCCAGGCGCTTGCCTTGCAGCAAAAGCCCGTTGCGGACGGCGGCGGCGACGATGATGGCTGTGCCGTGTTGATCATCATGAAAAACCGGGATGCGCATGCGTTCGCGCAAGCGGCGTTCAACTTCAAAGCACTCAGGCGCCTTGATGTCTTCCAGGTTGATCGCGCCGAAGGATGGTTCAAGGGCGGCAATCACCTCGATCAGCTTGTCGGGGTCGCGTTCGTCAATTTCGATATCAATCGAATCAATGCCGGCGAATTTCTGGAACAGAACCGCCTTGCCTTCCATGACGGGCTTGGACGCGAGCGCACCGATGGCGCCAAGGCCAAGCACCGCCGTGCCATTGGAAATCACCGCCACCAGATTGCCGCGCGCGGTATAGTCAAAGGCAGCGCTTGGGTCGGCGGCTATCGCCTCACAGGCGGCGGCGACGCCGGGGGAATAGGCAAGGCCAAGGTCGCGTTGGGTTTCCATCCGCTTGGTCGGCGTGATGGAAAGCTTCCCGGGGCGGGGCAGCCGGTGGTAATCCAGCGCGGCTTTGCGGAAATCATCATCCATGGGGGCTACCTTACCCGGCTTCGCCCGAAAGGGTGAAATATGGTGCGGCCAAGAAGATTCGAACTTCCACGGGGTTTCCCCCACCAGCACCTCAAGCTGGCGCGTCTACCATTCCGCCATGGCCGCAAACCAGGTAGAAGGCGGGCGCTATAG
>JBPCSO010000107.1:0-10137 GCA_051007055.1 Roseomonas sp.
TATGGCCAGGTTGATAAGATCGCCTCCCTCATTCCCAATAACCCCGCGAAGCCCGTCACGCTGTCCCAAGCCATTGAAGGCGAAGCGCGTTTGCAGGAAATGCGCGATAGTGACGAACAGGTCGCGCGGCTTTTGGATATCGCGCTGCAGGTGGAAGGGCTTTACCGCAATGCCTCCACCCATGCTGCCGGCGTGGTGATTGGGCGCAAGCCCCTGATCGAAACCGTGCCGCTTTACCGCGACCCGCGTTCTGAAATGCTGGTCACGCAATACTCGATGAAATACGCGGAGATGGCGAGCCTGGTGAAGTTCGACTTCCTCGGCTTGAAGACACTCACGGTCATTGAACGCGCTTTGGAAATCCTGAAGGGGCAGGGGATTGAGGTAGATATAGCTGCCATCCCGCTGGATGATCCAAAAACCTATGACATGCTCGGGCGCGGTGATGCCGCCGGCGTATTCCAGTTTGAAGGGCAGGGGATGCGCGACTGCTTGCGACAGATGCGCGCCAACCGTTTCGAGGATTTGGTGGCTGCGGTCGCACTCTATCGTCCCGGCCCCATGGCGAATATCCCAGCCTATTGCTCCCGCAAACATGGTGAGGCGTGGGAACCGCCGCATGAGGCGATCCGGCACATATTGTCCGAAACCTATGGCATCATGGTCTATCAGGAACAGGTCATGCAGATTGCGCAGGACTTGGCGGGCTATTCGCTTGGTGCTGCTGACCTGCTGCGCCGCGCCATGGGCAAGAAGATCCGGAGCGAAATGGAAGCCCAGCGCAAGATTTTCTGCGATGGTGCGGAGGCGCGCGGCATCGAACCCGCCAAGGCCGCCGAGATTTTCGACCTGATGGAACGTTTCGCCGATTACGGCTTCAACAAATCCCACGCTGCGGCCTATGCCTTGGTCAGCTATCAAACGGCTTGGTTGAAGGCCAATCATCCGGTGGCCTTCCTGGCTGCTTCCATGACGCTTGATCTTTCCAATACGGATAAGCTCGCCGGCCACATGCAGGAAGCGGCGCGGCTAGGCATTGCCGTGCTGCCGCCGGATATCAACCGGAGCGGCGCCGATTTCCGGATGGAAGCACGCGATGATGGCAAGCAGGCCATTCGTTTTGCGCTGGCAGCCGTGAAGCGCGTCGGTGAGGGTGCCATGCGCGATCTGGTGGCGGCGCGTGATGCGGGAGGGGATTTTGCCTCGCTTGCCGATTTCGCGGCGCGGGTGGACCCCAAGCTGCTCAATAAGATGCAGATCGAAAACCTGGCCCGCGCCGGCGCCTTTGAATGCCTGGATGGCAATCGTGCCCGTGTCATGGCCGGGGCCGAGACCATCCTGCGCCGCGCCCAAGCCAGCGCCGAAGAACGCGATAGCGGCCAGATCGTGCTTTTCGGTGCCGAACCAGGCCGGCCAGAAGCCTTGCGCCTGCCGGATGTGCCGGATTGGCAGCCTTTGGACCGGCTGTCCCAGGAAGCCGAGGCCATTGGCTTTCATCTTTCCGCACACCCCTTGGATGCCTATCGCCAGGCGCTGAGGCGCATTGGTGTGGTGCCATCTTCGGCCATTGCTGATCGCGCCAGCCGTGGCGGCGGCCGCGTGAAGCTGGCCGGCACGGTGGTGAATGCCAAGGAACGCACCACCAAGACCGGCAGTCGCATGGCCTGGGTGCGGGTTTCCGACACGCATGGTAGTTTCGAAGTGACCTGCTTTTCTGAGGTGCTGAACCGCAGCCGAGAGCTGCTGGCCGAAGGCAGCGCCATTCTGGTGACCGCCGATTTGCGCATGGAAGGCGAAGCGCTGCGCCTGACCGCGACCGAGCTTGAAAGCCTGGACAAGGTCGCGGCCAATGCCGGTGGTGGGATCAAGCTTTGGTTGCAAGCGATCGCGACGCTTGATCCGATCCGCGCCTTGCTGACGCGCGAAGGCCGCGGGCGTGGCCGTGTGATCCTGGTGCCGCAGCTCGGTGCTGAACAGGAGGTGGAAATCGCGCTGCCGGGCGGCTTCAATGTCGGGCCTCGGCTGATGCAAGCCATGCGGGTTGTGCCTGGTGTGGCCCAGGTCGAGGAGTTTTAGTGTGGCTACCGCGCCACCGGTTTATTTTCCATAATATACCTTATGCGGGAAATATATGACCCAAACCCCGAAGCAAAATTCGCCTGAAACCGCGCTCACCGCGCTGCTCGCTATCATGGCCAAGCTGCGCGACCCTGATGGCGGCTGCCCCTGGGATTTGGTGCAGGATTTCGCCTCCATCGCGCCTTACACGATTGAGGAAGGCTATGAGGTCGCGGATGCCATCGCCGCCAATGACCCGGACAAGCTGCTGGATGAATTGGGCGATCTGCTGTTCCAGGTGGTCTATCACGCGCAAATGGCAGCCGAACGCGGCTGGTTCAGCTTTGCCGAGGTCGCACAATCCATCTGTGACAAGATGATCCGCCGCCATCCTCATGTCTTTGGGGAGGAAGCCGCCCGCGACGCCGCCGCCCAAACTCGGGCCTGGGAGGCGCAAAAAGCCGCCGAACGCGCCGCGCGGGCGGAAAGCGGCGTGCTCGCGGGAATCCCAGATGGCCTCCCTGCCCTTACCCGCGCCGCAAAGCTGACGCGCCGCGCCGCGCGGGTTGGCTTTGACTGGCCCGACGCCGGCGCGGTGCTGGATAAGCTGGAAGAAGAAGCGGCGGAACTCCGCGCCGAGCTGCAAGGCGCTGATAAGGCAAGACTTCAGGATGAGGTGGGCGATCTGCTTTTTGTGCTGGCCAATCTGGCCCGCAAGCTTGATCTGGACCCGGAAGCGGCTTTGCGTCACGCCAATCAGAAATTCACGCGCCGCTTTGGCCATATCGAAGAACAGGCTGATCTTGCAGGAAAAAACCTGAATGACATGAGCCTTGATGAGATGGAGGCATTCTGGGTGCAGGCAAAGAAAAGTGAGAAGTAAGGAAGTACTCTCAATCATCTGAAATTACGCTATTTTAGGGCTCCGGATAGCTAATCCCCACCACCTCAATCTCCTCCACCCCGGCTGGCGTCCTTAGCCGCCGCACATCGCCGACGCGCGCGCCCAAAAGCGCTCGCGCCACCGGCGCGACCCAGGAAATCCGCCCGGCCTCGGCCTCTGCCTCATCCACGCCGACAATGATGATGGTCACTTCGGCATCATCGGATGCGCGGGCATAGGTTACGCTGGCGCCGAAAAACACTTGGTCGCGGCGTGTCTGCTGCGCCGGGTCCACCACCTGCACCTTCTCAAGCCGCTTGGTCAGGAAGCGCACGCGCCGGTCAATTTCGCGCAGCCGCCGCTTGCCATATTGGTAATCGGCATTCTCTGACCGATCCCCCAGCGCCGCCGCCCAGGAGACGATATCAACCACCTTCGGGCGTTCCTCCTCCCAAAGGCGCTTTACCTCGGCACGCAAGGCGGCGGCGCCAGCCGGGGTCATGTAAAAAGGCGTGCCAGGGGGCAGGCCGGGCGGGCCGGCCTCCTCATCCTCATCGGCGCCACTCATGGCGTGAAAAGCGCCTCCTGGGCGGCTTCCCAACTTGCGCGATCCGGGGCGCAGATCAGCCCGCCGCTTGTCAGATGCGGGCCATAGGCGCTGCCATCAAAGCGCGCGGAATGCCCGCCTGCTTCCCGATGCAGCAGCCAGCCCGGCGCATGATCCCAGGGCATCAGCTTGTTATAGACCAGCAAATGCGCGTGCCCGCCGGCGGCGAGCCGATATTCATGCGCCGCGCAGCGATAGGAAACAGTACCCGCCAAGCGTGGCAAGCGGCTGGTCACGCGGGTCTTCAGCGGCTCCGGCATGTATCCCCAGGAAATCGCGGCCACCATTTCCCCCGGCGCAGCGGGGGCGGCAACACGCAAATCGGCAAAACGCTGGCCCTGCCCATCGGCAAGCCAAGCCCCCTCCCCGCGCAGCGCCATCGCGGTATCATCCCCCAGCGGATCATGGATCCAGGCGCCGATGATCTCACCGCGCCGGATTGCCGCCGCCATGCAGCCAAATAGCGGCACGCCGGCCGCGAAATTGGCGGTGCCATCCACCGGGTCCACCACAAAGGCCAATTCGGCATCCGCGAGCCGCCCCAGCAGGGAAGGATCAGCCGCAGTCGCTTCCTCCCCCACCACCACACAGCCCGGGAAAAGCTTGTGCAGCCCGGCGATGATGACCCGCTCCGCCGCCTCATCCGCATCGGTCACCAGATCGAGCGGCCCGGTCTTGCTCCGCACCGCATCCGCCCCCAGGCGCCGGAAGCGCGGCAGGATTTCCGCCCGAGACGCCGCACGCAACAGCAAAGCCAGATCAGCCGCCTGCCCGGCCGAGATGCTCATTTCTGGCCCCGGCTTTCAAACCGCGCGCGATCCATCGGCGAAAGGCGCACTTTCAGCCGCACCGCATCATCGGCATCCTGGCGTTCCAGCACCTCGCCATGGGCATGCAGCCAGGCAATGGCGGCACCATCGGAAGGCGGCAGGGCAACGTCAATCACCACAAGCTGTGCCGAAAGCCGCGCATCAATGGCGGCGCGCAAGGCGGGCAGCCCCTCCCCGGTCAGGGCCGAGACCGCCACCGCATCCGGGCTGCGCCGTTCCACGGCATCAATCCCGCCCAGCAGATCGGCCTTGTTCAGCACTTCCAGCACGCGGTCCGGCCAGGCCTCATCCAAGGTCGCGTCCGCGCCATCGGCCATGGCTTCAAGTACGCCCAGCACATCGGCGCGCTGCGCCGCGCTATCGGGGTGGGCAATGTCGCGCACATGCAAAATCAGGTCAGCGGCGGCAACTTCTTCCAAAGTGGCGCGGAAGGCTTCGACCAATTGCGTCGGCAGGTCGGAAATGAAGCCCACCGTGTCAGAAAGGATCACATTGCGCCCCGATGGCAGCTTGATCGCGCGCATGGTGGGATCAAGCGTCGCAAACAGCTGATCCTGCGCATAAACCCCTGCCCCGGTCAGCGCATTGAACAGCGTTGACTTGCCGGCATTGGTGTAACCGACCAGCGCCACCACGGGATAAGGCACGCGTTCCCGTGCGCGCCGATGCAACCCGCGCGTCCGCCGTACCTGATCCAATTCCCGCTTGAGCCGCACAATGCGGTCACCGATCAGCCGCCGGTCAATTTCGATTTGGCTTTCGCCCGGCCCGCCCAGGAAGCCAAAGCCGCCGCGCTGACGTTCCAAGTGGGTCCAGGACCGCACAAGCCGTGTGCGCTGATATTCCAGATGCGCCAATTCCACCTGCAAGCTGCCTTCGCGCGTGCGGGCCCTTTCGCCGAAAATCTCCAGGATCAGGCCGGTGCGATCAATCACCTTGCAGCCCCAGGCGCGTTCCAGATTGCGCTGCTGCACTGGGCTCAGCGCAGCATCCACAATCACCACGCCCACCTGCTGGTCGTGCAGTGCTTTTTTTTCCATCTCCACCTGGCCCTCACCCATCAGGGTGGCGGGCCGCCTTTCGCGGAGTGGATGGATCGCGGAATGGACGATGGTCACACCAATGGAAGCTGCAAGCCCTATCGCCTCCGCAAGCCGAGCTTCGGCCGCGCGTTTCCCCCCCACATCGCCAATGGCGCTGCGGGATGGCTTTTCGAAGGGGAGGATGACGGCGGCGCGGGTTGGCTGCCCGGCGCCTGCTTCAATTGCCGCCGTCAGAAATCACCTCACGCTGCAAGGTCAGGCGTGTTTCCGAAGCGGGGGCGCCCGGCGCAACAGCACCCGGGGCCGCCGGCACGCCATCAAACAGCGAAATCGGCGCGCCCGGCATGACAGTGCTGATCGCATGCTTATAGACAAGCTGCGTGTGGCCATCGCGGCGCAGCAGCACCGAGAAATTGTCAAACCAGGTAATGATGCCCTGCAATTTGACGCCATTCACCAGGAATACCGTGACGGGCGTCTTGGATTTGCGAACGTGATTCAGGAAAACATCCTGCACGTTCTGGGACTTTTCAGCGGCCATGGGACCGGTCCTTCTTTTTGCTGGTCACCGACCAGACACGGTCCGGCGAAAACCATTTCCGGCCGCCGGCGCGCTTAGTTTGGCATGTCAGGCTGGTTTGACAAGTGACGAAAGCGCGACAGCCAATTCATGACAATTTGTAAATGTTTGATCCGCCCCGGCGGCTGAGATTCCACCATCATGCGCCGCATCCCCCATCAGCACGGCACGCACACCAGCGGCGCGCGCCGCCTGCATGTCCAGCGCGGTATCACCGACATACCAGATATCCGCCGCGGGGCTGAGGCCAAGGGATTGTAGCGCCATGAAGATGGGCGCTGGGTTGGGTTTGTCGGCGGCTGCATCGCCCGCGCCAATCAGCGGGCCGAAATGCCGATCCCAACCCAAATGCACTGCCTCGGCGCGCAGCAATGGCCCTTGCTTGTTGGAGACAACGCCCATCGGCAGGCGCCCTGCCCCGGCTTCCAGCGCTGCCGCCGCGCCGGGCATGGGGGTCAGCACCTGCAAATGGCAGGCGCGCACTTCCGCATAAAAGATATCGCGCGCCCTTTCCCATTCGGCGCCGAACAGTTCCGGGAAGCTTTCGCGCAAGGCACGCCGCACATTGGCCAGTACCTGGGTGCGATCCCACAGCGGCAGACCAAATTCCCGAAACGCGGCATTCAGCCCGGCCTCAATGGCGGCCCAGCCATCCACCAGCGTATTGTCCCAATCGAACAAAATGGCGCGCGGGGCGTGTTTCATGCCGCGTTGCGCATCGCCCCCTTCACATGGCGGGCGAAAATCTCAAACAGCTTGCGCACCACGGGGCCGACCTCACCATCACCCACCGGCGCGCCATCAATCTTGGTGATGGGCTTCACGAAGGATGTGGCAGAGGTGATGAAGGCCTCCCGCGCGTGGCGGAGTTCTTCCATGGAAAAGGCGCGTTCTTCAAAGGCAATGCCGGCATCCTGCAATTCCGCCATCAGCGCGGCACGGGTGCAGCCGGGTAGGATGGCGTCACTCAAGGGGCGGGTGCGAATGGTGCCTGACGCATCCACAATCCAGAAGCTGGTCGCCGCGCCTTCGGTCACCATGCCGGAGGCTTCATCATAGAGCACCGCTTCGATCGCACCCTTTTCCCGCGCCGCCTGCCGTGCCAGGCAATTTGGAAGCAGATTGACTGTCTTGATATCGCAGCGCGCCCAGCGAAGATCGGGCATGGTGATGGCCGCCGCCCCCCAGCGATCCACATTGGTCGGATAGGGCGCAATGCGCTTCACCGTTACCACCAGCGCGGGCGGGGTGGGCTTGCTTGGGAAGGCATGATCCCGCCGCGCCACGCCGCGTGTGACTTGCATGTAAAGCAGGCCCTCAGTCACGCGATTGCGCCTGGCCACTTCCCGCAGCACGAGCCTGAGAGAGGCGCGCGGCATGGGCATGGGAAGCTGGATTTCGCGCAAGGATCGTTCCAGGCGGCTCAGGTGCAAATCCTCATCAATGAAGCGGCCATCGAACAGATGCACCACCTCATAAATGCCATCGCCGAATTGATAGCCGCGATCTTCGATATTCACCGACGCATCGGGTTGCGGCACATAGCGGCCATTCACATAGGCGATGCGCGACATGGGACTACCTCAGGCAATCGGGGTTGAAGGCGCACGGTCTTCCGCCTGCACGCCGAGGAATTTCAACTTGCGGTGCAAGGCGCTTCTTTCCATGCCAACGAAATTCGCGGTGCGGCTGATATTGCCGCCAAAGCGCAGCAATTGCGCTTCCAGATATTGCCGTTCAAACACTTCCCGCGCGTCGCGCAGCGGCAAGGTCATGATCTCAGACCCGCGATCAAGCGTCAGCACGGCGGGAGCGGCAGCACCAATCTGCGGTGGCAGCATATCCGGGCGGATCGGGTCCCGGCTTTCGCCAGGCGCCATGATCAGCAGCCAATCAATCAGATTGCGCAATTCACGCACATTGCCCGGCCAATCATAGGCCTGCATGGCAGCCAGCGTGTCTTCCGATAATTCGCGCGGCGCCATGCCTGTGGTTTCAATGGCGCGGGCGATGAAATGGCGCGCGAAAAGCGGCACATCTTCCCGCCTTTCCTTGAGTGGTGGGACACGGATCGGCACCACGGCCAGGCGATAGAATAAATCTTCGCGAAAACGCCCGGCAGCGATCTCCGCAGCAAGGTCGCGATTGGTGGTGGCAATCACACGCACATCCACCTTCACGCGCGTGCCGCCGCCAACACGTTCAAACCCTTGTTCCTGTAGCGCGCGCACGATCTTGCCCTGGGTTTCAAGCGGCATATCGGCCACTTCATCCAGCAATAAGGTGCCGCCATGGGCGCGTTCCAAAACGCCCGCGCGCCGCGTTTGTGCCTGGGGATCCGCCCCCGGCTCAACGCCAAAAAGCTCTTCCTCAAACCGGCCAGGATTAAGGATGGCGCAATTCAGCACCACGAAGGGGCCATCAGCGCGGCGCGATTGCGCATGGATCATGCGCGCAGCCACTTCCTTGCCGGCGCCGGCGGGCCCGGTCAGCAGCACGCGTGAACCTGTCGGCGCCACTTTCTCAATCGCGCTGCGCAGCTGGGCAATACCAGCGGACCGGCCAAGCAATTCCGTCTCCGGCCCCGCGCGCAGCCGAAGATCGCTATTCTCCCGCTTCAGTCGTGCCGCTTCCAGCGCACGCGCCAATACCAAAAGCAGCCGATCCGATTTGAAGGGCTTTTCGATGAAATCATAGGCGCCCTGCTGTATTGCCTGCACCGCGGTTTCAATCGTGCCATGGCCCGAAATCATGACCACCGGCAGTTGCGGTTCTTCGGCGTGCAGCGCATCAAGGATGCCAAGCCCATCCAGGCGCGAATTCTGCAGCCATATATCCAGGATCACCAGGGATGGCCGTCGCGCGCGGAAGGCGGCCAGCGCGGAATCGGCATCATGGGCCTGACGCGTCTCAAACCCCTCATCGCTCAGGATACCTTCCAGCAGCGTCCTGATATCGGGTTCATCATCAACGATCAGAATCTCATGCGCCATGCGCGACCTTGCTGCCCCTCAATTTGCTGCTTGCGCCGCTTTTGCGGCTGGACCGTCAGAATGCCAGGGAGACTCGCCAAGCGGCAAGACCAACATTGCAAGCGTACCGGGGCCATCGGGCCGGTCTTCCAGGATGATCGAACCGCCATGGTCTTCCATGATCTTCTTCACAATGGCAAGGCCAAGCCCGGTCCCCTTGGGCTTATGCGTGACATAGGGTTCGGTCAATCTTTCGCGCGGTTCTGCCTTAGGCAGACCAATACCATTATCGGTGACCTGGAAGGACAGCGCCCCCCCATCCACGGTGATCCGCGTTTCAATCCGCCCTGGCTCGCCTTCTTCGCGCATGGCGATGGCATCTGCGGCATTCTGCAACAAATTGGTCAATGCCTGGCCGATTTGGCGCCGGTCGCAGGGTAGGTTCAGGCCTTCTGGCCCCGGATGGTTTTCGTAAGCAATATCCGGATGCGCATTGCGTTGCAGCACCAGCGCTTCCAGCATCAGCCGGTTTGGGTCTTCGGTCTTGATCACCGGTTGGGGCATGCGCGCAAAGGCCGAGAATTCATCCACCATGCGCCCGATATCTTCCACCTGCCGCACAATGGTATCCGTGCATTGGCGGAAAGTATCAGGATCATCCGTGATCTGGCGCAAATAGCGCCGTTTCAGCCTTTCGGCGGAAAGCTGAATCGGCGTAAGCGGATTCTTGATTTCATGCGCAATGCGCCGCGCCACATCCGCCCAGGCTGCCTTGCGTTGGGCAGATTGCAATTCCGTGATGTCATCAAATGTCAGGACAAAGCCTTCAATCCGCCCGCCCAAGGTCTCCGTGCCGATCCGCGCGAGCAAGGTGCGGCGCGCATTGGCCGGCCCGATCAATATCTCCGCAACCCGTGACCGTTCCGGATTGGCCGAAGCCGCTTCCAGCAATTCCGCGAATTCGGGCGCGATCCGCGCAAAGGAAAGCCCGATCGCGGCATCCAAATCAACGCCGAGCAACGTGCTCGCCGAACGATTGGGCAGGGTGACGCGCCCTTCACTATCAAGCCCAACCACCCCAGCTGAAACGCCCGATAGCACGGTTTCAGTGAAGCGCCGGCGTTCATCAATCAGGCTATAGGCATTCATCAATTCAGCGCGCTG
>JBPCSO010000108.1:0-14592 GCA_051007055.1 Roseomonas sp.
CTGCCCCTGCCGGAATGTGGCCGCTGGGGTAGCATTGCCGCAGCCGAGGTGATTTCCCATTTCGGCGCCCGGCCACAGGCCGACCTTGCGGCCCTGGTTGGCGCCAAATCCGGTGGGGTGGCGGCGGCACTCGGCTAGATTTCTGCATTACTTGGCGGAAACGCCGGCAAAAACGCTCGCTTTTTCTGGCGCGCCCCCTTATGTGTGCGCCGCACAACCGCCTGACCGAGGGTCCATCGCCCGCCCCCAAGCCTTGGGAGCCGGGTTGGTGGCGCTTTTGCCAGGCTCCGGCCCAGGTGTTTCATGGAAATTCGTAACGTCGCCATCATCGCTCACGTTGACCACGGCAAGACCACGCTGGTGGATAAGCTGCTGAGCCAGGCCGGTGCCTTCCGCGCCAATCAGCATGTCGCCGAACGCGCGCTTGACCGCAATGATCTGGAACGCGAACGCGGCATCACCATCCTTGCCAAATCCACTGCCGTGGAATGGAAGGGTGTGAAGATCAATATCGTGGACACGCCCGGCCACGCCGATTTCGGCGGAGAGGTGGAACGCATCCTGTCCATGGTGGATGGCGCCATTGTGCTGTGCGACGCCGCCGAAGGCCCCCTGCCGCAGACCAAGTTTGTGCTGACCAAGGCGCTCGCGCGCGGGCTGAAGCCGATTGTGGTCATCAACAAGGTGGACCGCCAGGATGCCCGCCCGGATGAAGTGCATAATGAGGTCTTCGACCTTTTCGCCGCCCTGGGTGCGACGGATGAGCAGCTTGATTTCCACACGCTGTTCGCTTCTGGCCGTCAGGGCTGGGCGGATCTTGAACTGGAAGGACCGCGCAAGGATCTTGCGCCGCTTTTTGACCTGATTCTGTCCCATGTGCCGGCGCCGAAGGTTGATCTGGAAAAGCCTTTCGCGATGAATGCGAGCATTCTGGAAAGCGACAATTTCCTGGGCCGCATCCTGACCGGGCGCGTAGAGCAAGGCGTTGCGCGGTTGAATATGCCGGTGCGCGTGCTGCGCCAGGATGGCACGGTGGTGGAAAGCGGCCGCCTGACCAAGCTCATGACTTTCTCGGGCCTTGATCGTGTGCCGGTGGATGAGGTTCAGGCGGGCGATATCATCGCCATCGCCGGGCTTTCGGATGCGACCATTCCGGATACCATCGCCGCCCCCGAAGTAACGGAACCCCTGCCGGCCATCCCTGTGGACCCGCCGACGCTGGCGATGACCTTCCGCATCAATGACGGCCCCTTGGGTGGGCGTGAGGGCAAGAAGGTGACATCGCGGCAGATCCGCGAAAGGCTGTTCAAGGAAACCGAAGGCAATGTCGCCATCAAGGTGAAGGTGAGCGAGGAGGTTGACGCCTTCGAAGTTGCCGGCCGTGGTGAATTGCAGTTGGGTGTGTTGATTGAAACCATGCGGCGTGAGGGGTTTGAACTCACCATCGGGCGCCCACGCGTGTTGACGCGCGACAATCCCGAAACCGGTGAGCGTGAGGAACCCTTCGAAGAAGCGCTGATTGATGTGGATGAAAGCTATTCCGGCGTGGTGGTGGAGAAAATGTCGCTCCGCAAAGGCCAGATGCAGGATATGCGGCCTTCGGGCGGCGGCAAGGTGCGGCTGACCTTCCACATCCCATCGCGCGGCTTGATTGGCTATCACGGCGAATTCCTGACCGATACGCGCGGCACGGGCATGATGAACCGGCTGTTCCTGGGCTATCGCCCCTGGGCGGGTTCCATCGAAGGGCGGCGCAATGGTTCGCTGATTTCCAATTCGGATGGGGAGGCGATTCAATACGCGCTGTTCTATTTGCAGGAACGCGGCACCTTGTTTGTTGACCCTGGCGTCAAGGTTTATCTCGGTATGATCCTGGGTGAGCATTCGCGCGACAATGATCTGGAAGTGAACCCGATCAAGGAAAAGAAGCTGACGAATATCCGCGCCGCCGGCAAGGATGAGGCGCTGCTGCTGATCCCACCGCGTAAAATGAGCCTGGAACAGGCGATTGCCTACATTGAAGATGATGAATTGGTGGAAGTGACGCCCGGCGCCATTCGGCTGCGCAAGCGCCACCTTGATCCGCATGAGCGCAAGCGCCATGCGCGTCGGGCGGAGAGTGAGGCGGCGTAAGATCGGCCTGGCAATTTCAAAAAACCCGCTTGCGGCAGCGCAGGCGGGTTTTTTTATGAAGTCAGGGCAGTAAGTAGACGGGAAAGGTTGCCATTCAACGGAAAGTAGGGGCCATTCGTACCAATCGCTCGTATTCTATCCACTCCTGATCGTTGATTCTCTCCATGTCTGCAAACCGTCGCATCGCTTCAGCTCGAACGCGATCAAATTGTTGGTCTACCATCGGTCTTACACAGCCACGAACTGCCAAGGTGGTGCGCTCCTGCGGAGGCAAAGTAGCATTACAATATGCGATGTACTCTGGGAGCCGCTTAGAAACACTTGCCAATTCGGCTTGATGCCAATCATTTAATGATTGTATCCGTGCTTCTTGAGCTTTTCTAATCGTTTCGTTTCTCTGTTGAAGAGTTCGTGCAACTTCTGCGCGCTGCTCACTTCGGTTATCACAAGCGCCGACGAAAAAAATCAGAATGGCAAACGCCCACCGCATTTTGGCCTCCTCGTTAAGCCAAAGGTTTGAAACGGAGCGTTCTTTCAGTAGCGAAAATACTAACTGGCGCATAGGGCACAAACATACTCAAGACATAAATGGGGAAGCCGAAGCTGAGCCTCTAGCGTGTCCGGTAAAATGGGATGGGCGATGCCAAGCCGTCGGCAAGAGTCCAGTAGCGCTATACCCGCAGCGATAACGGCTTCAGCAACAAAAGCGCTGCGCCAAACCCCCAAGCGCCATTGTAAAGCAAGCCGCGCCAGGGAATGGCCCCATTCCAGCCGGGCAGGCCCTTCAGATAAGGCACCAGCGTCACCGCCACCACAGTCAGCGCCAGCGCACCGAAAATCGCGCCAAAGGCCAGCGCCGGAAAAACCCTTCGCGACAAGATGAAGGCCAGCACCACGCCCCAAACCCCTCCCCAAAAACATTGGGAGGCGATGGCCGGCACGCCTAGCGGTTTTGTCGGCGCCATATTGAAGGGCGCTGCCGCCTTGCCAAAAACCGCCACCACCGCCGGAATGTCATTGCCGATATGGTACAATAAAAAGGCGCTGCCCTGATGGAAGATCACGACTGAAAGCGCACCGGCGATAAAGCCCGACAGGAAAATACGCATCACCTCGGCGCCCCTTCCCCAATCCGGTGCAACAACCGTCCACCATCAGCCAAGCCAATCACCACCAGAATTTCATCCGGGCGCGGGCCATCGCCAAGGCTGACTGTAATCGCGTCAAAATGCCCACGCGACCAGACATCATCCTTATGGCCGAGCGGCAGGTCGAGCGCGCTGCCAGGCCCACCCATCTTGGCTGCGGATGGAATGATCGCCGCACCCCCGCCAATCGCTTCCCGCAAGGGCCGGCCAAGGGCCGGGTGCAGGATCGCGGCGGCATGTTCCAATTCCCCCGCCGCGCCAACAATCGCGCCCTTGCCATAGGAAACCGCGGGGCCGCCCAGCAGCTTCACCAATTCCGGCGCGACTTGGGCCGAAAGCTTGGGACCAATCTCCACCAGGGGCGACAAATCCTGCACATAACGCCCGGCATAGGGATTGCCGATCACGATCAGTGCCACGGCGCGGATGATGGGGCGCGGGGCCGCGCGCCCAGCCTCCGCAAAACTTTCCTCACGCAGATAAGCCAGTTTGCGTATATCGGGCATGCGCCCATCCCCCTGATTCATGGCCGCCCCAAACCTCGCAGCTTTATGGCGGTCATGGAAGCCTGACAGAGCTTCCCGGCAAAGGTTCTTGAAGCTTGCTGCATGCCCGCTTTACTTGAGGGCGCGGCAGAAATTTTCCTAAGCCCGCGCCGCCTTTGCCCGCATCGTTCGGGTTTCCATTGCGCGGGCAAAGACTACAAGTGCCATCACGCCCATTGGCACCAGGAACAAATCCAACAGCCGCATTCTATCCGGCTGAATTATCATCATGGTGGTAATCCCCCACGAAAGGAAAAGGCCAAGGCAGAATACATGCAGGCTATTACGCCCCAGGGTCGCCAATATCCCGCCGATTGCATGATGCATCCAGGGGTGATCACGCGGAATTAAGACAGCTACCAGATAGGCTAGGCTAAGCGCATGCAGCAGCGGCAAAGCGCTCAAACTCGTCTTACCTTCATAAAGGTGCATCGCTATCCCGATATCGCCGGGCAGAAAGCCATGCTCCACCAATCGCGCGCCAAGGCCAACCACCACCATCATAAAGGCGCCGGCGATCAAAAAAGGATGCCGTGCTACGGCGTGACCGCCAGCGAGCAAAGATCGCCGACCAAAATAGGCGCCAATCATGTAAAGAAACTGCCAAGCCAGCGGGTCAAAGGCCACAGGGGGGCCACCCAAAGCCGGTGTCGCCACCAGGTCGCACTGCACGGCGAGCCAAAGCAGAAAACTCGGCACCAGCGCCCAGCCGCCCCAACGGGCGGTGAGCCACATGAACGCGGGCAGCAGCAACATGCCAAAAATGAACAAGGGCAAGATACCGATGAATTGCGGCTGATACAGCGCAATCGCACCAGCTGGCACGGCAAGCCAAGGCTTATCAATAAGCCAATCCCAGCCGAGGCGCGCCGCTTCACCGGGCACAGCACCGGTCAGGGTGACCGCCAATACCAAGGTGGCGAAGATGAAAAAAACCAGCATATGCATGCGCCATAGGTTCAAAATGCGCTGGCGCAAATCCTGCCAAGCCACGCCAAAGCCGCCCCGGGCTTCTTTCAGCGTGAACAAGCTGCCAAGCGCAAAGCCGGAAAGCAAAATGAATTGTTCTGAACTGTCGGAAAGCCCCCAGGCTGCGTGGATGCCATAAAAGTAAAGGCTACCGGCAACATGGGAGATGAAGATCGAAAGCTGCATCCAGCCCCGAAGGATATCAAGCCGCAGATCACGCGGCGGCGGCATCAACGGCTTTGTCATTGCCGAATATCCTCAGGCCGAATGTGGGAGCGATGGTGCCAGTATGCGCCGCACCACGGGCAGCTTTGCGCCAAGGGCCAGCACTTCAGGCCAGCGCGCAAAAACAATGACAGTTCCCATGGCCAAGGTGAAGCACGCCTCCTTGAATAGGCGCGCGCCATCTTCGTAAGGATCCACGCCAAGCGGCGTGAACAGATGGAAGAAAATGGCACCAGCCATGATGCCCATGGTGAATAATCCACCGAAAGCCTGGGTGCGCGGGATCAATACCAGCACGGTCGCAACAATTTCCATCCCAGCAACAAAAAGACGGAACGGCATTTCAGGAATGCCGGACCATTCGGATAGACGCTCAAATACCAGAGTTGGGCCGGTCAATTTGTATTGCTGATACCAAGTGAATTCAAAGGCGATCCAGGCTGCTGCCAGCCAAGCCAAGCCAAGGCGGATACGGGCAAGTGTCATGACGGAGCCTCCTGTTGAGCGGTTAAGATATGGCTTAAGTGTGCTGATGCGCCGCAATGTTACGCGCCTAGGTCAATAATTGAGGCTTATTGGAATGACGTTTTTGTAATGCGCTGTTGGCGGCATTGCTTGACCCCCTTTGTCAGGCTCAGTTATCCGCGACGAAAAGGGAGCAGGAATGTCGCGGGCTGATCTCGCCTTGGCGCAGAAGCTTAAGGCAGGCGATGCTGAGGCCTTTCGTGGCTTGGTGCGCGCTCAGCATAACCGCCTGCTCCGCTTGGCAGCGGCCTTGACCCGTTCCTCGGCAGCAGCCGAGGAAGTTGTGCAGGATGCCTGGTTGGTCGTGATCCAGGGTATAGACGCCTATGAAGGGCGCGCCCCGCTCAATGCCTGGATCGCCGGCATCGTGATCAATAAGGCCCGTGACCGAGCCCGGCGTGACGGCAGGATGATCAGTTTCGACGCGATGGCGGAGGCAGAGCTTGAGGAGCCCGCGCTGGCGCCCGAACGTTTTGCCCCCGATGGTCATTGGGCCGATGGTCTGCCAGCTTGGGAAAAGCTGACGCCTGAGCGCCTGGTGGGTGACCGCCAATTGTTGCAAAAAGTCCTGGCTGCGCTGGAAACTCTGCCCCCGGTCCAGCGCCTTGCCGTATTGCTGCGCGACGTGGAGGGGCTAGAGGCGGTAGAGGTCTGTCGCCAATTGGGCGTTACGGAAGGCAATCTCCGGGTTCTTCTGCATCGTGCACGAAACCGCCTGCGAGAGGCAGCTGATCAGGAGTTGCGCATCAAGTGATCAGAGAAACTGTAACAAAAACGCATCTGGTCCGACTATGCGACAAGGCCGCACATCCGTGCTGGCACCGAGAAGGATGTCGTTCATGTTGACCTGCCAAGGCCTCTCGGAAAGCGCCACGGCCTATATGGAAGGGGCGCTTCCACCGATGAAGCGCTTGGGCGTATGGACGCATTTGCGCCTTTGCCCCGCATGTCAGCGCTATTTGCAACAGTTGCGCCTTGTCATTGCCTTGACGCGGCAGGCGAACAGCGAACTGCCCCCCGATACGATTGAGGAGGGGCTCATGTTGGTCTTCCGCCAAAAGAGAGATGCAAAGAGCGAATAGTGCACGGGTCGCCCAGTCCCCCCTGGCAGAAAGCCTCGGCACGTTGCATCCTGCGCAATTAGAGCGTCTCCGGTTCGCATCCGCCCCCCGGATACGCTCTAAATGGTTTGTTTGCTCGCATTTTCCGAGTCGCCAAGTGAGTCCACTTGGCTTGAAAATGCTCAGAATAAAAGGATTAACGCCATGGTCCATGCTCCGAACCGTCCGCCGCCAGGTGCGCCGCCTGTGCGCATCAACCTCTATTCCGATACGCAAACCCGCCCGACGCCGGCCATGAAGGAAGCCATGATGCGCGCCGAAGTGGGCGATGAGCAGCATGGCGATGACCCGACGGTGCACGAACTCTGTGACCGCATGGCCGCGCTGATGGGTAAGGAAGCGGCGATGTATTTGCCATCCGGCACCATGTGCAATGTGATCGCGATCCTGACCCATTGCCAAAAGGGTGATGAGGTGGTGGCGCATGAAACCAGCCACATTCTGCATAGCGAAGGCGGCACCCATGCCGCGCTGACCGGTGTGCAGATCATGCCGATGCGCGGGCCGAAGGGCATGTTCACCGCCGATGACCTCCGCGGCGCCATTCGCCCGAAAACCCGCTACACCCCGCCGCAAAGGCTGTTGGAAGTGGAGCAAACCGCCAATATCGGCGGCGGTGCCGTATGGCCGCTGGCGCAGCTTAATGCCGTGGCCGCCGTCGCCCATGGCGAAGGCTGGGCCACGCATATGGATGGCGCGCGGCTGATGAATGCCTGTGTCGCTGCTGGTGTGGCGCCCAAGGATATGGTCGCGTCTTATGACAGTGTCTGGCTGGATTTCACCAAGGGGCTGGGCGCGCCGCTGGGCGCCGTGCTCTGTGGCAGCAATGAGTTTATCGGCCGCGCCTGGCGTTGGAAGCAGCGCCTGGGTGGGTCCATGCGTCAGGGCGGCATTTGTGCCGCCGCCTGCATCTATGCGCTGGACCACAATATTGATCGGCTGGCCGAGGACCACGCCAATGCCAAGGCGCTGGCGCGCGGCCTTTCGCAAATTGAAGGCGTGAAGGTGGAAGACCCGGAAACCAATCTGGTGTTCTTCGATATCAGCGGCACGGGCATGGATGTCGCGCGCTTGCAGGAAAAGCTGCAAATGCGCGGCATTGCGGTGAGTGGCCTTGGCGGGCGCGTGCGCGCCTGCACCCATTTGGATGTGACCGCGCCGATGATTGAAGAAGCGGTCACTGAAATCCGTGCCGCGCTGATGGCGGCTTAACTCAACGCTTGATCCGCCTGGGTACTCAGCCCAGGCGGAACAGCGTTAAGCCTCAAAACGCGGCAGTGCGACGCGCTTGCCGAGTGCCAGTGCATCCAGCGTCATTTGCAGCGGCGTCAGATCCGCCTCGCTCTGGCCGCTCTGCACCAATTCGGCGAAGCGGGCATAGAGCATCGCGTATTCCTCCCGCGCTTCCTGCAGCGTCACCTTACCGTCAATTACCAGCGTGCCCCCGCTATCGAGCAGCGCCACTTCATGGCCGCAGCGTGTTGTGATGTGCAGCTCCCGCTGGTCGGGGCCGACATGGCCCCAATTCGCATGCAGCTCCAACGGCCCGGCGCCATCCAGCGTACCGAAGCGAATCATGGCCGCAAGCGGCGCGGCGTGGTTGGCGGCAATATGCAACTCCGCGCTCTGCACGAAAGGTGGCGCCGTGAATAGCCGGTTGATGACCGACAGCGCATTGATCGCCATATCGAAAACACCAAGCCCATCAACCTGCCAAATCCATTCCTGATCAGGGTGGTAGCGGCGGAAATCCTCATGCCAATCCACGCGCAGCCGGGCCAAACGCTTATCCGCGAGAAACAGCCGCGCAGCCTCTACCGCGCGATTGCATTGCGAATGCCAGGACGCATAGAGAATACGGTCAGAGCGCGCCGCCAATTCTACCAGCGCCTCTGCCTCGCCCATTGTCGCGGCAGGCGGTTTTTCCAAAAGGACATGCTTGCCCGCCAGCAGCGCATCGCGCGCAATGGTAAAGCGCGCCGCGGGCGGTGTGCAGATCGCGACCGCATCGAGCGGGCAGGCCGCGAACATCGCTTGATGGTCCGTGTGTATGGGCAAATCCAGGATAGCTTCCCCGCCACCAAGATCAGCGAGCCCCGCCAAGGCAAAGCCGGCATTGGCCTCGATTGCCGGCAGATGTCGCTTACGCGCGATTTGCCCCAAGCCCACAATGCCAATACGGATCGCCATGGCCGCCCCCTTCATCACGCGCCTGCCAATAGCGTGCGCATTGCCGAAGCTTATCGGAATTCAGGAAGCCGCCCAGGGGCACGCGCCAGCTTTTGCTTGACATGATGGAGCGACCCCGAATGACATGCGCCTGATGCAGCAGAACGGAGCCCGCCTTTGACGCCGCCGCGCAGCATGCTGCGCAAGCGGCGGCTTTGGGTGCTCGCCGCTTGCCTTGGCGCGCTGTTGCTGGCGCCCTTTGCGCTGGATCGGCTTTTCCAGCCCAATCTCTCGCGCCTGCATGCTGCGGGTGTGGAGGTCCAGGATCGCGACGGGCGCATTCTTTCCGTCTTGCCTGCGCCGGGTGGCTTTTGGCGGCTGGCCACCAGGCCCGAAGATGTCTCCCCCATTCTGCTTGATCTGCTGGTCGCGGCGGAGGATCGGCGCTTTTATGATCATGCCGGCGTTGATCCGCTGGCGCTGGCGCGCGCGGCGGGGCAATGGCTGCGCGCGGGGCGGGTGGTTTCGGGCGGATCCACCATCACCATGCAGGCGGCGAGGCTTTTGGAACCGCGCCCGCGCGGCCTCAGTGCTAAAGCGATAGAAATCTTCCGCGCCTTTCAATTGGAAGCTCGCTTCAGCAAGCGTGAAATCTTGGGCATCTGGCTGACGCTGGCCCCGCAAACCGGCAATATTGAAGGTATGCGCGCCGGGGCGCTGGCATGGTTTGGCCGACCCGCGCAGCGGCTGGACGCTGCGGAAGCGGCGCTGCTGATTGCCTTGGCCCGACGCCCTGCCGCGCTCAGCCCCGACCGACGCGCTGAAGCCGCGCGCGCTGCGCGGGATGATGTGCTGCGCCGGCGTGGTGCGGCCATGCTGTCCCCCGAAGATCAGGCCTTGGCGCTGGCAGCACCCCTGCCCAGCGCGCGCCTACCCATGCCGGGCCTCGCGCCGCATCTGGCGCGGGAATTGGCGCGGCAGGGTGATTCCCCTGTCCGCAGCAGCCTGGATGCCGGGCTGCAACGTGCCAGCGAAAGATTGGCGCTAGAGGCGCTATTGCGGCTGCCGGAGCGGGCCAGCGTGGCGCTGATTATCGCTGATCTCCGCACGCGCGAAACCCGCGCTCTGGTGGGTGGGGCCTTTGGCGCCGAAACCCGCGCCGGCGCGCTGGATTTAACGCGTGCGACCCGTTCGCCTGGTTCCGCGCTTAAGCCCTTTCTTTATGCCATGGCGTTTGAACAGGGGCTGGTGCGACCCGATACGCTGCTTTCCGATCTGCCGCGCCGCTTTGGCGCCTATGCGCCGGAGAATTTTGATCGCGGTTTTGTGGGCCGCATTACGGCCGCTGAGGCCCTGCGGCTTTCGCTCAACCTGCCGGCGGTGGCCTTGCTGGATGGCGTTGGGCCAGCGCGCTTCGCGGCATCGCTCCGCGCAGCGGGGGCAGCGCCGGTGCTGCCGCGCGGGGTAGATGCGTCCCTGCCCCTGGCGCTTGGGGGCGCGGGGACGACGCTCCGCGATATGGTCGGGCTTTATGCGCTGCTCGGCGATGGCGGGTTGGTCGGCGCACTGCGCTTCACGCCCGGGCAAGGCGCTGGCGCGCCAGTGTTGGAACCGCGTGCGGCGGCGGCGGTGGCGGGGGTGTTGGTGCAGGAATTTCCGGGTGGCGGGCCGCGCGGTGTGGCGTGGAAAACCGGCACCTCCTGGGGCGGGCGGGATGCCTGGGCCTTTGGTCTTGATGGCCGCCACGTGGTCGGGGTTTGGGTCGGGCGGCCCGATGGCACGCCAATCCCGGGCCTTACCGGGCGGGATGCAGCCTTGCCTGTGCTCGCCAAGCTTTTCGCCCTGCTACCGGAAGCGCCGCTGGAACGCGCACCCAGCCGCCCCGATGCGCCCATGGCGGCCTTGGGGAGCGATCCGCTGCGGCTAATCTTCCCCCCGCCTGGCGCAGTTTTGGCTGAAGGCGCAGGACCGGTGGTGCTGCGCGTTGCCGGCGGGCGGCGCCCACTGACCTTTCTGGTGGATGGCGTGCCGCTCGCGCGGGATGCGGCGCGGCGCGAATTGGGTTGGGTCCCGCCCGGCCCAGGTTTTTATCGCATTGCGGTGATGGATGCCGAAGGCGCGCTGGTGGCTGCCGATGTGCGGGTTGCGCCCCCCGGCGCCCCGCGCGCGGAGGGCGCCGTTTTGCGCCTCACACCCGCGGATTAATCCGGGGGCTTGCGCATAAGGGTGGCTCGCCCGACCATACCGCCAGAAAGACGGAGCAGAGCGTGGCGCAGTTCAAAGGCACTGAAAGATACGTCGCAACCCGAGAGTTGGAGGTTGCGGTAAATGCCGCGGTGGCGTTGGAACGCCCGCTGCTGATCAAGGGCGAACCCGGCACAGGCAAGACCGTGCTAGCGCAGGAAATCGCAAGGGCGCTCGGCTATCCGCTGATTGAATGGCACATCAAATCCACCACCAAGGCGCAGCAGGGCCTGTATGAGTATGACGCCGTCAGCCGGTTGCGTGATGGCCAGCTTGGTGACCCGCGCGTGCATGACATTGCGAATTACATTGTGCGTGGGAAGCTGTGGGAAGCCTTTGAAGCCGACCATCCGGTGGTGCTGCTGATTGATGAAATAGACAAGGCCGATATCGAATTTCCAAACGATCTGCTGCTCGAACTCGATCGCATGGAATTCTATGTCTATGAGCTGCGCCGCAATGTGAAGGCGCGGCATCGGCCGGTGGTGATCATCACGTCGAATAATGAAAAGGAATTGCCGGACGCGTTTCTGCGCCGCTGCTTCTTTCATTACATCCGTTTCCCGGATCGGGAGACGATGGAAAAGATCGTGCAGACGCATTTCCCGAATATCCGGCAAGATTTGCTGCGCGAAGCACTCACGGTATTTTTCGATGTGCGCAATGTGAATGAACTGAAGAAAAAGCCAGCGACTTCGGAATTGCTGGATTGGCTGAAGCTGCTGACGATTGAAGACATGCCGCCTGAAGCGCTGCGCAGCCAGGATAATAAAACTGCGATCCCGCCGCTTTATGGCGCCTTGCTCAAGAACGAACAGGATGTCCATTTATTCGAACGCCTGGCCTTCCTGACGCGGCGGAAGGTGTGATGCGGCGATTGCGCGCATAGGCGGCCCGGATGTTCGCCCCCTTCATCATCGCGCTGCGCGCTGCCGGTGTACCTGCTTCCATCACGGAGTATTTGGCGTTGCTGCGCGCGCTGAAGGCCGGCGTGGCGGGCTTTGATGTGGAGGATTTCTATCATCTGTCGCGCGCTGCGCTCGTGAAGGATGAACGCCATCTGGACCGATTTGACCGCGTCTTCGGGGAAATCTTCAAGGGATTAGAATCGCCGCTCGGCACAGCGGAAACCACGGTGGAAATCCCTGCCGAATGGCTGCGCAAAATGGCCGAGAAATTCCTGACCGAGGAAGAGCGCGCCCAGATCGAAGCGCTTGGTGGTTTTGACAAGTTGATGGAAACGCTCCGCCAACGCCTGGCGGAACAAAAGGGCCGGCATCAAGGTGGATCGAAATGGATCGGCACCGCCGGCACATCGCCCTTCGGCGCCTATGGCTATAATCCGGAAGGTGTGCGGATCGGCCAGGAAGAAAGCCGCAATCGCCGTGCTGCCAAGGTCTGGGACAAGCGCGTCTATAAAGATTTGGATGAGGATGAGGCGCTGTCATCGCGCAACATGAAAGTCGCTCTGCGCCGGCTGCGGCGTTTTGCGCGCACAGGTGCCGCAACAGAATTGGATATGCCAGGGACCATTGGCGCGACCGCGCGCAATGGCGGGTCGCTTGATCTGCATATGGTTCCGGAACGGCGCAATGCGGTGAAGGTGCTGCTACTTATGGATATTGGGGGTTCGATGGATGACCATATCCGCATCTGTCAGGAATTGTTTTCTGCCGCACGCGGCGAATTCAAGCATCTAGAATTCTACTACTTCCACAATTGCCCCTATGAACGGCTCTGGCGCGAAAATCGCCGGCGCAAGGAAACCGAAAAATCTACACAGGAAGTGCTACGCACCTATGGCCCGGATTGGCGGCTCGTGCTGGTGGGTGATGCCACCATGGGGCCTTATGAAATCTCACAGCCCGGCGGTTCGGTTGAACATTGGAACGAGGAATCAGGCGTGGTCTGGATGGGCCGCCTGACGCGGCATTTCCGCCGCGCTGCCTGGCTCAATCCTGTGGATCAGCAGCATTGGCGCTATACCCATTCCATCGGCATGATGCAGGGGCTGATGGAAAACCGTATGCACCCGCTGACACTGGCGGGGCTTGAAGCCATGGCGCGGGAATTGGCGAAATGATGCCTGCGCCAGAAACAATCTATCGCAAGAAGGAAGTCCATTCTCATGGCCACTAAGCCTCGTCTGCCGCGCGGGCGGCAATTTTTTGCCAATCCAGGCCCGACCAATATTCCGGACTCGGTGCTGCTTGCAGTGGCGCATGTCACGGTTGATTTCAACGATCCGGCTTTCATGCCTGTCTATGAAAAATGCGTCGCGGGGCTGAAGCGCATTTTGAAGACGGAACAGGAAGTCTTCATGTACACTGGGTCAGGCCATGCGGCCTGGGAAGCGAGCCTGGTCAATCTATTCTCCCCCGGCGATACGGTGGCCATTATCGAAACTGGCCATTTTTCGCAAAGCTGGGCACAAATGGCCGAGGATTTGTTCCTGAAGGCCGAAGTGATCAGCGCGGATTGGCGCCGAGGCGTTGATTTTGCCACGCTGCGCGCAACGCTCGCCGCCGACAAGGATCATCGCATCAAGGCGATCTGCGCCGTGCATAATGAAACCGCAACCGGCATGGAATTGCCGTTGAAGGAAGTGCGGGCGGCGCTGGATGCAACGAAGCATCCTGCGCTTTTGCTGAGTGATACGATCTCCTCCCTCGGTTCACTTGATTTTCGTATGGATGAATGGGGCGTGGATGTTGCGGTGGGCGGCAGCCAGAAAGGCTTGATGCTGCCAACCGGCATGTCCTTCACTGGCGTTTCGGCCAAGGCGATGGCGGCCCATAAGACATCGCGCTTGCCGAAATCCTACCTGTCCTGGACCAATATGCTGACTCGGAAGCACAAATCCTTCGTCGGTACAGTACCCACTTCCTTCTTCTATGGCTTGCAGGAAAGCCTGCGCTTGCTGGAAGAAGAAGGGCTCGATCAGGTATTCGCGCGCCATTCGCGCCTTGCGGAAGCGGTGCGGCGTTGCGTGCGCCATTGGTCTGGCAATGCGGGGCCACAGCTTTTCTGCATGAACCCTGATCGCTATTCCGATAGCGTCACCGCGATTTTGATGCCTGAAGGCCATGATGCGGAAGCGGTGCGCCGTACAGCTTTGCAAAGCTTTAATGTCTCGCTCGGTGGTGGGCTTGGGCCTTTGGGCGGCAAGGTATTCCGCATCGGCCATTTGGGCGATTTGAATGAACCCATGATCCTGGGCACGCTTTCTGTCGTTGAAATGGCGCTGAAGCTGAATGGCGTACCGCATGCGCCAGGCGGTGTCGCGGCGGCGATGGAATATCTGGTCGAAGCTGCGCGTTGAATTAACTACAGGGCGCGCCGTCAAGCGCGCCCTTCATAGACCAGACTGGCGCATCAAGCCGGCAGAGCAGGAGGAAGCAAGGTAATGTCCATCACCCATCGCGGCGTCTATCGCCATGCCGATATGCAGCGGCTGTTCAACCCGGCCTCGATTGCCGTGATCGGCGATTCTCCGCGCGCGGGGTCCTTCGC
>JBPCSO010000109.1:0-11633 GCA_051007055.1 Roseomonas sp.
ATCACGGCCTTGATGCCAAGCAGATAGGTGCCCTTCGCCGCCCAATCGCGCGAAGACCCCGTGCCATATTCCTTGCCGCCAATCACCACCAGCGGCACGCCTTCATTCTTGTAGCGCATCGCCGTGGTGTAGATCGGCGCCACATCACCCGAAGGGTAATGCTTGGAAATGCCACCTTCGACACCCGGCACCATTTCATTGCGGATACGCGGATTGGCAAAGGTGCCGCGCATCATCACCTGGTGGTTGCCGCGCCGCGCGCCATAGCTGTTGAAATCCGCCTGACGCACCTGGTGTTCCAGCAGATATTCACCCGCCGGCGACGCCTTCCGAATATTACCCGCCGGGGAGATATGGTCGGTGGTGATCGAATCCGCGAGCTGCGCGAGGATGCGCGCCCCCTTCACATCGCCCACCGGCTTCGGAGCGGCCGTCATGCCTTCAAAATACGGCGGGTTCTGCACATAGGTGCTGCCCGAATTCCAGCGATAGGTATCGCTGCCCGCTTCCACACGAATGGCCTGCCATTGCGTCGGGCCCTTGAAGACATCGCCATAGCGTTCCTGGAACATCTCACGCGTCACAGCGGCGTGAACCGTGTCGTTCACTTCCTTTTGCGTCGGCCAGATATCCTTGAGGTAAACCGGCTGGCCATCGCGGCCCGTGCCAATCGGCTCCTTCGTCAAATCCTTGCGGATCGTACCAGCCAGAGCATAGGCCACCACCAGCGGCGGCGAGGCGAGGTAATTCGCGCGCACATTGGCATGCACACGGCCTTCAAAGTTGCGGTTGCCTGACAGCACCGAAACGCCGACCAGCTTGTTGTTTTCAATCGCATCCACAATCGCATCCGGCAGCGGGCCGGAATTGCCGATGCAGGTGGTGCAGCCATAGCCCACCGTCTGGAAGCCAAGCGCATCCAGATGCGGCGTCAGCCCGGCCTTGTTCAGATATTCCGTCACCACCTGAGAACCAGGCGCGAGGGAAGTCTTCACCCAAGGCTTCGCCGTCAGGCCCTTTTCCACCGCCTTCTTCGCCACCAAGCCGGCTGCCACCAGCACATAGGGGTTCGATGTATTGGTGCAGGACGTGATGGCCGCGATCACGACATCGCCATGGCCGAGGTCGTAATTCGTCCCTTCCACCGGCACGCGCAGATCAGCCTGATCCCCCGGCACACCCATGGTGCCCGCGGCCAAATCCTTGAGGAAGGCCGGCGCGGCATTGCTGAGCGCCACGCGATCCTGCGGGCGCTTCGGCCCGGCCATGGAAGGCTCAACCGTGCTGAGGTCCAGTTCCAGCGTGTCGGTAAACACCGGGTCAGGCGCGCCCGCTTCGCGGAACATGCCCTGCGCCTTCAGATATTCGCGCGTCAGGTTGATGCGATGCTCATCACGGCCAGACAGGCGCAGATATTCGAGCGTCGTGTCGTCCACCGGGAAGAAGCCGCAAGTCGCGCCATATTCGGGCGCCATATTGCCAATCGTCGCACGATCCGCGAGCGGCAGATGCGCCAAACCAGGGCCGAAGAATTCAACGAACTTGCCGACCACGCCCTTCTTGCGGAGCATCTGCGTGACCGTCAGCACCAGATCGGTCGCTGTCACGCCTTCCTTCACGGAACCGGTCAGCTTGAAGCCGATGACATCAGGGATCAGCATGGCAATCGGCTGGCCGAGCATGGCGGCTTCCGCTTCAATGCCGCCGACACCCCAGCCCAGCACGCCAAGGCCATTCACCATGGTGGTGTGGCTATCCGTGCCGTAGCAGGAATCCGGGAAAGCGAAGACATCGCCGGTATCCGTCGCGGTCCAAACCACCTGCGCCAGATATTCCAGATTCACCTGATGGCAGATGCCGGTGCCTGGCGGCACGACGCGGAAATTATTGAAGGCTTCCTGACCCCAGCGGAGGAATTCGTAACGCTCACCATTGCGTTCAAATTCGATATCCACATTCTGCCTGAGCGCATTGCCGGTGCCCGACACATCCACCATGACCGAATGGTCAATGACCAAATCCACAGGCACCAGCGGGTTCACCTTGCGCGGGTCACCACCCAGGCCAAGCAAAGCATCGCGCATGGCGGCCAAATCCACCACGGCGGGGACGCCCGTGAAATCCTGCAACAGAATGCGCGCGGGGCGGAAGGGCACTTCCTTGTCGGAACGGCCATCCTTCACCCATTCGGCGATCTTCTTCGCATCATCTACCGTGTAGGAACGGCCATCTTCGAAACGCAGCACATTCTCAAGCAGCACCTTGAGGCTATAGGGCAGGCGCGTGATATCGCCGATGCTCTTCGCTGCCTCGGGCAGGCTGAAATAGTGATAAGTCTTGCCGTCCACGCTGAGCGTGCGACGGGTCTTCAGGCTGTCTTGCCCGATCATCCGCATGGCTGGTTACCCTTCCTCAAGCGCGCTGGCCTTGCGTGACCGCGCCAAACGCGGCTTTAGAGCATTTTCAAGCCAAGTGAAATCACTTGGCGACTCGGAAAATGCGATCAAACATAAGTTTAGAGCAGTCCCTGCGAATGAAGATGATCGGGGACGGCCCTAGGATACGGAGACCGAGAGCGGTCCATGCGCGGGGGACGGATTTTGGCGGCGGGGCAACCCATTTTAGCGGTGCAAGAGCTTGCCTGCATCCGGGGTGACCGGGCGATCTTCGCCGGGTTGAGCTTCTCCGTGCCAGCAGGCGGCGCGCTGCTGCTGACCGGGGCCAATGGCGCGGGCAAATCAAGCCTGCTGCGTGTGATTGCCGGGCTGCTCCCGGCAGCGGGTGGTGAGGTGTTACTGGAAGGCGCGCCGGCCCGCACTGATCCTGCCGGCCATGCGCTCAGGCTCCGCTACATCTCCAGCCAGGACGCGCTGAAGCCGGCGCTGACAGTGGCCGAAAATCTGGCCTTTTATGCTGCGCTTTGGGGCGGCGAAGTTGCCCCGGCGCTGGAAGCGCTTGGTCTTGGCGCGCTGGCGTCCCTGCCGGGGCGGGTGCTGTCCACCGGGCAAAGGCGGCGCCTGGCCCTCGCGCGGCTTGCCTTGGCGCCGGCGCGGCTTTGGTTGCTGGATGAACCAAGCCTTGGGCTGGATTCGGCTTCCGTCGCGCGGCTTGGTGATTTGATGGCGCGCCACCGCGCCGCCGGCGGCGCCATTCTGGCCGCGACCCACCTGCCCTTGCCCCTGCCGGATGCGCGGGAGCTGAAGCTATGACGGGCGGCGCATTCGGCGGTTTCCTGGCGGTGCTCGGGCGGGAATGGAAGCTCGCGCTTCGCCATCCGGCGGATACCTTGGCCGCCGTGCTGTTCTTCGTGCTGGTGGCCGCCCTTTTCCCCTTCGGTGTCGGCCCAGCGCCGGAAACCCTGGCGCGATTGGCGCCGGGCGCCTTGCTGGCTGCGGCACTGCTGGCCGCGCTTTTGCCCTTGGATCGGCTGTTCGGGGCGGAGGCTGAGGATGGCTCGCTTGATCAATTGCTGCTGTCGGGCCTGCCGCGCGGCGTGCTGGCAGCGGCCAAGGCGCTTGGCCATTGGCTGACCACGGGCGTGCCGCTGATTGCCGCGACCCCCATCGCGGCGGCGATGCTCAATCTGCCGGTGGAAGCCTGGGGGGTGGCGATGGTGGCCCTTGGCTTGGCAACCGCGCTTTTGTCGCTGCTGGGCACTTTGGGCGCGGCGCTGACGCTTGGTGCCAGGCGCGGCGGCGTGCTGCTGCCCCTGCTGGTGCTGCCGCTCGCTATTCCAGCGGTGATTTTCGGCGCGGCGGCGATTGAAGCCGCCGGCGCCGGGCTTTCTGCCGCGCCTTTTCTGCTGCTGTTGGGCGCGGGGGTTTCGCTTGCCGCACCGCTCGCGCCCCTGGCGGCGGGCGCGGCGCTTGGGGGAGATTGAGCATTTTCAAGCCAAGCAGGAATGCTTGGCGACTCGGAAAATGCGATCAAACGGCTTTCAGGCCGGCGGCATGGCCCAGACCGCGGCCTCATTCCCCGCCGCGTAGTAATTATTGGTGATCGCAGCATTGCGATTGACCAGCGGGCGCATGAAGAGCGGGTGCGTCATGCTGCGGATTTCATGTTCCACTTCAAACAGCACGCGCCCATCATTCGGGTCCACCACCTTGATGAAGCGGTATTGATGCGCGCTGTCTTCGCGTGAAATCAGCCCGCGTTCATTGAGGCGGTTATAGATGCCGCCGAAATCCACAAAGGCCAATTGAATGTGATGGCCATCAAAAGCGGGTTGCGGCTTGTCAGTTTCGCGGAAGATCAGGAATTGCTCCCGCGCGACACGCACATAAAGCGCGCCATCGCGCATCGCCGTGCTGGTGCCGATGATCTGTTCATAGAAGCGCGCCATGCCGGGCAGCGTGCCGGGTGCCACATCAAATTCCACATAGGGCATGCCAAGCGTGATGCGGCCAAGCTTTTCGGCATCTGGCGCATGGCAGCGCATGCGATTGCCCCAGGGGCAGGTCACGTCAATATGATCTTCAGCTTCGGTGAAGCTGTATTGTGTGCCTTCCAACCAGCGCCGCGCGCGGTCCAGCCGATGCAGCAATTGCGCGCGATCCGGCAACACAAGGCCAGTTGTGCCGCGCAGTACCTGCGCGGGGCCGCTTGGCAAATGGAACTGGCTGATGCCAACATTGGCCCACATATTGTCAATGCCCGTCATCAAATACGGGTCACGCGTCAGGCCAAGCGCGCTGATGTAAAAGGCGGTCGCCTTCAACTGATCAGGCACTTGCAAATTGACATGCTGCAATTCGACAACATTGCCGAGGGATTCCTCTGTCCGATCCCAGGGGTAGGCGAGTTTCGGGGTGCCGTCCATTGTTTCACTCCGTTTACTTGTTGCTGTTTGTTGTCTTTGCCTAAGCAGCGGCGGGTCGAGGATGCCGGACCTGCTCTTATCGCGCAATATCGTGCGGGGCCTGTTCGGCGCGCTCGGCGTGCTGCTGCCAAAGCCGGGCTGGCTACTTAACCCGCGCCGCGATCAAGCCGCCGCCAGCGACCATCAACGTCGCCAGCGCGGTACGCCAGGATGCCTCTCCCTCCTCGGCGGCGATCAGCAGAAGGGTTGAGGCGACCGGCACGGCATAGGCCAGCGTGCCAAGCAGCCGCGGGTCGCCGCGCTTCATCCCAACATCCCACAAGAAGAAGGCCGCGCCCACCGGCCCCAGGCCGAGCAGCAGAACGGCCAGCCATTGCCGGGCATCGGGCACCACGGTGGTCTCAAGACCTAGGTGCAGCACGGCGGCCAGTGTCGCCGTCGCCAGGCAGAAGCCTGCCACCGCCTCGGTCGGGACGCGGGCGAGGCGCGGCGTGCCGGCGGTGACCGAATAGACCGCCCAGACCACCGCACAGCCCGCCGCGGCGATGAAGCCGGGCAATGCCTCTGGTGAGAAGGAGGCGCCGGGGCCCACAAGCAGGGCGCAGCCGGCGAAGCCGAGCGCCACCCCAGCAAGCCGAACAGGGCCAAGCGGCAGCCCGCGGATTGGCGCGGCAAGCAACACGATCAGCAGCGGCCAGAGATAATTGATAAGGTTCACTTCCAGCGCCGGCGCCAGCGCGAAGGCGAGGAAGTAGAGCGCGTGATAGCCAAACAGCCCACCCACGCCATGCGCCCAGGCAAGCGGCCCCTGGCGCAGCGATGCCGCCTGCCCGCGCGCCAGCACCACAGGCAGCGTAACACCACCACCGATGGCGAAACCCATGGCGGTGAGTTGCAACGGCGGGATGCCGGCGGCGAGCCGCGACAGCAAAGCGAGGAAGGCCCAAAGGATCAGCGCGCCGCAGCCGGCAAGTGTGGCGGGGGACATGGCGCGGCCTCAGAGCAGATCACGTTCAGATGGAAAATCTGAACGGGTGAAGATGCTCGAAAAACAAATGTGTAGCGCGGGTTGCGTGAATTCATGTGACCGCAACACGCGCTAGCCCCTTGGCAGCACCTTTAACTTATTCGGCTGCCTTGGGCGCGTAGCCAAGGCCGCCTTGGTACTTTTCCGCCGCTTCCGCGGGCAGGAATTCGGCTTCCATTTCGCGGATGCGGTCAAACCCCGCGAAGCCATGCAGATTGCCTATGGGGTGCTGCTTGAAGCGCGCATCATAGGCGGCCTCCGCCATGGGGCCTTCGGCCTTCAGCGTGGTCGCGAAATCATGGATCGCCATGATGGTGGCGCGCATCGCCGCACCCGGCAGAATGCAGGCGCGAATGCCAATCGCGGCCATTTCTTCCGCCGTGAAACGGGGCGAAATGCCGGTCATGTTGTAAAAGACCGGGCCTTTCACCTCCTGGCAGATATGCGCCACTTCTTGCCTGTCCTTCGGGCCTTCCACGAAAGCGAGGTCTGCCCCCGCTTCCAAAAACGCATTGGCACGGGTGATGGCTTCTTCCATGGAACCGCCATGCGCGCCGCGCGCATCGGTGCGCGCGACGATCACAAAATCAGGATCAAGCGCATCACGCGTTTTGCAGGCGGCCCGGATTTTGAGCACAGCTTCATCCCGCGCAATCACTTCCCGCCCCGCCACATGGCCGCAGCGCTTGGGTGCCACTTGGTCTTCCAGATGCATCCCCGCGACACCGGCGCGGATATATTCTTCCACCGCGCGCACCACATTGATGGCATTGCCAAAGCCCGTATCGGCATCGGCAATCAGCGGCGCGCGCACGGCAGAGGCGATGAGTTTCGCGTTCAGCGCCATTTCGGTCAGCGTAATGAGCCCTGCATCGGGCAAGCCAAGCAGATTGAGCGAGGTGCCATAACCGGACATGTAAAGTGCCGGAAAACCCGCATGTTCCAGAATGCGGGCCGACATGGCGTTGAAGCAACCCGGCAGGATCAGCGGCGCGGGTTGCTGCAGAAGCGCGCGCAAGCGTGTTGTGGCGCGGGCAGGGCTGGCTTGACCAAGACGCATCGGTGTTTTCCTTATTTCAGCGGGAAGCCGAGGGAGCGCAGCGCGGCCTTCAGCCCATCTCGCCCACGCAGCGCGCCGATGGTGCCGATGCGTGAAATCACCCGCTGGGACCAATTATCAGCGGCCATTTCATAACGCTTGGAATAATCCGCAAGCTTTTCATCATAGGCAGCGCGCAGTGATTTTTCCTTGGCGGTGGAATAGGTTTCGTGATGCAGCACTGCTTCCTGCGACAAACGCGGCTTTACCGCACTTTCCTTGCCGGGCGCGGCGTAGCCCACGCAAAGGCCAAAGACTGGCGCCGCACCTGGCGGCAGGTCAAGCATGGCAGCCACACGCGGCACATCATTGCGGAGCGCGCCGATATAAACCGTGGCAAGCCCCATGCTTTCCGCCGCCACCACGGCATTCTGCGCCGCAAGGCCGGCATCAATCGCGGCAACGAGGAAGGTTTCCAGGAAGGGCATGCCGGCCAGCGCGACCCCTTCCTGTTCGCCCAGGCGTTCATTGCGCGACACATCGGCGATGAAGACCAGGAAGATCGGGCATTGTTCGATATGCTTCTGCCCACCCGCAATTGCCGCCAGCGCCTTGCGCTTTTCCGGATCGTTTACCGAAACCACGGACCAGGTTTGCAGATTGGAAGATGTCGCCGCCGATTGCGCCGCCGCGATCAGGGTTTCCAGCGTGCCGGCCGGCGGCGCATCCGGGCGATAGCCGCGCACGGAACGGTGCGAGAGCAGCAGCGAAATCGTCTCATTCCAAGGGCCGAGCTTGGGTTCGGCGCCGGCGCCGTAACGCGCTGTCAGGGCGGCCGGGGCCGGCAGTTGCATGCCATCCATTTGAGTATTCCTTTGCGATGATCGGGGAAGCCTAAGCCAGAATGGCGCGGTGGCAAATCACCCTGTCTGACGCCACCCCGCCGCCGGGTGGGGTGCGGCCAGCAAAGGCCCGCCAGCAAAGAGCTTTTCCCGATACGTCCCCGGCGCATAGCCCCGTTTATAGCGCCCACGTTCCTGAAGCGCCGGCACCAAAAGCCGCACCACATCTTCCAGGCATTCTGGCGTGACGGTGCGCGAGAGGTTGAAGCCATCCACATCCGCCTGATCCATCCAGGCGATAAGTTCCTCGGCCACCTCGTCCACAGAACCAACAATCGGCGGCTGCCGGCTGCCCAGCACCATACGATCCATCAAGGCGCGCTTGGTGGCGCGCGGCGCGGCGGCGCGCAATGCCTCCACATTCGAACGAATGGCCTGGCTTTGCCCGGCCTCCGGCAATTCCTCATCGGGGTCAAACCGCGCCAGATCAATCCCGAGCGAGGCCGAGGCATGCGCCAGCGCGCCTTCAATGCTGGCGTGCTGGCGATATTCGGCGAGCTTCGCCTCAGCCTCTGCCCGCGAGCGGCCAAGGATCAGCGTGGCGCCGACAAAAACACGGATCGGGCGCGGTGCGGCGCGGGCGCGCAAATCAGCGACCAGCTTCGCGACATGCGGCTTCGGCCCGCCATTCACAAAGACGCATTCCGCATGGCGCGCGGCAAAACCGCGCCCTCGGTCCGAAGCGCCGGCCTGATACAAAACCGGCGTGCGCTGTGGTGATGGTTCCACCAGATGCGGCGCATCCAGCCGATATTGCCGGCCTTCATGGCGGATGCGCTTCACCCGCGCGGGATCGGCATAAATGCCCGCCGCGCGGTCGCGCTTCACGGCATCAGCGGCCCAGGATTCCTCCCAAAGCCGATAGACGATTTCCATATATTCATCGGCCAGATCGTAGCGATCATCATGCGCCATTTGCCGATCCAACCCCATGGCGCGCGCGGCACTATCCAGATAGCCGGTCACGATATTCCAGCCGATGCGCCCTTGCGTCAGATGATCGAGTGTCGAGAAACGCCGCGCCAACAAGGCCGGGCTTTCCCAAGCCAGGTTACACGTCACGCCAAAGCCAAGATTGCGCGTGACGGCCGCCATGGCCGGCACCAATAGCATGGGATCAAGCAGCGGCATCTGCACGGCGTTCCTGATGGCCGCATCGCCATTGCCGCCATGCACATCATAAATCCCCAAGACATCCGCCAGAAACAGCCCATCAAACAGGCCATCTTCCAGCAACCGCGCGAGCCCCATCCAGTAATCCAGCGAAAGATAGTCAGCCGAGCGATCCCGCGGATGGCGCCACATGCCCTGCTGGATATGCCCAACGCAGGCCATGTCAAAAGCATTGAAACGAATTTCGCGCTTCATAGCGAAAGCCCGGGGATCAGCAGCGCTTCCAGCACGCGGCGCCGATTGCCATCAATCACCACGGCCTTGCGCGCTTTCAAATCAAAGCCAATGCCAACCGCTTCCGCCGCCGCCACCGGCGCGCCCGTCACGCCATCATGCAGCAAATGAGTCCATGTCGTGGTTTTCTCCCCCAACGCGCGCAGCCCGCTATGGATGATCAGCAAATCGCCCATCCGCATTGGTTGCAGATAGACCAGCCGATATTCCAAGGCCGCGCTGCCGATGCCTTCTTCCCGCGCGCCAAGTTCTTCCGAGCCGCGAAAGCGCAGATTGGGCACGCCATCCCAAATGCGCGCAATCACCACATCCGGGCGCATCAAGCCGGCGCGATCACAATCCTCGGCCCGGATGGCGCCCAGATGCGCTTCGGTCAGACCCATGGCCTTGGTGGCGGCAAGGTCGGGCGGCATGCGGATGGGGTCAAAGGGCAGGCCGCGCGGGCCGGCGTGATCGGGCAGCGCCACACTCAGCCTAGCGATTTTCTCATCCAGCCCCGCCGGCAGCGGCAGGGTTTCGCCGGAGGCCGGGTCGCGCAATTCAATATCCGAAACCAGCGCGGCCGAGGCCGCCCCCGTGCCGCTATTCCTGATTTCCACATAGACGCGCAGCGATTCCCCGCGCCTTTCCACGACCCCGCCGAAGACCGTGAACGCCGCCCCCGCCGCCATTTCGCGCAGGAAGCGGATATGCTGATCCACCGGCGCGAAAAAGCCGCGATCCGGCGTAATGCCCAGCGCCAAAGCGAGCCAGCCCAAGCCATCCCCCGCCCGCGCCAGATAATGGCGCACATTCATATGCCCCATCACATCGCATTCGCCGCTTTGCACGCTGCCCTTGCCGATCACGATCATCTCGCGGTCCCCTTTTTTCGCCGGCAGAACACCCTGCCCGGCCCCTCAACGCAAGCTGGCGGGGCTTGAGCCCGCCAAAACTTCGGCGCAGCATGACCCCAAGCAAAAGGAAGGAACCGCGCCATGGATGTGGGTATTTTCAACCTGATGGGCTATCGCAATCGCGGCGTGCCCTCGGCGGCCATCTATGACCAGACCATCGCCCAGGTGAAGGCCGCGGAAGCCGCCGGCTTCAACATCGCCTGGTTCGCCGAGCATCATTTCTCCAACTACTGCGTCTGCCCATCACCGCTGATGATGCTGGCGCGGCTGGCGGGCGAGACCACACGCATCAAACTCGCCTCCGGCGTTGTCATCGTGCCGCTTTACCACCCTTCCCGCCTGATTGCCGAAATCGGCATGGTGGATTCGCTGACGCATGGGCGCCTGGTTCTTGGCGTTGGGAGCGGGTATCAGCCTTATGAGTTTGAACGCTTTGACGCATCACTCCAGGAAGCGCCGCATCGGTTGCTGGAAGTGATGGCCATGATGGAAAAGGCCTTTGGCGGGGAGACCTTCAGCCATGAAGGCCAGTATTACACCCTGCCACAAACCCATATCGCGCCCCGCCCCGCGGGCAAGCTGCCGGAGATTTGGGTGGCCGGCGACAACCCCGATTTGCATCGCTACGCCGCGCAGCGTGATTGCGTGGTGATGGTAACGCCGCGCCATTTCACCCCTGCCCTTTTGGCCGCCGCGCGCCGGCGCTTTGAAGATATTTGGCGGAGCGCCGGCAAGGCGCCCGAGGCACTGCGCTTCGGCGCCATGCGCCCCTTCTGCGTGACGGATGACAAGGCCGAAGCCATGGCCTTTTTGGAAAATGCCCGCTGGCAAATCCGCCTATCCCAAAGCCTGCGCCGCAAGGAACAGGAAATGGATGGCGGGTTGCTGGTGGAAAAAACCTGGGAAGGTGAGCCAAGCCTGGAAGAAATGGGGTCCTTCATGCTGGTGGGCGATGCCGATACGGTGGCCGCCCGCATGGCCGCCGAAATCCGCGCCGCCAGCCCCTGCCATTATTTGCTGCAAATGCAGATTGGCGACCTGCCGCCCGCCATCGCCATGAACACCATTGCGGCGTGGGAAAGCGCCATCCGCCCGCGCCTGGAACGCGAATTCGGCCCGCTGGACCGGATTGGGGTGCCGGTGCCGGCTGCCGCCTGAAGGTTTGACTTGACCCGCGCCCCCGCGATTTGGCACTGATTCCGGCGTGGTGACGCTTGTTCCAGTCAGTCGCGGGGATGAGGATACGCTCTGGGCCGTGGTGGCAACCGTGGGGCGCAAAAGCCGCGTGGCCGAGGTGTTCCGTTCACGCGCCGCCGCCCTGAATGACCGGGACTGGCGCGACCAACAAGTGCGCGCCTACGCCGATTGGCTGATCCGCGCCAAACAACCCGTGCCACATTATTCGGTGACACCGATCAAGCGAAGCGACTTGCCGCGGAAATGGGTGCCGCTGCCGGCGTTGGGTTTTTTGCGGGGGGAGATGGTTTGATTGGGTGGGGGGGCTTCATGGGGGGGTGCGGGGCCGCCCAAGCCAACCCCC
>JBPCSO010000110.1:0-20535 GCA_051007055.1 Roseomonas sp.
GCTACACTGAGATCAAGGATGTCCTTGCCTACCTGCGATTGGTTGTAAATCCTAATGACGATGCGGCCTTCCTCCGGGTGGTCAATGTTCCTAAACGCGAAATAGGCCCCGCCACGCTCGAAAAGCTCGGCTCCTACGCCCACCGAAGGTCGATCAGCCTTTTCAGCGCCTCACAAGAGTTAGGCGCAGCCACTGAATTAGGCGAATCAGCCTACCGACGCCTTGGTCGTTTTGTTCAATTAATTCAGGGGCTTGATCGAAAAACACGCGCCGAAGATCCCTTCAACTGCATCGAGGCATTTCTTTTGGAGATCGATTACGAGGGATGGATCCATGAAAATGCAACCACCCCCGAGAGTGCTCGGCGCAAGCTCGCCCGCATTGGCGAGCTGATCGAGTGGCTAAGACGCATTGGCAAAGGAGGGGAACTAGAATCCCCTCTCCCTCTTGATGCCGTAATTGCAAAAATCATGCTCATGGATGTCCTCGACCGAAATCAAGAGGAGGCCAGTGGTGACAGGGTCAACCTCATGACGCTTCACGCATCCAAAGGACTTGAGTTCCCCTAGGTCTATCTCGTCGGCATGGAAGAAAATCTTTTGCCTCACGAGAACAGCATGGAGGGCGAAAGCATCGAAGAGGAACGAAGATTAGCCTATGTCGGGATCACTCGAGCGCAAAGACGCCTCACTATGAGCTATTGCACCCACCGCAAACGGCGGGGAGAAATTGAATCAAGAGAACCTAGTCGATTCCTCAATGAGCTTCCCGAGGAGCATTTGGAATGGGCTGCAAGGAAAGCGTTGGATCCTGTTGTTTTGAAGGAGCGAGGGCAAGCCTCCCTCAACCACTTGAGGAACCTATTAAAAACACCCTAACTCCGATAGACTAGAAGGACACGCGCCCGTAGCTCAGTTGGATAGAGTGTTGCCCTCCGAAGGCAAAGGTCGTACGTTCGAATCGTATCGGGTCCGCCAATTTTTCAATGGGTTAGGTGAATTTATCCTTGGCGCCAGCTTCGGGTGTTGGGGATGGCTTGGTCAGGGCGCTGCACCAAAGGTATAGGTCAGGCCCACGCGAATCATCTGAATGGTCACATCATTACTGACCGAACGGCCCTGAACCGTATTGAAGCCACTGGCCACACCGGCGCGTGCATTCTGGAAGCCGAAACCGACCTGGTCGAATTGGGTGTGGATGTAGTCCAGCCGCAGGGCGGCAGCTTCCGAAACGCGCCAGGCAGCCCCAACGCCTATGGTCCAGCCGAAAGCGATTTTTTCATCTGTCTCGCTAAAACGCGCGACAGTTTGGGTGGGCGAATTCACTCCCTCATACTGGGTGCGGGTTTCAGCCAGAAAGGCCGCAGCCAAGCCGGCCGAAGCGCTCACCATCAGCGGGCCTTCACCATAGCCGATAGCGGCGCGCATCGTGGAAATCCAGCGCGTTTCCCGGTTGATGGATGCCTGCACCATGCCGTTCCAGGCATTGCCAGAATTGACCAACGTATCCTGATGGCTTTCCTGGCGGAGCCAAGCCCAATCAGTTTCCAGGCCCATGATGATCCCGTTGGCGTAGTGGTGCTGGTAGCCCAGAAGCAAGCCAAGGCCCGCGCCACGGAAGGAATCATCCGCCGCTTCATCGGCAGCGTTTGAGCCATACTGGCCGTCTCCGCGCTTGCTCACGCCACGAACACTGTAGAAAGAATCAACCGCGAAAGCGCCAAGATAAGTGCCGGACCAATGCACAGGCTCCGCAGATTGCTGCGCAAGGCTTGGCTTGGCCAAGAAGAATGCTGCGGTAATGAGAGGAAGAAATCTGACGATGAAATTTGCTCTCACGATAGGTTTTCCAGCATGCCGATTTATTGATTGACGAACAATGTAAGTACCAGAAAATGATTTATGATTTACTTTCATCGCCCCCGGACTGTCACCAAGAAGGGCTTTTCCCAAGGCTGCCGCCTTTCGTCATGCCGTCAGCCAGGGTGATGTTCCGCAAGCCGTGCCTTGGCGCCTGATGCGGAGGGGCAGAATCGCCGCTTTGGTGATTCCGCCCCTGCAAGCCAGGTGCTGCTTCGACAGGCATGATTGCCCAAGGGTTCCTTAGCTTGGCGTCGCGCCGCTGGCCCGTACAACAGGCGCCCAGCGCTCCGCTTCGCGCGTCACGAAGGCTTGAACATCGGCGGAGCCATTATCGGTCATGGTCAATACGCCAAGCCCAGCGATACGTTCCTTCATGCCGGCTTCGTTGATGGCGATGGTGAAGGCTTCGCGAATGCGCGCCACCACGGGATCAGGCATACCCGCCGGGCCGGCCAGAACGAACCAATTGATCGCGGTTGCACCGGGGAAGCCGGCTTCGACAATGGTTGGCACATCAGGAAAGGTGGACATACGCTCCCCGCTCGTGACCGCGATGGCCTTCAGCGATCCGCCGCGTACACTGCCTGCATGCGCGCCAAGTGTATTCCAAAGCGATCCCAGGCTGCCGCCCAGTACTTGCTGCTCCGCCTCTCCGCCTCCACGGAAGGGCACGTGCAACAGTTGCACACCAGCTTCGCGTGACCAGAGCATGCCGGAAAGATGCCCAACCGAACCGATCCCGGCGCTGCCATAGCTCATGGCCTCAGGCCGTGCGCGGGCGGCGGCTAGGTAATCTGCCATGTTCTGAATGGGGCCATTGGGCCGCACGCCAACCACCATGGGCGCGCCACCCACCAGCATCACGTAGGAAAAGCTGCGGCGCACATCATAAGCCAGGTTCGGGAAAAGCGTTTGCGCAATCGCCATGGGCCCGGCATTGGCGAGCACGAGCGAATAGCCATCCGGGCGTTCCGCTGCGATATGCGCCGTGCCGACGGTGCCACCAGCGCCTGGCCGATTATCCAGCACGACGGGCTGGCCCAGGACACGCTCCAGCGTGGGCGAGAGCAGCCGCACCACACCATCAGATGTACCGCCCGCCGAAAATGGGCTGACAATGCGAATGGGGCGATTGGGGGAGGAACCTTGGGCGAAGCTACCCAAAGGCAGCAGCGCCGGCAGGGCAAGCGCTGAGGCAGCGGTGATAAGGCTACGACGATTCATTTCATGCATCCCGGGCTTGATTGATTATGCGAAGCGGCTGTCTCCGCCTTGATGCTCCACATAAGCCCATGCCGGATGCACGCAACGTCAGTAGTTCGCCGGAGGCACAAAAAAAAGACGATGTCGCCATACTTGCCGCCAAAACGCGCAAACGTGCGCGGCTTCTGCCGCGACAGTGTTCACATCAGGCGTCAGCAGCAAACTACCGCGGCAGGGTGCTGGCCCCCATCAGGAATTCATCCACGGCGCGCGCGCATTGCCGGCCTTCGCGAATGGCCCACACCACCAGCGATTGGCCGCGCCGCATATCGCCCGCGGCGAATACCTTGGGCACGGATGTCTGATAGGCATCCGTATCCGCCTGCACATTGCCCCGCGCATCCAAGGCAACGCCGGAGGTCTCCAACAGCCCAGCGCGGCGCGGCCCAAGAAAGCCCATGGCCAGCAGCACCAGATCAGCCTTCATTTGAAAGCCGCTGCCCGCCACTTCACGCATTTGCATGCGCCCGGCTTCATGCACCCATTCCACGCGCACGCAATCAAGCGCCGTCACGCGGCCATTCCCACCAACAGCCTGCTTGGTCAGCACCGCCCAATCACGCTCACAGCCTTCGTAATGCGCCGGCGCGGTGCGAAGCTTATGCGGCCAATTCGGCCAGGTGAGGCCCTTGTTTTCCTTCTCCGGCGGCTTTGGCATGATTTCGATCTGTGTGATGGAAGCCGCCCCCTGGCGCGCGGCAGTGCCGATGCAATCGGCACCCGTATCGCCACCACCAATCACCACCACATGCTTACCTGCCGCGGAAATCGTGCCGCGTGGCGCGGCGCGATCTTCAGTATCGCCCGCCACGCGCTTGTTCTGCTGCGTCAGGTAATCCATCGCGGGATAGATGCCGGAAAGATTGCGGCCATCCACTTCCAATTCGCGCGGCCATTCGGCCCCGCCCGTCAGCACCACCGCATCATAACCTGCCAGCAGCACATCAAACGGCAGCGTGCTGCCCACTTCCGTGCCGGTGCGGAATTCCACGCCTTCGGCCGCCATCTGATCCACACGGCGATCAATCAAATGCTTTTCCATCTTGAAATCAGGAATGCCGTAGCGGAGCAGGCCGCCGATGCGGTCATGCTTTTCAAACAGCGTGACCGCGTGACCAACCCGAGCCAATTGCTGCGCCGCCGCCAGCCCCGCCGGGCCGCTGCCCACCACCGCCACGCGCTTGCCGGTTTTGCGCACGGGGATTTGCGGCTTGATCCAGCCTTCTTTCCAGCCACGATCCACAATAGCGCATTCGATGGATTTGATGGTGACCGGCGCTTCCGTCAGGTTCAGCGTGCAGCTTGCCTCACACGGGGCGGGGCAGATGCGGCCGGTGAATTCGGGGAAGTTGTTGGTGGAATGGAGTGTTTCCAGCGCCGCCTGCCACTGGTCCCGATAGACCAGATCATTCCAATCCGGGATCATGTTGTTCACCGGGCAGCCACTATGGCAATACGGAATGCCGCAATTCATGCAGCGCGCCGCCTGCTTCGTGAGCTCTGCGCCCGGCAGCGGTGTCACATATTCCTTGTAATTCTTCAGCCGCTCTTCCGGCTTGATATAGCCGCGGTCGGTGCGTTCGAATTCAAGAAAGCCAGTTGCCTTACCCATAACGCTATTCTCCCTTGCGGCTTATTCGGCCGCCGCCGCGTGACCGCCCGCTTGCTCGGCCTTCAGGTCAAGCAAGGCGCGGCGGTAATCCCGCGGCATCACCTTCACGAAGCGCGGCAGTGCCGCATCCCAATCTTCCAGCAAAGCACGCGCCCGCGCGCTGCCGGTCATCAGCAAGTGGCGTTCCACCAGAATGCGCAGACGTTCCGCATCGAAGCGCAGCATATCGCCCATGCCATTGTCGAAAGCGGATGGCGCGCGCTGCTTCGGCCGCCCGTCTTCGCTGGCATCAGCGGGGCCAATCGCTTCAAGGTCCACGATGCTGGTGTTGCACATGTCACGGAAATTGCCGTTGATGTCATAGACGTAAGCGATACCGCCCGACATGCCGGCAGCGAAATTCCGCCCCGTGGCACCCAGCACCACGACCACGCCGCCGGTCATGTATTCACAGCCATGATCGCCACAGCCTTCCGCTACGGTCACCGCGCCGGAATTGCGCACCGCAAAGCGTTCACCCGCGACACCTTCGAAATAGGCTTCACCAGCAATCGCCCCATACAGAACCGTATTACCGACAATGATGTTCGCGGCAGGTTCACGGTTGACGCCCTTCGGCGGCTTCACCGCAATACGCCCGCCAGAGAGCCCCTTGCCGACATAGTCATTGGCATCACCGGTTAATTCCAACGATACCCCACGCGCCAGGAATGCCCCGAAGCTGCCGCCTGCCGTGCCCTTGAAGGCAATGCTGATGGTATCTTCAGGCAGTCCCGCATGGCCATAAAGCTTCGCAACCTCTCCAGAGAGCATCGCGCCCGTGGTGCGATTGAGGTTGCTGATGGCGCGTTCAATACGCACAGGTTGCTGCTTTTCCAGCGCGTCCTTGCTGGCGGCGATCAGATCAACATCCAAAATATGATCCAGGCCATGATCCTGGGTTTCACAATGACGGATCGCGGCCCCTTCCACCAGCTTCGGCTGATAGAGAATGCGGGAAAGATCAACCCCCTTCGCCTTCCAATGGTCAATCGCGGGGCGCATATTCAGCCGATCCACGCGGCCTACCATCTCACTTACTGTGCGGAAGCCGAGTTGCGCCATCAATTCGCGCATTTCTTCAGCGACGAAGAAGAAGTAATTGATCACATGCTCCGGCATGCCGGTGAAGCGCGCGCGCAACACTGGGTCTTGGGTCGCGATGCCAACCGGGCAGGTGTTCAAATGGCATTTGCGCATCATGATGCAGCCAGCCGCGATCAAGGGCGCGGTGGCGAAGCCGAATTCATCCGCGCCCAGCAAGGCGCCAATCACAACATCGCGCCCAGTGCGCAAGCCGCCATCCACCTGCACGGCAATGCGCCCACGCAGCCCATTCAGCACCAGCGTCTGCTGTGTTTCCGCCAGCCCGATCTCCCAGGGCGAACCGGCATGCGTCAGTGACGTCAAGGGCGACGCCCCCGTGCCACCTTCATAGCCTGAGATCGTCACATGATCCGCCCGCGCCTTGGAAACGCCGGCGGCGACCGTGCCGACACCCACTTCGGAGACCAGCTTCACCGAAATGCGCGCGCGCTTATTCACGTTTTTCAGATCGTGAATGAGCTGCGCCAAATCCTCGATCGAATAAATATCGTGATGCGGTGGCGGCGAAATCAAGCCAACGCCAGGCGTGGAATGCCTGACGCGCGCAATGTTCTTATCCACCTTGTGGCCCGGAAGCTGCCCGCCTTCACCAGGCTTGGCCCCTTGCGCCATCTTGATCTGGATATCATCGGCATTGACCAGATATTCGGCGGTCACGCCAAAGCGGCCGGACGCCACCTGCTTGATGGCGGAACGCATGGAATCGCCATTCGGCATTGGCTTGAAACGATCCGCTTCCTCACCGCCCTCACCAGTATTGGAACGGCCGCCGATCCGGTTCATCGCAATCGCCAGCGTGGTATGCGCTTCCCGGCTGATGGAACCAAGGCTCATCGCACCCGTCGCGAAGCGTTTCACGATCTCACTCGCCGGCTCAACTCCGTCAAGCGGGATCGGCTGTTCAGCGAATTTGAATTCCAACAACCCGCGGATCGTCAGCAGGCGACGGCTTTGATCGTTGATGGTCTTGGCGAAATCCTTGTAGCGATCCGCTGAATCGCCGCGCACGGCGTGTTGCAGGTTGGAAACGCTTTCGGACGTCCAGGCGTGATCCTCACCACGCAGCCGCAGCGCGTAATCACCGCCCACATCCAACAAATCACGATAGATCGGGTTATCGCCAAAGGCCGCCTGATGGCGCTGCACGGCTTCTGCCGCAATTTCGGCAATGCCAACCCCTTCAATCGTGGTCGCAGTCCCCGTGAAGTATTTTTCGATGAAGCTTGTGGAAAGCCCAACCGCATCGAAGATTTGCGCACCGCAATAGGATTGATAGGTGCTGATGCCCATCTTGGACATCACCTTCATCACGCCCTTGCCAATCGCCTTTATGAAGTTCTTCTGAACCTCATAAGGCTTCAGCTTCATATCCACGCGCTGGCGGATTTGTTCCAATGTTTCGAAAGCAAGATAGGGGTTCACCGCTTCCGCGCCATAACCCGCCAGCACGCAGAAATGGTGCACCTGCCGCGCCTCACCGGTTTCCACCACAAGCCCTGTGGAATTCCGCAAGCCCTGGCGGATCAAATGATGATGGACCGCCGCAGTCGCCAGCAAGGACGGAATGGCAATACGCTCAGCGGATACCGCACGGTCCGACAGCACCAGAATGTTATGCCCGGCCAGCACCGCTTCCGTCGCGGCAGAGCAGAGCTTATCGAGCGCCGGCGCCAGCCCATCCGCGCCATCCTTGGCGGGCCAGGTGGCGTCCAGCGTCTGGGTGCGGAAGGCATCGCCAGCCAGCGCCTTGATGCCCCTGATCTTCGCCAGATCCTCATTGGTCAGGATCGGCTGCGCCACTTCCAGCCGGTAATGATGGCCAGCCTGCCGCCCGAGCAGATTGGGCCGTGGCCCGATCATGGACACCAGCGACATCACCAATTCCTCACGGATCGGGTCAATCGGCGGGTTGGTGACCTGCGCGAAATTCTGCTTGAAGTAATGGAACAGCAGCTTGGATTTATTGGACAGCACCGCGAGCGGCGTATCGGTTCCCATGGATCCGACCGGGTCATCCCCATCACGCCCCATCGGCTCCAGGAAGAAACTGAGGTCTTCTTGCGTATAGCCGAAAGCCTGCTGATCGCGCAGCAAGCCCTTGGCATCCTGCGTGCGCTCCATCGGCATTTCTGCCGGCACGCCGGGCAATTCTTCAAGCTTGAACTGCGTATTCTTCAGCCATTCGGCATAGGGGTGTTCGCTGGCGAGCTTCTGCTTGATTTCGGCATCATCAATGATGCGCCCAGCATCCAGGTCAATCAGCAGCATGCGGCCTGGCTGCAGGCGCCATTTATGGCGAATGCTTTCCTCGGGGATTGGCAGTACGCCCACTTCGGATGCCAGTACCACCTTGTCATCATTGGTGATGACATAGCGCGCGGGGCGCAGGCCGTTGCGGTCCAGCGTGGCGCCAATCTGCCGGCCATCGGTGAAGGCAATCGCAGCTGGCCCATCCCAGGGTTCCATCAGCGCGGCGTGGTATTCGTAAAAAGCACGCCGATCCGCATCCATCAGCGGATTACCCGCCCAGGCTTCCGGGATCAGCATCATCATCGCGTGCGACAGCGAATAGCCACCTGCCACCAGGATTTCCAAGGCATTATCAATGCAGGCGGTATCCGATTGCCCATGCGGAATCAGCGGCCACATCTTGTCCAAATCCGGCCCGAGCAAGGGTGAGGACATGGAACCGCGCCGCGCATACATCCAATTCACATTGCCGCGCACGGTATTGATTTCGCCATTATGCGCCAGGAAGCGATAAGGATGCGCCAACTTCCAGGATGGGAAGGTATTGGTGGAGAAGCGCTGATGCACTAAGGCCAGCGCGCTTTCCGTCAGCGGATTGCGCAGATCATCATAAAAGCTGCCGACCTGCCCAGCGAGCAATAGCCCCTTGTAAACAACAGTGCGGGTCGAAAAGGACGGCATGTAGAGATCAGCACTCGCCGGCAGCCCCTTGGCGGTGGCCAATTCGCGGAACTTGTTCAGCGCCTGCTTGCGGATCGTCAGGATCTTACGCTCAAAGGCGTCCTGGTCCTTGATGCTGTCGCTGGCGCCAATGATCGCCTGGCGGATCACCGGCATGCTGGCGATCACCGCCTTGCCAAGGCCATCCAGCGTGGTCGGCACATCGCGCCAGCCAACCAGGGTCTGCCGTTCCGCAGCGACATAGCCTTCAATGCTTTGGATCGCGACGGCGCGTGAGGCCTCATCCTGCGGCAGGAAGCACATCGCAACGGCGTAGCGGCCCGGCGCCGGCAGGGTCTTGCCCTGGCTTTCGGCCCAATGGCGCAGCAGCTTGTCGGGCATTTGGATCAGGCAGCCCGCGCCATCACCCATCAGCGGGTCAGCGCCCACCGCGCCACGATGGTCCAGATTGACCAGGATTTGCAGGCCTTGGCGGATGATATCATTCGACTTTCGGCCCTTGATATCCGCAATGAAGCCAACGCCGCAGGCGTCATGCTCATTCCGAGGATCGTAAAGGCCTTGCGCTTCGGGCAGTCCCATATCTTTCGCTCTTCAATGCTCTGCCGGGGTCAATACCCCTGGCCAGCCCCCTAGCCCGGGGCGAGAGGGGGTCTTTAATTGAGAGTTGAGCTTTGCGCCAGCATGGCTTTAAGGATTTTGTGAAGGGGCGCGATGGTTCTTCACCGCCTTTATCTTTCCCTTGACGCGGCCCGCGCCTGGACCGAAAGCTTCCATCCATGGATAAGATCACCGCTGCCCTTCGGGCCAATCGCATCGTGCGTGCCGCCATGCGCCATTGCGCCCTGGCGGGCTGGGCGCCGGTGGCGCAGATGCCGCTGCCTGATAGCCGCCGGCCCGATATCATCGCCTTGACCGAAAATGGCAGCTTCATTGCCATTGAGGTGAAATCCACTGCCGAGGATTTCAAATCCGACGACAAATGGCAGGATTACCGGGATTGGTGCGATCAGCTTTATTTCGCCGTGGATGTGGATTTCCCGCGTGAAATCCTGCCCGACGATGTCGGGCTGCTTGTGACAGACCGGCTGGAAGTCGCGGTTATACGCGATGCACCGCTGATCAGGCTTTCACCGGCGCGCCGCCGTGCGCTGCTGCATCGCTTCGCCGTGCTGGCCGCGGGCCGCCTGGCCGCCCTGCAAGACCCGGAAACCGCGCAGGAGATGAATGCCGCGCTCAAGCTAGAGTGACGATTTTCAGCCCTTCATCCGCGCGACTGTGGCGGTGGTGCTATTGCCTGGCAGCAACTGGGCCAAGCGTACCTGCCCGCCATAGCCCTGCACAATCTCTGCACCCACCACGGTTTCCACCGTGTAATCGGCGCCCTTCACCAGCACTTCAGGTTGGAATAGCCGGATCAATTCAATCGGCGTTTCCTCGTCGAAGACCGTGACGCAATCCACCGTGGCGAGCGATGCCAGCACAGCGGCGCGCGCGGCTTCATTCTGAATGGGCCGTGATGGACCCTTCAGCCGCTTCACACTGTCATCGCTATTGAGGCCGACCACCAGCCGGTCGCACCAGGACCGCGACTGTTCCAGCAAATGTACGTGGCCGGGATGCAAAAGATCAAAGCAGCCATTGGTGAAGCCCACGCGCCAGCCGCGCCGGCGCCAGCGTTCCACCTGTTCCAAGGCGGCGGTACGCGACATCACCTTGCGGAGCGCGCCGCGTTCTGGGCCAAGCGCTTCCAGGATTTCCTCTTCCCGCGTAACCGCCGTGCCGACCTTGCCCACCGCAATGCCGGCGGCGATATTCGCCAGCCGAACCGCGACGGCCAAGGGCAATTTGGCGCCAAGCCCGGCAGCGATGGTGGCCACAACCGTATCGCCCGCGCCGGATACATCCTGCACTTCGGCGGCTTCCGCCGGGAAATGATGCAGCTTGTCGCCTTCCAAAAGCGTCATGCCGTCTTCACTGCGCGTCACCAACACCGCGCCAAAACCATGCACATCCCGCAGCATGCGGAGCGCGGCGACGATGTTTTCTTCTGTATCCACCGGCATGCCGGTGGCTTCCGCCAATTCGGCGCGGTTTGGTGTTACCAAATCAGCCCCTGCATAGCGGCTGTAATCCCGCCCCTTGGGGTCCACCACCACACGCCGCCCGGCAGACCGCGCCGCCTGAATCAGTCGCGCTGCAGTATCCCCGGCCAGTACGCCTTTGCCGTAATCAGACAGCACCATCACCGTTGTGGCAGCGGCGGCGTCACCCGCAATCCGCACCAGCCGATCGGCAAGGCGCTGTTGAATGGGGGCCACTTCTTCGTGATCTGCGCGCAGCATGTGCTGGCCATTGGCCAGGAAGCGGGTTTTGGTGGTGGTGGCGCGTCCGCCTTGAACCAAAAGCCAAGGCTCAACCCCTGGCTGGCCGCCGATCAAGCCGGTCAGGTCACTGCCGGCCTGATCATCGCCCACCACGGAGACAAAGGCCACCGCCGCGCCAAGCGCAGTCAGGTTGCGCACCACATTGCCAGCACCGCCCGGCATGGCGATTTCGCGTTCCACGGTCAGCACCGGCACCGGCGCCTCAGGGCTGATGCGTTGCGCCCGGCCATAGACGTAGCGATCCAGCATGGCATCGCCCACCACAAGCACCGAGGCGCGGCGAAGCTGCCGCGCGGCAGCCATCAATTCAGCAATCGGGATTTCAACCAATGGCCGGTCCATGCGGGGCGCCTTTCATCACTTATGGCCTAGCCCAGGGCTCGGGCCGGGCGCAAGCCAGAAGCGCAAGGGATCACGCCCCGGCCAGGGTCAGCCCCTCAATCCGAAGGGTCGGGCAATCCGTCCCGCGCCGGAACACCAGATCATTGGCCGCTGTCAGGTTCAGGAACATCTGTTTCAGGTTGCCGGCCACGGTGATTTCACTCACCGCTTCTGCCAATGCGCCGTCCCGAATCATGAAGCCTGCGGCACCGCGGCTATAGTCGCCAGTTACGCCATTCACCCCCATGCCGATCAATTCCGTGACATAAAGTCCTTCCTTGATATCGGCCATGAGTTCAGTGGGGCTGAGCTTACCGGGCGTGAGCCAGAGATTGCTCTGCGCCGGGCCGGGCGGGCCGCCCGTGCCACGGCTGGCATGGCCGGTGGAAGCCAAGCCCAATTGCCGGGCGCTGCGCCAATCCATGATCCAGCTTGTCAGCACACCATCCTGCACCAGGGCGCGGTGCGCGCCGGGCATGCCTTCCCCATCAAAGGGGCGGGACCTGAGGCCACGCGGCCGCGTTGGGTCGTCATGCACCGTCAGTCCCTGGGGCAGGATTTGCTGCCCCATGGAATCCTTCAGAAAGGATGTCCCCCGCGCCACCGCCGCGCCATTGATGGCGCCGACCAAATGGCCAAGCATGGAACCCGAAACGCGCGGGTCCAGCACCACCGGAATACGTGCGGTTTTGGCGCGGACGGGGTTAAGCCGCCTGATGGCTTTTTCCCCAGCAACACGCCCAACCATGGCCGGGTCCGGCAAATCGGCCAGATAAACCGCCTGCCAGTAATCATAATCACGCTCCATCCCCGTACCCTGGCCGGCCACGGCAGTGGCGGAAATGCCGTTGGATGTGCGGGCATATTCGCCCGCAAAACCATTGGAGGCGACCAGCGCGATGGCGGTCCTGCCCCAGCCCGCGCTGGCGCCTTCGCTATTGGTCACACCCTTGATGGCGAGTGCGGCTTCTTCTGCCGCCGCCGCGCGGGCCAGCAGGGTTTCGGCGCTGGGTTCGGTGGGGTCTTCCAAATCAAGCGCGCGGGCGGGAATGGTGATGGCTTCCGGCAGACCAGCGAATGGGTCTTCCGGCACTACGCGTGCCATGGCCACCGCGCGTTCCGCCAGTGCGGCAAAACCCTTCGGGTCCGGTTCGGTGGAAGCCACAATCGCCTGGCGTTTGCCGACAAAAACGCGGAGGCCCAAATCCACGCTTTCAGAGCGTTCCAGCTTTTCAATCGCGCCCAGCCGCCGTTCCACTGAAAGCGAGGTGGAGGCAATCAGCAACGCATCCGCCGCATCGGCGCCGGCTGCCTTGGCGGCCTTGATCAGATCAGCAAGTGCATCCAGCCGGTTCATGCGGCCAGGCTTTCCATGATTGCGCCAACCGTAGGCACTTGGCCGGATGGCCCCATGACGGCCAGCGTCGGGCGCTGGCGGAAGGCGCGTGCGGCGGCCTGCTGCACCTGTTCCACGGTGACCGAGGCAATGCGCTGCTTGGTTTCCTCAATCGGGATCACGCGGCCATGCACCTGCAATTGCCGCGCAAGCTGTTCACAGCGGCTGCCGGTGGATTCCAAAGACATCAGCAAGGAAGCGCGCAGCTGCGCCTTGGCGCGGGCCAATTCATCCTCGGTCACGTCCCGCTGCACCTTGAGTAACTCCTCAAGCGTCACCGGCATCAATTCAGCCGCTTCCTTCTCACCGGTGCCGGCGTAAATTTGGAACAAGCCGCCATCCCTAAACGGCGAAGCAAAGGCGTAGATGGAATAGACCAAGCCGCGCTTTTCACGGATTTCCTGAAACAGTCGCGATGACATGCCACCACCCAGCAGCGTGCCCAAAACCTGCGTCGGCCAATGCATTGGGTCTAGATAGGGGACGGATGGAAAGCCAAGCACGATATGCACCTGGTCCAATTCGCGTTCTTCGCGGAATTCACCCCCAGCATAGCGCGCCACTTCCGGTGTTGCGATATCCACCTTGGGCAGATCAGCGAAATGCTTACCCACCATATCAAGCAAGGCATCATGATCAAGCGCACCCGCGCCGGCGACGACCATGGATGAAGGCCCGTAATTGCGGCCCATATAGCCCCTGAGCGCGTCGCGCGTCATGGCCTTGATCGATTCCTCGGTCCCCAAAACCGGCCTGCCCATGGGCTGATCCGGAAAGGCCGTGGATTGGAAATGATCGAACACGATATCATCCGGCGTATCATTCGCCTGACCGATTTCCTGCAAGATCACACCGCGTTCGCGTTCAACTTCCTCAGGCTCAAAGGTTGAATGCGTCAGAATATCGCCGATGATATCAACGGCGAGTGCAGTGTCTTCCTTCAGCACCTTGGCGTAATAGGCAGTTTGTTCGCGGGCGGTATAGGCATTCAAATGCCCGCCGACATTCTCAATTTCCCGGGCAATCGCCGCCGCATCGCGCCGCCCCGTGCCCTTGAAGGCCATGTGTTCCAGGAAATGCGATACGCCATTGTCTTCCGGCGTTTCATGCCGCGTACCGACCGAGACATAGGCGCCGAAGGAAACGGTTTCGACACGCGGCATGTTTTCGGAAACCACAGTCAGGCCATTGGCAAGGCGGGTAACACGGACGGCTTCGGTCATGGGGGAATGTATCTTTTCAGGCTGCATTACGACGGGCATGGGCACGAACCGCGGCTTCCACCACGCCGAGGTCATCGGCCAGGACGGAAAAGCGTTCTTCCCGATCATATAGGTCGGCAAGCCGCGCGGGCAGAGGGGGGCGGAGCCCCGTGGCGCGTTCAACTGCATCGGGGAATTTCGCCGGATGCGCGGTGGCGGCCACCACCACGGGAATGGCATGGTCTTCCGGCGCCAAAGCGCGCGCGGCAGCGGTGCCGACCGCAGTATGCGGATCCGCCAAATACCCCGCCGCCTGATGCAAATGGCGGATTTCGGCGAGTGTCCCGGCATCATCCAAGGTAAAGCCGGCAAAAAGCTTGGTCGCTTCCCGCCAGGCGGCATCCGCGATGGGCATGCGCCCTTCGGCGCGGAAGCTGCGCATGGCTTCCGCCGTGATAGCGCCATCGCGCCCCTGCAATTCAAACAACAGGCGTTCGAAATTGGAAGAAACCTGAATATCCATGGATGGTGAAAGCGATGGTTCAACTGGCCGCGCTGTCATGTCATTGGCCGTGAGGAACCGCGCCAGAATGTCGTTGCGGTTCGATCCCACGATCAGCTTCGCCACCGGTAGGCCCATGCGCATCGCGGCCCAGGCGGCCAGCACATTGCCGAAATTGCCCGTAGGCACGCTGAAGGCCACTGGGCGATCCGGCGCGCCAAGCGCCAGGGCTGCCGCGACATAATAGGGGATTTGCGCCGCAATCCGCGCCCAATTGATGGAATTCACCGCCGAAAGACGCATTTCCTGACGGAAAGGCGCATCATTGAACATTGCCTTGACCAGATCCTGGCAGGCATCGAAATCGCCCTTGATGGCGATATTGCTGACATTTGGCGCCAGCACGCTGGTCATTTGCCGGCGCTGTACTTCGCTCGTGCGGCCTTCGGGGTGCAGGATGACGATATCAACTGCTGCGCGATCCCGGCAGGCTTCAATGGCGGCGGAACCTGTGTCGCCTGAGGTCGCGCCGACAATCGTGACGCGTTCCCCACGTTTGGTCAGCACATGGTCAAATAAGGGCCCCAGCAATTGCAGCGCCATATCCTTGAACGCGAGGGTTGGGCCATGGAACAGTTCTAGCGCGAAACACCGTTGATCAAGCTGGACCAGCGGCACAATGGCGGGATGGCCAAAGCCGGCATAGGCTTGCTGGCATAGTTTCCCGAGAGGCAGGTCAGACCCGGCGAATAGCCCGATGATGCGCGCGGCCAATTCGGGATAAGTGAGCCCGCGCATAGCGCGCCATTCGGCGGGCGACAATTCCGGCCAATGGCGCGGCACGAAAAGCCCGCCATCCTCGGCGAGGCCAGCCAGCAATACGCCTTCAAAATCCCGGGCCGGCGCCTGCCCGCGTGTTGAGATGTACTCCATGGCGAGAGACATAAAGGGTGACGCAGCACGTGGCGAGACCACCACAAAAAGAAAGGGCGATCCGGTCATTGGATCGCCCCTCTTTTCTGCTGAATAGTCCCAAATTACCCAGGCGCATTGCCCCGCGCATTCAGGCGCAGCGGCACAAAGCGCTGCCCGCCGGCATTTTCGACGGCAAATAGTCCAACATTGCGGTTCTGCCGGCGCAGGCGTTCCACCTGCTCCTGCACCTCAGCTGGCGTTGCCACGCGCTGCTGCTGCACTTCCACAATCACATCACCGGGGCGCAACTCGCGTTCTGCCGCGGGGGTGCCGGGCACGACCTCCACAATCACCACGCCGCGCTGTTCGGGGCGCAGGTTGAAGCGCTGGCGAAGCTCATCCGTGATGGCCGCAACCCTGAGCCCTAGCCCGGTGAGCTCCACTGGCCCCTGACCGGGGGGAGGCGCCGCGGGCGCCCCGGCCTGGCGCTGTTCCGCCGGCAATTCACCCAGCGTCACCGTCAGGGTTTCTTCCTTGCCATCACGCCAGACCACGACCGGTACGGAATTGCCCACATTGTTATCTGCCACCATGCGCGGCAGGGCGCGCATTTCCGGCACCGGCACGCCATTGAAGCGAATGATCACATCGCCCGAGCGAATCCCTGCCTTGGCCGCCGGGCCATCTTCCTGCGCCCGCGCCACCAGCGCGCCGCGCGTGCCGGCTGGCAGACGGAGCGCTTCGGCAATATCGTCCGTAACACCTTGGATATTCACGCCAATCCAGCCCCGCCGTACGCGCCCGGAATCACGGAGCTGCGCCACCACGCGGTTCGCCATATTGGACGGGATGGAAAAGCCAAGCCCAGCTGAAACCCCGCTTGGGGAGACAATGGCCGTATTGATGCCAATCACCTGGCCGCGCATGTTGAATAGCGGCCCGCCGGAATTGCCCTGATTGATCGAAGCATCCGTCTGGATGAAATCATCATAAAGCCCCTGGCCGATATCGCGCCCGCGGGCCGAGACAATGCCTGCCGTGACCGTGCCACCAAAGCCGAAGGGATTGCCGATGGCGATCACCCAATCGCCCACTTCGGACTGATCGGAATCACCAAAGGCAACAGCGGCAAGCGGCTTGTCATGCTTGATGCGCAGCACCGCGATATCTGTGCGCGGGTCGGTGCCTACCAATTCTGCGCGAATGCTGGTCTTGTCCTGCAGGATCACGTTGATTTCATCGGCGCCGTCAATCACGTGGTTATTCGTCACCACGATCCCTTCCTGCGCATTAATGATGAAGCCCGAACCGAGCGATTGCGCACGCCGCGGGCGTTGCTGCGGGCCTTCACCCTGGCCCTGACCGGGCGGGCGGTTGCGATTAAAGAAATCGCGGAAAAATTCCTCAAAAGGGCTGCCCGGCGGCAATTGCGGCATTTCCGGCGCATTGGGGCGGCCGGCGCGCGGGGCAACATTCTTGGAGGTGGAGATATTGACCACCGCCGGCAGCAACTCCCGCGCAAGCGGCGCAAAGCTTTCCGGCGCGCGTTGCTGCGCCTGGGCAGGGGCGATCAATGGCAGCGGGGCCAGCGCAAGGGCGCCCGCGAGGGCAAGATGGACGATACGCAAGGAAGTTCTCCTCGGGATTGCGTCAATGATCATAGCAGATTGGCGCCGTGGGCGTGAGTGTAAGCTGTTTCTTTGCGACGAAGTGCGACAAAAAACGACAGCGTCACCAAAGCTTGAGCAGCCAAGCTAGGCCTATTCCGGCTGCAGCGGCAATCAGGCCGCCAATACGCAGTCGGCTTTCTGGTGCCTCAGCCAGGGATGCCAAAGCGCGGCGCATAAAGCCCGGCGCGATCGCATACACCAAACCTTCCAGGGCCAGCACAACGGCTATGCCCTGGAGAAGCGTGGTAAAACTCACCTTGGCGCTGGCGCCGCCGGGGCCGGCAGGCCATTCGGGCTTTCACGGAAATAGCGGAAGAATTCCGAATCAGGCGTCAGCACCAGCCGTGTGTCACCTTCGGCAAAGGCTTCACGATAGGCTTGCATGGTGCGCCAGAATTGAAAGAACGCCGGGTCGCGCTGGAAGGCTTCCGCGAAAATGCGGATGGCTTCCTGTTCGCCCTGACCGCGCAGGATATCAGCCTGCGCCTGGGCTTCCGCGATCAACACAGTGCGTTCACGCTCAGCGCTTGCGCGCACGCGCTGGGCCACTTCCGCACCCTCGGCGCGGGCTTCGCGCGCCACGCGTTCACGTTCGGACTGCATGCGCGACAGGATGGCTTGTGTGTTTTCGCCCGGCAGATCAGCGCGGCGGATGCGCACATCTTCCACGGCAATGCCGAATTGGCGCGCTTCTTCATTCACCTGACGGCGGATTTCGCCCATGATTCGCGTACGATCTGTGGATAGAACCGAAAGCAAGGGCTCATTACCCAAAACGCGGCGCAAGGATGAGGTGACAATGGAATTGAGCCGGGCGCGAATGCCCGCTTCGGTCGCGCCCACCGTCTGGAAGAAGCGCAGCGGATCGGTGATGCGATAGCGCGTGAAGCTATCCACAATCAGTCGGCGCTGATCACCCAGGATCACTTCTTCGCCCGGTGCGTCGAAATCAAGCAGACGCCGGTCAAAGGTGATCACGGATTGGATGAAGGGCAGCTTCCAATGCAGGCCGGGTTCCTGGATCACACGGCGCGGTTCGCCAAATTGCGTGATCAGCACCTGCTGAGTCTGATGCACGGTGAACAGCGTGGAAGACGCGGTGAAGATTGCCGCGGCAAGAATGCCGAGCAGAATGATTGAGCGGTTCATCGCGGCACCCCCGTACGGTTTTGCATCATGGGCGCGGCGGCGGCTCCCGGTGGCAGCGGCGCGGGCCGCTGCTGAGGTGTCGCGGCAGGCGCCTGTCGCGCCCCCCCGTTTTCACCCAATTGCAGGAAGGGCACCACGCCCTGCAAGCGGTCATCCACAATGACCTTGGGGTTGCGGCGGAGGATTTCTTCCATGGTTTCCAGATACATCCGACGCGTGGTCACATCCCGTGCCAATTCATAAGCGGAAAGCACGGATAGGAAGCGGGAACTTTCACCGCCGGCACGCGCGACCTGGCTTTCGCGGAAGCCCTGGGCTTCCTGCACCATACGCTCAGCCTCGCCTCGGGCGCGGGGGATGATGTCATTGCGGAAGCTCTCAGCCTCATTGCGCTGACGTTCGCGGTCCGCATTGGCGCGCTGCACGTCTCGGAAGGCGTCAACCACCTGCGCGGGCGGGTCCACCTTTTGCAATTGCACCTGCGTTACTTCAATGCCCGCCTTGTATTGATCCATAATGGCCTGGGCACCGCGGCGCACTTCCTGTTCAATCTGCGCGCGCGCTTCGGTGAGTGCGGGCTGGATCGCTGTCCGCCCGATCACTTCGCGCATCACGCTCTCGGCTGCGGTTTTCACCGTGCTTTCCGGGTTTCGCGTATTGAAAAGAAACTCGCCCGCATCGCGGATGCGCCAAAAGACGGCGACATCAATGTCAATGATATTCTCATCGCCCGTCAGCATCAGGCTTTCTTCGAGAACATCGCGCGCTGCCATCACGCGCCCACCCGTGATGCCGCCATCCTGTGCGCCTACAAAGCCGATATCCACGCGGTTAATGCGCGTGACGCGCGGTGTGGTGTGGCTTTCAACTGGCCAAGGCAGGCGATAATTCAAACCGGGCTGAGTGGTGTGGCTGAAGGCGCCGAAGCGCATGACCACGCCCTGTTCATCAGGCTGCACGCGATAAAAGCCGGAAAGCGCCCAGCCAATCACAACAACAATGCCAAGCAGGGCGACCAGCTTGCCGCCGCCTGCACCGCCACCTGGCAGCACGCGGCGAAGCGCTTCCTGGGCCTGCCTTATCGCATCATCAATATCGGGGCCACGACCACCCTGGCCACCCCCCTGTCCGCCGCCGCCGCCCGAAGGCGGCTGGCCCCAAGGGCCCTGCGGGCGCGGATTGCCCCAGGGGCTTTGACCGCCACTATTATTATTCCAGGGCATGAAAGGCGTGGCCTCCAGCAGGTGAACGTCAAAAACGAAAGGCCCAAAACTGGGCGGGATGCTTCAAGCGGGAAGCCAACCCCCATATAGAGGCGAGCGACCCTCCCGGAAAGCAGCTAACGGCGCTGTAATCCCGAGTGGGGCGGATATTGACCATGAGCAAGGGCTTTTCAAGCGATGGCGGATGATTTGGCGGCAGCGGTGACAAAGGCCCTGACGGCGGTGAAGGACCCGGCTTCGGGCCAGGATGTGGTGGCAGCGTGCATGGTTCAGGGCCTGGTGGTGCGCGATGGCATGGTGCATTTCGCCCTGCAGGTGGCGCGGGAAGCCGCCGCTGCCATGGAACCGGTGCGCACTGCGGCCGAAGCCGCCGCCCGCGCCGTGCCGGGGGTGATTTCCGCAACCGCCGTGCTGACCGCGCATCGCGCCGAATCAGCGCCGGCTGCCCGCCCCGCTGCGCCGCGCGGACCGGCAGGCCCCGGGCCCATGCTGCTTTCCGATGTCAGGGCGATCATCGCGGTTGCCTCCGGCAAGGGGGGCGTCGGCAAATCCACCACCGCGGTCAATTTGGCGGTGGCCTTGGCTGCGGATGGGCTCAAAGTTGGGCTTTTGGATGCGGATATCTACGGGCCTTCGCTGCCGCAAATGCTCGGCACGCGCGAAAGGCCGCGGTCAGAGGGCCAGCGCATCACACCCCTCAGCCGCTGGGGGCTGAAGGCCATGTCCATTGGCTTTTTGGTTGAGGAAGAAACACCGATGATCTGGCGCGGCCCCATGGTGATGGGGGCGCTGGAGCAGATGATGGGGCAGGTGGCCTGGGGCCCCTTGGATGTGATGATTGTGGATATGCCGCCGGGGACGGGTGATGCGCAGTTGACGATGTCTCAGCGCGTGCC
>JBPCSO010000111.1:0-13870 GCA_051007055.1 Roseomonas sp.
ACCAACAAAGGCGACCGCGCGCTTGCCTTTGCGCCGCAGCGCTGCCGCCACCGCCATCGGCACCGCCGCCCCCATGGCGCCGACCACGGAAGCGAGGAAGCATTGCGTTTGCTTGAAGGGAAAATAGCGATGCAGGAAGGATGAGAAATTCCCTGCATCTGACGTGATCGCCGCATCACGCGGCACATGCCGCGCTGCTGCCGCGCAGACCGCGCCGAAATTTACGCCATCTTCCATTTTGTCCCATTCGGGTGCCAGTAATTTGCGGTGAATCGCATTGAGGCCGGAAACCCAGCGCTTGCGTGCCTCAGTCGCTTCCGGGGCATTTCGCGCCAACAAGCCACGAATGACGGCCAGCGGATCAGCCGCAATCGGCAAATCCACGCGCCAGACGCGGCCGATTTCATTCGCATCTGGCCAGACCTGCACCATGGTTAGCTGCGGCTCTGGTGCGGCGGGAAAGCTATAGGATTGGCTGATCGAATCCGACATGCGTTCGCCAAGGCAGATCATCAGATCGGCTTTTTTCATTTCCTCGATCAGCGGCTTTGGCACGCGAATGCCCATATAGCCTCCGTAATTCGGATGCTCCGCGTCAAACAAATGTGGCCGGCGATGGGTTGGGCTGATCGGCAGCGTCCAGGCTTCCGCCAGGCGGTTCAATTCGGCCGAGGCATTCTCACCATGCGTTGCCAGTGCGCCACCCACCAGCACCAGCGGGCGTTCTGCATTGGCTAGCAATTCTGCAAGCTGATCCAAATCCTCAGCGCGCGGGCCGGCCATTGGCATAGCGCGCGGCTTCACCACGGGGCCTTCCGCGGGCGTGTCAAAAATGTCTTCGGGCAGGATCACGGCAACCGGGCCGGGCGTGCCGGATTCCGCCAGATGGAAGGCGCGCGCAATCGTCTCACTCGCCTGGATCGGTTCCAGAACTTCAAACACGCCCTTGGTGATGTCGGACAAAAGCCGCGAGTAATTCTGTTCTTGAAGCGCAAGCCGGCCAATATCCTTGCGTTCCACATGACCGATCAGCATCACGAGCGGCGTTGCATCATGATAGGCAGTGTGCAGCGCGATCATGGCGTTGGTTGCCCCCGGTCCGCGGGAGACCAACGCCACGCCAGCGCGGCCATTGCGAATGCGGCCATCGGCGGCGGCCATGAAGCCCGCACCACCTTCATGCCGGCAGACTACCAGCTTGATGCCCGGGAATTCGCTCAGCGCATCAGTCAGGCCAAGATAACTTTCCCCCGGCACGCAATAGATGATGTCAATATCATGCGCCGCGAGGCTTTCGGCCAGCATGTAGCCGACGGTCTTGGTCATGTGTTTCTCTCCGATCCTGTCTTATTCTGCGCGAATGCCAAGCTGCCGAATGACAGCTTCGAAATTCGTGCGATACTCCGCCAAAACCTGTCGGAAGGCATCCGGGCCGGCGAAGAAGGCCTCGGTTCCGATATTGGTCAAACGCTCATGCGTGTCTGGCTGCACGGCGATTTGTTCCACGGCGGCCGCGATTTGCGCGATGATGGCGGGTGGCGTGGCGGCGGGGGCCATCAGGCCGATCCAGCCGGTATAATCATAGCCCGGCATATCGGCGGCCTCCGCCAGCGGTGGGATATCTGGTGCCAAGCGACTGCGGCGCCCGCTGGTGGACCCATAGGCCTTGAGCTTGCCTTCGCGGATCAGCGTGCCGGAGGCGGCGAGGGTTTCAATGGCAAAATGCACCTGTCCACCCAGCACAGCCGCCATGGCGGGACCACTACCCTGATAGGGGATATGCAGCGCATCCACATTCGCACGAGCAAGCAAAAGCGCGGTCAGCACATGCTGCGATCCCGCCGCGCCGGAAGACGCATAGGTGTATTTTCCGGGATTGGCGCGCAGCAAAGCCAGCAGGGCGCGCGCATCGGGGGGCGGAAAATCTGCCCGCGCCACAAGGATATAGGGCGAGCCCGAAAACCGTGCGACTGGCGCCAGGTCGCGGTCAACATCATAAGGCGTGCGATGGATCAACGGCCCCAGGCTGATCGGGCCAATGGACGCGGCAAGCAGTGTATGACCATCGGGGTTGGCCTTGGCGACGATATCCGTGCCGATGCTGCCCCCGGCGCCAGCGCGGTTTTCTGGCACGATAGGTTGGCCCAGCCTTTCCGAAAGCCGCTGCGCCATCAGCCGGCCGACCTGATCTGTCGCCTGTCCTGGCGGCCAGGGCACCACCAGGCGAATGGGTCTGGTTGGCCAGGCTTGTGCTTGTGCCGGCCGGATCAGAATTGGCAGCGCTGCCAAGCCGAGTATACGGCGGTTGATCATGATGCGTTTCCTCACCCTGATGCCATCCTGACGCATTGGCGTGTGAGTGCAAGCGGGGAGGTCTATGAAAAACCTACTGCGGTTTGATCCCGGCAGCCCGCGCCAGCGCGCCGAGTGTTTCCAATTCGCTTCTAATGAAGGCGGTATATTCGGCGGTTATCCAGGGCGGGGGTGCGCCGCCCAATTCCTCAAGTTTTGCGCGTATATCCGGTTCGGCCAGCATGGCCTGGGTTTCACGTGTGAGCCGCGCGAGGATTGGTGCTGGCGTAGCAGCAGGGGCGGATATGCCAAACCAGGCTGCCGAGACCACATTAAGCCCGGCTTCGCGCATGGTCGGCAAATCAGGAAATAGCGGTGACCGCGTTTCGCTCAACAGCGCCAAGGCGCGTAGCGACCCGCTGCGGATATGCCCAACCGCGGAAGGCAAGCTATCAATAATGCCCGGCACAATACCGGCAATCACATCCGTCAACGCCGGGCCAACGCCGCGATAAACAACGGAACGCACCTCTACCCCCAGCGCCTGACCAAGCCGCACGCCAGCCAAATGGGAGGAGGTGCCGATGGCCGCTACTGCCAGTGTCAATTCACGTTCCCGCCGGCCCAACTCCAGATATTCCTGGATATTGCGCGCGGGATGGTTGCGCGTAACCAGCAGGGCAGGGGGCGTGCGTGACAGCAACGCGATATGCGCGAAATCCGCCACCGGATCATAGCCGATATTGGGATAGATCGCAGGCGATACGCCATGCGAGGTTGAAGATGAAACAAGCAGCGTATGGCCATCAGATTCCGCCCGCGCGACCAATTGCGCACCAAGTGTTGCCCCCGCACCGGGCCGGTTTTCCACCAACATGGGCTGGCCGAGCCGGGGGCCGAGTTTTTCCGCCGCCAAGCGCCCCACAACATCGGTGGTGCCGCCCGGCGCAAAAGGCACAATCAGTCTGATGGGGCGGGACGGCCAGACGGGTGACTGTGCTTGCGCCGCCCAAGGCAGCAAGGGCAGCGCCAAGGCAAGACGGCGCGTGAGCATGCCTGGCTTCGGCCGCCCCCGCATCACCTCAGCCCTTCTTCTTGCGGGCTTCCCATTCATCCAGATCAATGCGCGGGATTTCGATACGGTCCGTGGTGCGCGCATACCAACCGCGCCCATGCATGCGACCCACCAAGCCAAGCTTGGGGGTATCAATATAATACTTCGCCGGATCCATTATGCAATCATCCTGCACATACATGCCAACCACCTTGCCGAGCACAATGATGTGCCGGCCAGCAGGGACAAACTGGAAAATCTCGCATTCCAAAGCCACCGGGCTTTCGGCAATGCGCGGCACCGCGACCTTTGTGGAAGGCGCGGTGGAAAGCCCCGCTTCGGTGATTTCGCTGACGCCAGGCGGGAAATCCACTGCCGTGATATTCATTTTCTCGGCCAAGTCAGCCGAGACCATATTCACCACGAATTGCCCCGTCGCTTCGATATTCGCGACCGTATCCTTCAGCGCCCCTGGCGCGCGTGGCCCGCAGCCAAAGCCCACCACCACGGGATTGTCGGAAAAGGCATTGAAGAAGGAATAGGGCGCGGCATTGACAACGCCATCCTGGTCCTTCGTCACCACCCAAGCGACCGGGCGCGGCACCACGGTGGACACCACCAGCTTATAGGCCTGTTCAAAGGGGATTTTGGCGAAATCGAAATTCATTGGGTGCTTCCTTGGTGTTGAGAGCGAAAGATCAAACGACGCGATGCGGGGGCGAAATGCCCTGGATCAGCACGGCGGCCAGGTTTTCTATGCAGCGCATGCCCATGGCATGGCGCGTTTCGATGGTGGCGGAACCGAGATGCGGCAGCAGCGCCACATTCTCAAGCGCCATATAGCCGGGATGGACGCGCGGTTCGCCATCATAAACATCAAGCCCGGCAGCGCGGATATGGCCGGATTTGAGCGCGGCGATCAGCGCTTCATCATCCACCGAAGGCCCGCGGCCGGAATTGATGACAATGGCGCCCTTTTTCATTTGCGCCAGGCGTTCGGCATTGAGCCATTTGCGCGTGCCATCCCCACCCGGCACATGCATGGAAAGCACGTCAATCGCCGCCAGGAAGCCGGCATCGGTTTCATGGAAAATCGCGCCCTGTTCCACCTCGGGCGGCAGGCGCTGCATGTCGCGGTAATGGATTTCCATCTGCACGCCGCGCGCCATGGCGGCCAATTCGCGGCCAATGCGGCCAAAGCCCAAAACGCCAAGTTTCTTGCCTTGCAGTGTGACACCCATGAGCTGCGTTGGCGCCCAACCCTCCCAGCGCCCGGCACGGACCATGCGTTCCCCTTCGCCGGCACGACGGGCTGCCATCAGCATTAGGGTGAAGGCGCATTCGGCGGTCGCGAAGGAAAGCACCTCCGGCGTATTCGTAACCGCAATGCCGCGCGCGCACGCCACATCAATGGCGACATGGTCAAAGCCGACGCTGAAAGTTGAAATCACCTTCACGCTCGCCGGCAGGGCATTGATGGCGGCGGCGTTCATCGCATCACCGGCGGCGCAAAGGATGCCATCGGCCCCGCAGGCCTTGGCGCGGGCCGCGATCTCAGCGCCATCGCGGCCCCAAAGCGCGTCTTCGGGGTTCAGCCTGGCGTCGAAGACTTCAGTGATCCGCGCCTCAATGGCCTCGGGCAATTTCCGGGTAACGAGAATGACTGGCTTGGCCATGGGGGTTTTGTGCTCCGCGTCTTTGAACGGGCCGCACCATGGCCCGGCTTGGCCCGTCTTGCCAGAGGGCGGGTGAGGGGGCAGGGTCGCGGCCTCATTCTTTCGTGGAGAGACGGGTCATGGATTTGGGGTTGAAGGGCAAGCGGGCCTTGGTCATGGGCGGTTCCAAGGGGCTTGGGCGGTCCATTGCGGATGCTATCGCGGCCGAGGGCGCCATTGTGACGGTGAGCGGGCGCGAACAGGCGAGCCTGGATAAGGTGGCGGCGGAATTGAAGGCGCTCGGCGCCCAGGCGGCCTATGGTATTCAGGCCGATGTATCGTCCGGCGCCGAGATGGATAAGCTCGCCGATGCGGCCGTGGCTGCCATGGGGGGCGTGGATATCCTGGTGCTTAACCATGGCGGGCCGCCGGTGTGCACCGCTTCCCAGATGAAGGAAGAAGATCTGGTCAAGTGGTTCCAGAATATCGTGCTTTCGCCCATTCGTATCACCAATCGCCTGATGCCGGCGATGCGCGCGCAAAAATGGGGCCGGGTGATTGTGGTGGGCAGCACGGGCATGCAGCACCCGATTCCGACGCTCGCGCTTTCCAATACGCTGCGTGCTTCGATCTGGGGTTGGCTGAAGACGCTGGCTGCGGAAGTGGCCGCTGATGGTGTCACGATGAATGTACTGGCGCCGGGCAGCATCCTGACCGATCGTATCACCACCAATACGACCATTCGCGCGAAGCAGCTTGGCGTGACTGAGGATGAAATCCTGGCCCAGACCGCCAAGGAAATCCCCGCCGGCCGCATTGGCATGCCGGCGGAATATGGGCCGATGGGCGCGTTTTTGGCAGGTGAGACCGGCGCCTATATCACCGCATCCATGATCCGCGTGGATGGCGGGCGCGTGCGGAGCATGCTGTAAGCCTGAACATGCTGCCAAATCTGACCCCTGACATGGCGCTCGCGGCACGGTTGTTTGACGCGCTGCGAGAAGCCACCCCCGATGGCGAAGGTATCACGCGCGAAGCCTATGGGCGCGGAGAGCGTATTGCGCATCAATTGGTGCGTGATGCCGCCGAAGAACTTGGCCTTGAATGCCGCAATGATGTTGCGGGCAATCTATACATGACCCTGCCAGGGACGGACCGCACGGCGAAGCGGATCATCATGGGCAGCCATTTGGATTCGGTGCGCGAAGGTGGCAATTTCGATGGTGCCGCCGGGGTTCTGGCGGGGCTTGCGGCGGTGGCTGGCATGAAGCGCGCAGGGTTCCAGCCCGCTTGCGACATGACGGTAATGGCGATCCGCGCTGAGGAGGCGGGGCAATGGTTCCCAACCTCCTATCCCGGCAGCAAGGCCGCGCTTGGGTTGCTGGCGCCTGAAATTCTTGACGTGAAGCGCACCGATAGCGGCCGGAGTTTGGCCGAACATATGCGCGAAGAAGGCTTTGATCCTGATGCCGTGGCGCGCGGTGAGCATCTGCTCGGCCCCGATAACACGGCGGCCTTCCTGGAAGTGCATATTGAACAGGGGCCAAGCCTTGATTCTGAGGGCCTGCCGATTGGCATTGTGACCGGCATTCCCGGATCTCGGCGGCTGCGTGCCGCGCGTGTGATGGGCGAATATAATCATTCGGGCGCGACCGCGCGGCGCTATCGGCGCGATGCGGCGGTGGCGCTGGCGGAGCTTGTGCATCGGTTGGACGAGGAATGGTGCCGGCTGGAAGCTCTTGGCCACGCCATGGTTTGTACCTTCTGCACCATGGCCACCACGGAAGAAGCGGGTTTTACGAAAATCGCCGGCGAGGCGCGCTTTCAGCTTGATGTGCGGAGTGTTGAGCCTGCCTCACGCGATTTGCTTTTCGCCGCCATGGGGCGGATCATTGCCGAGATTGAAGCGCGCCGCGGTGTGCGGTTTGATCTTGGGCCGGAAACCGGCAGCCGATCCGCACCAATGCATCATGGCGTGCGCGCGGGTATCGAAAGCGCCGCCAAGGCGCTTGGTATTCGCTATCGTCATATGGCATCAGGTGCCGGGCATGATGCGGCGGCCTTTGCCGAGGCGGGCGTGCCGGCGGCGATGCTTTTTGTTCGCAATCAGAATGGCAGTCATAATCCGAAGGAAGCCATGCGCATGGAAGATTTTGCGGCCGCTTGCGCCGTGGTCACCCGTTGGGCTGCGGAGATGGGGCAATGAACACATCAGTACATAAGAATGTACGGCTTGCCGTTGATATCGGTGGCACCTTCACGGATCTGGCCATTGAAAAGGAAGGTCAGCGCTGGACCGCCAAGGTCCTGACCACGCCCGCCGCGCCGGAGAAGGGCGTGCTTGAAGGCGTGCAGCAGGTGTTGGCCAAGGCCGCCATGAAGCCCGCCGATCTGGCGCTGGTGATCCACGGCACCACGCTTGCCACCAATGCGGTGATCGAACGCAAAGGGGCGAAGACCGCACTGATCACCACGGAAGGTTTTCGTGATGTCTTGGCGCTGGCGAATGAAGCGCGATACGACCAATATGATCTGAACATCGAATTACCAAAGCCCCTGGTGCCGCGCCGCTGGCGCCTGCCGGTGCCGGAGCGCCTTGATAATACCGGCCAGGTGCTGCTGGCACTGGATGAGGACGCGGTGCGCGCGCATATCCCCTTCCTGCGCGCTGAGGGCATTGAAAGCCTCGCTATCGGTTTCATTCATAGCTTTGTGAACCCAACCCATGAACGCCGCGCGGCTGAGATTGTGCGGGAAGCCTGGCCGGAATTGCCGGTTTCGCTTTCCTCAGAAGTCTCTCCCGAAATGCGCGAATGGGAGCGTTTTTCCACCACCGTCGCCAATGCCTATGTGCAGCCTTTGATGGCGCGCTACTTGAAGCAATTGGAATTGGGGTTGCGTGAAGCGGGGTTGGCTTGTCCGCTTTATCTGATGCTGTCCGGCGGTGGCCTTACCACCATTGATACGGCGGCACGTTTCCCGATCCGTCTGGTGGAAAGCGGTCCGGCGGGGGGGGCGATCTTCTCGGCCTTTGTCGCGCGGCAGCGTGGTTTCGATAAGGTATTGTCCTTCGACATGGGCGGCACCACGGCCAAGGTCTGCCTGATTGATGATTTCCGCCCTCAGGCGTCACGCACTTTCGAAGTCGCGCGTGTTGGGCGCTTCAAGAAGGGTTCCGGCCTGCCGCTGCGCATTCCCGTGATTGAAATGGTGGAAATCGGCGCGGGTGGCGGTTCCATCGCGCAGGTGGATAGTATGGGGCGCATTCAAGTGGGTCCCGAAAGTGCGGGCGCTGATCCCGGTCCTGCCTGTTACGGGCGTGGCGGTACGCATCCGACAGTGACGGACGCCAATCTTGCGCTTGGCCGCTACGATCCGGAACTTTTCGCGGGTGGTGCGCTCAGGCTTTATCCTGATCAGTCACGCAAGGCGCTGGCCGAGCATGTGGGTGGCAAGTTGGCGCTTTCCGCCGATATGGCCGCACTCGGCGTAGTTGAGATGGTGGATGAGAATATGGCCAATGCCGCGCGCGTGCATGCCATTGAAAGCGCCAAGAATTACGAAGGTCGCGTGGTTATTGCCTTTGGTGGCGGCGGCCCCGTGCATGGCTATCGTGTGGCGGAAAAAATTGGCGTGAAGCGCATTCTGGTGCCCTCTGGTGCGGGTGTGGGCAGCGCGATTGGCTTCCTCCGCGCGCCGGTGGCTTATGAGGTGGTGAAGTCGCTTTATCAGCGCTTCGGCAGCTTTGATATCGCAGCCGTGAATAGCCTGCTAGCCGCCATGTCGCACGAAGCGGCTGGCGTGGTGGCGGAAGGCGCCTTTGGTGCATCGATTGAGGAAACGCGGATCGCCTATATGCGCTATGTCGGGCAGGGGCATGAAATTGCCGTGCCGATCCCGCCGCGCGCCTTGACCGAACAGGATGTGCGCGAAATTCGCGCGCTGTATGACGCGGAATATAGCCGCTTTTATGATCGGCCAGTGCCGGGTTCGGATGTCGAAATCCTGTCCTTCGCTGTCACGGTCCGTACCGTTGAAGCGCATGTGGAACCGGCAGCGCCAGTGGCGAATGCGCCGGCGCCAAGCCCGATCCGCGTGCAAATGGTGCGCGATACCGCCACCGGCGAAGTGGCGGAATGGCAGGTTTATGATCGTGAGGCGATGCGGCCCGGCGCTACCGTGGCCGGCCCCGCCATCATCGCGGAGGCGGAAACCAGCACCTTGATTGGCCCTGGCTGGATTTGCCGCATGGATGGGCTTGGTTATCTCGATCTGACGCAGGAGGCTGCACGATGAAGGAAACCGGCGCGCTGGCGACAATTCAACGCCAGATCCAATGGAATCGCCTGATCGCGGTGGTCGAAGAACAGGCGCAAACCATGATCCGCACCGCCTTCAGCACCACGGTGCGCGAAGCGGGTGATCTTTCCGCCGGCGTCTTTGATCTGCAAGGACGCATGCTGGCCCAGGCCGTGACCGGCACGCCTGGCCATGTGAATTCCATGGCGGAATCGGTGGGCCACTTCCTGGCGAAATTCCCTGCCGCCAGCATGAAGCCAGGTGATCACTACATCACCAATGATCCTTGGCTTGCGACCGGGCATTTGCATGACCTGACCGTAGTCTCCCCGGCGTTTCGCGGTGGCAAGATTGTCGGGCTTTTCGCCAATACCGCGCATATCATTGATATCGGCGGCCTTGGCATGGGCCCTGAAGGCCGCAGCGTTTTCGAAGAGGGTCTCTATATCCCGATCGTAAAATGCTTCGATGCTGGCGCGCCGAATGAGACGTTTTTTGATTTCATCCGCGCTGGGTCGCGCACGCCGGTGGAATTGGAAGGCGATATCTATTCCCTTTGTGCCTGCAATGACGCCGGGTCCAAGCGACTTGTTGAAATGATTAACGAGTTCGCGATGGATAGCCTGGACGATCTGGCGGAGTATATTTTCGAAGCCAGCCGGCGCGCGACATTGCTTGAAATCGCCAAGCTACCGCGCGGCACTTTCCGTTCTGACATCAAATCGGATGGCTATGAGGCGCCGGTGACGCTGAAGGCGGCCATGACCATCCATGCAGATCGGATTGTGGTGGATTATGCCGGCACCTCCGGGCTTTCCAGCCGCGGCATCAATGTGCCGCCCGCCTATTGCCGCGCCTATTCCTGCTTCGGGATCAAATGCGTCGTTGCCCCGGAAGTACCGAATAATTGGGCAAGCTTGGCACCTTTCGAGATGGAAGTCCCCGAAGGTTCCATCTTGAACGCGCCGCGCCCTTATCCGGTCAGTGTGCGGCACGTGATCGGGCAATTGATCCCCGATCTGATGATGGGCTGTCTGCATCAGGCGATGCCGGGCCGCGTGAATGCGGAAGGCTCCTCGGCGCTGTGGAATCCGCCTTTGCGTGGCGGTTCACAGGTCTCCGGCCCGGAGGCTGAGGTGGATGATTTTGAAATCATCACCTTCAATTCCGGCGGCACGGGCGCGCGGCCGGCCAAGGACGGGCTGGATGGCACGGCCTTTCCATCCGGCGTGCGTACCATGCCCGTGGAAGCGACTGAAAATGTCGCGCCGGTGATTTTCTGGAAGAAGGAATTGCGCCCGGATTCCGCAGGCGCTGGCAAGACACGCGGCGGCTTTGGCCAGATCATGGAAATCGGCGCCAAGGGCGATGCGGAATTCGCCGTGAATGCGATTTTCGATCGCGTCGCCAATCCGCCGAAGGGGCGTGATGGCGGTGGGGAAGGCGCTGGCGGTTGGGTCGGGCTGAATGACTCCAACGGCACGGTGCTGCGCACCAAAGGCTTTCAGGTTATCCCGAAGGGCCGGCGCCTGCTGCTGAAACTGCCTGGCGGTGGCGGCATGGGTGATCCCAAGGCGCGCGATCCGGAACTGGTGAAGCGCGATGTGGCGGATGGGCTGATCACCGCCCATGCGGCGCGCGATATCTATGGCGTTGATGTAAAGTAGCGCGACCAGGGCGGCGCTTTATTCAAGGCGCCGCCCATCAATTGGCAGGGTTTCAGCCGGCGGCGCTATTCATTTCCCGCCGCACCAGATTGACCCAGAAAGCCACGCCATGCGGCAGGGTGGCATCATTGAAATCATAAAGCGGCGTGTGAAGCGCATGCACAGCGCCATCGGGCGCGGTGCCATTGCCGATGAAGACAAAGGCGCCCGGCTTGGCGCGCAGCATGAAGGCGAAATCCTCGCCGCCCGTCACTGGCGTCATCTTGTCATCCACTGCGTCAGCGCCAACCAATTCCCGCGCAGTATCCGCGATGACGCTGGTCTCACGCGCATGATTGATCAGCGGGGCGGCATTCCACCATATCGTTACCTCAGCACTTGCGCCCTGCAGGCGGGCTGTCAGTTCCGCCACTTCGCGCATGCGATCTTCCAGCATTTTCTGCATGGTCGGGTTGAAGGCGCGCATGGTGCCGCCCACTAGGATTTCGGACGGCATCACATTCAGCGCATCCACAGACCCGCCTGAGATGTGGCCTACGCTGATCACCACGCTTTCGAGCGCTGGCGCATTGCGGCTGACAATGCTTTGCAGCGCGGTGATGAAATTGGCCTGCGCCACCGTGATGTCACTCGCCAAATGCGGGGAATTGCCGCCATGTCCGCCCGTGCCGCGAAACTGCACTTTCCAGCGCCCGGAACCTGCCATCATGGGACCGTTGCAGAGCGCGAAATGGCCTAGCGGCAGCCCCGGCATATTATGCATGCCATAGACGGAATCGCAGGGGAAACGCGCGAACAACCCGTCATCCAACATCGCTTGCGCGCCGCCACGGCCTTCTTCGGCGGGTTGGAAAATGAAATGCACCGTGCCGGCAAAATCGCGCTTCTTCGCCAAGACTTCAGCGGCACCAAGCAGCATGGCCGTATGCCCATCATGCCCACAGGCATGCATCTTCCCCGCATGTTGCGACGCATAGGGAAGGTTGGTCGCTTCCGTCAGCGCGAGTGCATCCATATCAGCGCGCAGCCCAATTGCGCCCTGGCCGGGGCGGCTGCCGCGAAGTGTGCCTACCACGCCCATGCGACCAACGCCTTCCGTGGTTTCAATGCCAAGGCTCCGCAAGCGCGCCGCGACCAGTGCGGCGGTGCGCGTTTCCTCCATGCCCAATTCCGGATGGGCGTGGATGTCTTTGCGGATCGCGATCAGCTCCGGCAGGATGGGGGCGATTTCCTGTATCAGCCGATGGTCTGTCATGCGGTCATTCTCTTTCATTCAACAATATCAAGAACCCGGCAGGGCTTCGCGTTCAACTGGTTGCGGCAGTGTTTCTCCGGGTGCGGCCACCAATTGCAGCCAGGCGCGCAGATGCCGCCGCAACTGAAATTCGAATTCGACATTCAGATCCTGCCCGGCCAATTTCACCGCGCGTTCCGCCAGCGCGGCCCTGTCCCCAGCATCGCGCACCGGCCCGGCTGCAACGCGTGTGGCCTCGGCCGAGGCGGTGGCAAGGGTGGCATCTTCGGCGGAGATAATCTCCACCTGGCAGCGCATGATGCAGCGCAAGGTCTCAGATGCTGGGCTGAACACGCCACCCGATGCGCCGCCTTCGCGGGTAAGGCTTGCGGCCTGGATCAGGAAGCGTGCCTTGCCAGGGCCACCGGCCGCGCTCATGCGGTCCTGCGCCATGCGCAGCATTACATCCGCCGGCTGAAGCGGTGCTGACTGATCCACGAAGAAGGCGGTGCCGCTGCCCGGTTCCTGTATTTCAAGCGTGCCAACCTTGAGGCGAAGCGGTGTCAAATGCCCATAGCTTGGCGGCCCGGGCGGCACGAAAGGCCCAGCCGACTGTTCATTGGCGCAGGCGGCCAGCAGCGGAAGTGCGAGGAAGGCGCGGCGTTTCGTCAGCAAGGCCATGGTTCAATTTCCTGCATTGCGCGCCGGCAGTGTGGCGCGTTCAAAACGGAAATCGAAATTGCAGAATTCGCAAGTCATGGTGATGGTACCCTCATCGGCCATGTGGTCCAGATCATCGGTGCTGAAGCCGCCCAGCACATTCAGCAAACGGTCGCGCGAACAGCGGCAACCATAGGAAAGCGGCTTCGGGCGATCCAGCCGTAGCCCTTCAGCGTGGAACAGGCGATGCAGCACCTGTTCACCCGACAGCGTATCATCCAGCAATTCCTGCGTGCTGATGGTTCGCGCCAAGATGGTGGCGGTTTGCCAGGCTTCCTGCTGCTCGGCTTGGTCCATTCGCTGATCAAGCCAGCCAGCGCCCGCCACGCGTTCCAGCAACAGCGCGGAAGCGCGCCAGCCGGCCGGTGTTTCTTCGCAAGCCAGCTTCAAATAGGTATCAAGCTGTTCTGAATTGCGGAAATACTCACCGGTCATGTCGGTTAGCGTCTCGCCTTCAATGGCGACAATGCCCTGATAGCGATCCATATCGGGCCCCTGATCACAGGTGAAGGCCAGATACCCCTTGCCAAGAAGCGCGGCGGCGGAAGGCGCTGCAAGCCCCGCGAACCCTCCCTTATTCAGCTTGGCATAGCCACGTAGCGCGCCGGCGTGGGTGCAATCGGCCAGCAGCATGGAAAGCGGGCCATCGCCCTTGGCCTGCAGGCTAAAGGAGCCCTCGAACTTCAGCGCAGCGGCCAGCCCTGCGGTCAGCGCCATCGCCTCACCTGTAAGTTTCGCGACCTCGGGTTGATAGTCATGCCGGCGAAGCAGGGCATCGGCCAGCGCTCCTAAGCGCACCAGTCGGCCGCGCACCGGCCTTTCATCCAGATGGAAGGGCAGGATGGCCCTTGGTACGACAAGATCGGGAACGGGTGGGCGGCCGAAGGGGTCGAACATGGGCCCATTGGCGTTTTCCGGTATTTGCGACACGAGACTTCCTTATCCAAGT
>JBPCSO010000112.1:0-36643 GCA_051007055.1 Roseomonas sp.
GCCCCCGCCGGGAAGGGGTTTTGTCTGAGGAGGGGGGGAGATTTCCCCAGCCGCGAAACTGCTTTAGTTTCCGCCCCGTCCGTCCAAGAGAACACCGCCATGCCGCGCTTTGCCGCCAATCTTTCCATGATGTTCAATGAAGTCCCCTTCCTGGACCGCTTCGCACTTGCGGCGAAGGCAGGCTTCAAGGGGGTGGAATTCCTCTTTCCCTATGAGCACAAGGCGGCGGAGATTGCCGCGCGGCTCAAGGATAATGGCTTGCAGCAGGTGCTGTTCAATGCGCCGGCAGGGGATTTCGCCAAGGGGGAACGCGGCATGGCCGCCATCCCCGGCAAGCAGGCAGCCTTCCGGGACAGCATCAAACTTGCCCTGGAATACGCGGCTGCCCTTGCCTGCCCCCGCCTGCACATCATGGCCGGCCTCAAGCCCGAAGGGGTCGCGCATGACACACTCACGGCGGTTTATGGCGCAAACCTGGCCTATGCGGCAGAAGAATGCGCCAAGGCCGGCGTGAAGCCCATCATTGAACCGATCAATCACCGCGATATTCCAGGCTTTTTCCTGAACACCACGGATCAGGCGGCGGCCATTATCGCCGCCATTGGCCCCGAAAAACTTGGCATGCAGTTCGACCTGTATCATTGCCAGATCACGGAAGGTGATGTGGTCAAGCGGGTCGAAAAACACTTGCCGCTGATTGCCCATATGCAGGTGGCCGATACCCCGGGCCGGCATGAACCCGGCACGGGTGAAGTGAATTGGCCCTTCGTCTTCAAGACCATTGACGCGCTTGGTTTCCGCGGCTGGATCGGCTGCGAATACCGCCCCGCCGGGGAAACCCTCGCCGGGCTTTCCTGGTTCGCCCCCTATAAGGACTGACACGCAATGAAAATCGCCTTTATCGGCCTTGGCATCATGGGCCGCCCCATGGCCGGCCACCTGAAGAACGCCGGCCATGCCATCACGGTGGTGGAACGCAAAAGCCTGACCGCCGAGGACCGCGCGGCTTTCTCGGTCGCGCCTGATGCCAAAACCGCCACCGCCGGGGCGGAAGTGGTCATCCTGATGGTGCCCGATACCCCCGATGTGGAAGCCGTGCTGTTCGGCGCGGGTGGCGTGGCTGAGGGGCTCAAGCCCGGCACGCTGGTGATTGACATGTCCTCCATCAGCCCGACCGCCACCAAGGAATTCGCGGCCAAAATCGCGGCCAAGGGCGGCGATTACCTCGATGCGCCGGTCTCAGGTGGGGAGGTCGGCGCCAAGCAAGCGAGCCTGACCATCATGGTCGGCGGCTCAGATGCCGCGTTTGAACGCGCCAAGCCACTGTTTGAAGCCATGGGCAAGAATATCACCCTGGTGGGCGACACCGGCGCGGGGCAGACCTGCAAGGTCGCCAATCAGATTATCGTCGCACTCACCATTGAAGCGGTGGCGGAGGCGCTGACTTTTGCCTCCAAGGCTGGGGCTGATCCCGCCAAGGTGCGCCAAGCGATTACCGGCGGCCTCGCCACCTCTCGTATTCTGGAATTGCATGGGGAACGCATGATCAAGCGCACCTTTGCACCCGGCTTCCGCATCCGCCTGCACCAGAAAGATTTGAACCTGGCTTTGCAAGCGGGCCGCGAATTGGGGGTGGCTTTGCCCAATACTGCGTCCACCCAGCAGCTTTTCGCCGCCGTGGCCGCGGCGGGTGGGGCGGATTTGGACCATTCCGGACTGGTGAAGGCACTGGAGACGCTCGCCGCGCATCCGGTAGCGCCTGACGCCTGAAAAGCGGCCTGACTCAGCGTGGAAAGCCCCGCCCCGGCGGGGCTTTCGCATTTTTTGGTATTTTAGCCAAAATCAGGGTGAGTTTTTATTTTTGTACAATTCCATTTTGTGATAGCGTTTCGCGTAACAATATCATCTTGGCCCCTTCCAAGCTTAGCCAATTAAGGCAGCAACCTCATGCGGTTCGAAGAAATCGGCGAACAGCTTCGCGCCTATCGCCTGGAATCAGGTTTGAAGGCGGATGAAATCGCCGCCCGGCTCGGCATATCCCGCGCCGCGCTCTACCGCTATGAAAAGGGCGAGGTCATCAAACTTGATACCGTCCGCCGGCTGGCGGAGATGCTGCAAGTCTCCCCCCTCGCGCTACTGGGCATTGGGGTGGATTACTTCTCCCGCATCACGGCATTCCTGGAACGGCTGCGCCATATTGAAGAGGAAGCCGATAGCCAATTGCAGCTTGGCGGCGCGCTGTGCTTCGCGCTTGCAAGTGATGGCCTTTATCAAGTGTTGCGCAGCCTTTGGGTGGAAGCGGCCAATCTGGCGCCGGACCGGGTCACGGCGCGAAGCGGTGCTGATCAATGCCTGACCCTGCTCGCGCAACGGCGGCTGATCCTGGAACAGCGCCGCCCCAGCATCATTGCCATGCTGTCGGAAGCGGCCATTCGGCATTTTTTGGAAGATGGCATCTGCGCCGGCCTGCCGCTTTCAGAACGGAGCCGCGCCGAAGCGCGTGCCGCTGCGGTGACTGAGGCGGAAAACCTGGCCAATCAAATCGAACAGGCGCCACTTGGCGTGCAGATTGGGCTTTTGCAGGAACCCGAACCCTTGAACTTGGCCACAATCTATCGGGGCCGCGACCGCGCCTTTGTGGTTGGCAACCCCTTCCCGGTGGATGCGCATCCGGCCTGGGCGCAGGGGATTGTCAGCGTCACCTCAGCCGAAGATGCGCTCGCCATTCATCAACGTGTCGCGGAAACCTGCTGGCGCCAGGCGCGCAAGGGCATGGCAGCGGCGCAAAGGCTGCGCATTTTGATTGCCGAGGCCAACCCGGACTAAGGGGGGCTTGCCCTTCCCTGCCCCAGCGTCTCCATAATGCGCTGCCGGAACTTCTGCCGGCACCACATGAGGAAACGCCATGGCCCGCGAGAATTGGGACGCTGAGATGCTGCGCTTCACCGAAATGATGGAGGCGCGCGCCGCGGCGCAGCCCCCGGTGAGGCTTGAATTGCCGCTGGATAATTCGCGGGAATTGAATGACGGGCTCAGTCTGCCGCTCGCCAAGGGTGGCGCGGTCATGGCGGAAAGTGAGGATCGCTGGCTGGCGCTGCGTGGGCGGCGCATTCTCTGCCGGTTTCATCGCCCGACCGCGGGCACCGGCCACCCGGTGCTGGTTTATCTGCATGGCGGCGGCTGGGTTTGGGGCAGCGTGGATACGCATGACCGGCTGATGCGCGAATATGCCGCCGTGTCGGGCTGCGCTGTGATTGGCGTGGATTATGCGCTGAGCCCTGAGGCGATTTTCCCGCAAGCGCTCGAAGAATGCGCGGCTGTCACGCGCTGGGTTGCCAAGCGCGGCGCGGAATGGGGCTTGGATACCAGCCGCATCGTACTGGGCGGCGATTCGGCGGGCGGGAATCTTGCAGCCGGCACGGCACTATTGTTGCGGGAGACCGATCCCGCGCTGAAGCTGCGCGGCCTGCTGATCAATTACGGTGTCATGGACAGCGCCATGGCGACGCCAAGCTATGATGCTTTCGCGACCGGGCATTTCCTGACGCGGGAAAAGATGGATTTCTACTGGCGCTGCTATGCGCCGAAGGAAGCAGATCGCGTGACGCCCTTCGCCGCCCCAATGCGCGCCGATCTGCGCGGCTTGCCGCCCGTGCTGGTGCATATCGCAGAACTTGACGTACTGGCTGATGAGAACAGGCTTTTTGCCAATAAGCTCCGCGCCGCTGGGGTTGCGGTGACCGAGGAAGTTTTCCCCGGCACCATCCACGGCTTCCTGCGCGCCCTTGGCCATGTGGCGGCAGCGGATCGCGCAGCGCGACAGGGCGGTGAATGGCTTAGGGCGCGTTTCGCTTGAAGCCAACAATAACGGGAGAGAAACCATGATTGATGACGCAACCAGGCAGCGCATTCAAAGCCAATTGGGTGATCCGACGCGCGCTTCCCATTACCTGAAGCCCGACCAAATGGCCTGGCAGGCGACGGAATTTCCCGGGATTGAAATGAAGCTGCTCTGCCGGGATGAGGCGCGCGGCATGTCCACCATCCTGTTCCGCATGGCCCCCGGTGCGGAAGTACCGCTGCATGAACATACAGATATTGAACAGACCTATGTCATGGAAGGGTATTTGGAAGATGATGAAGGGCGCTGCGGCCCAGGCGAATTCGTCTGGCGTCCGGCGGGCAATACGCATGTCGCGCGCGCCCCGGAAGGCGCGCTGTTTCTCTCAATTTTCCTGAAGCCCAATCGCTTTGTGGAAAAGCAACCGGGCTTCGCGCGGTAATGGCTAGGGGGTAGATTTAATCCCCGGCCAAAGCCCGCTTCGCAACTTCCGTCAAAAACTTCGATGCGGTCGGCAAGATCGCATCGTTGAAATCATAGCGCGCATTATGCAAATCGCGCCCTTCCTCGGCGGGACCATTGCCGATCCACACGAAAGCGCCGGGCACTTCCTTCAGGAACCAGGCGAAATCCTCACCCGTCATGGCTGGGCGCATATCGCGCCGCGTTTCGGTGACGCTTGCCGCAGCCGCCGCGGCCAAATCACGCTCCGCCGGGGAATTCGCTGTTACGCCCAGACCAGGGCTGATGATCAGCGTGCCCTTCACGCCGCAGGTCGCCGCCACACCATCCGTGATGCGTTGCAAGCCTTCCTTGATGGCATCGCCCGCTTCCTCATAAAGCCAGCGGATCGTGCCCCTTATGGCAACGCGGCGCGGCACCTGGTTCTGCGCCTCACCACCTTCAATCACGGTCAGGCTGACCACGCCGCCCATCAGCGGGTCCACATTGCGCGCCACGATGGATTGCGCTGCCACAATGGCATGGCCTGCCGCCAGCAAGGGATCGCGCGTCAAATGCGGCAGCGCGGCATGGCCGGCATGGCCATCGAAAATCAATTCAATTCGCGCACCTGCGGCCATCACGGCGCGGTCATGAATGGCAATGGTGCCGGCAGCGAGGCCCGGCCAATTATGCCAGCCGAAAATCCGGTCCATCGGAAAGCGCGTGAACAGCCCATCGGCAATCATCGCCCGCGCGCCGCCACCGCCTTCTTCGGCCGGCTGGAACACCAGATGCACCGCGCCGGTCCAGCTTTTGTCATCCAGCAGCATCCGCGCCGCGCCTAACAGCGCCGTGGTGTGCCCATCATGCCCGCAAGCATGCATCACGCCCGGCACGGTGGATTTCCAGGGCAGGTCATCCGCCTGTTCTTCAATTGGCAGCGCATCCATATCGCCGCGCAACCCGACCGAGCGATTGCCCCCGCCGCGGCGGATGGTCGCCACCACACCATGGCCGCCGATATTTTCGGTGATGTCGGTAACGCCCATTTCGCGCAGCTTTTGCACAACAAAAGCGGCGGTCGGGCCTTCCTCCAGCGTCAGGCCGGGATGGGCGTGCAGGTGCCGCCGCCAGGAAGTTAGGGTAGCGTGAAATTCATCGGTCATGATTCGTCCTTCCTACCCTTCCCCAGCCAAGGCCGCCACCAACCAAGGGTGGTTGCTCTGGCTTCTTCTATGCACGTGCATCTTCCTGGCAAATCCACTGCTGGCGCAAGAACCCCAAGGCGTCGCCTATCGGGTTGAGGTTTCACCACAGGATGACGCAGCCCTGATTTCTGCCATGCAGGCGGTTTCCCAATTGATAAGCTTGCAGGAAACCGCGCCAACCGATGCCTATGGGCTGCTTGCCCGCGCCCGGGCGGATCTGCCACGCCTTGCCGAAGCGCTACGGGCGGAGGGCTTCTGGGGTGGCACAGCGCGCATTGAACTTGCGGGGCAGGATGTAGCCGCCACCGAAGCCAGACCGCCCGCCACCGATCCGGACAAGCCTGTGCCGGTTGCGATCATCCTGGCCCCCGGCCCACGCTATCGGCTTGGCCAAATCCTGATCCGGGCGGAACCCGCAGGGCAGGATACGCTGCTGGAGGAAGCCGCCGCCGAGCTTCGGATTTCGGAAGGCGACCCCGCACGCCCCGCCGATATCCTAACCGCCGAGGGAGCGCTGCTGCTGGCACTCCGCCGCGCGGGCTATCCCTTGGCGAGCATCGTCACCCGGGAAGCGGTCGTGGATCATGACACCAAGACAATGGATGTCACCTGGCGCATCGCCCCCGGTCCCGTTGCCGATTTCGCCCGCCCCAGCGTTGCCGGCGCCACGCGCACCAATACAGCATTGCTGGAACGGCTTGCAGCGCGCCGCCTGGAAGGCCAGCCCTATACGCCGGAACGCCTGGAACGCGCCCGCCGGGCCATGATGGGGCTTGGCGTTTTCAACTTTGTGCGCGCGCAGGAAGCGCCCGCGCTTGATCAAGCTGGTCGCCTGCCCGTGCATTTCCAGGTGCAGGAACGCCCGCGCCATGCGGTGGGCGGGCGCTTTGGCTTCGAGACCAATTACGGCCTGACCGCCAGCGGCTATTGGGAAGACCGCAATATCCTGGGCGGCGCCGAGAGGCTGCGCCTGGAAGGCGAGGTTGCGCGCATTGGTGAAACCGGGATTGAGGACGCCACGTATCGCGCCTTCGCCACGCTGCGCACGCCGGAATTTCTGGGGCGTGATCTGCAAAGCATCACGCAAATCGGCGCGGTACGTGAAAGGTTGCGCGCCTATGACCGTGATGCTGCCTTGGCATCCTTCACCTTGGAACATCGCCTTTCGGAAACCATGGCTGTTTCGGCTGGGCCGAATTATGAGGAAGGGCAGATCGGGCGGGATGGCGATATGAACGCCTTTCGGCTCTTTGGCCTGATGGGCGGCTTTCGCTACGACAATACCACCAACCCGCTTGATCCCCGCCAGGGCCAGCGCTTCAGCGTCAGCGCCACTCCTTATTACTCGGCATTGGATTCAAACAGCTTCACGCGCATGCTGGCAATTGGCACCAGCTATTTCGATATTACCGGTAATGGGGGCAGCGTTTTGGCGCTGCGTGCCGCGCTTGGCAGCGCGCCGGGTGCGGCGCGGGATGAGATCACTTTGGACAAGCGCTTTTATGCCGGCGGTGGCGGTTCTGTGCGCGGCTATACCTATCAATCCATCGGGCCGCGGGATGCGGCCAATCGCCCCTTGGGTGGTGCAAGCCTGGTGGAGGCCAGCGCAGAATGGCGCCAAAGGCTCACACGAAGCTGGGGTATGGCAGCCTTTTTGGATGCGGGCTCTGTCGGGGAAGAAGCCAAACCAGATTTTAGCGGGCTCCGCGCTGGCGCCGGGCTTGGGCTACGTTTTTTGACCGCGATCGGGCCACTGCGTTTTGATGTCGGTGTGCCGCTTGATCGGCAAAAGGATGATCCAACCTTCGCTATCTATATCGGCTTTGGGCAGGCTTTTTGAGATGCGATTTTTGCGCCGCCTGCTGATGATTGTAGTGGCGATACCGCTCTGCCTTGGCCTGCTGTTCGGCGGCGTTCTGGCCTGGGTGCAATGGGGCAGCGGGGCGGCGGCGCTGGCCGGGCTCGCGGGGCGCTTGGTGCCGGGGCTGGTGATTGAAGGGCTCACGGTGACACTCCCGCGCGAGGTCAGCGCTGCACGCCTCACGCTCGCGGATGAGGGCAGCGCGTGGCTGGATATCAGCGCCCCCCGCATCACCTTTGACCTGAAGGCGCTGCTGCGGCGCGAAGCCCATGTGCATGAGGTGACGGCGCGGCGCATCACGATGATCCGACTGCCTTCGGATAAGGACGAAGCGCAGGACGATAAGCTATTGCCATCCCTGCCGCGCCTGCCTGTCGCGGTTCGGCTTGACCGCTTGGCTATTGACGAAATTGATGTTGCTGAAAGCGTTCTGGGCCAAGCCTTCCGGCTTTCGGCACATGGCAGGGCAGCGCTGGTGGATGCGCGCTTATCGGGGGAAGTGTCGCTCACGCGGCTGGATGCGCTGGGCACAGCGCGGCTTCAGCTTGATCTGGCCCCCGCCGTTGATCGCTTATTTGCGCTGCTGGAGATTGCTGAACCACCGGGCGGCGTACTGGCCGGTACGCTTGGCGCGCCTTCTGAACCGGCGCAGGTGATGCTTCGCCTGGAAGGGCCGGCGAGTGGCGCGGCACTTGCAGCCGAAGCACAGCTTGGCAGCATGGCCGAGGCAGCGCTTGCCGGCACCATCAGTGCTGATGCGCACGGTGCAGGCTTCGCGCGGCTTGCCGGCCATGTCGCCGCGGCGTCCTTACTGCCCGTGCCACTCACGCAGGCGCTTCGCCGGTTGGATTTTACGCTGGATGCCACGCGCAACCGCGCTGGCTTGATCAGCTTCCGTGACGTCACGGCACGCGCACCGCTTGGCGCGGTAACGCTCTCCGGTAGGCTTGATCCCAAGCGCGAGGAAGTTGCCGTGCAAGGCAGTATCGCGCTTGGCGCGAGCCAAATGCTCGCGGCCTATCTGCCGGATGAAGTGGCGTGGGAAAGTGCCACCGCGCGCTTGCAGGTGGATGGTAGGCTGGCGGCGCCTCGGGTCACGCTGGATGCGGCACTGGCGGGATTTTCCAGCACTATCCCAGCGCTTGGCGCAGCCCTTGGGGCGAGCCCACGGGTTCAAGCGCGCGCCACAGGCCCGACGCGGATTGAAAGCCTGACGCTGACTGGCGATGGCGCGGAACTTACTGCTTCGGGCGATGTCGGCGAAACGCTTGATATGCGCTTCGGTTTGCGGCTTGCAGATCTGGCGCGGCTGGTGCCGGAACTTGCTGGCGCTTTGACTGCGGAAGGTCATGTGCGGGGCGCGCGGGATGATCCTTCAATCACCCTGCAAGCACGGGGGGAGAGCATCACGCGGGGCGCGGAAGTGCTGATCGCGCCCAGCCTGGATATGCGCCTGGAAACGCCCTTGTCGCGCCCGCGCGCCGAAGCGCAATTGCGCGCCACCTATGGCGGGCTGCCGGTGATACTGGATTTGCTGGGTGTGCCAGAAGGGCGTGCGCTGCGCTTGCAAAAATTTGATGCATCCTTCGGCCCGGCGCAGCTTTCCGGCAGCGGTGTGCTGGATGTGCAAAAGCCGCTTTTTGCGGGTGCGCTGTCGCTCGCCATTCCTGATCTGGCGCCCTTTGCCAAACTGCTCGGCCATGAGGTGACGGGCAGTTTATCGCTGGAAGCGCACGGGCGCGATGCGGATGGCGCGCAGCAGGTCAGCGTGAAACTGAGCGCGCCGGAAGTAACGCTGGATGGGCGCGCGGTGGCATTGCAGATGGAACTTGTCGGTGGGCTGGATGACGCGCGGGCGCAATTCTCCGCGCAGCATGGCGACGCGCGGCTTGCAGGCGAAGCGGCCCTCACCAGCCATGGTGAAGCGCGCCTGCTTACCCTGCAAAGGCTGGAGCTTTCCCATGGTGCGGAACAGGTGAAGCTCACCGCACCGGCGCGCCTTGAAATCGCGCCTGATGGGCGCATCAGCCTGGCTGAGACCATCATCACCAGCAATCGCGGCGGCAGGCTAAGGCTGGAAGGCTTCTGGAGTGCGGCAGAGATTGCGCTGAATGCGACGCTTGCTGCCCTCCCCATCGGGCCCTTCGCCGCGCTTGCCGCACCAGAAGCAAAATTGGCAGGCACGCTTTCAGGGACAGCGCGGATAAATGGTACCGCTGACGAACCGCGCTTTGATATCAACTTCGAAAGTCCCGCCATCACGAGCGCCATGCCGGCAGCGCGCGGCGTGCCGCCCTTACGCTTCACCGCTTCAGCCAAAGGGAATACACAAGGCGTGGACATGCGCACCACGCTGAATGGCGGCAATGTTGTGCGGCTGGCGGCAACAGCACGGGTTGCCGGCCTTGGTGCCAACGCCCCGCTTTCCGCCAGCATCACCGGGCTGCTTGATCTCGGCGCGGTGGCGCAACCCCTGCTTGCTGCCGGGGCGCAGCGCGTCAGCGGCATTGCCAATCTTACTCTGCGCCTTGAAGGAAGCTTGGCCGCACCGCGCCTGGGCGGGCAGGCCAATATCGCCAATGGCAGCTTTCGCGATTTGCAGCATGGCGTGACGTTAAATGAGATTGCCGCGACCATCGCGGCGGAAGGCCAGCGACTAAATCTGGCACGCTTTGCCGCGCGCACGGCGGGCGGCGGCAGCCTTGCCGGGTCCGGCTTCCTAGACCTTGGCAAGCCACGCCTACCCTTTGATCTTCGCCTTCGGGCTGATGCGGCACGGCCCATCAATTCTGATCTGGGCAGCGCGACAATTCAGGGGGATGTGAACCTGGCGGGCGATGCCTTGGGTGAAAGCCGGCTTTCTGGAAAATTGCAGTTCCAGCGCGCCGAATTGCGTATTCCAGACCGGCTACCGCCTTCGATCAGAAGCCTGCCCGGCGTGCGTGAACGCGGCCAACGCCCGCCCGGTGTCCAGCCCTTGGCGCCACCGGCGCGTGACACTGAGCCGGAGGTCAGCCTTCCCCCAATTGCGCTTGATCTGACCATTAACGCCCCGCGCGCGATTTTCCTGCGTGGGCGTGGGCTGGAGGCGGAATTGGGTGGTGAGGTCCGCATGGGCGGCACGCTCGCCGCGCCGCATTTGGATGGTGGCTTCATGCTTCGCCGAGGGACGCTGACTGTCCTGGATCGGCGGCTTGATCTGAACCGCGCCAATATCACCTTCGATGCCGGTGGGATCATGCCCAATCTTGATGTCCTCGCCACCTCTCGGGCAGAAGAGGTGGAGGTGAATGTCGCTGTGGAAGGCCCGGCGCGTGATCCGAAAATCAGCTTCACCTCCAACCCCGAATTGCCGGCGGATGAGGTACTGGCGCGGCTGCTGTTTGGCCGGCGCGGTGGGGATTTATCGCCCTTCCAGATGCTACGATTGGCCGAAGCCTTGGCCGGCACAACCGGTCGGCCCCTGCCCGGGCCAGGCGGGGTGATGGAACGCATCCGCCGCACCTTGGCCCTTGATCGGCTCTCCATCGGGCAGGAGAAAGAAGGTGAGCAACGCGCGGGCGAAGAACCCGGCGCGACGCTGGAATCCGGGCGCTATGTCGCCGATGGTGTTTTCGTGGGGGTCAAGCAAAGCGCTGATGGCGGGCCACCACGCGTTGGCGTGCAGATTGACCTGATGCCAAGGCTCAGGCTGGAAGCGGAAAGCGGCGGCAATAGTCTTGCGGGGGACCGGGTGGGGATTGCCTTTGAATATGAATATTGATGGCGGGGCCCCTGGCACTCAGCGCCCGGGAGTGCCAGATTACAGCGTGATGACAGTTCAGGGCGACAACACGGTGATGGCGGCATGATCCGCTACGAATTGCGCTGCGATCAGGCGCATGAATTCGATGGCTGGTTCAAGGATAGCGCGGCTTTCGACAAGCTGGCGGGCGCTGGTCTTGTAGAATGCCCGCATTGCGGCCCAACCAAGGTTGCCAAGCGCCTGATGGCGCCAGCCATCCCGAAAAAGGGCCGCCCGGCGCGCAATACCAAGACGGAAGCGCTGCCCGAGGCTGAGGCGCCAGCCACGCCGCCACCCGCGCCGCCTTCACCCCCCGGCCTGCCGGCAGCCGCGCTTGCTGCCATGCCGGCAGAACTGCGGTCCATGCTGCGGCACATGCGCACGGAAATCGAAAAAAACTGCGACTATGTCGGCGCTGATTTCGCCGAGGAAGCCCGCAAGATCCATCATGGCGAAGCCGAAGCCCGCGGCATTTTCGGCGAAGCCAGTGAGGATGAGGCTGAAGCGCTGCGCGAAGAGGGGATCGAGGTTGCGCGCATCCCTTGGGTGCCGCCTTCCGATGCCTGATCAAGCCCTGCGCTGCGCGGTCTTTGACCTTGATGGCACGCTGGTGGATAGCGCGCCGGATATTCACGCCGCGCTTGATCGGCTGATGGCAGCGAAACGCCTTCCCGGTTTTGCCCGTGCGGAGGTTGTGGGCATGATTGGCGATGGTGTGCGCGTGCTGCTGGAACGCGCCTATGCCGCGCGCGGCCTTTTGCTGGATGAGGCCGGGTTAGAGCATTTCATGGCGGATTACGGCGCCAATGCCGCGGTATTGACGCGCCCCTTTGATGGCATTCCTGAATTGCTGGGTGTTTTGCGCGATGCCGGCTGGCAGCTTGCGGTCTGCACCAATAAGCCGGAAGGCGCGGCGCGGAGCTTGCTCACTGGGCTCGGGCTTGATGGGCATTTCAGCGCGCTTGGTGGGGGCGATAGTTTTCCCATGCGCAAGCCAGATCCAGGCCATTTGCGCGCGACGCTTGCCGCAGCCGGCGCTGCGCCCAAGGATGCGGTGATGATTGGCGATCATCGCAATGATATCGAAGCCGCGCGCGGTGCCGGGGTGCGGGCGATTTTCGCTGGCTGGGGCTATGGCCCGCTTAGCATGGCGGGTGACGCGCCCATTGCCGCTGATGTGGCGGCGCTGCGCGCCTTGCTCTGCTGAAGCGGCTATCTGAGCTTCTGTAATTCCATCCGCATGGTGCCGAAGATGGTGCTTGGGAATTCCACGCGGATCGGGATGGGCGGCAGGCGTGGATCCACCTTGGCGAGCCACGCCATGGCTTGACGCGGTTGTGTAGCGCGGGTGCGATCATCGCCAATGCGCACCCCCGCGACCAATCGACTTTCCAGCCCGCATTGGAGCGATTCAACCTCCTGCCCGGCATGGGTCAGGCGCGCAGCACCGATGGTATGGGACGACCAATCCAGCCTGCGCCGCCCGTCATAAATCGGCCCGGTCACATCACAGCGCCCGGTTTGCGTGACGGTGCGGGACATGAGCGCAAAGGCAGAGAGCATATCAATCGCACCGCGCCGCGCGGGCAGGGGCACGGGTTCATTGGTGGCGCCTTCGGGCGGCTCCATTTCCAGCGCCTGTGGCATGCCTTCGCGGTAGAGCAGGACCGTACGGCGCGCATCGCCGCGCCAGTTACCCTCAGCCTGGAACCGCTGCGGCGCAACACCATCCGCGCGCCAGATGCCTTCCACTTCGGAACGGATTTCATGCGCGGCAAAAAACCGACCAATGCCCACCGCGCGGCTGACCGAGCGCATCCAATAGCCATCAGGGCGCGCTTCAAATTGTGCGGTGATTTCAACCACCGGTATGCCGGTTTGGGTGACCTGATAGATCGCCTCCACCGCCATCGCCGGATGGGGGGTTGCTGGCACCAGCAGCAGGCAAAAACGCCAAAAGGATCTCAGCAGAAAGCGCATGGGGCAGAGTGTAGCCCGGCTGGCCGAGGAAAAGAAACCAGATTCATGCCGCGCCCGCTTCGGCCAGGGCGGGTTGGGGTAGGCTCGCGAAAATGGGCGGCAAGCGGGCGAAGAATGCCATTTCGGCGCGATTGAGGCTTTGCAGCCGCGCCAAGGCTTCTGGGTAGTCTGGCTGAGACCGCGCCGGCACCACCCCCGTTAATGTCAGCCTTTCATTCAAGCGCGGCAGCGCCCCGCCAAGTTTCAGACCGAAAAGCGCGAGGAGCCTTCGGGCAAAGACATCAAGCGCATCAACCCGCCCAAGCAGATATGGATAGCGCTGCAACGCCGCCACGATTCCGGGCTGGTCTGTTGCGTTGAACAGCGTGCGCAATTGCGCATCGCGGCAATGCACCGCGAATTCCGGCACAGCATCCATCGCTTGCAGAAGAGTGAGCCGGCTGAGCGCGCCATGTTCAGGGTGATCCGGCCTGCCGCGAATATAATCATAGAGAGAGACAATACGCTCCAGCGGGTCGCGCAGCACGGCGGCCATGCCAAGCGGGCGCGGCGCATGGCGTACCAGCGGATGGGCCACGCCGTAATGGCCGGCCAGGATCATCATGCGATCATACAGCCTGGGGCGGGTGGCAAGGGCGTTGGTCAGCCCTGCTTCCCCGCCATAATCGTCCAGAAGATCCGCATGGAAAATGGCGCGTTCACCGAAAGCATATTTCAACATACGGTTGATGGTGGTGCCGCCGGTACGCGGAAGATGAAGAAAGCATAAAATGGGGCCATCCGGCTTATAGGCGGCATTTAATTCTTTTAATGGCGCATTCATTTCTTGGGTCTTTCGGGAGACCCAATTAATTATCGCAACAATTATAATATTTTGTTGCCGCCGGCGCCCGCCTATTACCCGCAGCTTGACGGGCTAGTGCCTGCCCCGTAAAGCACCGTCCGGTCGGGCGCGTAGCTCAGCGGTAGAGCATTCGCTTCACACGCGAAGGGTCACAGGTTCAATCCCTGTCGCGCCCACCATTGCACCCTTCAATATGATTTCGGCAGGCCGAGCACCTTTTCGGCAATGTGGCTCAGGATCAGCTCCCGGCTGACCGGCGCAATGCGTGGAATCATGCTTTCGCGGAAATAGCGTTCCACCTGATATTCCTGGGCATAGCCCATACCGCCATGCGTCAGCACGGCGGCTTCCGCCGCGGCGAAGCCGGCCTCGGCAGCCAGATACTTCGCCGCATTTGATTCCGCGCCACATTCGCGGCCAGCATCGTAAAGGGCTGCCGCCTTCATGGTCAGCAAGCCTGCGGCTTCCAGCTGCGCCCAAACCCGCGCCAAAGGGTGCTGGATGCCCTGATTCTGGCCGATGGGCCGGCCAAAAACCTCTCGCGTGCGGGCGTAATTCGCGGCACGGCTGAGCGCCGCATGGCCAATGCCCACCGCTTCCCCCGCGATCAGGATGCGTTCGGGATTGAGGCCATGCAGGATCAGGCGAAAGCCTTCCCCTTCCGCGCCGATGCGGTCTTCTTCCGGCACTTCCAGGCCATCAAAAAACAGCATGTTCGAATCAACACCATGCCGGCCCATTTTATGGATGAGCCGCACTTCCACCTTGGCGCGGTCCAGCCTGGTGTAGAAAAGCGTGAGCCCATCGGTCTTGCGCTTCACCTGATCAAGCGGCGTGGTGCGCGCCAAAAGCAGAATGCGGTCCGCGACCTGCGCCGTGGAAATCCAGATCTTTTGCCCATTGATCACATAGCGATCACCGCGCTTTTCGGCCCGCGTCTTCAATTCCGTGGTGTTGAGCCCGGTATTGGGCTCGGTCACGCCAAAACAGGCCTTTTCCTGGCCCGCAATCAACGGCGGCAGGAAGCGCCGCTTTTGCGCCGGCGTGCCAAAGACCACCACCGGATTGAGGCCAAAGATATTCATATGAATGGCCGAAGCACCAGACATGCAGGCGCCGCTTTCCGCCACCGCCTGCATCATCACAGTGGCTTCCGAAATCCCCAAGCCCGCGCCGCCGAATTCCTCCGGCATCGCAATGCCAAGCCAGCCGGCGGCCGCGACCGCGCGGTAGAATTCTTCCGGAAAGCGCGCTTCCTGGTCAATCTTCAGCCAGTAATCATCGCCGAAATCAGCACAGAGTTTCAGGATTTGCGCGCGGAGTTCTTGTTGCGCTTCGGTAGCCGAATACTGCACGGAACCATCCTTGGGTTGGTCATGCTTTCAAACTGCGGTTTAGACGCCGGCGGGTCAATCGCGCGCCGTTGCCTTTGCCACCAGGGTCGGGCACATCGCTCGGTCAAGACCGGAGCCACGCCATGACCGAAGAGACCCCAACCCTGCCCGATCGGCTGTCAAACGACCCGAGCAGCCCCTTTTATGATGAGGCGCTGCTCAGCCGCGGCGTTGGCATTCGCTTCAAAGGCCAGGAAAAGACCAATGTGGAGGAATACTGCGTCTCGGAAGGTTGGGTCCGGGTTAGCCTCGGCAAGGCCACGGATCGGCGCGGCAAGCCGCTGACCATGAAGCTTACCGGGATTGTGGAGCCTTATTTGCGGTAGGGCGCCTCACGCACTCGCCGCATCCAATTCCGCCACCGCTGCGTTATCCAGTGTCAGCGCCGCGGCCTTGGCCAGATCCGCCAATTGGGCGGAGGTGGTGGCACTAGCGATCGGTGCTGCCAGCCCTGGGCGGCCCTTGAACCAGGCGAGCGCCACTTGCGCCGGTGTCGCGCCCATCCGCGCTGCCACCTTGTCCAAGGCGGCCAGCACCTTCAGCCCTTTTTCATCAAGGTATTTCCCAGCACCACGTGCCCCACGCGGGCTTTTACCGAGATCAGCTTCAGTCCGGTACTTGCCGGACAGGAAACCCGAGGCCAGCGAATAATAGGGGATAACGCCCACACCTTCCGCCGCGCAAAGCGGCAGCAAATCAGCCTCGATCCCACGCTCCAGCAGATTGTAATGCGGCTGCATGGTCTGGTAACGCGGCAGGCCATGCTTCGTGCTGATATCAAGCGCTTCCTTGAAGCGCGCGGCAGAGAAATTGGAAGCGCCAATGGCGCGCACCTTGCCCGCCTTGATCATCTTATCGAAGGCGGCGAGCGTTTCTTCCTGCGGTACTGATTCGTCGTCGCGATGGGACTGATAGAGGTCAATCACATCCGTCCCAAGCCGCTTCAATGATGCTTCAATGGCGCTGGCAAGATAGGACGCGGAAAGCCCCTTGCCGATACCAGGCATTTCCATGCCAGCCTTGGACAGGATCAGCACATCATGGCGGCGCCCGCGCGCCTTCAGCCATTCGCCCATGATGGTTTCGGATTCGCCGCCTTTATTGCCCGGCACCCAATAGGCATAGACATCCGCGGTATCGAGCGCATTGAGGCCGCGTTCCACCAGTTCATCCAGAATCCGGAAGGATTGCGCCTTGTCCAAGGTCCAGCCGAAGACATTGCAGCCGAAAACCACGGGCGGGACGAAAATGCCGGAACGGCCCAATTCGATTTTTTGCATGGTGCTCTCCTATGTCGGGACAGAGTGCCGCCTTTGGTGATGCCGGGAAAGGGGGCGGGTCACACCCTTTTGCTTGAAGCGCCAAGGCGTGATCTGGCATAAACGAGCGAAATCAAGGGAGGCCCAATATGCCACGTCAAAATCCATCAGATCGCTCGGTTCAGGAACTCTATCGCGACGACCCTGAGCGCGCCGATGCGCTGGTCTGGGGCCGGCGTGGGGCGCTGCAAGGTGCGGCGCTTGCCGCCATGGGCGCGGCCTTGGGTGCCACCATTCCCTTTGCGCGCAATATGCCAAGCGGGTTGGTGCCGGCAGCGCTGGCGCAGGGGGCCGCTCAGCCGCAATTCCTGCAAATGGAAGGCAAGGCGCCGCTCATTCTGCAAGGCGAACGCCCGCTGAATGCGGAAACGCCTGAGCATCTGTTGGATGATGCGGTCACACCTGCCGAAAAATTCTTTATCCGCAATAACGGCAATGTGCCTGACCCAGTGGCCGATCCGCGCGGTTGGAAAATCCGCTTTGATGGCGAAGTGAATACCCCGCTTGAGCTTTCCATCGCCGAACTTGAACAGCGCTTTGAAGTGGTAACACGCAAGCTGCAAATGGAATGCGGTGGCAATGGGCGTTCTGGCTTTTCGCCGCAGGCGGCTGGCAATCAATGGGGCAATGGCGCCGTCTCCAACGCGGAATGGACCGGCGTGCGGCTACGCGATGTGCTGCGCGCCGCCGGCGTGAAGGAAAGCGCCAAATTCACCGGCCAGCATGGCGCCGATACGCATCTTTCCGCGCAGGGGTCTGCGATCAGCCGCGGCATGCGGATTGAAAAGGCGATGGATGAGGATACGCTGATCTGCTTTCGCATGAATGGCGCAGCCATTCCGCAAATGCATGGCGCGCCGGCGCGGCTGATTGTGCCGGGCTGGCCCGGCTCACTTAGCCAGAAATGGTTCACGCGCCTTGAAGTGCTGAACGCTCCGCATACCGGGCGCGGCATGGGTGGCACATCCTATCGCATCCCCGTGCGGCCCATCGTCCCGGGCAGCCGCAACAATGGTACGGATTTCGTTGATATGGAAAGCATGCCGGTGCGCTCCGTCCTCACCAGCCACGCCCACGGCGCGCGCCTGCCCGCCGGCACGCGTAGCCTGGATATTCGCGGCCATGCCTGGGCCGGAGATTTGAGTGTGCGTGATGTGCATGTCTCAACCGATTTCGGCCAAAGCTGGCAGGCGATGCGCGTGGATGCCCCGCCCAATCGCCATTCCTGGCAACGCTGGCAGGGCCGTATCGCGCTGCCAAGCGATGGCTATTTTGAGATTTGGTACCGCGCGACGGATAGCAATGGCCGCATGCAGCCCCATGTGGCAGCCAATTGGAATCCGCAAGGCTATGGCGCCAATCCAATCAGCCGCGCTGCCATTCTGATCGGCTGAACCCGCGATGCGCTTACTGCATTACGCCGCCGTGGCGTTGTTCCTGGCTGCCTCAGCGACGGTGGCGCAAACGCCTGACTTGGCGCAGCGCCAGGCGGAAGCCGCCGCGGCCTTGGCGGACCGTCAGGAAGAAGAAACGGTGCTGGCGGAAGGCGAAGGCCGTTCCGAGGTGTTTGGCTATTGCACCGCCTGCCACAATACAGCGCTGATCCGCCGCAGCGCCTTCACGCGCGAACGCTGGGATGAGCTGATGGATTGGATGGCTGAAAAGCACGGCATGAACCCGCTGGAGGGCGAATTCCGCACCACCATCTTGGATTACCTGGGCCGCCATTACGGGCCGCGCGCGCGCAACCCACGCGGGGGCAATCCCTTCCTGAATTGAATTTGGGCGGTCCCGAAGCCTGTATTCGCCGCGTGCGAAGACAGATGGCGCAAGGCAGGGCATAATCTGCATCTTTCAGATCACTGCTTGATCCAGCAGGATGGATTACGCGAAGGATGGCACCAGATGAAAGCACCCGGTCCAAATCGTAGTTTTCTGTTTGCCCCGGGCGATCATCCGCGCCGGGCGGAAAAAGTGCTCCAAGTCGGCGCTGATGCCGCCATTCTGGATTTGGAAGATGCGGTCGCCATCGCGGCCAAGCCGGCGGCACGCGGGGCGGTGCGGGCGGCATTGGAAAACCCGCGCCAATGCCGCGCCTATGTGCGCGTGAATGCCTTTGAAACGCCATTCTGCTTTGCTGATTTGCATGCCGTGATCGGCGCCAGGCTGGACGGCATTGTGCTGCCCAAGCTGGAAGATGCAGGCCAATTGCTGGCAGTGGATTGGATGATCGGCAATCTGGAAGCCGAACGCGGCCTGCCCGCCGGCGGCATTGACCTGATGCCCATTATTGAAACCGCGCGCGGCTTGGTGGCAATTCGCGAATTGGCGCGCGCAGCCGCCGCCCTGCCTTCCGGTCGCGTCATGCGCTTGGCCTTTGGCGCCGGCGATTACACCACCGATCTTGGCATCACATGGACCTTGACTGAGGATGAATTGACGCCAGCGCGGAGCGAATGCGTCCTTGCCTCCCGCGCGGCGGGGCTGGAGCCGCCGATTGATACGGTCTTCATCGCATTGCGGGAGGCCGCCGCGTTCGAGGCTTCTTGCGCGCGTGGCGCAGTGCTGGGTTTTCAGGGCCGGCTATGCATCCACCCCGATCAGATCGCGCCCGCCAATGCCGCCTATTCACCACCCGAAGCGGAAATCGCCCGCGCACGGCGCATGGTTGAAGCCTTCGCGGAAGCTGAGGCTGGCGGGCTTGCCTCCATCCAGGTGGATGGGCGCTTTGTGGATTACCCGATTGTGCAGAAAGCGGAACGTATTTTGGCGATAGCGGCTAAGATCGCCGCGAAGCAAGGATGACGCTTCCGTTCAGGAAGCGCCATCCTTTGCGACAAACTTACCGCGGTGCAGGCTGCGTTGGAGCGGGCTGCTGAGCGCGCGGGCTATCGCCACGCCGGCCACGGCGCTGCACTTCGGTGCGCGTCAGCGCGCCGTCGCCATCTGCATCCATGGAACGGAACATGGCATCCGCCATCACGCGAAGCTCTGGCAGCGTGATTTTGCCGTCCAAATCAGCATCAACGAAGCGGAAGCGCGCTGCCTGATGGGTTTCCATGCGCTCACGCATGCCCTCTGGCGGGCTACGGCCTTCGCCGCGGCGGGCGTTATAGAAGGCGCGGATTTCGTCAGGCGTCAGACCGCCATCCTTATTGGCGTCAATTTCCGCGAAACGCGCGGCAAGCCACGCATTGGCTTCTTCACGCGTCACCTTGCCATCATTATTGGTGTCAGCGCGGGCAAAAGCCTCCCCCGCTGCAAAGCCCATCATGCCATCGCCGCGCTGGCCGTGATGCATCTGGTGCATGTGATGGGGGGCCACGCCCTGTGGACCAGGGCCAGGACCAGGCGCGGGTTGCGCGCCGGCAAACCCCGCCGTGCCAAGGGCGAAAACCGAAGCCAGCAAAAGGGTCCGGGAAGTTTTGGAAGACATGGCAAACTCCTGCAAACGGCAATGTGCCGAGGGGGGGTTTATGCGCCCCTTCTGTAACCCCCGCATTGCGCCAGCGCAGAAGCCGCGTGAAGAAAGGTAACGGGGGTCAGGGTGTGCCTCCCTGCCCCAAATCCCACCACATGCCGGTAAAGGCCAAAATCCCCTCCCGCGCGGGCGCGATCAGGAAATGCTCATCCGGCCCGTGTTGCTTGCAGCCATTATAGGAATGCGGCACCCAAACCAGTGGCACGCCGATATGGTCCACAAACACATCCCCCGGCAGGCCGCCTGATGAATTCGGGATGATCTGCACGCGCTTGCCGAGCGTTTTCTGCATGCTTTCCTGCGCCCAGCGCACCCAGGGGTGACTGGGCGGGGTACGGGAAGCCGCCATGCGCACCCCGGCATTTTCGATCACGATATCGCCAAAGCCCTGTTCATTCAGATGCCGGCGGAGTGATGCCTCAAAGGTATTGGGGTCGGTGTCCACCGTGTAGCGGATATGGCAGGTTGCGCGCGCATCGGGTGCCACCGCATTTACCGGCGCATCCGGCTTGCCGGAGAGCATGGCCAGCACAATGAAGCTGTTCCAGCCGTAAATCTTTTCAGCCGGCGTCAGGCCAGGCTCGCCCCAATCGGCATCAATCGTGGCAGCACCTTCGCCGCCGCCCACCGGGCAGCCATCCAGCACGCCGCGCACTTCCGCCGGCACGCCATTTTGCGGCAGCCAATCGCGCACCAAAATCTTGCCACGCGCGTCAATGATAGCGCCAATGGCATGGCTCATGCGAATGGCAGGGTCCGTGGTCAGCCCGCCCCAATGGCCGGAATGCACGCCGCCCTGGCGAAGCTTCAACACGAGATCAAACTGGAAAATGCCACGCGTGCCGGTCGCGATTGTTGGCACTTCGGGCTCAACGCGCGGCCCGTCTGAGGCGATCAGCACATCAGCCGCCAGCATGTCGCGATGGGCGGCGACGAATTCGCGCAAGCCGCGTGATCCGCGTTCTTCCGCCATTTCCAGAATGATTTTCACATTGAAGCCAAGCGTGCCGCCGCGTTCCGCCAACACCGCTTCAAGGGCCGCGATATTCAGCGCGTGCTGGCCCTTATTGTCGGCGGAACCGCGGCCATACCAACGGCCATCTTCTTCGTATAATTCCCAAGGCTTCAGCCCCGGGCGCCACTGCTCATCCAAGCCGCGCACCGTATCGCCATGGCCATAAAGCAGCACGGTGGGTTTTGCGGCATCTTCAATCCGCGCTGCGGTCAGGATGGGTCCAAAACCTTCCAAGGGATTGCGATGGATGGTGACGGCAAAACCCAGCCTTTCCAGCCAAGGCCCGATGGCGCCTTCCAGATAATGGCGCAAATCCGCCTCATGCCCTTCCTCCTGCGCGGTGGAGGGGATGGCGACAAGATCGGTCAGCAATTTCTTGTAGCTGCCATCATCGAAATAAGTCGCGGCGCGGGCTATCGCGCCTTCACGGCTCTGCATCACGCACCTCAAACGATTTGATTGAACAAGGCGGTTTCACCACGCCATTGTCGGTTCAGGTTTTCCATCATCATATCCAAGACATTGTCTTCGTATTTATGCGTCTCACCGCCGGTGTGGGGCGTGATCAGCACATTGGGCATGGTCCAAAGCGGGCTTGCTTCCGGCAGCGGTTCATCCACCGTCACATCCAGCGCGGCGCCGGCGATGCGCCCGGCCTGCAAGGCTTCAATCAACGCCGGTTCATCCACCACGCGCCCGCGCGCGACATTCACCAGATGCGCGGTGGGCTTCATGGCAGCAATCGCGGCAGCACCAATCAGGCCACGCGTTTCATCCGTCAGTGGGCAGGCCAGCACGACGAAATCCGCACGCGGCAAAAGGGCGGGCAGGTTGGTGAAGGCATGTACCTCATCCGCGCCATTGGCACCGGCTGAAGCATCGCGGCGCACGCCGATCACATGCATATCAAGCGCCTTGCAGATGCGCGCAATGCGCCCGCCAATACGCCCCGTGCCCACCACAATCACGGTCTTGCCGCCCGCTTCATCCTCGCGCTTCGCGAAATCGCCCATCATGCCGCGCCAGAAGCGCTTGGCTTGATTGTCGCGCGCTTCCGGAATGCGACGGAGGATCGCCAGAATCTGCGAAATGGCGTGTTCGCTGACCGCATTGGCATTGCAGCCCTGGGCACTCGCCAGCCTGATACCCGCAGCGCGCAGCACATCGCGGTCATATTGATCCGTCCCGGCGCTGGCGGATTGCACAAAACGCAAACGGGGCGAGAGCTTCGGCAAATCATTGCGCCAAAGCCCGGAACAGACCAGCACATCCGCGCCCACAATCCGCGCATCCAGTTCATCGCGGCTCCGCACTTCAAAGAAATCAATCCCGGCGCCACGCAGCGCGAAGCGATCGGCAAAGCGATAGGCGACATGGGCGAAGCAGATGGTCATTTTCTCGCGCGGCGGCAGCATGGGGTTCTCCTGGTCTTGCTGACCGAGACCCTGAAACGGCAGCGGCAGCGGCGCAAGGGGTGGTGCTTGACGGCGGGCGCCTTGGGAAGCTTCCATGGCATCCAAGGGCAAATAACGGGGCAAACCCGCCAGAAAGCCCAACGGGAGGAAGCATCATGAAACGCATCATCACGGCCCTTGCCGCGCTATTCCTTGCCCTGGCGCAGCCCGCTGCCGCGCAGGATTTCCCCAACCGCACCATCAACATGATGGTGGTCTTCGCCCCAGGGGGTGCCACCGATGTGCTGGCGCGCATTGTGGCGGACCACATGATGAAAACGCTGAACCAGCGCGTGACGGTGGAAAATATCTCGGGCGCTGGCGGCACCATTGGCGGGGCGCGCGGCGCGCAAGCGGCACCCGATGGCTATACGCTGACCGTCGGCAGCCTGGGCAGCCATTCGGCAGCGCCTTCGATTTATCGGTCCATCCAATATGACCCGCGCGAATTGCAGCCGATTGGGCTGATTGCCGGCACACCCTTGTTCTTCGTGGTGCGCAATGGCTTCCAGGCGCAGACCATGCAGGAATTCCTGGCGCGAGTCCGCGCCAATCCAGGCCAGGTTTCCAATGCCAATGCCGGGATCGGTTCCACAAATCATTTGGCCTGTTCGCTTTTCGCGCATTTGACCGGCGCGCGGATGAATGAAGTCCCCTATCGCGGTGAGGGTCCAGCCTTGAATGATGTGGTGGCACAGCAAGTGGATAGCGCCTGCCTGCTGGCCCCCGCCGCCGTGCCGCAAATCCAAGCCGGCACCATGCGCGGGCTGCTGACGGCGGCCACCGCGCGCAACCCGAATGCCCCTGGCGTGCCCTCAGCGCCCGAAGCCGGGGTGCCTGACTATATCTTCCAAGGCTGGAACGCGATTTTCGCGCCGCGCGGCACGCCCGCGCCCGTGGTGCAAAAGCTAGATGAGGCGTTGCGTGCCGCGTTGGCCGACCCTGCCATCCGCAAGCGCATTGAGGATTTGGGCTCCATCCCCGCAGCGCCGGACCAAATGGGACCGGAAGCGCTCGCGCGGTTGGTGCGGGCTGAGGTTGATCGCTGGGCGACGGTGGTGCGCGCGGCGGGCATTCAGCCGCAATAAGGTAACTCATGGTCGGGGCGAGAGGATTCGAACCTCCGACCTCCTGTACCCAAAACAGGCGCGCTAGCCAGGCTGCGCCACGCCCCGATTGCGGCGCACCCTATGGGCAGCGGCGGCGCGGGGCAAGCCTTGTATTACGGGGTGGTGCCGAAAATCCGCTGCAGCACGCGGTCACCCACACGAATATTCAGCCGTTCCGCCGTGCCGGCGGCCAATTCCAGCGTGGCACGCACCGGGCCATTGCTGGAAATGCTGGCCAGCGAATAGGGCACGGTGCGTTCCGCAATCCGGTGCACCCGCCCATCGGCGGCGATAAAGACCATGTCCAAGGATGTGATGGTATTACGCATCCACATGGAACTTTCGCGCGGCGCACCCCAATCGAATAGCATTCCCTCATCCGGTTTCACTTCCGGGCGGAACATCAGACCGATCATTTGCTGTTCCGGCTGAATGGCCATCTCAACCGTGAAGGGCAGGCGCCGGCCATCGCGGGTTTCAATGACCAGGCGTTCGGTCGGCAAGCTCGGCTGAGGGCGATCCACCCCCGGTTGCGCCAGGGCAGTGAAGGGCAGCAGGGCGCCAAGCGCCAGCAGGAAACGTCTTTGCATAAGGGGCTTCATGACACGGGATCAGGAAGCGCCTCAAGCGCAGCGGCTGCCGCGCGGCGTAGCACGGCGCGCACCACGCCGGGGCGGGGCGCATCGGCCAAGGTGGTGAACCAATGCTCTGGCGGGTTACGCCCGGCGGCACGGTGGTAACTCAGGCGGCGCAGGACCTGTTCCGCCGCCGCCGGCAGGCGTTCAGGCATGGGGTGGCCGCTCAATTCGCCCCACACCCCGGCCCAGCAGCGCGCGACACTCCAGGGGTTATAGCCACCGCCGCCCAGCACAATCAGCCTTGGTGCCAGGCCCTTCAGCGCGCGCGCGACGGCGCGATGGGCATTGTTGGAAAGCCCAAGCTTGGCTAGTGGGTCTTCTTCCAGCGCATCCGCGCCGCATTGCAGCATGATGGCGGCGGGCTTTAGGCGGCGCGCGATGGGCAGGATAGCTTCGTGCAGTACCCAGGCCATTTCGCTGTCGTTGAAGCCCTTGGGCACCGGGATATTCGCAGCATGGCCCCCTGCCCGGTCACCGATCCCACCGGTGAAGGGCCAGCGCCCTTCCTCATGCACTGAAAGCGTGAAGACATGCGGGTCATCATGGAAGGCGTCCTGCACGCCATCGCCATGATGCGCGTCAATATCCACATAAAGCAGTGGCGAAAGCCCTTGATCGCGCCAAGTGAGCAACCCCAGCGCAGCATCATTCACATAGCAAAAGCCGGCAGCGCGATCCGCCCGGCCATGATGCGTGCCACCGCCCGGCACATGCACCACGCCACCTCCAGCCGTCAGCCGCGCGGCCAGCATCACGCCGCCGGCGCTGGTGGCAGGGCGGCGAAACACCTCGCGGTAAACCGGGTTGCCATCAGCGCCGATGCGGAAACGCTCCCGATCCTCGGCGCTCACGCTTTGGGTATCTTCAGCGCGCATCAGGGCAGCGATGTAGTTTGCGTCATGGAAGCGCTGCAATTCTTCCGCCGTCGCGCGCGGGCTTTCAATGTATTGCTCCGGCGCTACCCAACCCAGCGCGCGGATCAGATCAAGCGTTGTGGAAACCCGCGGGATCGCCAGCGGATGCTTCGGCCCATAGGTGGAACCACGATAGATTTCTGATCCAATCAGCAAGGGTCGCATGGCAGGAATGGATTGGCGCGGCGACAGGGCTAACCCATCCCCACCGCGCCGAAAGGCGCGCGGGTCAATCCCAACCCACCGCGCCCGGCATTTCCTTCACCGGCTTGGCGGCCTTCAGCTTCGCCAAATCCGGCACCGGGCGGCAGCGCAGTGGATCGCCCGCAAAGGCTTCCTCAATCGCCGCCGCGACGCCCAGCACCAGCCGATCCCCGCCGCGCGGCCCCACCACTTGCAAGCCGAAGGGCATGCCATTGCGGTCCAGCCCCATCGGGATCGAAATCGCGGGGTGGCCACAGAGCGTCGGGTAATAGGCCAGCGCCAACCAATGGAAGTAGGTCCGTGTCGGCTTGCCATCAATCTCGGCAGGGTAGAGTTCTTTCCAAGGCCGCGGAGAAATGGTGATGGCCGGCGTGATCAGCACATCATGCGCCGCGAAAAAACCCTGCCAGGCGCGGTACATCTTGGTCTGCGCCGCCGCCGCGTGGGCGTAATCATCCAGGCTATAGCGCAGCCCTTCTTCCACATTGGCGCGCACATTGGGCCCGACATCCTGCGGACGCGTGCGGCATTTCTCAAGATGGGAGGTCAGGAAGCCCGCTGCGCGCAGCACCTCAAACGCCTCATCACCGCCGGCGCAATCAGGATGCGCCGCTTCCGCCGCGCCAAACATGGGCGCGATGGCGCCGGCGCGGTCGGCGAAGATCTCGCGGATGTGCTTTTCGGTCGGCGCCATGCCGAAATCCGGGCTGAAGGCCAAGCGGAGGCTCGCCAAATCATAGCGCGGCACGGGAAAATAAAGGCTCGGTTCTTCGCGCACATAGCCATCATGCAAGGTATAGGCGAGTGGATCGCGCCCATCATCCGATGCCATGGCAGACAGCAGCAGGCAGACATCCGGCACATTGCGCGCCATGGGCCCAAGCACCGGCAGGCCGGACCAGCCATGGGCACGCTTTTCTGAGGGCACCAAGCCGGGCGATGGGCGGTAGCCGACAATGCCATTAAAGGCTGCAGGGTTGCGCAAGGAACCGCCGGTGTCGGAACCCGAGCAGATCGGGAACATATTGGTGGCCAGCGCCACACCTGAACCGCCCGAAGAACCAGCAGCGGATTTCGTCGGATCAAAGGGATTGCCGGTTACGCCATAGACGGCGTTGCGTGTATTGGCGCCCGCACCGAATTCCGGCGTATTGGTCTTGCCCGCAACAATCGCCCCATTGGCGCGCAGATTGGCGACCATGCCGCAATCCGCATCCGGGATGAAATCGCGGAAGATCGGGCTGCCATAGGTGGTGCGCAGCCCCTCGGTTTCTTCCAGATCCTTGATGCCGATTGGCAGACCATGCAGCGGGCCCAATTCATCACCACGCATTACGGCGGCTTCGGCTTCCTGCGCGGCTGCGCGGGCGCGGTCCTCGTCCAAAGCCACCACTGCATTTACCGCATGGTTTACTTCGCCGATGCGCTTCAGGCAGCTTTCCAGCAATTCAACGGGGGAAAGGTTACGCCGCCCGATCAGGCGGCGCGCTTCAATCGCGGTCAGGTCACAGGGTTCGGTCATTGGCGTTTCCTTGAATTTTTGAACTTAAGCGCGCAGTCGGGATTCAGTACCCCATCGCGCAGCCATCCTTGCGCGGGTCAGACCCACCCACCAGGCAGCCCTTTTCATGGTCAATGAAAATCGCCTGACCACCGCCATGGGGCTTGTCTATCGCTTCACAGACATGACCAAGGCGATTCAGCTGATCAAGCACCGCACCACTAAAGCCGCGTTCCACCTGCACCTTGCCGTCCTGCGGCATCAGGCGGGGCAGATCAATCGCTTCCTGCACATCCAGGCCAAACTCGAAATGATTGGTCAGGAAATAGCTATGCCCGGTCGGCTGATAACGCCCGCCCATCACGCCATAGGGCATGATGGCGCGGCCATTCTTCATCACCATGCCGGGGATAATGGTATGCAGCGGGCGCTTATTGGGCGCGATGCAATTCGGGTGGCCATCCTGCAAGCGGAAGCCGAAACCGCGATTTTGCAGCATGACACCGGATTTTTCCGCAAGGATGCCTGAACCAAAGCTTTCGAACAGTGAATTGATGAAGGAACAGGCATTGCCATCCTTATCCACCACGCAAAGATAGACCGTGTCCTTGTGCTTGTTCAGATCGCTCTCACCGGCTGCCGGCAATTCCGGCAGCGCCGCATCATCGCGAATCAGGCCCGCGAGGCGCTTCAGGTAATCTGCATTCAAGAGTTTCTCGACCGGCACATTCACCTGCGAGGGGTCAGCGAGGAAGGCATCGCGGTCCCGATAGGCCATGCGTGCGGCTTCGATATGCCGATGCAGCCGTGTCGCTGACAGCGGCCCGCCTTCCGGCGTGGGCAGATTGGCAAGCGTGCCCAGGATTTGCAGCGCATGCAGGCCCGATCCATTGGGCGGGCATTGATACACCTCCATCCCGCGCCAGGGGATGGAAATGGGTGTCACGAATTCCGCGACATTCTGGCCATTGGCGAAATCTTCTTCCGTGTGCAGCCCGCCCGCGGCGCGGAGTGTCGCCACAATATCGGCGGCCACTTCGCCCTGATAGAAGGCCGCCGCACCACGCGCCGCAATCGCGCGCAAGGTCTTGGCCAATTCCGGCTGACGGAAGCGTGTGCCGAGCTTGAAGGCCGCGCCATTATCCAGAAAGCGCCGCGCCGATGCCGGGTGCTTCAGCAATTTCCCGACCGAACCTTCCCAATCCGCTGCCACGCGCGGGGTGATGGGGAAGCCTTCTTCGGCATAATGGATCGCCGCTTGCAGAATGCGATCAAGCCCAAGCTTGCCATGGCTGCGATTGAGCAATTCCCAGGCGGAAATCGCCCCCGGCACCGTGACGGAATGGGCCGAGGTATTTTCAAGCTTGGTGGTGCCTGTGGCGCGAATGGCCTCGGGCGTTGCCGCCCCCGGCGCGCGGCCAGAACCATTCAGCGCAACCACCGTGCTGCTGCCGGCGGGCACGTAAAGGCAGAAGCAATCCCCACCAATGCCGGTGGATTCGGGTTCAATCACGCATTGCACGGCGCAGGCGGCAATCGCGGCATCCATGGCATTGCCCCCGGCGCGCAGGATTTCAAGCGCGGCGAAAGTGGCTTGGGGCATGGAAGTGGCGGCCATGCCGTGGGTGCCATAGGCGGGGCTGCGGCCAGCAAGGTGAAGATCACGCATTGGGTCAGGCTTTCATCAGGTACAGTTATGGCCCCTTTCATGCCCCCTCTGGCCCGCCGGGAAAAGCCCCAGAGGCGGTTTCACCCCAGGCGAATCTGCATTAAAGCCCCGTCATGGAACCCGCAGCGACCCTCGATGAATTTCACCGGATTGATATCCGGGTCGGCACCATCCTGACCGCCGAACCCTTTCCGGAGGCGCGCAAGCCCGCCATCAAGCTGAGTATTGATTTCGGGGCGGAGATCGGCGTGAAGCGATCCTCAGCGCAATTGACCGTGCATTACACGCCCGAAGCCCTGGTTGGGCGGCAGGTAGCGGCGGTGGTGAATTTCGCCCCGCGCCGCATTGCGGGCTTCATGAGTGAGGTTCTGGTGCTGGGCATGCCCGATGAAGCGGGGGCCGTGGTGCTGCTGGGCCCGGATCAACGCGTGCCGAATGGCGGAAGGATGTTCTGATGGCGCAGAAATACTACACGGTTTCCTGGGACCAATTGCACCGCGATGCCAAGGCACTGGCCTGGCGGCTTTTGGAACGCGGCCCCTGGCGCGGCGTGGTCGCCATCACCCGCGGCGGTCTGATCCCAGCCGCTGTGGTGGCGCGCGAATTGGATTGCCGGCTGATCGAAACTGTCTCGGTCCTTACCTACGATGAGGAAACCAAGGGTGAGCCGCGTGTGGTGAAAATGCCCGATGCAGCGGGTGATGGGGAAGGCTGGTTGCTACTGGATGATCTGGTGGATACCGGTACCACGGCACGCGTGGTGCGCGCCCTGCTGCCCAAGGCGCATTTCGCAACGGTTTATGCCAAGCCCGCCGGCAAGCCGATGGTGGATACGTTTATTACGGAAGTAAGCCAGGATACCTGGATTCTGTTCCCCTGGGATACGGAGCCGCAATTCATCGCGCCGATTGCTAAATCGGCTGGGCAGTAGCGGCTCTCACGGAGTATTCAGGATACACCCATGCCCGACATCTATCAGGACAACCGCAGTTTCATCGCCTCTCGCGCCTGGGGTGCCCGTGATTTCGCGGAAATTGAAGGCGCCACGGTGCGGCTGCATTGGACCGACCAGCCCTATATCTGGCACGTCAATGATGGCGCGGAGGTTTTCGTCGTGCTCGATGGCGCGGTTGAGATGAAATATCGGCTGAATGGCCGGGAACATTCGGTGCGCCTTGGGCCGACCGATGTTTTTGTCGCCGATGTCGGTGATGAGCATGTCGCCCACCCGATTGGCACGGCGCGTATTCTGGTGGTGGAGCGCAAGGGGTCGGTTTGAGGGGGAATCGTTCACGCCCCATCTATTGCCTGTGCGATGGTAGTCAACGGCAGCACAAGCAACAGCGGCGCATCTTCCAGGCGGAGCGCGCCGAAACCCTCATACCATTGCGCTGCGCGGTCCGATTTCGCGTCAACCAACAAAGCAACGCCGCAGACTTCCTGGGCCACCGCAATGCAGCGCCGGCCGGCGGCAATCAACAGTGCGCCGCCCATGCCCTGCCCTTGCCATTCGCGCGCCACCGCCAATCGGCCGAGGCGAAACACCGGCACCTCATAGCGCCCCAGGCCGCGCGTCAGCAGCGCGGGGGTGCGAGTATAGGCAAGCGCGCCGAAGCTCAGGCTGTAAAAGCCCAGGATTTTCTGTGGCGCGGCAGGGTCCACCACCACAAAGGTCTTAGCCCCGCCGTTTTCATGGCTTTGCCGTGCATAGCGCGCCAGAAATTCATTCAGCGCGGGTTCGCCGCAATCAAAACTCTTGCGGTCATGGCTACGGGAAAGCGGCTGCTCCCGCCAGGGGGCGCTCACGCGATTCTGCGGGCAGCCTGACCGGCACGGCGGAGCTTTTCATTGGGTGCCGGCGGGTTTTCCAAAAGCGCCAGGACGCGCAGGCTATCACGCTCAGAAAGCGCCAGGCGTTCGGCGTTTTCGATCACGGCGCGCGCTTCGGGCAGCATTTTGCCCAGGATGAAGGCGGTCAGGTCCATGTTCATCAGCGCCGCCGCGCGGGCAAGCATGGCCTTTTCCTCAACCGGCAAGCGGAATTCGATGCGGCCACCTTCCGGGGCGGTGACAGCGGGGGCAAATGCCAAGGACATTAGGCTACTCCTTCGGAGGCGATCTATAGCGTACGGATCAAATCCGGACAAGAAAATTCCTCAACCCCCGCCATCACCGCCAGCTTCCTCCCGGCTCGCCAGCACCTTATCCACGCGCCTGCCGTCCATATCCACAATCTCAAAGCGCCAGCCGGCCCAGACGATGCGGTCGCCCTCACGCGGGACACGTTGCAAAAGGGCCAGCATCAGCCCGGCGACGGTGTGATAGGTCCCGGCGCCGGGCATTTCCGGTAAATCAAGACGCGCGCGCAATTCATCGGAAGGCATGCTGCCATCCAGCAGTAATGACCCATCGAAGCGCAGCACCGCCGCTTCGGCCGGCATAGGCTCACTTGGCCCCAATTCGCCGATGATCGCTTCCAGCAAATCGGAAGCGGTCACCATGCCTTCAAAGGACCCGTATTCATCCAGCACCAGCGCCATGCCAAGCGGGTCTCCGCGCAGGCGTTCCAGCGCATCAAGCGCAGTCAGCGTATCGGGCAGCACCATGGGCTGACGCAAAGCGGCTTCGAGTGAAAGCGGCCCTCCTGCCAGAAGCTGATCAAGTAAATCCTTGGCTGCGACCACGCCGACCACGTTATCCACCCGCCCATCGGCCACAATGAAGCGCGTGACATGGGCGGCGCGCAGCCTCTCAGGCAGGTTTTCTAAAGGCTCACTACGATCCAGCCAGGCGATGTCATTGCGTGGCGTCATCAGCGCGCGCACTGGCTTGTCGCCTAACCGCAGCACGCGTTCGATCATGTGGCGCTCTTCGGTCTCAAGCGCGCCGGCCTCAGCACCTTCCGCCACCACGGCCTTCACTTCTTCTTCCGTCACGGAGAGGTCAGAAGTGGGTGCGGGGCCGAAAAACCGCAGCACAAGGGCGGAAGATGCACCCAAAAGCCAAACCATGGGCGCGGTGAAGCGGGCCAGTAGCGCCAGCGGGCGCGCGACCAGAATGGCGATTTTCTCAGGCTCTCGGAGCGCCAGTTGCTTGGGCACCAATTCACCGAGGATCAGGCTCAGATAGGTGATCGCCAGCACCACCAGCGTGAAGGCAACTTCCTGCGCAAAAGGTACGGGGAAGGGCAGCAGCCCCAGCGCATAGGCAATGGTGCCAGCGAGGCGCGCGCCACCAAAGGCGCCCGCGATAATGCCGACCATGGTAATGCCCACCTGCACGGTCGGCAGGAAGCGCTTCGGGTCCTCAGCCAGCGCCAGCGCGGTATCCGCGCCCCGCACGCCGCGCTTTTGCATGGCCATCAGCCGGGACCGACGAGAGGACACGATGGCAAGTTCCGACATGGCAAAGGCGCCATTCAGCAGAACTAGCAGCAGGATGATCAAAATTTCCAGGGCCGTGCCCATGCTTTATTCCCAATCGGCGGATGCCGCGCATCTCTTAAAATAGTTCCACGCCAGGGTGAAATCATCCCAACCCATGGGCCAAGACCGCGCTTTCTGCCATATTTGGCTCATGACTGAGCAATTGCCTCGCCTTATCCCGCTTGAAGGTGCCTCCAACCTGCGCGATCTGGGCGGATGGCGCGGCCATCAAGGCAGGGCGCTGCGCCACGGGGTGCTGTTCCGGTCCGATGCGCTGCATCGGCTGACGGATCAGGATTTGGTGACGTTGGAAGCCACGGGCCTTAGCACCGTGTGCGATTTGCGCGGCACGCGTGAAGCCGCCACCGCCCCTTCCCGCCTGCCGCCTGGCGCGCGGGCCGTGCCGCTGCCGATTGAACCGCGCATCGGCGCGTCCTTGCGGGATTTGCTCGCCAATGGTGCGGCGACGCGGGCGGAGACCACGCGACTTTTGGGCATTGCCTATCTGAATTACGCGACCGAGCAATTGCCGGTTTATCGCCAGCTTTGTGATGTGATCCTGGAAGACGAACGCCGGCCGCTGCTGTTCCATTGCTCGGCGGGGAAGGACAGGACAGGGCTTGGCGCCGCGCTGATCCTGACAGCGCTTGGCGTTTCGCGGGAGCAAATCCTGGCGGATTATGTTGCGACAGACCGCTTCTGGCGGCGCGACCACCCCTTGCCGGATGAGGCGCCCGAGGAAGCAAAGCAGGCGATACTGGACACGCACCCGGCGCTACTGGCCGCCGCGTTGGAAGCGGCGGTAGCTCCCTTCGGGTCTGAGGTTGGTTTGCTTGAGGATGGGCTTGGCCTGACCCCGGCGCGGCTCGCGGCCTTTCGGGGGGTGTTGCTGGATTAGCCCATCCCCGCCACCCAAGCCGCGATTGCCGTCGCCCGCGCATCTTCATGCCATTGGCCGATGATCTGCACCCCAAGCGGCATGCCCCCCACCGCGAGCAGCGGCACAGTCACCGCCGGGCAGCCAAGCGCAGATGTACCCGCATTGAAGCTGATATCCCCGGTCGGGCGCGGCGCAATCGGCTGGCCTGGCTGATCACCCGGCCACACCGGCGCGGGCCCAGGGGATGACAGCGCAATCAACCCATCCGCCAAAGGTGCGAGCGACACCAGGCGCCGGCGCAGCTCGTCCCGCTCCAACAGCCGGGCGCGGTAGGTTTCCAGATCAACCTTGGTGCCGTGCTGCAAGCGCGTGAAAAGCCGGGGGCTCACGCGATCCGCCGCAGTCTCCGCCAAATACTGCAAGCCTGCGCGTTGTTCAAAAGCGCAGATATCGGCGGTGATCGCTTTCGCCTGCGCCAGCGCGCGTTCAAAACCTTCGATCAAGGGGTGATCAGCGCGGCGCCAAATCTCCACCCCGGCGGCGCGCAGCTTCGCGAGTAAGCCTTCAAACGCCGCGATGGAGGCCGCATCCAAATCCGCCCAGCCTTCGGTTTCCATCATAATCAGCCGCGCGGGCTTCACTGGCGCGGGCGCGGCCAGCGGGCCGAAAAGCCCCGGCGCGCCGGGATCGCCCCCCGCACGGCGCGCGATTTCAATGGCCACCGCCCACATATCTTCGAAGCTATTGGCATGCACCCCGGCGGTGGATTGGCTGAGCGATTGCCTCTCCCCCCGATTGATCGCGCCTTGCGTGGGTTTGAGGGCGATATTCCCGCAATACGAAGCAGGGCGAATGATGGACCCGCCGACCTGCGTGCCAATCGCCGCCGGGATCATATTGGCCCCAACCGCCGCCGCTGAGCCTGACGATGAACCGCCCGGCGTGCGGCGCGGATCGAAGGGGTTGGTGGTGGGGCCGGGATGCGCCATGCCCAATTCCGCCGTGACAGTCTTACCGATGATAACGGCGCCAGCATCGCGCAAAGCGCGCACCATGATGCTGTCACGCTTCGGGAAATTGCCGGTGAATGCGCCGCAGCCCATTTGCGTTGGCATATCCGCAGTTTCGATCAGGTCTTTGATACCGATTGGCATGCCATCAATGCTGGAAAGCGCGCGGCCCGCCTTGCAGCGCGCGGCAGAGGCATCGGCGGCGGCGCGCGCACCCGCTTCATTCAGCACGACAAAGGCGCACACCACGCCATCCTTCGCCGCAATTGCCTCGAAGCAGCGTTCCAAATAGGCGCGGGGGTCATCCTGCCCGGCTTGGAAACGGGCGACGGCATCGTGGAAGGTCAGGCCCTTGAAGCTGGCGCAGTCATAGCTGCCCGATGACATGCGGATTCCCCCTTGGCGATGTGCTTGGCGCATGTTGCACCGCCTTTGCGCGCTTGTCTTCCGCCCAGATGCGGCTGCGGCGCGACATGGGGTCACTTGCCAAAGGTGGCCATTTCTTCAGCCGCGCCAGCGGCGCCATAAATCCCAGGCATGGGCAAAAAACGCGGCGGTCAGGGCGAGTGAGACAAAGCCCCACCAGGCCCCTGTCAGCGCCGCGCGCAACGCCAGGGCGAAAAACACCCCCGGCAGCACCAGCGCGAAAACGGATCGCGGGGGCAGGCCGCGCCCGGTTAATCGCCAAAAGGCAAGCAGCGCCAAAGCCTCCGCCATCAATAGCGCCACCATCAGATCAGCCACCTGGCCCGAGGCGAAGAACGCGGCGAAATCCGGCATGGCGCGGCAGCTATGCTTCAGCCGGCACGACAAAAGCTTCCGGCGCAAGGCCAGCCACATGGCGCTGCCACATCATGCGATAGGCGTGTTCCAGATGGCGCGTGAAGCGTGGCGTGTCGAAAAGCGGGGCTTTCGGAATGGCGGCGGCGAGCTTCGCCTTCAGCGCGGCAGCGCGCGCAGGGTCGCGGCCAAGTGCGGTGGCCAAAGCTTCATAATCAATTGCATTCTGTGTGATCATTTCCGGCAGGCCAACGGCGTTCAGCAGGCTGGCCGCCACACGACCGGCAAAGGCCTGCCCCATTTGCGTCAGCACCGGCAAGCCGGCCCAAAGCGCATCACTCGCCGTGGTATGCGCATTATAGGGCAGCGTATCAAGGAAAAGATCCGCAAGCCGCTGCCGCGCCAGATGCTGCGCTGAGGGAAGCGCAGGTCCAAAGACCAACCGCGCCGGATCAATCCCCTGCCCTGCCGCAACCGCACGCAGCCGATCCATCGCTTCCGCATCATTGGCAAGCAACCACAGCACAGAACCTGGTACGGCGTTGAGAATACGCATCCAGATGGTGAAGACTTCCGGCGTGATCTTATAAGCATTGTTGAAGCAGCAATAGACAAAACCATCGGCGGGCAGCCCGGCTTCAGCGCGCGATAGTATTGCGGGCGCAATAGCGCGCCGATCATCATTTGCCTGGTAGCTATCCGGCAAATGGATGATCTTCTCATCATAAAAACGCTGCTGATCCATAGGCAGCACTGTTGAATCCGCCAGGATATAATCGAGGAAATCGGCGCCTACAGTCCCAGGATAGCCAAGATAGCTGACCTGCACGGGCGCGAGGCGCACGCCAAACGGCGCAAGCCGCGCATCCTGCGTATAGCCCTTCAGGTCCACGGCGATATCAAGCCCAGCCTTGCGCGCCGCGGCGGTGATAGCGCCATCAGACAGCCGCGCACATTCATGGAAGTGATCCACCGTGGCGCGGGCGCGCGCGCGCATCGTATCCTCAATTTCCGGCCCATAGGAAAAGGCATGGATTTCGAAGGCGTCCCGGTCATGGCATTCCAGCACGCCGGCCAACAGATGCATGGTCGCATGATTATGGAAATCGGCAGAGAAATAGCCGATACGCAGCCGATCACGCTGCGTGGCGGGCGGCGGCTGGACAGCGGGCGGGCTCGGCAGGGTTTCACGCGTATAGGCGCGGGCAGCGATCTGGTGCAGTTCCGGGTCATCACAAATACCGAGCAGCGCGAAGGGATTGGCAATGAATTGCCGCGCGCGCACGCGATCCAGCAGGTATTGGCGCTGTTCCGGAAGCCCGGCCCAATCCCAGCGCTTTTGCTTGGTATAGACCAGCGAAGAAAGTGCTTCCGTGATGCCAGGATCAAGCGCGACGGCTTTTTCAAACCGCGCCACCGCTTCCGCCGGCCGGTCCAGCGCATTCAGTGAATTACCTTCATAATTCAGCGCCTCCGCCGAATGCGGATCAAGCGCCAGCACGCGTTCATAACACGCCAGCGCTTCTTCGTGCCGGGTGAGCAAAGCAAGCGCATTGCCAAGATTGAGATGCGCATTGGTGGCACGCGGCGCGATTTCTACAGCAAGGCGATAGGTCTCAATCGCCTCCGACACACGGCGCAAAGCCTTCAGCGCGACACCCTTGCCGATAAGCGCTTCCACATCGCGCGGGGCGAGGGCGAGAGCCGCATCAAGCGCCTCGATCGCTTCGTCATGCCGGTTCTCGCCGCTCAGTGCCAAGCCCTTGCCGATCAGTGCCTTCGGCGCGCGGGGATGGGCGCCCGCCAGGCGTTCAAACAAGCCAAGCGCGCGTGGGTAATCACGCAGGCCAAGAAAGCCGCTACCAAGTGAAAGCAAGGTCTCAAGACT
>JBPCSO010000113.1:0-20302 GCA_051007055.1 Roseomonas sp.
GCGATGGATCAGGCCGAGATTGACGAGCGCCTGGCCATCCGGCCGCAGCACCAAATCCAGATGCTGAAACACGCCCTGCATCAGCGCATCCCAATCCGAAACGCCGCCAGTCGTGTAAGCACGCTGGTTCCCATAGGGGGGCGAGGTGAACAGCATCGCCGCACGATCGCTTTCCATCACGCGCGCGACTGCTGCCGCGTCCGTGCTGTCGCCGCACAGCAGCCGATGCGCGCCCAGCAGCCACAAATCACCGGGGCGCGTGACTGCCTGGCGCGGAGCTCCCGGCTCAGCATCGGCGGGATCATCAGCATCCTCGCCAATTGCGGGCGCAGCAGGGTTCTCGGCGGTGTCTGCGGGCAGGGCTTCGGGCGCATCGCCGTCGGACACGGCATCTCCAGCCGCCGCGAGGATGCCCGCAAGTTCATCCGCCGAGAAACCAAGCGCCGCCAGGTCAATTTCCGCTGCCTGGACGCTGGCCAGTGCGTCACGCAGCAGCGCCTGGTCCCAGGTGGCGTTCTCTGCGATGCGATTATCAGCAAGCCGCAGCGCTTCCTTTTGCGCGGGTGCGAGGTGCTTCAGCACAATCACCGGCACCTTGGCGATGCCGAGCGCTTCCGCCGCCGCCAGCCGGCCATGGCCAGCGATCAGCACACCATCCTCGTCCACCAGCAGCGGATTGGTGAAGCCGAAGGCCTGCATGCTGGCTATGATCTGCGCGAGCTGCGCCGCGTCATGCACGCGCGCATTGCCGGCATGCGGGCGCAGCGATGCAATCGCGCGGAGTTGGATCCGCTCGGCCATCCAGGGAAGCGTCATGGGGGGTATCCGGGAAGGGCTGGGCGGGGGTTTGGTGCAAACTAGGTGCAAACCAGGTGCAAACCTGAAGGGCCTAGGTTTGCACTTAAGTCATTGAATTCAGGGCGCTATGGTGCAAACTGCAACCCATATTTTTATTCTGACGCTAGAGGGGTCGGGCGCTTCCGCCCCCCGCATACAAAATAGCCAGGAAGGAACCATGTAATCAGAAATCGCTGCGCGCAATTCGTCGCATGAAAGGTTTATACGCAATCCAGATTCCGGTGGGGAGTGCCAGATTGTAGCGTTGGATGAGTTTTTTACTCGGTAAGCAAGCTCTGTTGCTGATCGTTAGGTGGAGGCGGCAGAGGGAAATTCATCAAGACGGTGGCGGGGTTATCCAAATCGCGAATGGGTAACGCCCAGAGCTTTTCCGGTGGCGGCTCAAAGAATTCAGCAAATACGAAAGGAAGTAATGCGCCACGCTCCAGGTATCCAACTAATTCGCTTAACCAACCCGCATAACACCAGTCGCGTCCCAAACCGGCTGATGCTGTGAGAGGAAATCGATCTAGGAATTTTTCTGCTAGTCTCCGAGCATCATCGTGTTCTGTGTCCTGCCAGCCAAAGTACTGGTTTGTTGAAGACGCTGAGTAGGTTGTCAGTTCTTGCTTCTGAGAACTTTCTCCATCATATGGTGCATAAGCGGGATTCTGGCGCGAAAATCGCCTCGATGGAGCGATTTCGCATCGCCAAGCTAGTGGCGCTTCGTAGGGCATGATTCGTAGCCGTTGATATCCAAGCCGATGTAATTCAGATACCATTCTTATCACTCGCTGGGAGCGCCGCGCCCATGGATTTTTTATGCTCATGCCTCAGATTCTCCGACGATCTTTAATGCTAAGACGAATTACTTTTTTCATAAACATACTCTCAGCGTGCGGACTGGCTACTCGAAGCGTATACCCACCAGCCCATAAAACCCCGCAAGCACCCCAAGCGCTGATACCAAAACCCCCTGGCCTTGTGCGTGCCCAATCGCCTTGCCGCCCCAGCCTGATTGGCGCGCCCATTCTGTGACGGATTGCTCGAGGCCCACCACATGCCACACGCAGGCCCCACCAGGGCTGGCAGCGCCACCCAGCGCCTCAAGCGCTCCTGCCACGCGCTTGCGTGCCTGGAATTGCTGCTCGGTCAGCGTATCGCCAGCACCACCCGGCATGCGGATCATTGGCATGGCGCGCAGCGTATCCAGCGCGGCCGCACGAAAATGCCGGCGGAACGACGCGCCCGCATCATGCATCTCGCGTGTGATGGTGCCGTTGTTCAGCATCACGGCGAGTGTATCAATCGCATAGCGATGCTGCACTGGCCTGCCGGTTTCGGGATCTGCTTCACGAACCGGCGCGGTGAAATCACCATGCTGCAGCCGCCATTTGGACGGGCGGGACAAATCCTCACGCGGCATGCCCCGTTTGGTCTTGCGCTTATTGGCCATGGGAACCTCCAGCCTTGCGCGCACCCCAGCGCCGCGTGGCTTCGTTGATTATCGCCTGGCGCAGCCAGGGGTCGGTGATGTCGTGGACGGAAAGCGCCGCCACACCATGCCGGTGCCAGGCGGCGGCACGCATGCGCTCCATCTCCCCGTCATGGGTGGCGCTGCGCGTGCCACGATCAAGCGATGACCGCGGCGACAAGGGCGGGCCAAGGTGTCTCATGGCGCAGCCCTTGTCGTGATCGGCGTATGCGCGTGGCTGTCGCAAAGCCCATGACCAAAGGGAATCTCATCGCCGAGCTTCCAGTCGAATTCCGAGCCTCGCGGTGTCAGCCGCAGCGCCTTGATTTGCGCGCCGGGAAAATGCGCGTGGCTTGCTTCCACCCAGCGATAGGCATCCCAGGCGGCAAGCACGCGGCCAACCTCATCCAGCGTCCAGATATCGCGCTCCCGACCATCTCCGGCCAGCGCATGGGCTTCGGGCAAGCTGCGCACAATGCCGAGCACCCAGCCATTGGGCATGCGCGTTTCCCAGACCTCCGGCGCCAGGGGCTGATGGCCGGCTGCGATGGCGGCTTGCTCCAAGGCTGCCCAGGCGCGGCGCATCGCCTCCGAATGGGCACGCACCGCGTCCAGATCCTGCGCCGCATAGGCCACCTGCCACTTGGCCCATTGGCGGTCAAAGCGCTCACGCAACGCATCGCCCACCAGCAACCGCAGCCGCCCCACACCCCATTTTCGTTCCAGCGCATCGGTGACCAAATCAACCGATTGCACGAAGCCCTGGATAGCCATGGCCGTGCCGCTGGTGTCCTGCTGGCCCGGATTCATGCCGCAGCCCTTGTCGTGATTTGCGCCACTGCTGCGCCACTGGAATTGCTGTGGCGGCCCAGAACAGGGGTTTTTGGCTGCGCCGCTGCCCCACCGGTCCGGTTTGCGCCACTGCGCCACTGCCCCATGTCCCCTAAGGGACATGAGGGCGTGGGCCTTGCCAGTGGCGCAGAGGCGCAATCCTTCCCGGCGACCGGTTGCTGCGCCACTGCGCCAGTGGTTTGCCAGTGGCGCAGTCCAGTGGCGCAAGGCTGTAAGCGGTTCATGGTTCGGCTCCGACAGGCATTTTCACCCGACGTTTCGGGTCGCGATGTTCGGCACACCGGCGACGATCGACGCGCACCGGCGCATTCCGACGCGGCGTCAGCAGGTCAAACGGGGCACCGCAATCAGCGCAGTGGCAAAGCCAGCGTGTCAGTTCGATTTGGCGCCCATCCTTGGTCTTGTGCGGGCGTATTTCCACGCACTCAAATCGCTGGTGCTGCACCAGGGCGATACTGCCAAGCCCCGGGCGGCCAGGCAGGGTCAATCGGGTTTTCATGGGTGCTCTCCTTCCTCGGCGTGCAACCGCATGCCGGCAACGACCTGCGGATCATGTTCGAGCCCCTTGCGCAGCTTGCGCTGCTTGGGGCTTGGGTAATCGACGATGCGAAGGGCCTTGCTTGCGAAATAGGCTGCGAGCATCGCGCGCGCCTGTTCCTCGCTGCATCCGGTGGAGCTCATGACCAGCTCACCACCCCAGCGCCCAAGATCCTGTTTGCGTGCCGACCAACGTTCCCCATCATCCCTGGGGCTGCCGAGCTGCTCGACCAGATCGGCGGATTCATTCATGGACAATTCGCGAAACACCGAGGCCGGGCGCCAACGCGCGATGGCCTGCACATGATCGCCATTCGGCAGCGCTATTGATCGTAGCTGCAGCCAGGTGGCATCAAGCGGCCGGGGTGCCAGATTGAGCTTGGCGTTATCGGCGCGGACATAGAACCAGCGTTCTTCTTCGGGGATGCCAAAGCGCTTGGCTTCGCCATCATCCATGCTGCGCAGCGCTACAGCCGCGCGCGCCGCATCAACCAGCGCCGAGGCGCCGCGGAACGCATCTGCATCGCCTGCCACGCCGCCCTTGCGGAAATGATGCACCAGCAGGATGGCGCAGCCCGCCGCATCGGCAACGCGCGACCAAAGCGTTGCCGCGAAATCCACCTGCTCGTTGCGGTTTTCCTCGAGCCGATGCGATTTGACGAAAGGGTCAACAATCAAAAGCCGCACTTCGCGCCGGATCAATTCGGCAATCAGCGCATCGGCGATCGGCGTTGCAACCGTGCTGCCATCGGGCAGGCGCATGGCCAGGATCAATGGCTGGTCACGCCCGCTATCAAGGTAAAGCCGCCCCGTCATGGTTGCGGGGCGAATGCCATGCGCGATCAGCGCAGCCTGAACCCGGCGCAGCAATTCCTCGCGCGGGTCTTCCAAATTATAGATCCAGACCGTGCCGGGGCTATGCACTGGCTCCTCGACCAGGGGGCGACCAAGCGCGACTGAAAGCCCAACTGCGATGGCATAGGCGGTTTTGCCGGTGCCGCCCGGCGCGCCAAGCACGGAGACAAAGCGCCGGATCAAAAAATGGCCATAGACCCATTCGCGTGGAGGCAGCTTGGCAAGCTGGTCGGGCTCAAAGGGTGTGGCAATCAGGCTGGGCGCGGTCTCCGCTGGCGAGGCGCCTGCGGGCGCGCTACGCGCCGCCAGGGGCGGGTTGGGCAGGCTGGACTCCCAATCCTCCCCGGCAGGCGCTGCAACGCCACCACGCCCCGCCGCCATGGCGTTTCCGGCGATCAGCGATGGCTTGACCCAGAGCGGATTGGCCATACGCGCGAGGTGATAGAGCGACGCATAGCCAATCCGATCAGGAGGGCTGCGAAACCAATGCTGCCAGCGTTCCAGGCAGGCCGCTTCCTGGTGCTTGACGGATTTCGCCGACCAGGCACGCCAGGCATCAAGACCCTCATCACTCGCCGATGACGCACGCCAGACCGCCATGCCGATCTTTGACCATTCATCCCAGGACAGATCGGCATTCGGTATTTGCGCCAGTGCCGCGATAATATCCGCAGCCGCGGCCCGGCTATCGGGATTGGCGCGTGGCGGTGCTTGGTCTGGTAATGTCTGCGCATCAGGCTGCGCCAGCAGCAGCAATTCCGTCGCGATATCGGCGATGGGGCGCAAGGCATCGGGGGTTTGCGGCAATTGGCGGCCCGAGACAGTGACATAGCGCGGGCAGCGATGGAAAATCTCGACACTGCCGTCCTCAGGCATGGCAATGCGCCGATGCACCGGCGCGCGTAGCCCGTCATTGCTGCCAATAATCCGAAGCCCACGCCCGGATGGCGTGATTTCCGTATAGCTATCGGCTTCCTCAACAAGCCGCAGCGCCCAATCGGTGAGTATGCCCGTAGCCGGGTCGCGGCAATGATCAAGATCGAGAAAGACATGCGCCGCGTCATCGCGCAGCACATATCCGGCGCCATCGGCCTCGGCGGCGGCGACAGCACCCATGGCGGCGGCGAAACTATCCCAGGACGCAGGGTCCTGGGTTGAGGCATGGCGCCAGGGATCGCTCGCGCGAAACAGCGGTTTGTCGGGCTTGGCGCCGGGGCTGGTTTCCGTCCAACGCCAGATCACCCAATGATTGGCGGCGGTGAGGGCTTGCAGCGCCATGGGCAGCGGGCAGATCAGCCCATCACCCATGGACGCCACTTGCTCCACCGCCAACATGCTTCAGAATTCCGTATCGTGCGTCGCCAACTCCGGGGGCGGTGCCGCAACAGGGGCCGGCACATGGCGCGCGGGTGCGGGCGCTATCGGCGCGGCAGCTTGTGGCGCGGCACTGGCTGGCGCTGCGATACGCGGCACAGCGCCAAGCGGCATGTCATCCGGTCGCGGTAGCCATTTATTGATCTGGAAAATCGGCGCGTAATTGGTTGTCTGCCCCTGCGGCGCTTTGCTCACGACGGGTGTGGTGCCGGCCAGCATCACCAAGGGGAGCAGACGCTGGCCTGATTCTGGTGCTGCCTCAAATTGGTTGTGCAAGGCATCCATGGCAGCGATCACCACACGTGCGGTGGCGCTGAATTCACGCAAGCCGCCGAGCAGCTTCGGCGCATAGACACGAATGCGAAAACCCTGGCGATGCTCCTTGGTGGGTTGCTGCGGCAGGGGTTCGCCAAAGCGCACCATGTGAAAATCCGGCGCGCCACCCGTGAAGGCTATCCACCCTACTTCAATCTGGGCGAGGTCCATCAGCATGAGCGGCGCCGGCGAGGTGATATCCGTATTCCTGGATTCCCACTTGCCATCCGGCTGTTGTTCACGGTCGTGGCGGAACAGGCGCCCGGCACGCGCATCGTAGCGGATATGTGGAAAGATTTCGGCATTGGTGTTGGTATTGAGTCCGAGGGCCATTGGCCTCTCCTTTCTTGCGGGGGGTGCGCGCCGATTGCGGCGGGCGCGCGGGGCCGTGGCCGGGTCAGGCGATCAGCCCCCAGGCCAGGAACAACAGCGTCCAGAGGCCGGCCCAATGCAGCGTGGCCAGGATCAATTCGGGTGAGAGCGCATGCCGCAGCCGCGCGCGTGCTGGTTCAAAAGCCATAGACTTCCTTCCCCAGCGCGCGGGCTTCCGGGGAGGACCACCAGAAGCTTTCAAAATCAGGGCAGATCAATGCTGCGAGTTCGTGCGCGTCACCCGATAGGCGGAGAAAGCGTTCCAGCCGGATCGCGATGGCCCGCAATATCGCAAGCTGGGCAGGCACATCGGCAAGCGCATAAACAGCCACCTTCTTTGGTGTGGCGTAGCAAAAGCGCATCTGCCGATTGGTGCCAGCGACATAGACAGCGCCCTGGCGCGCATGGGGCGCGCTAATGTCGCTGGCAAGCCGCAATTGCGTCTTGAGATCCAGCACAATGCCATGCGCGTCCCAGACGAAATCCTGATAACCGATGATGGGAACGGCGATGTCATCCAGGCGAATTTCTACCCGATGCTGATGCTTCCCCTCTGGCGGACTGGTCGGCACGCCATATTGGCGCAGCTCCGCCAGCGCCAATTCGACAATGGAAGGGATTGCCTCACGTTCCTTGGCGCGATTGGGATCGGCGGAAAGCGCCGACAGACGATCGAATTCAACCAGTGCCGCTGCCTGGCACTCGGCGACAGGCAAGGCCGGATCGAAAAGGCCGAGTGACACGCCATGTTCGGCCGCCGTGCCGCGATGCGCTGCTGCACCAACCGGCGCACGCCGACGTAAGAGTTTTTCCACCACCCAAAGTGCAGGTGCGGCAGCATAGAGATTGAGGCTGGTCGCTGAGAGATGCTCCAGACCATGCAAGGCAAAGCCGTTCATGCCTGCATCTCCCGCGCAGCAGGCGGCAGGCCGCGCCCGAGCAATTCCAGCCAGACATGCAATGGCACCACCACAAGCGGTGCCGCACGGTCACGCCAGAGAAACAGCGCGTCATGGCTGCCAAGCCAGCGTTCCAGTGTCTTGAAGCCTTCGCCATCGCCGCGTGCCTTGACCTCGGCCACCAGGGGCGGTTCGGTCGTGCCGCGCGCATAGATGTCGATGTCAGCGCCATTGCTGCGATAGCGCGTGGCACCCGATAGCGGCACACGTTCCGCTGCGATGCCGCTTTGCTTGTGGATCTCCACCAGCGCGCGTTCGCGCCGCAGACCCTTGTCGCGAGAGGGCTTACCCATGATACGGCTTGCCCTTGGCAGCGAGCATTTTCGCGTCACTCAACCTGGCAGACCGTTCGGCGGATGCATCGCCCATCGCGCGGGCGCGACCGATGGAGCCAAGCTCGGTCAGCAGGCGTTCATCCACTGGCTTGCCGGTCATGCGCGCAGCCGCCGCGACGCCGGCCCAATGCCGGGCGGGGATGCCTCGGCGGCGCCAGGCGCGGACCGTGACGGCCTCGACATCGAGCGCGATGGCCAATTCGGTGGCGCTGCGCCAGAGGTTGATGACTTCCGCGAAATCACGCGGCATCTGGGGGGTATTGGGGCGCGGGAGGGGCTGGCGCATTGTCTCCTCGGGGGGGCGAGACGGGTTGGGTGGCCAACAGATACATAGAGTCGCGCTACCGAAACAAGACTTGTTGTATATTTTTCTTTCTGCTACATAATGGCGCAGTAAACGCTACAAGATGCAACGCAATGGACACCATCGCAGAACGCCTACGCCGCTTTCGGGAGGCCAAAGGCATTGATTCCGGGGCAGAATTGGCCCGCCTCGCCGGCGTGCCGGAGGCGACCTACCGCGCCTATGAAAGCGGCCGCCGCCCCCTGACGGCGCGTGCCGCGCGCGAGCTTGCCGTGCCGCTTGGTATCTCCTGGCAGTTGCTCTTGTTCGGCAAGGAGCCGACCGAGGGCGGCATTGCGATCAATACACCCGAAGAAGCCGCCGCCATGCTGGGTCAGCGCGTACGCCGCAAACCTATGCCGCCCCGCGTGCCGGCCTATTCCGGGTCAACCGAGGTAGAGCTCGTGGATATGGCGGGCGATAGTTACGCTCTACTCCCCGTCTATGATGCTGCCGCCTCAGCCGGACCAGGTGTCGAGATTGACCGCGCCCAGGTGATTTATCGCATTGCCTTTCGCGAAGTCTGGATCCGAACCGTCACCCGCGCGCCGCTTGATCAGCTTGGGGTGATTACGGTCGATGGCGATTCCATGGAGCCGACGCTGCGCACCGGCGACACGGTGCTGGTTGATTTCGGGCAGAACCAGCCGGGCGATAAGGATGGCATCTACGTCATCCGTACCGGCAATGGGCTCCAGGTGAAGCGCTTGCAGGTGGAGCTTGGAAGGCCGACACGGCTCACGGTGCTCTCAGATAACCCCGCCTACCAGCCGCAGCGTAATCTGAGCCCTGACGATATTCAGGTCATTGGCCGAGTGATTTGGCTGGGGCGGCAGGTCGGGTCCTGATTGCTGGCCGCTTGAAGTTGTAGCGCTACAAACTAGCACTCCCCAAGCCCGTTTGTGCTGCGTATTGTCGCGCTATGCAGCGTGACAACCCGACACATAACCCCTACCTTCCGCCGCACCTCCGCGAGGTCTGTGACATCCTGGCCCGTGGGCTACTGCGGCTCAGGAGCCGCGCTGCCACGAAAGCCACTGACCGGGGAGAACGGTTGCTACACTTCTCGGCGCCACAGCGCCTGCATGCGAACCCGAACAACCGGAGAGACGCATGACGCGCAAAACCAAATTCAAACCGGCCAACGCGCCGACATTCACCGCCCCCGCCATGCCGACCGCCGATGTGCTTGGCAGGCTCGCCGCGCTCAAGACCGCCGCTATACCTGAGTTGAAGCAGCAATGGCGCGAGCTATTTGGCAAGGAGCCACCGCCCTATAATCGGCGCTTTCTGGAAAGCAGGCTCGGCTACCGCATTCAGGAATTGGCCTATGGCGGCCTGAAGCCGGAAACACTGGCGCGGCTTGAGGCCCTGGGCAATCAATTCGATGGCGGCAAAATCACCATCCGCCGCATGCGCGGCGACGACAGGCCTACCGCCGGCACGATGCTGATCCGCGAATACCAGGGCGTCGAATACGCCGTGACCGTGACGCGCACTGGCTATGAATATGCGGGCCAGCCTTACAAATCGCTCTCGGCCATCGCGCGCGCCATCACCGGCACGCGTTGGAATGGGCGTGTATTCTTTGGGTTGCGGTCCAGCCGGGGCCTCGCCGCATGAAGCGCGACGCAAAGCAGGTCAGCGCGACATCCGCAGCCACGCGCAAGCTGCGCTGCGCTGTCTATACGCGAAAGTCGAGCGAGGAAGGGCTCGACATGGAATTCAACTCCCTGGACGCCCAGCGGGAAGCCTGCGAGGCCTTCATCGCAAGCCAGCGCGCCGAGGGATGGGTGCTGGTGCATGATCGCTACGCTGATGGTGGTATCTCGGGTGGTACCCTCGAACGCCCGGCGCTCAAGCGCCTGATCGGCGACATTGAGGCAGGGCTGATTGATGTAGTGGTGGTCTATAAGATTGACCGCCTGTCGCGATCCTTGATGGATTTCACCAAGCTGGTCGCGGTGTTTGATGCGCATGACGTGACCTTTGTGTCTGTCACGCAATCCTTCAATACCACGACCAGCATGGGGCGCCTCACGCTGAACATCCTGCTGTCCTTTGCGCAATTCGAACGCGAGGTGATTGGCGAGCGCATCCGGGACAAGGTGGCGGCATCGCGCAAGCGGGGCATCTGGATGGGGGGCTTTGTGCCGCTTGGCTATGACGTGCGCGACCGGAAGCTGGTGGTGAATGAGGCTGAGGCCGTGCGAGTGCGCCGGATTTTCCAGGGCTTTGCGGAATTGGAATCCTGCATGAAGCTGGTTCACGCGCTGCGCGCTGAAGGCGCCACCACCAAGCGCGGCAAACCCCTGAATAAAAACGACGTCTATCGCATTCTGACAAACCGCGTTTTTCTGGGCGAGGCCGTGCATAAGGGCAATTCCTATCCCGGCGAGCATGACGCGATCATCACGCAAGCGCAGTGGGACGCGGTGCAGGCCATCCTGAAGGTCAATCCGCGTGTCCGAATCAACCGGTCGCGGAATACCACCGCGCCATTATTGCGCGGCCTGATCTTTGACAGCGATGGTAACGCCATGTCGCCGTCCCATAGTCGCGGCCGCAGCGGAAAGCGATATCGCTACTATGTCAGCCAGGCTTTGCTGAAAGGCCCCATGAAGGAAAGGCCCGCAATCGCGCGGCTGCCGGCTGGCCAGATTGAAGCCGCCGTGACCGATCAGGTGCGTGCGCTACTGCGCCAGCCGGAAATGCTGGTCGGCACCTGGCGAGCGGCGCGGGGCATAGCGCCGGAGGTCACTGAGCATGATGTGCGGTCGGCCATGGAGCGGATCGAGCCCCTGTGGGACGAGCTATTCCCCGCCGAGCGAACGCGGATTGTCCGGTTGCTGGTGGAACGGGTCGATATCAGGGCTGAGGGGGCGGCGGTTCGCTTGCGGCTGGATGGCCTTGGCGGCTTGGTCCGCGACCTTGCCGCGCAGGGGGCAGCAGCATGAGTGAGGCAGCGCAGACCCTGACGGTGGTCATTCCGCTTAAGGTGAAGCTATGGGGCGGGCGGAAGACCATGATCGCAAACGGCATCATGGCGGTGGAGGGGCGGCAGGACATCACCCTGATCAAGGCCGTGGCCCGGGCGTTTCGGTGGCGGGGGATGCTGGAATCCGGCGCCTTTGCCACCATCAACGAATTGGCGGCTGCAGAGAAGATCAATCCTTCCTACGTCTCGCGGGTGCTGCGGCTGACGTTGCTGGCGCCGGAAATGGTTGAGGCCATTCTGGACGGGCGCCAGCCGAAGGGGGTGACGCTGCCGGGGCTGTTGGAGCCCTTTCCTGTGGAATGGATACAGCAGCCAGGCTGCCCATTGTCTTGACCTGCGCGGCTTATCGGCGGCCCGGCGACACGCGGCAGCAATTGTCTCGGGCGCATCAACCGGACTAAGCTTTTTAGTAACGCTTTGGACCGGAACAGAGCATAGAAAGCGCCATGCCGTCGCCTCTCTCCAGTCTCACCCTGGCTCTGTTCGTCGCGCTCACGTGCAACGCGGCGGCCCAATCGGCCAGAGAGCGCCCGCTGGTGATCGCCCATCGCGGCGCCAGCCAATACTTGCCCGAACACACGATGGAGGCCTATCGCCTGGCCATCCGGCAGGGCGCCGATTTCATCGAACCCGACCTGCTGCTGACCGCAGATGGCATCGCGGTGGCGCGCCATGACCGTGCGCTCGGCGCGACAACGAATATCGCATCCCACCCCACCCTGCCGAGCAACATCGACCAAATCACGTTCAGACAGCTACAGGGCCTGCAGGCTATTTCTCGCGGGGGCGCGGGCTATGCGCCACCTGGGGCCGGTCCCGCAGGTTTGCGGGTGCCGAGCTTCGCCGAGGTGCTGGATGAGTTGCGCACGCTCCATGCCTCGACCGGGCGCATCGTGGGCGTCTATCCGGAGGTGAAAACCATCGGCCAGGGGCTCAACAGCTACAACCGCGCTCTGGCGGATGCGATGCTGGCCGAGCTTGCTCATCCCCGCCATGGCAGGCTGTTCGACGGCCGCCGCGGCAATGTCATTCTGCAGTCTTTCGATGGTGAGGTGGTGGCCTACCTCTCGCGCCAATCATCGCTGCCCGTGGTGCAGCTTTCCCCGCAATGCCCGGCCAGGGCGGATATCCCGGCGATTGCCGCGCGCGCGGATGGCGTCGGCACCCAGGCTGCCCAAGCCGATGCGGATTGCCTGCAAAGGCTGCGCGCGGCGGGGTTGTTCGTGCATGTTTATACCCTGTCCAACGCCAATCCCGACCTGCACGCGACGATGTTCCGCAACGGCGTGAATGGCGTGTTCACGAACGCCCCCGACACGGCCATCGCCCAGCGCGAGCAGGCGCTGCCAGGTGCCCCGCCGCGCGAGTGGGTCGCCCCGGCGCGGCGCCGCCGCGACTAATGCTGCCGGCGCCGGGTATGGTCGAGGCGATACTGGATGGGTGGCAGCCGGAGGGGGGACGGCGGGCTGTGGGGAGCAGCGAGCCTAAACCAGGATATCATCGCCTAGCTGGCATTGTCCCAATCAAATTATGAAGCCGGTTCAGGTGTCTCCGGTAGCGGCTACCATCCCTAAGGCAGGCTGTTCTTATGTTCCACTTCAAATACCCAATACGTTGATGATCGGGAAGAAAGCCACTAGCGTTCAGTTTGTCTTGGAATAACCAAAGCTAGCGCGAGGCATTTTTGAAAATTTCCACCATCCTGGACCATATCGACAATGGTCACATGGCATTACCGGAATTTCAGCGGGGCTACGTTTGGAATCGTGACCAAGTGCGAGGTCTATTCGATTCGCTCTACAGGCGTCACCCAGTAGGAGGATTGCTCGTCTGGGCCACTGAAGCCCAGACCGCAGCTCATCGCGGCGACGGTCAGCTCGCTTCTGGAATTGTGAAGCTGCTTCTCGATGGACAGCAGCGTATGACAACGCTTTACGGGGTTATTCGTGGTCGTCCACCTAAATTTTTCGACGGCCAAGCTCAGGCATTCACAAGCCTTCAATTCCATCTGGGGTCTGAGACGTTTGCTTTCTATCAGCCTATTAAGATGCAAGACGACCCGCTATGGATTGACGTCACGGATCTGATGAAAGAGGGCACGGCGGGCTTGGGGGCATTTGTCGCTCGGCTGTCAGCTTTACCTCAGCATGCCGCACAGCTAGGTGAATTCGTAGGCCGCCTAAGCAAGCTATTGAGTATCGCAGACATTGATCTCCATATCGAAGAAGTTACCGGGGCGGATAAGACTCTTGATGTTGTGGTGGATATTTTTAATCGGGTAAATAGTGGTGGCACCAAACTTTCGAAGGGTGACTTAGCTTTGGCGAAAATCTGCGCCGAATGGCCGGAGGCTCGCGATACGATGAAAGCCAAGATCAGGGAATGGTCTGCCGCAGGTTATCAGTTTAATCTCGATTGGCTCTTACGTTCGGTGAATACCATATTGACCGGAGAGGCAAAATTCAGCTTCCTCCACGATAAGGATGCCGTTGCTATCAAAGATGGTCTGAAAAGGACCGAGAAGCACATCGATACGGTTTTGAATCTGATTTCTGGGCGATTAGGCCTTGATCATGATCAGGTATTTTTCGGTCGTTTTGGTATCCCTGTGATGGTTCGCTACCTTGATCAAAAGATGGGTACCCTCAACGCTAAAGAGCGCGATAAACTTCTTTTCTGGTATGCCCAAGCCGGAATGTGGGGTCGCTTTTCTGGATCAACGGAAACAGTAATTGACCAGGACCTCGCGGCTTTGGAAGGAAACGATGGAGGCCTTGACGCACTCCTTGAGCAGTTACGGCTCTGGCATGGCGGACTAAAGGTTGAGCCTGGGCATTTTACGGGGTGGAGTCTTGGTGCCCGTTTCTATCCCGTTCTCTACATGCTAACGCGAATGGGTGGCGCTCGTGACTGGGGTACAGGTCTTCCCCTCAAGGCTACTCTTCTCGGGAAAATGAATCGTTTAGAGGTACATCACATCTTTCCAAAAGCTCAGCTATATAAATTAAAGCATAGGCAACCAGACGTGAATGCGTTGGCGAATTTTTGCTTTCTAACGAAGGACACGAACCTTAGCATTAGTGACCGCAAGCCCGAAAATTACTTCGCTGAGATCGAGGAAAATCACCCGGGCGCATTGGCCTCGCAGTGGATTCCTATGGACTCTGCACTTTGGAAAATGGATCGCTATCTCGATTTCCTCGATGCCCGTAAGGCTTTACTCGCGGAAGAGGCCAACAAGTGTTTCGCCGATCTTTTGCATGGTGAGAACCACTGGGTTGGAGAAGCTGCCCCTATGTCTACCGGTCTTCCGGCTGTTATCGGTGGGCCAACCAGCGAAGCAGAGGAACTGCAGATAGATGTATTGAATGATTGGATTGAAGCGAAAGGCTTAACACGAGGTATTATCGGCTTTGACTGCTCTGATCCAATTACAGGAAATCAGCTCGCGGTCATTGATCTTGCTTGGCCCGAAGGTCTGCAGCAAGGATTGACGGCTCCTGTCGCCCTGCTGCTGAATGAAAACACAAATGTGCTTGCCGTCGCGAGTGCCCGTGGTTTTCGTTGTTTCACCTCTATCGCAGATTTAAAGGCCTACGTTTCATCAGAAATTCGTCGGCCGGATTAGTTTTGGCGAGCGTCCGAAGGCAGTGCCGCTTAAGCCGTTGGCAAAGGGAATCGCGCGTGGCCACAATTTGATGGCACCTCCCTTCCATAACTTGCGTCTACGATCGCCCTGACCGGCTGGGCGAAGGGTCTCGTTTCCGGGGCTCCGCGAGCAAAATGAGGGGGAAACAGGCCCCAGGGGCCTGGAATCCCCTCCCGCCAGCCGCAGAGAGGGTATAAGGTGGCTGTAACAGGGGTCGGAAACCGTCTCCGTGGCCGCCAAATTAGAAAATCCGGGTGAACCAAGGCTCATGGCTATCGCAACGATCAAACAGCTCTGCACACCGAATGCTGTCGTCACCGGCGACAGCCTTGTGGAACAGGTTGCGCAAATTGACGACCTTGCCAAAGGCAAGGTGGATGGCCGTGAATTCTTCCGCCGGAACCATTTTACATCAGGTTTAGAACTGCTCGTGAAGCGTGGCTTCGATCGGCTCGCGGGTAAGTCGGAAGACGGGGCCTTCTACCTCACACAAGCGATGGGTGGCGGTAAGACTCACAGCCTCATCGCCTTCGGGCTTCTGGCCTCCGACCCCGCCCTCAGACGGGAAATTGTGCCACGAATCTCTGCGGGCTCGGAGTTTGGCGCCGCCAAGGTGGTCATCTTCAACGGTCACCAGAACCCGGAGACCCTGCTCTGGGGCTACATAGCCGAACAGCTTGGTCGGCCTGATGTCATGGCGCCGTTCTGGCGTAACGGTGCGAAGACACCAGGCGTTGATGAATGGGTACAGACCCTTGGCACCGAACCGGTTCTCATCCTTTTGGATGAGCTCCCCAGCTACCTCCAAATGGCCCAGGGCGAACCGGTGGGTTCCACAACCCTCGGTGACCTGACGATCGGCGCCTTAGAGCGGTTGTTCAACGCGCTACCGCGATGCCCGCGTGCCTGTGTGGTTGTTACCAACCTGAAGGACGACGTGTATCTGGAAGGCTCTGGCCAGCTACGCACGCTGATTGAGAGCCTAACCAAGCACTACGACCGCAATGCCCAGGCCATTACGCCGGTACAGCAAAACACCGGTGAGGTCTTCGCCATCGTCCGCAAGCGCCTTTTTGACGGCTTGCCCAACGCGGAGCGTATCGACGAAATCGCGCAAGCCTATGTGGCCGCGCTCCAGAAGGCCAAACGGGTCGATACCATCCCAACCACACCTGAGACCTTTGTCGAACGGATCCGCGAAACCTATCCGTTCCATCCGTCAATCCGCGACATTGTTGCCCGCTTTGCAGAGAATCGCGGTTACCAAAAAACGCGCGCGCTGATCCGCCTGCTTCGCCTTGCCGTGCGCGGCGCGATGGCGAGTAATGGCAACGCCTTCCTGGTCGGCCTTCAGCACCTGGATTTCAACGACCAAGCCACCATTGAGGAAATCCGGAAGATCAACCCGGCCTATAGCAACGCCATTTCGCGTGACATATCGGACCGTGGTAACGCGCTTGCCGAGAAGATTGACGCGATTGACGGGAACACGACTGCATCCGCGGTGGCGAAGCAACTGCTGATGTCCTCCCTCTCCGCTGCTGAATCACCACTCCGTGGCCTCACCGATGGCGAGCTGATTGAGACCCTCGTTGATCCTCTGCTTGAAGTTTCCGAGATCAAGACGGCGCTCAGCCGTATCCAAGGCCAAGCCTGGTACCTTTTCCAGAGTATCGATCAGCGCGTGTTCTTCGGTCAGACGGCCAACGTGACCGCCGAAATCACCGAAATCGCGTCCAACATCGCTGATGAACAAGTGGATCAGACCCTGCGCGAAAAGCTGCGCGAGGTCTTCAAGCCGCGGAGCAGCGCGCTCTATTCAGACAAGATGGCGATCCTGCCAGCACTGGATGAAATCCAACTCGACGATGAACGCCCAACCTTGGTGATTCTGGAGCGTCCTGCCGACAAGCTGCCGCAGGACTTCGTTGATTGGTGGAACAAGCAGGACCTGCAGAACCGTGTCTTGGTTCTCACCGCTGACCCGAATGCTGTCACTACCCTGCGGCATAGTGCCCGGCGCATGCGGGCGATCGGCAAGGTGGAGGAGCGCATCAAAGCGCAGCATGGCCAGGGTTCGCCGCAGATGACCGAACTTGATGCTGTGCGCGACCGTGAAGCGGCCAACTTCACCAGTGCACTCCGCGAGACTTTCAAGACAATCATGTTCCCAATAACCAAGGCGCTTCGCCGCGTGGACGATTTCCGCATGGAGTTCGACCGCAACGACTATTCCGGTGAGCAGCAGATCATCGACACGCTGACGAAGCGCGGCAAGTTCATCCCAAGCGACCAATTCGACAGCAAGTTTAAGAATATCCGCCTTGACGCTGAGGAAATGCTGTTTGATGCGGACGCAGTCCAGCCTTCATCTTTACGCCGGAATGCTGCCGTACGCTCCGGCTGGTTCTGGCTGCCTAAGGGCGGGTTGGAACAGTTGGTCCGCACCGCCGTACAGCGCGGCTTTTGGCGCGAAAAGGAAGGCCTGGTCGCCAAGAAGTGGGAACGCCTGACGAAGGTCACTGCCCGGCAGGATGACTTCGCCGAGGACCCAATGATCACTGGCCGCTTCCAAATCAACGTGACGCCGGAGGATGCGGATATTGTCTATGTGTCCGAAAGCGGACCGCCCGACCCAACAAAGGCTGCCAAGCTCGATGGGCGCGTCTATGAAACGGCGGCGCCGGCGGTATGGTTCCTAGGCGTTGATTCCAAGGGCGTAGCGAAAACCGGCAATGCCTATGAGTGGCGCGCGACGCTGCGCGTGAAGCCAGATGTACGGCGCTTGGCTACCGGCTATCGCGTGGCGCTCCTGGCCATCCCGAGGGCCGCGACGATCCATGCGACTTTTGACGACACGGACCCCCGGACAGGTCCGGAGGTCCCACACGGCGAGATTGATGCGCCGCCTGATGCCCGAAAGTTGCGCGTCATTGCGGAACTGAATGGCCAGTTCAGCCAGGAGGAAACGGCCCCACTGGCAACCGGCATGGATGACGGCCCCTTCAACCCAGGCAGACCTAAGTTGAAGCCCGATGCGCCGGTTGTCATGACCTCACGCTTTCAGCCGCGCAACACTGAGGAAGCTCACGCCGCTCTTGATCGCCTTGCGCAGATGCCCGACGCGAAGGTACTCGGCGGCATGGTGAACTTGTTGGGCGGCAGAGGTGAGCATGACCATCTGACGTTGAGGCTGGGGCGGGATGCGCCGGTTTCGGCGCGCTTCGTCGCCGAAAAATCCCAGGAACTGCTGACCGCGCTTGATGTCGAGGCGCCCATACTTGAGGTCCGGCTCGACGGTATTGCCTTTCCGTCCGGACGGGACCTTATGGCTTTCTGCGATGCGGCAGGTGAGGATTTTGACCGCGTCGCCTGGAAGCAGGACTAACGAACATGGCCCACGCCCCCGCGACACCCGCACCCGCCAGCTTCGATTGCGGCGACATCTATCAGGAGCACGGCTTTTTAGTGCGCCTGACCAAGGGCCGGGACGCCAAGGTGCAGGTGTTTGAGGTGTTCGGGCGCCCACCGACGGAACGCGAACCGCAATGGGCGCCCGAGACCATTTTGCGCTGCGAGGCCGCGCGCGAGGTATGGGACGTTGTTTCCCCCGAGGCGCGCGCCGAGTTCAACCGACGCTTGAAGGCAGAAAGCCGTCCGGCGGGGCGCTGGGGTGCGGATGAGACGGCCGTGCAGCGCCTGTTCGGCAAGGAATTGCTGGTGCTGCTCTGGGCCATCGAGCTGCCCGATGTGAAGCCGGAGGAAGTCGGCGTCGCGATCCGCAACTGGCTGGGGCTGAAGCCAGAGGAGCGCTGGTGGCTATACACTATGACCGCGGCCGGCACCGGGCTGGCGCACCAGGCGGGCATGGGCTGGCGCGGCGCGCTGCGGCAGGCGCTGTGCTTCGGCACCCGCCACGATGCCTTCCACCTGGGGGCGGTGACCGGCCGCGGCACGTTGGCGCCACGGGTGAATGCCCAATACGTGCAACCGAAGCGGAAGCCGGGTCGCAAGAAGAGCGATGACCCTGGCTTCTTTTTCGCCCCGGCGCTGCCGGCTGAATGACGGAGAGTTCTGTGAGTTCTGCTGCTCGTGCCGAGACGACCTCAGGCTTGCCGCCGTTCTCTCTGAAAGATGCACCGGCCTTCATCGAGCGGCAGTTCCCGGTCGGAAGACTCTCGGCAGAAGCTCAGAAGGAGCGCAAGGCAGGTGCCGGGCAGACCCTCACCGCGCTTGGCTCCTACTGGAAAGGCCGTAAACCGTTGATTTTAGTGCGCGCCGTAGTGCTTGGCTGCCTACTGCCTACGACGAACAATCCTGCCGCTGATCTTGAAATTTTCTTGAAGCTTATGGCTATGGATGACGCTGCCTTCGGGCGAAGATTCAATGGGAGCGCGATGGATTTTGCGGGTCTGTTTCCAGGGCTTGCGACCACCGCTGCGAGCAATCTATATCGCCGATGGCGCAATGATGTCCCCCTGGCTGTTTTGAAAGCACGCGCCTGGGAGGCGGCAAAGGACTTAAGGATCGCAAGTACTAAGCGGACCGCAATGCCCGTAAAGAGTGCCGATGAATTTGCTGAGCGCTTCCCAGGATTTGCAGAGGAACTTACTGAGTTGGTGGAAGGGCGCTGGTACTGGCGTCGAGATTTGAACCTTGCTGAACGCCAAAATGCCATCAGTGCAGCCTTTACCACCATGCCCTATGCTGAGAGGCTTAATTATGTGCGTAGGCCAGAAGAGTGCGACGAAGCATCACTCCTTTCATCAGTCTGGCCTTCAGTGAACGGACATCTTGGCATTCATGTGACGAGCGTTAAGGAGCTTGTCGAACAACTTGGTATGGCGCGCTTTGGTCATCGACCGCGTCTTGCAGATACCTTCTGTGGCGGCGGATCCATTCCTTTTGAGGCGGCGCGAATGGGTTGCGACGCCTATGCGTCGGATCTGAACCCGATTGCTGCGATGCTTACCTGGGGTGCGTTCAATATCATTGGAGCCAGCAGGGAGCGGCGTGAGGAGCTCAAGATTGCACAAAGGCACTTGGCTATTTCTGTAGATGCTGAAATAACCCGCCTCGGGATTGAGCACGACAGCGCTGGAAACCGCGCAAAGGCGTTCCTCTACTGCCTCGAAACCCGTTGCCCGCGTACCGGCTGGATGGTCCCGATGGCCCCTTCTTGGGTAATCTCACGAACTCGGGGCGTTGTGGCAAAGCTTGTTCCGGACACAAAAGAGAAGCGTTATAATATTGAAATCCATAGTGGTGTAGATGAAGCGACTATTGCAGAAGCCGATAAGGGAACTGTACGAGGCAAACGTCTTATTCATCCGATGAATCCAGAACAATCCGGTATAGAAATAAAGACAATCCGTGGAGATTACCGAGATTCAGACGGAACT
>JBPCSO010000114.1:0-16505 GCA_051007055.1 Roseomonas sp.
GGAATGGCTATCGCTTTTTCGGCCTGCGTGAGGCCGGGCGGGATCCGCGATGAACCGCGCACAAGGATCTGTACTGCAGGCACCGCGCCGCCTGCGCTGCGCCATCTATACGCGAAAGTCGAGTGAGGAAGGGCTCGACATGGAATTCAACTCCCTCGATGCGCAGCGCGAAGCCTGTGAAGCCTATGTCGCCAGCCAACGCTCGGAAGGCTGGGCGGCCATCCGTGAGCCCTATGATGATGGCGGCGTTTCTGGCGGCACGCTGGACCGCCCGGCGCTGCAGCGCCTGCTGGCCGATGTAGAGGCCGGGCTGATTGACGTGATCGTGGTCTATAAGATTGACCGGCTGTCACGCTCGCTGATGGATTTTGCCAGGCTGGTTGAGATTTTCGATCGCAACCAGGTCACCTTCGTTTCCGTCACGCAATCCTTCAATACCACGACCAGCATGGGGCGGCTCACGCTGAATATCCTGCTGTCCTTTGCGCAATTCGAACGCGAGGTGATTGGCGAGCGCATCCGCGACAAATTCGCGGCGTCCCGCAAGCGGGGGATGTGGATGGGCGGCTATGTCCCGCTTGGCTATGATGTGCGCGACCGCAAGCTGATCATCAATGAAGCTGAAGCCGCGACGGTGCGCATGATTTTCAAGCGCTTTGTCGCCATCGGCTCCGCGACCAACCTCGCCAAGGCACTGGTGGCGGAGGGCGTGCGCACCAAGTCCGGCAGGCCGGTCGACAAGGGCTATATCTATCGGCTGCTGAACAGCCGGGTCTATCTGGGCGAGGCCACGCATAAGGACGCCTCCTATCCCGGCGAGCATGCGCCGATCATTGATCGCGCGCTCTGGGACAAGGTGCACAGCATCCTGCAGACCAGCCCGCGGCTGCGTGCTGCCAATGCGCGGGCGCGCGCGCCGGCCTTGCTGAAGGGGCTAATCTTTACCGAGACCGGCTGCGCAATGACGCCGGCTTTCACCAAGAAGGGTACTCGGCTGTATCGCTACTATGTTTCCATGGATGTGATCCGCAGCCGACCGCTGGGTGAAAGCCCTGGTCCGCTGCGGCTGCCGGCGCCGATGGTTGAGGACGCGGTGATTGGCGAAATCCACCGCATGATCCGCGCCCCGGAAATCACCGCCCGCACCATTGCCGCGTTGCGCCGCGACGGCGTGAAGGTGGAGGAAGCCGCCGTGGTCGCGACCCTTGCCGGGTTTGAGCGGCTTTGGGGCGCGCTGTACCCGGCCGAGCAGGCGCGCATCGTCCAATTGCTGGTCGAGCGCATTACCGTCAGCACCAAAGGCATCGCGGTTGATCTGCGCAAGGAAGGGCTCGGCCTGGTCCTGCGGGACATGCTGCTGCCCGCGAAAGAGGAGGCCTTTGCATGAGTGAAACCGCCACCAGCATCCGGGTTGTGATTCCGCTGACCCTGCGCAAGCGTAATGGGCGGCCGAAGATCCTGCCGCCCGAGGAAGCCGGGCTTCCTGGGAGCCATGGGCAGGACCCGCATGTGCTGCGCGCCATCGCGCGGGCCTGGAAGTGGCGGCGGCAGTTGGAGGAGGGAGAGGCTTCCACCCTGCAGGACATCGCGGGGAAGGAAGGGGTGTCTGAGCGGTTCGTCGGCCGGATGATCCGGCTGGCCTATCTGGCGCCGGAGGTGCTGGAGGCGCTGGTGGTGAAACGGCGGCCGCCGGCGATTTCCATCAATGAGATGGTGGAGGTGGCGAAGCTGCCTTGGGTGGAGCAGATGGGGCAGGTGTTTGGGTGAGGGCAACCCTGACTTAAGGATATTTTGTCGCAAGTAACTCGAAAAACCTTCTGAGAGTTATACTTATGCAGTCTGGCTTTACGGGAAGTCCAGCAGTGTCGCGACTGTGCCGAATATCCTCGTCAAATCCTTGATTGCCGTTGCGTTCCTGATTGTATTACCGACGCATGCACTCAAAAGACTATGTCGCGTTTCCGAAATTTATTTTCACCTATAAAAACGAGAAATCCCACTTCTACGTATATTCCCTCAAGCGCTTGTGCAAAAGCTTGCCTCGGATGTCATCTTTGAGATCAAGGCAATTAATTTTTGCGCAGCATCGTCAGGATTATGCGGAATAGTGGCAAAAGCCATCTTCTTCCCCTTTTCCAGACTCCAAGGGCTGTTTTGCTCAGCGATGGGTAATTCAGGCCTCGTTGGATCCAGAGGATACGTCAATAGGCCCCAAGTGCCTAATCCTAAGGGAGCTTGAAATCGCCCTAGGTAGGCGGTCATCTGGTACAGGTCACCGCCTTGTGGCCCATTGATCGAACTCGCAGATGGGTGGAGATGCTTGTACTTGGCATCAACCACCCCCCTGATTGTCGAGCCAGACAGGAGGATGGCGTCGGGCATTAATGTGCCCATACTTTTTTCAGAAACATCACTGTAGAGCAGCACTTTATTTGCTGACTTATCACGGGTGCCGTGGAGTACCTTCAGCGGTGTGGCGGCTTTGCGCAGTACGCTGAGTACATACATTTCCCACAATTCCGCGACATCAAGCAGAACGCCCGTGGTCTCGCCGCCAGTATTGATATCAGCGGTCAGACCTCTTCGATTTGCAATTTGTCTTGACAGCTCAGCTACAGCAGCAAAACCAGCGGTGATCGGCGTGTAACGGATCCGGTCAAGTTCCGCCTTTGTCGGAACTCTCGGCTGGGTGCCGGTAACGGCCATCATCTGTGGGAGAAGTTCCTTAGCACGCGGAGGCAGCCACCGCTCGTCTGCGCCCCCGACCCAGCATCTTAGAACCTTGTAGGCAGCGATGATAGCGTCGGATGAAGCGTGATCCAGAGAGCGGTCTGAACGGACTGAAATGACCTGCCCGCCATTTGTCGCGATCAGGCGCAGAGAGGCCGCGACATCCAGTCGTCCCTTGATCGTTGCGCCTTTAATGGCCTTCTCGCGGCGTAACGCAGGCAACCCATGCTTGGCAGCTTCGACGAAACTTTGAGCCCAAACTGATGCAAGGAGTTGTGCAATGAACGATTCATCTTCCCGCAGTCTGCCCGGTGCTTGGGTCAATACGACCGACATTGCCTCAGAGATCCAGTTACGCAGTGTTGTTAAGCCGAAGCGCGGCTTAATGGTCAGACTGTGCCCCTCGAAAGATAGCGATCCAACATATCTACCAGCCCACCATGTTCCATCCCAGGCGCAATAAACGACCGGCTCGTCCTCGTCACGCTTACCGGAAATCTGTACGACGAAGTCCAAGGCGCGTGCGTTTGTGGCGAGGCGACGAAGCCAAGCTGCCTCTGCGGCAGTCGGCTGCGGCTCGAACGGTGTACAGTCGCGCGCGACGAGCCTCATTCATTACCCGTTGGTTTAAGGAGAACCTTCGATAACTGGTCAAGTTCCACTTTGCGAGTAGTCGCATCCTGTCCGGCGAGGTACTGTTCCAGTAACGGGTAAAGGGAAAGGCTCCATAACTGCAGCACTGGCTCGAGGGCGTCACCCTTCTTGTTCCAAAGGTAGTTTTGCTTGCGCGTTGGATGCGGACCAAGGAAGTTATGTAGGAAAACCACGACGTCGAGGAAATAGGTATGTCCTATTTCGTACTGGGGGCCAAGCAGCTGGCTGTCGTGGATTACACTGTTCAACGCGGCTGCTGCCGCTGCCAATTTTCGGAAGTCCGGCTCAACGCGATCCCAATCTAAGTTCGACTTCAATCCCAGCCACTTAGTTTTGGCAGCCCCGACAAGGGCCTCGGCGTCGAACGCGCAAAGAACCCACAGGAAGCGGCGGCGCAGCGCGAAGTCAATCTGTTCAATGGACTGATCAATCAGGTTCATAGTCCCAATGACGAAGAGATCATTCGGAATTCTTAGCTTCATCGCATCACCATCATCGTTTCGGGCCGGAAGTTCAATGGTCTGGTTGCGGTCCTCTAGCAACGAGAAGCACTCGCCAAGTAAACGGCTCAAGTCAGTCCGATTCATCTCGTCGAGGATCAGCACGTGTGGAAGTGATGTCGGTTGACGCACCTTTTCGATGTCCCCGATAAGTCTGGGCAAGTAGCCTAAGCGATATTCGGTGCCCCCGCCCTTGGAAATGTGAAGTGCCCGAATGAAGTCTTCATAGCTGTAGGCTGGGTGCATCTGCAATCGATGCACGTTATTTTGGATGGCCTTCTCAACGACTGACTCAGATTGGAAGTAGAGAGCAGGTCCCATGTGGCTCAGAGCAGCTGATCGAATGACACGCTCTGCCAGCTTTTTTGCGCTGAACGTCTTGCCGGTGCCCGGAGGGCCATAAAGGACGATCTGCTTCTTATGTTGGATGATCTCTAATGGAATACCGTCAGATGCGCCTTCTTCTTCGTCGTTCCATGCTTCGACGAGCGGAGACCGGTAGAAGTCAAGTTGCTTCTTAGGCAAAAGTTTCTCGAGTTCGTGTCGGATGGCCAGGATCTTGCGATCTTCATTCTCTAAGCTCTCCTGGACTAAACCTGAAAATGCCTTTATGACTCTCCGTTTGTGATTTCCGCTCGCGATACGCTCGAAGTGGTGTGGGAACAAAAGGTGAAGCAGCATATGCCTCAGCTGCTTGGTTTCCGCATCCTCAATACTGTCGACGAACTCCTGAAAGCGCCATGGGTCCGTCGACAATTCTTCCTGACGATCCTTTGGCATGTCTTTCCATTTGATCGCAAACTCGATCAGGAAGGCGATCTCATATGGACGACGGGTATTATAGCCTTGACCGCCGCTGCCAATCCCGTTTGAGAATGCGGAAGAGACGACATGGTCATCAGGTAAATCTTCTCCCACCCAACTGAGAATCTCATTCACGACCTGTCGCTTTCGGACACCCCTGACGCTCGAAGGGAAAAGAAAGTAGACGCTCATAATCTCTGCAGCGAGGCAGACCACGTCTCGCCCAGCCTGACCGATTTGGCCTTTGAATTTTCGAATGAAGTTGTCGTCACCCTCATCAGGCGAGGCCACAAACGCCTTGTGAAGGCTGTTTAAGGCGTCTGGATGCCAGAAAGTTTGACCTTCAAACAGTAGAGAACCGTTACGAAGTAGACAGTTGCCTCGGAAGGACTCCGCTACTTCGAAAATTTTTCTGGTGTCATGTTCTGAAAAGAGCGCCATCAAAAGTCTTCTCCAGTAGCGGGTGGCTATGGTTCACGCGCATCGACGATGCCGTTCGCTCTTAATCTGTAAAGGTGAGGCAGCAATATCTCACCTTAAAACCAAGCCGATTGATCCCCGGGACGTCCCGCACCAATGGGCGCCGTACCGGGTTGTCTGTCTGATGCAATGCCTCTTTATCTACTCAGCCACCTATCGGTCTAGGCGTCCCGGCGGTTGCGGCTGGCTCCCGCCTCGCGCTCCCCCCGAGCCCGGTTACCGGCTCCCCGACACATGCACGCCGCAGCGCTACGCTACGCCACCTGATGGCTTCCCCCACCACGAACCCATACGCCTACTTCGGGTTGAGGCCCATTTCGTCTCGACAGGCGAGAGAACCGTCACGAACTTGGCAAGGCGGCCAAAATCACAAAATATTGAAAAATATAGACTTTCTTTAACCGAACCAATTTTGGCGAGGTTCGGTCGAAAAGAGACAAAAGGGCTTCAGAGACCCATTTCCGGGCTTTTCCGGGTCTTGCCGGTTTACTCGCCTCAGCAAATTCCTTTGAAACCCTCAAAGAAACGGGGGCCAATTTCAGCCCCAGGACCGGTTCGCGATGAAAATCTGGCGGATGAGGTGCACGGGGATTCGAAATTCTGCCGACCTGTTGCCTGGAGAATGCTGGCAGGCGCGGTGGCCGCCGCACTTGCGAAGCTTTTGCTAGGCGGGGGAAGTGGAAGGCCGAAAACAACGCCCATAAGAAAACTAAGACTTCCTCTATCCAAGTCGACAGACACAAATGAAATTACGGCTTGCTTTTTAGAGTCGATAGGCCATATGGCAAGACAGACCTGCTCCCAGAGGCCAATCTTTGGCTCTGCCGAGCAGGGATGGAATAATCCTTAGCATGGCTTCGCGGACCGCCGACATCCTTTACAAGGACCAGCTAGCAGGCAGCCTGGCAGAGACAGCCGGCGGTGGGACCCGCTTTACCTACGCTTCAGGCTGGAACAACGAAATCGCGTGTTGCTTCCCAGCGGTTCGGCGGGAGCATGAGTGGGCCCGAGGGCTTCATCCGTTCTTCGAGCATCTCGCGCCAGAGGGCTGGCTGCGTGAGCAGCAGGCCCGGGTCGCTCACGTGCTCGAGGAAGATGATCTCGGCCTCCTCCTGAGGTACGGCGCCGACTGCATTGGTGCGGTGAGCCTGCGTCCACCTAGCGACCTAGCCCCAGCCCCCGAAATTACCGAGGCGACGGCGAGCCCTGGCAGGACGGTCTCGGGCATCCAGAAGAAACTTCTCGTGGTGAAGGAGGGGAACGCCTTCCGGCCGGCAGCCCCTCAAGGGCTTGCGCCGTACATCGCCAAGTTCAATTCGGAGCGGGTCCAGAGCCTGGTTCGCAACGAGGCCCTAAGCCTGCGCTGGACGGCTGCCGTGCTGGGTACGAACGAAGTCACGAAGTTCGAGCTGGCCCATGTTTCGGTAATCGAGGAGCAAGCCCTTGTCGTCACCCGGTTCGACCGGGGCGCACGCGGCGAAAAGCTAAGGCTTGAGGATTGCGCGCAGATTCTATGCAAACCTCGCGGGCAGGACTACGCGGGCAAGTACAATGCAGCGTATGAGGATATTGCATCAATCATCAAGCAGCATTCGGTGCGCCCATCAATTGACCTGCTGCGCTTCTATCGGCGCTTGCTCGTCTTCGCGCTCATCGGCAACTGTGATGCGCATTTGAAGAATTTCTCGCTGCTGGAAACACCTGCAGGACTGCGCCTGTCGCCCGTGTATGATGTGTTGAACACTGCGATCTATGATGGCTTGGATCAGGCGCTGGCCCTAACCATCGGTGGGCGCCGAGTAAGGTTGGAAGAAGCTGACCAATCCCTGTTTCGGCGCTTCGGGCTGGAGATCGGCTTGCCAAAGCGAGCAGTCGACCAAGCCTTTGTGGCTCTCGAACGGCAGGTGCGCAAGGCAGCGCCGATTATTGCTCCGCCTGCCGCAGAAAGCCCAGACGGATTCAGAACTCGGTTCGCAGAGATTGTGACAAACGCATGCCTGAGAATGTTCGTGCGATGACGCCTTTGAACTGGCCAGCGCTGGTGGACGAGACTATCCGCCGAAGAAAGGCGGAGAAGCTTACTCAGCGGGAGCACGCCGCGCTCGCAAGCGTCAGCGTTCCGACAATGGCGGCCTTCGAGCGTGGCGAAACAACCCTCACGCTGTCGAAGGCGTTCGACATCTTGCGCGTCGTCGGTCTGGTAGACGAGCAAACCGATCAGGGAGCGCAGGAAGCATTTGTGCGCGACGCATTCGAACGTTGGCGTAGCCTCACGAAAGATCTGCCGAAAGATTCACCCGGCCGATTTCCGCACGGCTGGTATCGCTTTGATTATTGCCTTGAAGGCGATTTGAAAACACCCAGCCTCACAACCTTTGAGGCAATCCTGGACAAGGCAGTGACGAAGCATACGGGATGGCCAGTGTTCTGGGTTCCAAAAAGGCCCGAGATTGCACCGCGCGAAGTGGACGGCACGATTGAGTGCTGGCTTGCCCCCAACGGACACAACGGTACTAGACGTGGCTTTGACGATGCGGCGCATAGTGACTTCTGGCGCGCCACACCGACTGGGCGCCTTTTCCTCATCCGTGGATACCAGGAAGACAGCCAGGAGACGTTCTCGCCAGGCACGATCATGGACACAACGCTGCCTATATGGCGCATGGGCGAGGCGCTGCTGCATGCCGAGAGGCTGGCGATCCTTATGCGAGCAAACGATCAGGCATGGCCGACCATTCGCTTCCGCGCAGTTTACTCTGGCCTAAGCGGAAGGGTGTTGCGCTCGTGGGCGAACCCATTGGCCGACCTGCTGATCGAGGGGCACGCTGCCCGAAGCGACGAGGCCATGCTGGAAGCAGTGCTTCCGGCCCAGGATGTCACGGCTCGTCTGGCTGAGCACCTGTTTCCCTTGATCGCGTCGCTTTATGAACGCTTCGGCGTGGTTGGTCTCTCGGAAAGTCGGGTCAGGGCTGAAGTTGATCGGCTCCTCGGCCATCGATCTCGTTAAGATCGCGCAGTTATTCATAACAAGTACCGCTGAGGCCAGGTGAAGGCTGATGCTCGAACGGGAGACCCTGAAGTGGTTCAACCGGCCAAGGGTCAGATTTCAACCGGCGTTGACACCGCCGCACGCGGCGCGCTGAGGCGGCGCGCGGAGGCTGCCTGGGCGGCGGCCACGACGGCGGTGATGACGGGGCGAATTTCCACGCGAGCGCCACATAGGAGGGCAAGCCAGTAGGGATTGGTGGGGATGTGTGGGGTAAGCATGGGCGAATCTCCAGACTTGAAATTCAGCCCTGTTATGTCAAAGTATGACATGCCCAGGGCAGGAGCAAGTAAATGCCAAATGTGAGCCTGACGCCCGAGCTTGAGGGCTTTGCGGAGCGCTGCGTCGCCTCCGGTCGCTACGGCAATGTGAGTGAGGTGATGCGCGCAGCACTTCGCCTTCTTGCGGACCAGGAAGCGCGACGCACAGCCTTTACCGAAATGCTGGAACGTGTCGAACGAGAGGCTGATGAAAAAGGCTGGCTTACCGCCGATCAGGTAGATGCCGAGCTTCGAAAGGTCATCGCGCAAGCTAAAGCCGCGAGGGAAAAAAGCTGAGTCCGCGATCTCGTTGCGCTGGCGCGATCCTATCGCCAAAGGCTTTGGCGGATCTGGGAGAGGCAATTGCCTGGATCAGCCAGGAGAATCTCAGCGCCGCTGAGAATTTACGCATTGCGGTGGGCGAGGCCGCCCAGTTGATCGGCGCCCATCCCAATCTTGGAAAACAGCGACCCGACCTTGCTTCTGAGAACATAAGGTTCCTGATACTGCGCGGCTTCTCTTACATTGTGGTCTATCGCGCTGATGCAAATCCGCCGAGGGTCTTGCGGGTCCTTCATGGCGCCCGCGATCTGCCGGAAGTGCTACAGGACCTTGAACGCGAAGGAGGTGCATAAGGGCCGCAGAGCAGCCCCCACCTTTTCCTTGCGTTTTTCTTATATTCCGGATAGATTTCCGGAATGGCCAAGCGGCGACCTTCTCCTCCATCAAAATCTCGTGTTCCGCCCAGCGCGGCCTTGGCCGAGCATCGGAAGCGGCTGCGCAGCCGAGGTCTGCAGCGTCTTGAGGTGCAGGTCCGTGGTGAAGACGCCCCGCTGCTTCGGGCGGTTGTGGCCGCCCTCGCAGACCCCGGTCAGGCCGTTGAAGCGCGAGCTTTGCTTTTACGCTGCTTTACTCCAGGGCCAACCCGCAGCCTCAAGGACCTCATTGAGTCCGCGCCGCTTGAAGGGATCGATCTTGATCGTCCGCGCGACATGGGGCGCGCCGTCCAGCTGTGACTTGGCTTGTTGATACAAACATTATCTCTGAGGTCCGAAAAGGGCCGCGCTGCCATCCCGCCGTTGCCGCGTGGTGGTCCAGCGTTGAGGATCGGGACATCTTCCTGAGTACGCTGACCATCGGCGAGATCAGGAAGGGTGTCGAAGCTGTTCGGGCCCGAGATCCTGACAAGGCGCGCGCGCTTGAAGTATGGCTGCAAGCTGTCGTGGAGGCGTTCGGGCCGCGCATATTGGGTATTGACGCTGCCGTAGCGGAAAGCTGGGGCCGGATCTCGGCCATCCGTTCTGTCCCCGTGGTGGACGCGCTTCTGGCTGCAACCGCGAATGTGCACGGCTTGGTACTCGTCACACGGAACGCTGCTGACGTCAGCGGTCTCGGTGTTCCTATCCGCAACCCCTTTGAGGTATCCTCAGGCTGAGGGGAAATCGGCTTGTTGGACGATGTGTTGCGCATCACTTCTGCCCGCAAGTCGAATGCAAAGGAGGTATCTCGCTATGGGAACGGTTCGCGTGAAGCTTGAAGCGGGCAAGCCTGTCACGGGGCGGATTGACGCCAGCAGAGTAGATGCCACGACAGAGGCTGATCTGCGGCGCTATGCGGCTGAGGATGATGCCGCAGCGGCGCAGGACGCCAGGCCAAAAGGGCGGGTCAAATGTCAACCAGCAATGTCGCGCGATCAGCCAATCGTTCGTTGATCGCATGCGCGTGCCCCGACTTAATCACGCTATGGTAAAGCGCGCCTTTTGATGCTGCGCGGTCAGAAGGCAAAGCGCCTCTTCTGAATGAAGCCCCTGGCGGTGTAGTCGCCATAAACTTTGTTTTGTGTGCGATTCGGGTCATGAAAAAGACAGTCATATCCTTGAGACTCCGCCGTGCCCCCTACTATCACGATGACAGTCCGCCTGAGCGGCGCCCTCAGTGAGTTCGTCGCGGCCAATGTCAGCGAGACGGGGTCCTATGAGAATATCAGCGAATACATTCGTGACCTTATCCGCCGCGATAAGGAGCGGGTGGAGCGAGAAGCTTTCGATAGGCTGAAAGCTGAATTGCAGCATGCCTTTGCGGCGCCTGACGCCTCCTACCATTCGCTTTCGGCAGCCGAGGTCATCGCGCGCAATAATCGGTAACTCAGTATGGCACCGGTCCGCGTCCAGAAGGCTGGGTCTCGTTGCGGTATTGGTGCCTGCAATCTTCGCTTTGCAGAAAAATATGAAGCTATAATTCTGATGCACTTCGAAGTTTCATAAGCACATTCCATTTTTCTCAGTTCATACCTGAAGACTTTCAAAGATAAGACTTGCCATGCCGCGCACCTCTCCTTATGCGTGACGGATACGAAAAACGATTTGGTTCGATCCAAAGATGCAGACAGAAACGCCTCGATTGCCGCTTGCTCGCCGCGCTGCGCAATATGTGCGCATGTCGACGGAACACCAGCAATACTCGACCGAAAACCAAAGCGATAAAATCAAGGAATATGCCGCACGCAACGATATCGAAATCGTCCGCACCTATGCCGATGAAGGCAAAAGCGGATTGAATATCGGTGGGCGTGAAGGGCTGCAAAACCTGCTTGCCGATGTACGCGCAGGCAAGACCGATTTCGGCCTGATACTTGTTTATGACGTGAGTCGTTGGGGCCGCTTTCAGGATGCTGACGAAAGCGCGCATTATGAATTCATCTGCAAGCAGGCCGGCATTCGCGTGGTCTATTGCGCGGAGCAGTTTGACAATGACGGCTCGCCTGTTTCCACCATCGTCAAGGGCGTCAAACGCGCCATGGCTGGGGAGTATAGCCGCGAATTATCCGCCAAGGTTTTCGCTGGCCAATGCCGCCTGATCGAGCTTGGCTATCGCCAGGGTGGCCCTGCAGGCTTTGGCTTGCGCCGTGTACTGCTTGATCAGTCCGGCGCGCTAAAGGCGGAACTAAAGCGCGGGGAGCATAAAAGCCTTCAGACAGATCGCGTCGTGCTTCGCCCGGGCCCTGATGAGGAGATCGAGGTGATCCGCAGGATCTACCGATGCTTCCTTGAGGAAAGCCTGAATGAAGGGGAGATTGCGCGGCAACTCAATGCCGACGGGCATCGCACCGATCTTGGAAGGCTTTGGAGCAGCGGAACGGTGCATCAAATACTCACCAATGAAAAATACATCGGCAATAACGTCTATAATCGGAAGTCCTTCAAGCTTAAGCAGCGCCGCGTGATAAACCCACCCGAAGCCTGGATACGCAAGCCGGGTGCCTTTGAACCGGTGGTGCCGGTGGAATGGTTCTTCACCGCCCAAGGCATCATCCAGGCACGGTCGCGCCGGCAGAGCGATGCCGAATTGCTCGACCGGCTCAAGCAACTCTATCAGGAACGCGGATATCTCTCCGGCATATTGATTGACGAGACAGAGGGCATGGCGTCTTCCAGCGTCTATGCCAGCCGCTTTGGCGGTCTGGTGCGCGCCTATGCGCTGATCGGCTTTTCGCCGGATCGGGATTATGCCTTTCTTGAGGTCAATAAGTTCCTGCGCCGCATGCACCCGGAATTGGTGCAGCGGGTGGAATCCGAAATCATGGCGCTTGGCGCGGAGATTGAACGCGATAGCGCCACTGATCTGCTGCGGATCAATGATGAGTTCTCTGCTTCCCTGATCCTGGCACGTTGCAATATCACCGATGCAGGAAAGCAGCGCTGGAAGCTGCGCCTCGACACCAGCCTGCGGCCGGATATCACCATCGCCGTAAGGCTGAACCAGGATAATACGGCGCCACTTGATTACTATCTGCTGCCTTGGATTGACCTTGGCCCAAGCCGGCTGACGCTTGGTGAAGTGAATCCCTCGCTGCTGGATGGCTACCGCTTTGACGATCTTTCGATGCTCTACAGCATGTCGCAACGCGCCAGCATAAGGAGGGCCGCATGAGCCGCATCACGCGCGAGGGCGAGGATATCCGCTTGATTCCGATTGACCGGATCGAAATCCTGAACCCGCGCGAACGCAACCAGAAAGCTTTTCGGGAAATTGTTGCTTCCATCAAGGCGCTCGGTCTCAAAAAGCCGATCACTGTGACACGGCGTGGCAGCGGGGAGCGAGAGCGCTTCATGCTGGTTTGCGGTCAGGGACGTGTGGAAGCCTTTCAGGCACTCGGTGAAACCATGATCCCCGCCCAGGTGATCACCGCCTCTGATGAGGAGGCGTTTGTTATGAGCCTGGTTGAAAATGTCGCGCGCCGCCAGACGCCCGCGCTGGAGCAAATCGAAACGATCCGCAATTTAAGGCAGCGCGGCTATGATGTGGCGACCATCGCGCGCAAGACTGCGCAGGAAGCGGTCTGGGTTCGGGGTATCCTGACCTTGCTGGATCAGGGTGAAGGAAGGTTGATTACCGCGGTCGAAGCCGGGCGGGTGCCGCTGAATGTGGCGATCAAGATCGCCGGCGCGGTTGATGGTCAGGTGCAGGAAGTTCTGCAGGCCAGTTATGAAAGCGGTCAGTTGCGTGGCCAGAAGCTTCTGACGGCACGACGCATTATCGAAAAGCGCCATCTTTTCGGGAAAAACAACGCGCGGAAAACCGCTCGCCCAGCTACGCGGCTTTCCTCCTCGGCGCTGGTGCGTGCCTATAACCAGGAGGTGCAGCGACAGAAAATGCTCATCCGAAAATCCTACCAGGTACAGCAGCGTATGGCCTTCATTGTGGCGGCCATGACGAACCTGCTGGGCGATGAGAATTTTGTGAACCTGCTGCGGGCAGAGGGGCTTTCCAGCCAGCCGCGACAGCTTGAGGACCGTATTCGCGGCATGGGGCGCGCATGAACCTGCCGGCAGCTTTCGATGGCAGGGTCTTGGATTTGGCCCTGGAGCGCTTATTGCCAACGCGCAGCCTGCCCAAAGAAATCATCCGCTTGCGCAAATATACGCAGATCATGGCATCCATGAAGGAGGTAGGGTTGATTGAACCGCTTTCCATCATGCCCGGTGATCCCAAGACAGGCATGCATATGATACTGGATGGGCATGTGCGGCTGAGAATAGCGCGTGATCTTGGGTGGGAAAGGATCGCCTGTATTGTGGCGCGCGATGATGAGGGCTTTACCTATAATCGCCGCGTCAATCGGTTGGCGACAATCCAGGAACATTACATGATCCTGCGTGCCCTGGAACGTGGTGTGCAAGAAGCGCATCTGGCGCGCGCCTTGGATGTGAATATCGGAACTATTCGGTACAAGCGCAATTTGTTGGATGGTATCTGCCCAGAGGTGGTGGAATTGCTGAAGGAACAGCAATTTTCCACTAAGGTGGCGCAGCTATTGCGAAAAATGAAACCGGCGCGACAGATAGAATGTGCGGAGCTCATGTGCAGCCTGCATAATTTCTCCATCAGCTATGCGCAGGCCCTCTTGGCGGCAACACCGCAGGCGCAATTGGTCGAAGCCGAGCGTCCCAAGAAAATCAGCGGACTGTCAGCGGAGCAGATGGCGCGGATGGAACAGGAAATGTCGCAGGTGCAAAGCCGGTTCAGGGCGATTGAGGCCACTTACAATACAGATGTGCTGAGCCTTGTCGTGGCGCGCGGCTATGTGGCCAAGCTGATGGGCAATAAGGCGGTGGCGAGTTATCTGCGCCGCCATCATGCGGATTTGGCAGATGAATTTCAGACCATCGTTGCCAGCACATCGCTTGATGAGGGCATGGCGGTTGGGTGAGGCACACGCCTCACACCCTTTCCACCACCCTAAACCCCCGCGACGCCAGCGGCAGACTATCCCGGCTGATGGCGGCGTCCTCCCCTGGTGCGTTCATCGCCCCCCAGATCGCGCGGCGGTTCCGCTCTGCCATTGCATCCCCAAGCTCCGCAATCCAAAGCGTATCCCGCGCCGCGCCTAGGCGGCGGAGCATGTCGCGATGCTGGTTACGTGCCTCGGCGGTGGAAAGCGCCGGCAGGGTGAATGCCGCGATGCGCGGGTTCACGATCGCAGTCACAGGAAACTCAGCGCCCGTGTAAGGATTGCGGTCGCGCCTATCGAGCATCACGCGGCCTTCTCGAATGCCGTAAGCCGTGCCGCGCTGCAGCCGCCATAGCTGTCCCGCGACAAGCAGGCCAATGTCCATGTAGGGCGCCGCGCCGTCGGTAAGGTCCACGCGAAGGTAGCGTGCGGTGACCGGGGCTGGCAGCACCAGCACGACATTCCCCAGGCTTTCATCTTGCGCTTCGGCATTCAGCAAGCCGGTGTCTGCCAGCGTTACATTGAAATTCGCAACATTCGCCAAGCGTGCGCGGATTGTCGCGCCGCTGCCGAGCGTGGTGGAAATCAGCGTCACGCAATCCACCGGCACCTCGGCGCCCAGATCGGCGGTGATGGTCGCGCTGTTTCCTATCAGTCTGGCGCGGCGGCGCGGCTGCGGGTCTTGCAGGTTCGTGATCGGCATGTTGGCAATGCTCGCCTGTGCCGATGCCACACTGCCGGTCGCCACCCGGTCTTGCTGCAAAAACGCCCCTGGCATGTCAGCCCGCCCCCCAGAGTGTGATTTCAACCCGCCGCGCCGTCAGGCTTTCGCGCCAGCCGACAACGACACCGACAAACCCCTCGTCAAACCCAAAAGCCGGATAGGTGATCCGCCCGATCTGCCCGATTTCGATTTGCCCAAGCAGCCTGTCGGTCGAAACCCGCACCATGCGCGGCCCGGCTTCAAGGACGGTGCGCCATTTCTCGGCTCGCGCCAATGCATCGGCTTCGGTCCAGTACGCGGCTTGGAAAGAGATTTCTCGCTGCTGCGCCACGCGGGAGGTGATCAGGCTGCTCTCGGCGCGCGCGAAACTCCCCTCCTGCGACAGGCGCTGCCTGTCCACCGCCGCGACGCTGCCGGCCATGTTGGAAAGAGGCGCGTAGTTCCGCCCCCAACGCACGGCAATTGCACGCGGCAGGGGACGCAGGCTTGCCGGCAATGGCAAGGGCTCGCACGACAGCACGCAGGCTGCGGGCAGATCGAATTGCGGCGCATCGGTCGCCAAGGGATCAGCAAGGCGCAGCTTGCCGCCTCGACCCGCGGCAAGCATGGCACCCGATCCGGCCAGGATTTCCTCCGCAGCCGCAAGCGTGGTGGTCGCAGTCGCGCCCTGGTGAAAGCCAATAATGCCGGGCAGGTCGAATTCCGCAAAAGCCCAGGCGTCCGCATCGAAATCTGCTGCGTCATAGGCAAGACCAAGACTTTCCAGCATGCGGCGCAGGATGCTTGCCGTGCTGTTCACATAAATCGGCAGGCTATCGCCGCGCAGATCGGCGGTGACATCTCCATCCGGCGCGCCCCCAAGCTGGAATAGCCCAAGCGCGGGATAATCCCGCGCCTGGCCGACCAGGGGAGTACCTGCCATGGTGATCACCTGCGCCACGCCGCGAATGCGAATAGCGTCATGCCCGGCGATTGCCCGCCAATGGGATTGATAACTCGGCAGGCTGCCGGCGCCGAGATCAATATTCCCCAGAAACACCGGCGCGATATTGAACACCTGCCCAAGCGTGACGGGCTTTGGGCGGCCCTTCAATTCCGCGCCACCTTCCTGACCACCGCTGCCTTGAAACAACACAGGCTGCAAGGGCGTCGCCATGCGCTCTGTCACATCGCCCAGTGCCAGCCTGGCACGAAAATCACCCGCCCGCGTGACACTGCGTAGAATGCCGATGAATGGCAAGCTCGCCGCCGCAAGGCTGGTGCCGAAATCACTCGCGCGGGGATTAAGCACGGGCAGGCTGCGCAGCCTCACGGCGCGCCCATCCGCAGTGCCATAGCGGGCCAGATCGGCGGCGAAATTATCCCCATCCGCCAGGGCGATTTCCGAGACCGTCAGCGCCACCCTACCACCGACCGCCAGTGCATCCGCGGCGGATTGGCCGATTTCGATATCCTCCAGAATGCGCGGCTCATAAAACGCCAGCGCCGGTGTATCATTCGGCGCCGAGACAAACCCCGCCGAGGCCAGGCGGAGCGTCGCGATATTCTGCGGCGCCGCGAGGGCATCCGGCAAAAA